>JASKKP010000001.1 GCA_030154105.1 Bacillota bacterium
CTACCGTTTGATTTCCTGCATCTTAAACTGACGACTCTGCACATTACCTTGTCCTACTGTCTCTTGCCCTTCGGTAAACGAATTATGCAAGACCCTCAATTAAGAAAACCAAGCGAATTGCTGATGTGAACAGGGAAATGAAGTACCAACTGCTTACTATAATCAACTCTGTTCACGATGGAATCATCGCTTTCGATGCAGCAGGTAAAGTGTCAGTGCTTAACCACGTGGTAGAACAGGTGCTAGGAGTATGCCCGGAAGAACTGCTCGGGCTAAGGCTAGAAGAACTACCATTCAAAGACCTGGCAGCAGCTTTGGAAAACGTATCGGGGGATGGGGAAAAACTGGCGGTATTGAATGGACGGCAGTTTGTTGTCAAAAGCTCGGCAATTAAAGATGGCGATGTGGTTACCGGAACGATTTTTACTCTAAAAGACGTTACGGAAATCCAACGATTGGAAACGGAATTGCGGAGAAAACTTAGAGGCCAAAACCACACTGCCCGGTACACATTTGATGATATTGCTGGAGCTAGTACAGTGATAAAGGAGGTGAAAGAGCTGGCGCTAAAACTGGCGAATTCGTCGTCGCCGATTCTTATCCAGAGGGAAAGTGGTACAGGGAAGGAGCTGTTTGCTCAGGCTATACACAACGCCTCGCCAAGAAAACACGGTCCCTTCGTAGCCATAAATTTTGCGGCTCTGCCCGAGAGTTTGCTCGAAAGCGAGCTTTTTGGTTATGACGAAGGAGCCTTTACCGGCGCCAAAAAGGGCGGCAAACCTGGGCTATTTGAGCTGGCCCACGGAGGTACGATTTTCCTTGATGAAATTGGCGATGCTCCGCTTTCTTTCCAAGTGCGGCTGCTTCGAGTGATACAAGAAAAGGAAATCCGCCGTGTCGGGGGATCCAGAGTTGTACCCATTGACGTAAGGGTGATCGCGGCTTCCAACAAGGATTTGCTTTCCATGACAGCCGAAGGCCGGTTCCGGCAGGACCTATATTATCGGCTGAATGTACTACCTTTAAGGATACCGCCTCTCAGAGCACGGCCGGACGACATTATGTGCCTGGCACGCTTATTTTACGCTGAATACTTTCAGCATAAACCGCCAATGGATCCGGAACGTTTCTTCGAAAAAGTCGAACCGTACTTTATTGCCTATCATTGGCCGGGTAACGTCCGTGAGCTCCAAAATGTAGTTGAATACTTGTCGAATATTTGCCCAAACCAGCCGCCCGACTACCACCAGCTGCCCGCAGCTTTAAAGGCAACCTTGTTGGGACCGCTTGAGCGAGATAAGCTGTCGTCAGAAGAGAAAAAGGCATTATCAGTAATTGCAGAATGCAATGAAAGAAAAATACCAATTGGGCGTAGATCCCTAGCCAGACATTTAGGTCTTTCGGAGAACCGTGTCCGGTATATTATAGAAAAACTAAAGCGCAAAGGCCTAGTTACAGTCGGCCGAGGTGTTCGAGGAATAGAGATCACTGAAAGGTCTTTCCTCCAGGAAAGCGATAATCCAACAATGGGTGGTAATGGGAAGAAAAATGGGAAGGACATTTTCCTTCCCATTTTTCTATAGAGCTAGATTCCACAAATGCTTCTAGGCCGGCAATCAAGGGATGTGAGTTGTGGAAGAGGGGGTGGCATAGAAGTTGCATGAGTTAGATAAGTAGATAAGCAAATGCAATCAGGAGGCGATGCCAATGAGTCAAAGGGAGAAGAAAGAAGCAACCTTGGGAATTGCGCTGCTTCCTATCCTGGTGGCCATGGTATTATTGGTGTGGGGCGTGGGAATTCTTAGAGCGAATGCTGCCGTCATGCTGCTCCTCATTTCCATGTTTGTGACTTTTATAAGCGTCTTTGTGCTTGGCTACAGCTGGGACGAATTGCTGAACAATGGAATTCGGCCGACTATAGACCGAGCTATGGGAGCCATTCTCATTCTGATCATGGTAGGACCACTAGTTGGTTCTTGGTTAATCTCCGGAACTATTCCGTATTTCATTTATCTTGGATTGCAGATTTTGACTCCAAAAACTTTTCTTGTTTCGGCAACGCTTTTGTGTTCTATAGCATCCATCATGACCGGAACTTCGTGGGGCACGGTGGCGACCATAGGGGTGGCATTAATGGGGGTAGCTTATGGGTTGGGCATCCCGGTCGAAGTGGCCGCAGGCGCTATTGTTGTTGGGGCTTACTTGGGGGATAAGTTGAGTCCAATATCCGACACCACAATTTTGGCTGCGGCAACGGCAGAAGTAGATATATTTGACCACATTAAGTCCATGCTCTATACTACCTTGCCTGCTTATCTCGTGTCTCTAATTGTTTACCAAGTATTCAGTTTTCGTGTGGCCGGAGCCATCGACTACACTCGCATCAGCCAACTATTAGACGGTATTGCAGCCACCTTTAAGCTAAACCCCATTCTCCTTCTGCCGCCGCTGGTGGTATTCTATTTGTCTTACAAGAAAGTACCCAGCATTCCGGCCCTTTGGATTGGCACGGTGTTGGCTATGATCCTGGCCTTAACAGTACAGGGAGCAGATTTTAAGGCTGTAATCACAGCTATGTACAGCGGTGGCAACTTCAAGACTCCGATCCCAGAGCTTAATAATCTCCTAAATCGCGGTGGTATTACCAGTATGGTGGGGTCCATCGCTACCGTTTTTATGGCGTACGTGTTCGCGGGCGAAATGGAGTATACAGGGATGCTAAATAGAATTATCGAGGCGATCAAGGGAGCTTTTATTAAGGGTAGGGTAGGTAACTTAATTCTATCCACTTCGCTAACCGGGATACTTACTGGGTTAGTTACAGGCAACTCTTATCTTTCCATTATCGTGCCCGGCCGACTATATTATCCTCTCTTTAATGACTTTAAGATTAAACGTAATGTGCTGTCCAGGACTACAGAGGACTCGGGGACTGTAGTGGTGCCGTTAATTCCCTGGAGTGCAGCTGGAGTTTACATGACGGCTACTCTGGGAGTGCCAACGCTGTCGTATGCTCCATGGGCCATCATGTGTTATATAGGTTTCGTGATTGCTTGGCTCTACGGGTACACCGGGAAGGCTATTTGGAAAGTGGAAGACGTGAAATAAACCAGGCTTCAAGCAAAGGAGGACGGGCAGTTGTTTCTCATCCTGAAGGGCGGTCATGTTCTGACGCCGCAAGACATTGGAACAAAGGATGTTCTTGTTGCCGGGAAAGTTATTGCCAACATCGCTCCCCAAATAGATCCTGCTCCTGACTACGGAGAGACAGAAGTGATTGATGTAAGCGGGAAGTACGTGGTTCCAGGCTTTATCGACCAGCATGTTCACCTGATCGGCGGGGGAGGAGAAGCCGGTTTTGCTTCGCGTACGCCGGAGGTAATGCTGAGTCGGGTGACACGTGCAGGAGTAACGACGGTGGTCGGTTGCCTGGGTACAGACGGCACCACACGTCATATGGCCGCGTTGTTGGCCAAGGCGCGGGGATTGGAGGCAGAAGGAATAACAGCTTTTATCTACACTGGAGCTTATGAGGTGCCGACAAGAACGTTAACTGACAACGTAAGGAACGACATTATCTTGATCGACAAAGTGCTTGGCACAGGCGAGATAGCCATTTCTGACCACCGCTCAGCTCAGCCGACAAAAGATGAACTTAAACGACTGGCAGCGGAAGCCCGAGTGGGTGGAATATTAAGTGGGAAAGCCGGTGTGGTGCATTTGCATGTAGGCGACGGCCGCCGTAAGCTGGAGCAAATTTTTGAGATTCTCAATGAGACGGAAATCCCCATTACTCAGTTTACCCCTACACATCTTAACCGGAACCCCGACCTACTCGAAGAGGCAATAAGGTTCGGCCTTATGGGCGGGATGATCGATATTACTTCCGGTGTTAGTCCGGCCACAGGAGCGAAGCATGCTATTAAACCGTCCAAAGCCATTAAGTACTGTTTGGAACGCGGTGTACCTATAGACAACATTACAATGAGTTCTGATGGCAACGGAAGTATGCCTGTTTTTGACGAACACGGACAGCTTGAGGGTTTATTGGTAGCTGATCAAGCTTCACTACACCACGAGTTTAAGGCTCTAGTGCTGGAGGAAGGAGTGGATATTGGTCGCGCCTTGCAAATACTTACTCTTAACGTTGCCCGTTCGCTAAAACTATACCCCCAAAAAGGAACGCTGCAGATTGGTAGTGATGCTGACATTCTCGTGCTGGATCAGGAGCTGAATATCGAGTATGTTTTTGCACGCGGGCACGCCATGATCAGAAAAGGCGAGGTTGTGGTAAAAGGAACTTTTGAATAGTTGTTATGTGGCTAAAGTAGGAGCTTGTCTTTAGGCCGGGCTTTACCCGGCATTTCTTTTACCGCTTCAACCGGGGCGTTTCCCTGGGGCAATCGTTCCAGCGCGGTCTAAAGCCTTTCCCGCGCGAGTATGTTTTAGCAGGTAGCCCCGCCTTTAGACGGGGCCGTGCAGGGAGGGTTAGGGGTGCGGGAAGGCACGAGGAACGCTTACCTAAAAAGCACGCGGCGGTGGCTGGCGGCGGCATTTCTTTTGGCCGTTTCTCTGGCCGCGCTGGCCACACCCGAGCGCCGGGCGCGGGAGCGGGTGTTTGCGGAGGCACGCGTTCTGGCGCCGCAGGTGATCGTACTGGACCCGGGGCACGGAGGCATCGACACGGGCGCGGGCGGTCAACGAGGCGTGTTGGAAAAGAACATTACCCTGCCGATTTGTGAGTACCTCAAAGAATATTTCCGGCTGAGCGGTGCGCGGGTCTTGCTTACGCGCCAAGACGACCGGGAACTTTCCGAGGACCTGGTGGAAGACCTTAAAGCGCGGGTCCGGCCGGCCCAAGAGGCCGGGGCGACGGTTTTCCTCAGCATTCACGGCAACAGCTTTCCTTCCGCCTACGAGTACGGGGCACAGACCTTCTATTACCACAACCATCCGGAGAGCTACAGGCTGGCCCGCTGCATCCAGGATGAGCTCGTTAAGATCACCACCCCCCTGGGGGAGAATTACCGCGACGTGGAAGAGGGCGATTTTTACGTGCTGAGGAACTCTCCCTGCCCGGCCGCTTTGGTGGAGGTAGGGTTTCTCTCCAATCCCAAGGAGGAAGCGCTTCTGGCCGATCCCGAGTACCAAAGGCAGCTGGCCTGGCACATCTTTGCCGGTACGGTGGCCTTCCTGCGCGGCCGAGGGCGCCTCTAGCGTTTCTTGACACTCCCCGCGGGCCCTGTTACAATCGGGAGGAGGTGGTGCAGAGTGGATCAGGATTCCCTGCTTCGGCTCCTGGCGGCGGGAAACGGTGGATACATATCGGGAGAGGAAATCAGCCGATCTCTCAGGGTTTCTCGGACGGCGGTGTGGAAGTCCATCAGCGACCTAAGGCGGCTCGGGTACGAGATTGAAGCGCATCCGCGTCTCGGCTACCGCCTTTTGGCGCGACCGGACAAGCTTCTACCTGCCGAAGTGCGCCTGGGGCTAAAGACGGCCCGCTTTGGGCAGGTGGTGCACCACTTCAATTCGATTACCTCAACGAACGACGCGGCCCGGGAGCTCGCCGAGCGGGGCGCACCGGAGGGTACGCTGGTGGTGGCGGAAGAGCAGAAAAGCGGGCGTGGGCGGCGGGGAAGGGCGTGGTCTTCGCCGCCGGGCGTGGGAATTTGGGCCTCGCTGGTTCTAAGGCCGCCTCTTCTTCCCGTCCAGGCCCCGCTTCTTACCCTGACGGCGGCCGTGGCCGGAGCCGAAGCCATCTGGAGCGTGGCCGGCCTGCCGGCCGGGATTAAGTGGCCGAACGACCTCCTTATCGGCGGGCGCAAGGTGGCCGGCATTCTTACGGAGATGAGGGCGGAGCTGGATCAGGTAGTGTACGTGGTTCTCGGCATCGGTATCAACGTCAACACCCCGTCCTTTCCCACCGAACTGGAGGCGACCGCCACATCGCTCTACCGGGAAGGCGGCAAGCAGGTTTCGCGCCGCCTGCTGCTGCAGGCCTTTCTCGAACGGTTTGAGTTTTGGTACGACCGGCTCCCCCAGGAGGCGGAAGAGATGCGCAGCCGCTGGCGCGAGCTTTCCTTGACTTTAGGGCGTCGCGTTACTGTAATTTCCCCTAATTTTACCGTGAGCGGTTTGGCCAAGAACATCGACCGGGAAGGAGCCCTGCTTCTAGAGACGGAAAACGGAGACCTCGTCCGCATTCTGAGCGGGGACGTAAGCCTCCGGTAGTTTCAGTGCCTGCCAAATAAGACCTAATCATGGAGGACGGGGCATGAACGTCCGAGATTGGTTCCTGCTCATCGGCTCGGTGGCGCTAAGCTCGGCGGCCCAGCTTATGATCAAGATCGGGCTTAAGGGAGCGGGCGGGCTGGAGTTTTCGCCCGCAGGCTTAAGGACGCTTCTCACACGTATTGTGGAGAGCGGCTGGCTCATAGCCGGGTTTGCTGCTTTTGTGGCCAGCGCTCTGCTGTGGCTTCTCGTGCTGTCCCGCACGGAACTCAGCCGGGCCTACCCACTAGTCAGCTTAGGGTACGTGTTTGTACTTCTTCTCGCGCATTTCGTATTAGGGGAGACCATACCCGCCCGGCGGCTGGCCGGTGTGGCCGCTATCGTCGCCGGCGTAATTCTTATTGGCGGCTCTTGAAAAGGCGAGCCGGCCTTGCCGCCTCTTTCTTGGTCGCCCGGCAGCCCTTTAAAGAATCACCGCCGGGAAGAAGAGGGGAACGTAGGTGAGCGTGAGGAGGGCCAGGATGAGCCCGAGAAGGAACGGCGCTACCGCCTGGCTGATTTTTTCCAGCGGAAGCCCTGTGACGGTGCTGGCCACGTACAAGTTGATGGCTACGGGCGGCGTGATCATGCCGATGGCCAGCCCAACCACGACGATCAGCCCGAAGTGAAGGAGATTAATCCCCAGCTGTTCTACGAGAGGTAAGAAAACCGGCGTGAGGATGATCAGGGCAGAGGCTGTTTCCATAAATACGCCAGCGATGAGGATGATGCCGTCGATAAAGAAAAGGACCACGTACTTGTTCCGCGATAGGGCTAGGATATGGCGCGCGATGAGGGTGGGGATCTGCCAGTTGGCGAGAACCCAGCTTAAGATGCTGGAGGTGGCGATGATGAACATCACAACCGACATGGTGATGGCGGAACCTACGATGATGCGGTAGATATCGCGCCAGGTAAGGTCGCGGTAGACGAAAAGGGCGACGAAAAGGGAGTAATCCACGGCGATTACCGCGGCTTCAGAAGGGGTGAAGTACCCGGAGAAGATGCCGCCTAGGATGATGGCCGGGGTGAGAAGCCCCCAGAAAGCGCCTTTGAAGGTTCGCCAAATATTGCCCAGCGAAAAAGCGGCACCGCGCGGGTAGTTGTTTCTGTACGCTTGATAAAGGGCAATGCCGATTAGGGTAAGCCCCATGAGCACTCCCGGGGCAAAGCCGTTAAGAAAAAGCCTGGCTACCGATTGGTCGGCGATAACGGCGTATAACACCATGGGCACGGAAGGCGGTATGACGACGCCGATGGTACCGGCCGCGGCGATGAGGGCGGCGGATACGGCTTCGTCGTACTCCTTTTTCTTTAACTCCGGCACGAGCGGCGTGCCGACGGCAGCCGTAGTGGCGGCTCCGGAGCCGGAGATGGCGGCGAAGAACATGGCGGCCACCACGGAAACCAGCCAGAGGCCGCCACGGAGGAAGCCGAGTACGGCATCCCCGAACTCCACCAGCTTCTCCGAGACCTTCCCCTTGGCCAGAAGGTCGCCGGCCAGGATAAAGAAGGGCACGGCCACGAGAGGGAAGGAGTCGGCGCCGGCGAACATGCGCTGGGCGATGAGGACGAGGGGCATGTGCTGTCCCCGGAGGACCAGATAAGAAGCCAGGCCCACGGAGACGGCGATGGGGACGCCCAAGAGAAGAAGGACGGCGAAACTGCCGAAAAGAAGGCCGATCATGCGGCTTCACCTCTTAAAGCCCGGCGGCAGCAGGCGACAAACTCCGCCAGGGCGTGAAGGGCCATGGTACTGAAACCAAAGGGCAGGGCCAGGTATACCAAGCGCATGGGCAGGCCGAGGGCCGGAGAAGTTTGGTAGATTTGCATGCTGATCAGCTGGATGCTGGAGCGGATGGCAATGGCGAAGAAGAAAAGGCAGAAGAGCTGCACGACGGCACCCAAAAGTTCGCGCAGCCGCCCGCGCGCGAGTCCAATGAGAAAAGTTACGGCGATGTGGTTGCCGCGTTTGTAGGCCAAGCTGGCTCCACCGAAGGTGGCAAAGACGAGGAGATAGCGGGAGAGCTCCTCCGTCCAGGGCAGGGCGTCGAAGAAGATGCGGGCCGCAATCTGCAGGGTGATGGTAAGGGTAAGGGCGGCCACGGCCAAAAAGACCAGGCGGCACATCACCCGGTCGGCGAGGTCGCTGAGGCGGGAGAGAAAAGAGACAAGAGGCACAGGTTTCACTCCCTTCAGGGATAGGCAGCATTAAGTTGGATCGGGTGGGGCCGCAAGCTTTAGCCTGCGGCTTCCACCCGGAGCGGCCTTCTCGGCTTTTTACTTTAGCGCCTCCCGGATCTTTGCTACCAGGGCTCCGTACTTATCCTTGTTCTTTTCATATACAGGCTGCACGGCGGCCTGGAAAGGCGCGGTGTCGGGCTCGGAAATCTCCATGCCCTTGTCTTTTAGCTCCTTGAGCTGGCCTTCTTCCTGCTCCGCGTTCCACCGGCGCTCGTAGGCCGCAGCTTCCTTGGCGGCGTCCACCAGCACCTTCTGTACGTCGGCCGGGAAGGAGCTCCACACCTGCTGGCTCATGATGATGGTGGCCGGGGCGTAAGTGTGGCGGGTGAGGGAGAGGTACTTCTGCGTTTCGTAGAGCTTAAAGGCGTAGATGACGTTCACCGGGTTTTCCTGGCCGTCGATAGTCCCTTGCTGCAGCGCAGTGAGGGCTTCGGTCCAGGCCATGGGAACGGCGTTGGCCCCCAAGGCTTTAAAGGTATCGATGTAGACGGGATTTTCCATGACGCGGATCTTCAGGCCCTTTATATCTTCCGGTTTGTTTACGGCGCGCTTGGAGTTGGTCAGATTCCGGAAACCTCGCTCGGCGAAGGCCAGCCCTTTGAGGTTAACCTTGGAGAGGTTGTTTAAGACTTCCTGGCCTATCGGCCCGTCCAGCACCTTATATGCTTCCTCGCGGGATTTAAAGAGGAAGGGGAGCTCGAAGGCGGCGATCTCCGGCAGGAAGTTGGCAATAGGGCCGTTGGTGATGACGCCCATATCTACCGTCCCCATCTGCATTCCCTCGAGGAGGGTACGCTCGTCGCCTAAGGTGGCGTTGGGGTAGATCTCGATTTTAACCTTGCCGCCGGTCTTTTGCTCGACGAGCTCTTTAAACTTGGTCGCGGCGACGTGAAAGCCGTCCTTTTCGTTTACCACGTGGGCCAGGCGTAGGGTACGGGGCTGGTCGGCGGCCTGGCCTTGACCGCCCTGGTTTTGCGCCGGCTTTTGCCCGGCGGGTTGCCCGGGCGAGCTGCAGCCGGCAATAAGGAATAACAGGACGAGGGCGAGGACTCCCAGGACGACAAAACGGCTTTTCCTCTGCTCTTTCAAAGTGTACTCCTCCTTTACCATAGCCTCTGAGCAAATTCTTCAGGTGGCCGTCTTCGCCGGCGGTCCGGCTACTCTCCCGATTTGAGCACGGCGCCCGTGCTGGCCGAGGAAACGAGGAGAGAGTAGCGGTAGAGATAGCCGGACTTTACCTTAGGTGCCGGCGCCTGCCAGGCGGCGCGGCGGCGCGCCAGCTCTTCTTCGCTGAGCTTCACGTCCAGGCGCCGCTCCGGTATGTTGATGCTCACCACGTCGCCCTCTTCCAACAGGGCAATCGGGCCGCCTTCCTGTGCTTCGGGTGAGACGTGGCCGATGCTCGCGCCGCGGCTGGCTCCCGAGAAGCGCCCGTCGGTGATGAGGGCCACGTCCTTGTCCAGGCCGATGCCGGCGATGGCCGCGGTGGGGCTCAGCATCTCCCGCATACCCGGCCCGCCTTTGGGGCCTTCGTAGCGGATGACGACTACATCGCCTTTTTTAACCCGGCCGCCCAGGATGGCCTCGACGGCCTCTTCTTCGGAGTTAAATATCCTGGCCGGCCCTTCGTGGACCAGCATCTCCTCCGCCACGGCCGCCTCCTTGACTACGGCCCCTTCCGGAGCCAGGTTCCCGTAAAGGATGGCGATGCCGCCCGTTTTGCGGTGCGGGTTCGTGAGCGGTCGAATTACCTCGGGCCTAAGCACTTTGGCGCCGGCGATGCGCTGGCCCACGGTTTCGCCGGAGACGGTAAGGCAGTCGGTGTGGATAAGGCCGAGTTCATTAAGTTCGGCCATGAGGGCGGGAAGGCCGCCGGCTTCGTGCAGATCTTGGACGTGATAAGGCCCGGCGGGACTTAAGCTGGCGAGGTAAGGCGTGCGCCGGCTGAGGGCATCGAAAGTGGCGAGGTCCAGCTTGACCCCGGCTTCGCGGGCGATGGCGGGAAGGTGGAGCACCGTGTTGGTGGAGCCGCCCACCGCCATGTCCACGGCGATGGCGTTTTCGAAGGCTTCGCGGGTGAGAATGTCGCGCGGGCGGATGTTGTGGCGCACGAGCTCCACCACCTGCATGCCGGCGCGCTTGGCCAGGGCGGTGCGGGCGCCGGAGAAGGCGGCCGGGATGGTGCCGTTGCCGGTAAGGCCCATGCCTAGCGCCTCGGTCAGGCAGTTCATCGTGTTGGCGGTGAACATGCCGGCACAGGAACCGCACCCGGGGCAGGCCGCGTGCTCCATGGCGGCAAGTTCCTCAGGAGTGATGCGCCCTGCCTCCAGCGCCCCGGCAGCCTCAAACATCTGCGTCACGCTGATGTCGCGCCCCTGCCAGCGCCCGGCCAACATGGGCCCGCCGGAGACGACCACCGCCGGCAGGTTGAGGCGGGCGGCGGCCATGAGCATGGCGGGGACGATTTTGTCGCAGTTGGGGATAAGGACGAGCCCGTCGAATTGGTGCGCTTCGGCCATGGCTTCGATGGAGTCGGCGATGAGCTCGCGGCTGGGCAGGGGGTACTTCATACCGGAGTGCCCCATGGCGATGCCGTCGCAGATCCCGATGGCCGGGAACTCAATGGGAGTGCCTCCGGCCATGGCCACCCCCAGCTTCACCGCCTGGGCGATGGTATCCAGGTGGACGTGGCCGGGGACGATCTCGTTCTGGGCATTCACCACCCCGATGAGCGGCCGCCGAAGCTCTTCTTCCGTGTAACCTAAAGCGTAGAAGAGCGAGCGGTGGGCGGCCCGCGTCGGTCCCAACTTTACTTCGTCGCTGCGCATGGCTTTTCTCCTCCCTCCTTTAGTTAAGCAAAACCCCGTCCCCTACTTCGGTAAGGGACGGGGTTTTCTCCGTGGTACCACCCTTCTTTGCCTTTAAGGCCTCGGCGAGATGGGTATACTTCACCCCCATCTCCAGGGGATAACGGCCCCGACCGTCTGCTCCTACCGGCTTCCGCTTTCAGGCAGCTGCTCCGGGATGATCTTTCGGGCCGGTCCGGCGCCGGGTTGCACCAACCCCCGGCTCTCTTAGGCCGAAAACCTGCCTTACTCTTCCCTTCCTCGCCTTTTCTTCCGTCCGGGGCCACGGCTAAGCTGGGTTTCGGCCCCGGCCGGGTGTTATGTTGGCTCCCATTATAACCGTTTTTGAACCGGCTGTAAAGAGCAAGTTTTCGGCTAAAGATACCGCCCGCGGCGTTTCCTACGTGCTATAATCTGGGATAAGGGGAAAGAATAAGGGCAAAAGGGGGAGCGAACTTGCGGGTTGAGATCATCGGTGTGCCGCAAGATCTGGGGGCAAATCGCCGCGGCGTGGACATGGGGCCGAGCGCCATCCGTTACGCCGGGGTCCGGGAACGCCTGGAAAGCCTGGGATATACGGTGCGCGACCGCGGCAATATTCCCGTGGCCCTGCACGAGCCGCGCACGCGAGATGACGAACGCCTACGCTACCTGCCGGAAATTCAGGCTACCAGCGAACTTTTGGCCCAGGCGGTGCGCGAGGTGGTGGAAGCAGGGGACCTGCCCCTCGTGCTGGGGGGCGACCACAGCATCGCCATTGGCACCCTGGCCGGGGTGGCGGCGGTCAAGGAGTGCGGCGTGCTTTGGATCGATGCCCACGGGGATTTTAACACCCCGGAGACGACGAGAAGCGGTAACATTCACGGGATGCCGCTTGCAGCCTCGCTCGGCCGGGGCGACGAACGGCTCGTAGGCTGCGGCGGCTTTGTGCCCAAGGCCAAAGAGAAAAATGTGGCCCTCATCGGTGCGCGCGACCTGGACCCGGAGGAACGCGATGCCCTGCGGCGCTCGCGCATTTCGGTTTTTACCATGCAGGATATTGACGAGATGGGCATGAAGCGGGTCATGCAGCAGGCCATCGCGGCGGCCCTGGACGGGACGGAGGGGATTGCCGTGAGCCTGGACATGGACGCCCTCGACCCCCTGGTGGCCCCGGGGGTAGGTACGCCGGTACGGGGCGGACTCACCTACCGTGAGGCGCACTTGGCGATGGAGCTTATCGCCGAAACGGGTGCGCTCCTTTCCCTGGAGGTTGTGGAGGTTAACCCCATCTTGGACTACCGGAACCAGACGGCCGAACTCGCCGTAGAGCTCATTGCGTCGGCCTTAGGCAAGCGAATCATTTAGGGGGTGGAGAACGTGAGCGTAATCTGGGCGGGAATCGCGCCCCATCCTCCCATTATCGTGCCGGAAGTGGGAGGGGAAGAGACCAAGAAGGTTGCCGCCACCTGCGCGGCCATGGAGTCTTTGGCTCTGGACTTCCAGGCAGCAAACCCCGAGGCGGTGGTGATCACCAGCCCCCACGGCCCGGTATTCCGCGATGCGGTGGCCGTGTCGCTCATTCCGGAACTTACGGGGAGCCTGGCCGCCTTCGGCGCTCCTGGAGTTCGCCTGGTGCGGAAAAACGACCTGAAACTCGCGCAGGCCATTATCCGGCATTGTGCCGAGCTAAAGGTGCCGGCGGTCGGCCTGGGGCCGGCCGAGGCACGTCGCTACCAAACCGGGTTAGATCTCGACCACGGGGTGCTGGTGCCCCTTTACTACCTGGACCGGGCAGGGGCGGCGGTGCCGCTCGTTTGGGTGGGGATGTCGTTTCTGCCGCCCGAAGAGCTTTACGCCTTCGGCGTCGCCGTGCAGCGGGCCGCCGAAGAGTGCGGGCGGCGGGTGGCGTTTTTGGCCAGCGGTGACCTTTCGCACCGGCTCACGCGCGAAGCCCCGGCGGGGTACCACCCCGAGGCGGCACGGTTTGACGAGCTCCTGGTGGCCAAGGTGCGGGAGGGCGACCTGGAGGGCCTTCTCAAGTTGGACCCGGTCCTGGCGGAAAAGGCGGGTGAGTGCGGCTGGCGGAGCTTCATGATGATGGCCGGAGCTCTGGACGGGCGCGTGGTAAACCCGGAGGTGCTTTCGTACGAAGGCCCGTTCGGCGTAGGATACCTGGTGGCCAAGCTTAAGCCGGGCCCTGCCCTGCCCGAGCTAAGGCGCCTAGAGCGCCTAAGGAGTGCGCGGGAACAGGAAGTAAAGGAACGGCGGGCGAGGGAGAGCATCTATGTCCGCTTGGCGCGGGAAAGCCTGGAGAGCTACGTGCGCACCGGGAAACGCCTGGCCGCGCCGGATCCCCTGCCGCCTGAGCTGCAAGGGCGAGCCGGTGTCTTCGTCTCTCTGAAAAAGCATGGGCAGCTTAGAGGGTGCATCGGGACCATAGAACCCACGCAGCCCAACTTGGCGGAGGAAATTATCGAAAATGCGATCAGCGCCGGTACGCGCGATCCGCGCTTTTGGCCGGTTCGGCCGGAAGAACTCCCTGAACTCGTCTACTCGGTAGACGTGCTTTCCCGGCCGGAACCGGTAAGCTCGCCTGCGGAGCTTGACCCGAAGCGGTACGGGGTCATCGTCCGGGGGCGGGGGCGGAGCGGCCTGCTCCTTCCGGATTTGGAAGGCATTGATACGGTGGAAGAACAAGTGCGGATTGCCAAAGAAAAAGCCGGCCTCGGACCTAACGACGAAGTGCGCCTGGAGCGGTTTGAGGTAAAGAGGTATTACTAAGGCATGACCATGGACCGATCAAGAACAGTCCGGCTGAGAACAAGAGGTTTGTGAGAGGCAACTTCAGGGGAGGATGCTCTTATGCGCAGGCGCTTCAAGGTTCTCTTGGAATGGGATGAAGATGTTGGGGCTTATGCTGTCAGCGTTCCGGCCCTGCCTGGTTGTGTTACCCATGGTAAGACGTTGGAAGAGGCTATGGAACGAGCGCAAGAGGCCATCACCGGGTATTTGAAAGCCATGGCCAGAGAAGGTGAGACTATTCCAGACCAAGATCCGCGGATGCTTTTTGGCGAAGTTGAGGTAGTCGTATGACGCGGTTACCGAGAGTTACAGGCAAAGATGTTCTCAAAGCTCTTCTCAGGCTTGGCTTTACTGTAGATCATATTGAGGGCAGTCATCACTACCTTCGCCCGAAAGGGGGCGGGCGGTTAGTGACCGTACCAGTACATGCAGGAGAAATTCTACCTCTGAAAACGCTAAAAACCATTTTAGATCAAGCTGCTCTTACGGTAGACCAATTGAAAGAGAATCTTTAGCGGCCGTCTTTTGGCCTTTTTCCCTCGTAGGGGAGGCGAACGTGTGAAAGAAGCGCTCTATTGGCATCGTGTGGAAGAAGACAAGATCCAGTGTGAGCTCTGCCCGCAGGACTGCCGCATTGCGCCGGGGCACGCGGGCGCCTGCCGGGTGCGGCGGAATGTGGGCGGCGTGCTCTACGCCACGAACTACGCCCGCGTAAGTTCTCTCGCCCTTGATCCGGTGGAAAAAAAGCCCCTCTACCACTTTTACCCCGGTCACACCATTTTATCGCTCGGCACCATCGGCTGCAACCTGAAGTGCAGCTTTTGCCAGAACTGGGAGATCGCCCATGAGGACGCGCCGACCAGCGAGCTTACGCCGGAACAGGCGGTGGCGTTGGCGGAGCGCGAGCGCGGCAACTCGATCGGCATCGCCTATACCTACTCCGAGCCCCTCATGTGGTACGAGTACGTTCTGGACACGGCGCGCCTGGCCCGCGAGGCGGGGGTTAAAAATGTGCTGGTGACGAACGGTTTCATTCAGCCGGAGCCCCTGGCCGAGCTTCTTCCCTTCATCGATGCCCTCAATATCGATGTTAAGGGCTTCACCGGCGAGTACTACCACAAGGTGTGCCGCGGGGACCTGGAGCCGGTACTAAAAACGGTGGAAACGGCGGTGCGCGCCGGCTGCCATGTGGAGCTGACTACCCTCCTAGTCCCCGGGCTCAACGATGCTCCTGAAGAAATCCGTGCCCTTTCCAACTGGGTAGCGGAACTTTCGCCCTTCATCCCCCTACACCTTACGCGTTACTACCCGCAGTATAAAATGGAGCTTCCCCCCACCCCCCTGGCCACGTTGGAACGCGCCTGGGAGATTGCCCGGGAGAAGCTCGCTTACGTCTACATCGGCAATGCCCTCACCAAAAAGGGCCAAAACACCTACTGCCCGGCCTGCGGCGCCCTCCTCATCGAGCGGCGTGGCTTCAGCATCCGCTTGGTGGGCCTCACGGACGGGCGCTGCGCGGCCTGCGGGCGCGCGGCAGAAGTGGTATGCCGCTAATTACATTGCTGCTCGTTCCTGCATGGGCCCCAGCACCGGCTTCAAGAGCTGCGAAGCGTTCAGCATCTCCAAGCCGATAAGCTCACCATTTTTGTCCAGTTCCAAAATTATACCCGGGTATATTTCCCATGCTTCTTCTTCTTCGCCTTCTGTACCAAGGTAGAGGGCATCTACTTCCGGGTCGTAATGAACCTTAAGGCTCATACTTTACCCACCTCCCATGCTTAACACGGTTTTCCATCTGGCCTTGCTTTAGTGGATGAATTGTAACAAATATCACTGTATTGTTTTTTATGGTGTATGTCAGCGCCACATCGCGGTTTTTGCCCGCAATCGGCACATGCTTAACCGCTATGAACATACCCGTCAATACGTCCCGAAAACGTTCGTCAGCTTCCAGAAACACGGTTTCGGCGAGCCCGTCGGGGATACCTCGAATACGCTTTCGGTTGATAAAATGTGCCGAAAAACTAATGTTCATTTTCTTATTGCCCTCGTATTGTTGCTATTATACCATAATTAAGCTGTGCTTCTCTCTACCAACTCCAGGAAGTTCTTCAGAATCCTGGCCGTAAGCCCCCAGATGATGCGGCCTTCGGCTTCATAGAAAACCTCTGGCAAGAGGCCGGTGCGCCAGGGGTAGGCACGGCCGCCCGGGATCTTGTCGAAAGGGAAATCGGCCGGCGGCACGGCTTGCACACGTATGTGGTGGGTCGTTGGGCGAAGGGTTTTAAGCACCGCCAGGGGAAGGGTGAAAACTTCCTGCACTTCGGCGGGGTTGGGCCTCAGCGCCGCACCTTGCTTGATCTCGCCGACGAAAGGGTAAAGAAGAAGATTAAACGGCGTGATTATGTAGTCGAGTTCACCCCAGATGCTCACCGCCTCCGGGGGGAGGCCCAGCTCTTCGGCCGTCTCCCGGCGGGCGGTTTCTTTTGCGTCGGCGTCACGCGCCTCCACCAGGCCGCCGGGGAAACAGATCTCCCCCGGTTGGCGGGCTAGATGAGCCGAGCGGACCTCAAAAAGCACATGCCAGGCGCCGGCTGCATCCTTAAAAAGCGGCAGCAGCACGGCGGAGCGGGTAAAAAGTTCTGCATCGAGCAGCCTTCCCTGCCGTTCCCAAAAAACAGGCAGGAGATCGTTTGGCTTATTCAGACCCATTCCCCCCATCCGGCTTTTCGTTCGGGCCGGCACCAAGCTATTCTTCCCAAGTAAGCTGAACTTCGTCGCCGTCGTGAAGCGGGGTGGTAAAGTCGGCCGGCTCGCCGTTTACAGTCATCACCAGGCGGCCGCCGGGGCGGGCGTTCTTTTTCACGTCCACCAGGGTAAACAGGTCGCTCAGTATTGCCGAATTCCGGCCCGGAACCAGGGTTATTTCCGCACCGCGGGGGAGCGGGTCTTCCGGCTTTGCTTCGCGCCCATTGACGAGAATGGTGGTGCCGCTTCCTGGAAGGCGCAGCTTCTGGCCGTTGACGCTGACGGTTACCGGCGCGCTGGGCAGCACATGCCCGGCCAGGGCTGCGGCCACGCTGGGTCCGGTTTCTTCCAAGACATAATCCAGAGAGTCACCCGGACGCACCAGATCCTCGGGCCGGGCAGGACGTCCGTTAATGGTCAGGCGGCACGGCGCGAAGGTGATGGTAAAGCGTCGGCCACCCAGGGTGAAGGGGTATTCCTCTTCGCTGAGAAGGCTTGCCGGCACGCCGGCGATAAGCAAAAGCTCGCGCGCCGGGCGTTCCCACCGTATCTCCACCTTAGCGCGGTCGGGAACCGGTGTTTCCGGCGTAGCCGGTTGCCCGTTCACGCTCAGGCGCGGCGGGAAGGGCGTCTCCACACCGTTCAACCGGTAAAAGCGGGGCGGGCCGGCTAGGTCGCCGGCGGTAGCGCTGGCATCTTTTCCGTCGGCCCCCGGCCGGAATTCAACCATATCCCCTTCCGAGAGGGGGGTATCCAGATCGGCCGGCCGGCCGTTTACCAAGATCGAGGCGGGCCGGCCCTGCTCTCCTGGTATGACGGTCAGCTGCCCGTTTACTTCCACAGAAAGGGCCAGCCCCGGCCGGCCGAACAGCCGCTTCCAGGTCGTTCCCGCCGCCAGGAGCGCCGCGGCCACCGTCTGTCCCGCCTCGTTCCACAGGTACACCGGCTGGCCGTTGACGCTGGCCTTGAGGAAGTGGAGGGGGCGGCCACTCAGGGCCGTCACGGCGATACCGATGGGGGTTACAGCCTGGGGACCGCTCAGCTTTTTCGCCTGCCCGGTAACTTCCGTGATGGCTTCCCGGCCCCTTAAACCCACCCGGTTCTCCGGCAAAGCCAGTGCCCTGGCCAGAGCCTGAGGTAGGGTAGGGGTAAGGCTACCGCCGCCGACGAGAAGCACTGCGTCGGGCGGGCGGCCGTTTAAGTTCAGGATTTCCGCGGCCACCTGCTCGGCCAGACTTTCGATGGCCGGCGTAAGCTCCCTTATGATGCTCGCGGCTTCCTCTTCCCGCCTCTGCCCTAAAATGTCGGTAAAGGTCACCGGCCCGCCTGCGGTCAGGCGGCGCTTCACGGCTTCACCGCCGGCGAAGTCCAGGAGGTAGCGTTGGCAAAGGGCATCGGTAATCTCGTCACCGGCCACGGGTACCATCGCGTAGGCATAGATGTGCCCGTGGCGGACGAGGGCGATATCGGAAGTTCCGGCGCCGATGTCTACTAAAGCCAGGTTGAGTTGGCGCATGCCGGGCGGGATGCTTACCTCGAGCGCCGCAATGGGCTCCAGGGTAAGACTGGCCGCCTCCAGGCCGGCGCGGCGAAGTACGGCGAAGAGGCTGTCCACAACGACGCGCGGGAGAAAAGTGGCAATGACGGAGAGCCCGATTTCCTGCCCGAACTGTCCTACGAGTTCCGTGATGGGGGCTCCTTCCAGTATGTACCCGGTAACGCTATAGCCCACGCAGAAGTAACCGGCTGCGGCTATTTGTCCCTGCTCACGCGCCAGGGACTCCTGAGCTGCGCGCAGCGCTTCAAGCTCCAGAGCGCGTACGTCCTGCTGCGTGACTTCTTCGGCCGCCGCCTTCTCGCGCCGCGCCTCGCCGCGCGCCGTCTTCAAAGCTCGGCCCGCAGCGGCTACGGCCGCCCGGGTAAGTTTTTGGCGGGTGCGGCGCTCCAGGGCCTCTTTTACTTTCAGCACTCCTTGCGCCACCGCCGCCACATCGTGCACCTGGCCGTCGTACATGGCCCGACTTTGGTGTTCGTAAACTTCGGCCGCGCGGATGTGGTAGCCGCGGGCCGTGCGCTCCATGATCAACCCTACAATGGTGCGCGTGCCGATATCCAGGGCGAAGATTTGCTGCGCCGGCGCTTCAGCGGGCATGCCTTGACCACCTCACCCACAAAAGTTCGCCGTCTTTCGCCGAGTTTCCTGCCGCGTCTTTGGCCTTCAGACGTCCGGATAGTTGGGACGGTGGTTCCGCGTATTGCGGAAAGCGCAAGAGAAGGAAATATGTTCAAAGCAGACAATTTTCTCCTCATGTTTTCTCCTCATGCGCTGATAAGAACGAAAGCGGTGGCGAGATGAGAAGGGGCATCTGGTTGGCCTTGCGCGACAATGCGGCATTATATTTACTCGGCTGGTCGGGTTCATCTTCCTCAAGCTCCCTTGCTCCTTCGCCTGCCTATCTGGTAGCAGGAATTCTGCCGGAAAAAGAAGAAAGTTAAAGATGAAAGCGAGGTGCTTACGGGTATGCGGCAGCCTTCTGCCCTGGACATCGAACGGCACAGCCTGTTTCGCCTGCACAAGATCGACCAGCTCATTCGCCAAAAAACGTATCCCAATGTTCCGCTTCTCAGCCGCTACCTGGAGGTGAGCACCCGTACCATTGAGCGAGACTTGGAGTTTTTGCGCGATCGCCTGGGCGCACCACTTAAGTACGACGCCAAACGGCGCGGCTATTTCTATACCCATGATGGTTTTTCTTTGCCCCGCCTTAAGCTTACCGAAGGCGAGCTGGTCGCCCTTTACTTGGGGCATAAACTCCTCAGCCAGTACAAAGGCACGCCGTACGAAGCGGCCATCGCCCAGGCCTTTGCCAAACTGCGGATGTTTCTTCCCGATAGTGTAGAGGTGGACTTTGCGGAGGTCGACGGGTTTCTTTCTTTTGCCGTGGAGCCGCTCAGAGGCGATGAGGAACTCCTGGCGGCCCGCTTCCAAGAAGTGATACAGGCGATCCATGAACATGAGACCTTGGAGATCACTTACTATACGGCCAGCCGCAACGCCCAGACCGAGCGCCTGGTGGACCCATACCACCTGCGCTCGTACCATGGGGCCTGGTACCTGATCGCGTACTGCCACAGCCGGCGCGAAGTGCGCATCTTTGCTCTGGACCGGGTGCGCTCGCTGCGCCGCACAGGCCGGCATTTTAAAATCCCCGCAGGGTTTTCTCTGGAAGAGTATCTGGGCTACAGCCTGGGAATCGAACGGGGGCAGGAGCCGCGGGAGGTAGTTATCCGCTTCGACGCCGAGCAGGCGCGGTGGGTTAGAGAACGCCAGTGGCACCCTAGCCAAAAACTCACGCCGCTTCCCGACGGCTCGCTCCTCTTTAAGGTTACGGTAAGCGGCCTGGGCGAAGTAAAGCGCTGGGTGCTCGGTTTCGGCTGCCATGCCGAGGTACTGGCTCCGGAGGAACTGCGGCAGGCCGTCGCCCGCGAAGTGGCCGAGCTGGCCGGTAAGTACGGGGAATACCGGCCGACGGGACAAAGCCCAGGGCGCCCGGCAGCAGGCACCATTTAAGAGCGGGGAGAATAGAGTAGGCGTGGAAAGAACCCTGGAAAAGGGGGCGAGTCCTATGGCCGAAAGGTACGGCCCGGCTTACGAAGCGTACGGTTCGGCCGACCCGGTCTTTGCCGGCCACATGCAAGCCCTTGTGGGGCAAGTGGTAGATGCCGCCACTTGGGCCGGTACCGTGCAGGGCACCCTGGTCGACGTCTTTCCCGACCATCTCCTGATCCAGACGCCTTCGGCCCGCTACCACGTGCGGCTTAAAGCCATCGCCTTTGTGCGGGCCATGTAGATACGGCCCGGGGTTTCGGCGAAACCCCGGGTTTTCTGCTGCTTCGAGGAGAGGGGCGGGCGCAGCCGGGTGGGGGCCCTGGCGACTGGATTGTCTTACCGGGCGCCGCATTACAATCTGGCCCGCCAGGAGGTACGGGCAGAGAAGGGCGGCATACATACGTAGGTGTCAGGAGGAGGGACGAAAATGGCTGTTGGGAACGGCCAGGCACTAACGAAAAAGCAACCGATCACGGCTGCTTTTCGCTTATTCCCAAATATTGCTTCAGAGCACTTTGCAGTAAGTGAGAGAAATTTACGTTGTGCGCCTGGGCCAGGTCGTCGAGCCATTTGGGTATGGTCAAGGTTTTCTTGACGGCCCGTTGCTCCATTTCGTCTCGGAAAGGCGGCATCCACACTTCGACGAGCACGACGACCTGATTGGGCTCCACTTTTATTTTGCCGGCGGGAGTAGGCTCTGGAATAGGGTAGCCGTTCTGTTCTAAGCCGTAGAGGTGAAGGGCCAGTGCTTCTTTAGCCATGCGCAGCGCTTCTTCGTCATTGTCGCCACACGTAAAGCACCCTGGAAGGTCGGGAAACTCTACCGAGATGCCGTCCTCGGCGTAATCAAAGATTGCAGGAAAGATGTATCTGTCTTTTGCCATGACCTGGGCCTCCTTTCTCAGAATGAGAGGCATTACTCCTCCAAACCTGCTTGTTTAAGTATGTTCCTAACTGTCTTGATCGGCAGGTTTTTTCTTGGGTGAGGGATGGTCACTAAGCCCTGTTTTGTCGGGTGCTTAAATTGATGGTGGCTGCCACTGATCCTATCAAGCACCCAACCAGCTTTTTGGACCATGCGGATTAGCTCCCTCGACGAGTATGTTTTCACTCACCCTCACCTCTCAACCAGATTATAATACGTATGAATACACGTATCAATAAAGAAGGCAAGGTTATGTGAATCGGGAGTTCTTCCACACCCCTGAGGATTCCTGGTCTGGCGGTCCCCGAGGATTACCCGGGGCCGGCTCAGCGGTACAGCTACAACCCTGGGCCGCTAAAACCCAGAAACTTCTGGCGGGGAGAGGAGGATTTCCTTCCCTGCGTGTGGAAATCTGTATCAAAATCTCGAAAAGAGGTCCGGCCCAATAAACCAAAGGGGGTTGTACGGGTGGCCCTGGCTGACCTGGACGTGCAAGTGAACCTCTATCGGGACGGGGAGAAGTTTTTCGACCTGCTAAAGGCCGTGCTGCGCGAGTGGCACAAATCTCCCTGGCCCCATGAGCAAGAGCGTGCGGAGTACGCCAAAACTCTTTTTGCCGAGGCGCTGGCGGTGTACCAAAATTACCTGGCCCGGGCACGGGAAAAAGTGGCCGGTGGGTATGCCACGCCGGCCGATCAAAAACTCTTGGAGCGCATGGAGGAACGTTTTAACTACTGGCAGGGGAAGTTCCAGGAGCTGACCGGCCAAAAAGAGCCTACCTGTTCCTGATGAGACGGCCCGGAAAGCCCGGGCCGTCTTTGCCCTCGGCGCTAGAGGATGGAGGTTTGTTAGGCGTGATGGATGCAGGTCGAGAACTGGAAAGGGACGCGGAACTTACGGAATTGGTGCGGGCCGCCCATGCGGCCGGGGCAACGCAGGCCGTGCTCATTCCGGCAGCGGCGGTAGAAGTTGACGAGCGGGTGCGGCTCAAGTGCCAGGTACCGCTTTGCGCGAATTACGGGCGGCGCCTCCTCTGCCCGCCTAACCTGCCGCCGGTGGCTGTTGTGCGGGAAATCGTCCGGCGCTACCGGGAGGCCCTTCTTCTAACCGTCCGTACTCCTCTTACGGGGAGCGAGGCGGAAAAACGTCGGGCCGCCCATGCGGCCGCGCTCCGGCTGCACCGCGCCGTGAATGCCGTGGAACGGGCGGCTCTACCGCACTTTCCCTTGGCCGCAGGCTTCATCGGCGGGGAGTGCTGGTTGTGCGAGGAGTGCGTTGGACCCGGCGGCACCTGCCGCCATCCCTTCGAAGCGCGCCCGGCCATGGAAGGAATGGGGATGGATGTGGTTGCCCTTTGCCGGAAGGCCGGCGTGCCGCTCAAGTTCCCCGTGGAGGATGAAGTTACCTGGGTGGGACTGGTGTTGGTAAGGTAAGAAGGGAGCGAAAGAAATGCGCCAAGGTGCGTGGGCGAAATTCTGGGAGACGGTGCGCGGCGTTTTTCAGGGCTCTTTTGATTTTGGCGAGCGAGCAGTGGCCGTGCTGCGCAAGGAGGCTTTTGAGGAAAACGACACCTTTCTCCTCCTCTGTTTTGCCGACCTCATCGGTATACCGGTGCCCACCTCTTATTACAGTATCGAACTTCTTCCCTACCTGGCTGAAGAGCTCGAGGGCTGGGAGAAGCGTATCTTGGAACGGAGGAGCGTGGTGGCGGAGAAGTTCGGCAAGCACGATTGGTGTTGCTGAGGGCTTGGGGAGGGGGAACACTCCGCAAGGGAATGCTGACAAGAGGAGGCTTTTTACCGTGGCGGCATCCTTATGGGATAAGAAGGCCCTCTTTTTCGGCGGTAAAGGCGGCGTGGGCAAAACTACCTGTGCGGCGGCGTTCGGGCTCCTGGCAGCGCAGCGCGGCCTGAAGACCCTGGTAGTTTCGACCGACCCGGCCCACAACTTGGGCGACATCTTTGCCGTCCACATCAACGAGGAGGGCGAGCTTGCACCCAACCTTTGGGGCTACGAGATCGATCCGGCCAAGGAGAGCAGCCGCTATATTGCCCAGATCAAAGAGCAGCTCAAAAACGTGGTCAGCCCGGTAATTATGGAAGAAATAGAGCGGCAGGTGGAAGCGGCCTATTCTGCTCCCGGCTCGGAAGAGGCGGCCGTCTTCGACAAGTTCATCGATATGTTGGAGCGCCTGGACCGGGAGTTCGACCTCCTGATTTTCGACACCGCACCTACCGGGCACACCCTACGCCTGCTTTCCCTCCCGGAGCTTCTTGCCGCCTGGATCGACCGCCTGATCAAGCAGCGGGAAAAGGCCAACCGGCTGCTGGCCATGGCCGCCGTGGGTGCGCCGGACCTAAAAGATAGGGCGAACAGGGAAGATCCGGTTCTTTCCACCCTCAAACGCCGCCAGGAGCGTTTCGGCCGGGCGCGGGATTTCCTGGTGGACAGCCAGCAGGCGGCTTTTATCTTTGTCTTGAATGCGGAGAAGCTCCCCATACTGGAAACGAAGAAGGCGCTTTCGGTTTTAAAAAAGAATCACATTCCGGTGGGCGGCATTATCATCAACCGCCTCCTTCCCGAGACGGCCGCCGATGCGTTTTGGAGCCAGCGCAAAAGGCGCGAGGCCGAGTGCCTGGCCGAGATTGAAAGAAGCTTCGGCGACCTCATCCTGGCGCGCCTGCCGCTTCTTCCGGACGACATCTACGGCCGGGCCGCCCTGGATCAGGTGGTGGCGCTGCTGGCCCGGCAATTAGCGGCGTGAGCGCGGTAGATGAGGAGAACCCATGGGCGGAACTACACCGAGGAGGAAAGCAACGTGGAGATCGCCGAGCTTTTGCCGCCGCTTATCAAAGGGCGTTTCATCGCCCGCCCGAACCGCTTTCTTGCCCTGGTCGAGCTGGCCGGGCAGGAGGAGCGTGCCCATGTGGCGGACCCGGGGCGTCTTAAAGAGCTTTTGGTGCCCGGAGCCGGCGTGTATGTGGCGCCGGCCGAGCGGCCAGGGCGCCGCACCGCATATGACCTGCGCCTGGTGGAGGGGCCAGCGGGGTTGGTGGCGGTGGACAGCCGGGTGCCCAACCGCCTGGTGGGGCGGGCGCTGGCCGCCGGGATATGGCCCGAGTTCGCCGGTTATGCCTGCCTGAAGGAGGAGCCCCACGCGGGCGGCGGCCGTTTCGACTTCCTGCTTACGGGTGGCCGGCGGCCGGACTGCTATATTGAGGTGAAGGGCTGTACCTTGGTGGCCGGTGGTACGGCCCTTTTTCCCGATGCGCCTACGGCCCGGGGTGCGCGCCACATGCGCGAACTGGCGGCGCTGGCCCAAAGCGGGCGGCGAGCGGCGGTGGTCTTTGTCATCCAGCGCGCTGATGCCACCGCCTTCCGCCCCCACGCGGCGCTGGACCCGCTATTTACTGCGGAGCTCCGGGAAGCGGCGGCGAAAGGAGTAGAAGTCCGGGCCTTTCGCTGCCGCGTGAGCACTGCTGCCATCGCCCTAGACCGGGAAGTGCCCATCTGCCTTTGAGGCCGGTGCCCTCGCTTTCTCCGCCGGCCCATGCGTTGCCGAGGGAAGCTCTTCATCGGCCTTAGGAGAATGCCTCCTCCGGGGGAGGAATTTACGGCCCGGGCGTCTAAATCTACCGAGGCTGGTTACGAACGGCAGGGCCAGAAAGGAGACCTCGGACGTGCCGAAGGGCGCCGTTTTCCGCTTTATTTTAGGGCGCGCCGGAACAGGCAAAACCTACACCTGTCTCAAGGCCATTGAGGATGTGCTCTTAAAGGAGGGCGAAGAAGGGCCTCCCCTTATTCTCTTGGTGCCGGAGCAGGCCGCCTTCCAGATGGAATATGCCCTTCTGACCGGAGGGCGGATTCAGGCTACCCACCGGGCGGAGGTTCTTAGTTTCCGCCGCCTGGCCCGGCGGGTGTTGACCGAGGCGGGTGGTGCCGCCCGGCCTTGGCTGGGCGAATTAGGGAAGCGCATGGTGCTCCGGTCCTTGATCCAGAAGCATAGGGAAAAACTTCTTCTTTTGGGGCACAGCGCCTCTACGCCCGGCTTTACCGAACGGCTGGCCCAGGCCTTAGCCGAGCTCAAACTCTACCGTATTTCCCCGGAAATGTTATCTATGTACCTTGCCGACCTTATCGCCCGGGGCGAAGGGCAGGGTCCGCTGGCGGGGAAGCTCCACGACCTGGCACTTCTGTACCGGGAACTGGAGGCTTTTCTTAAGCCGCGCTACACAGATCCGGAAGGTTATTTGTCCTATTTGGCCGCCCGCCTACCTGAGGCGGCTTCGCTCTACGGGGCGCGGGTGTGGGTGGACGGCTTCACCGGATTTACGCCGGAGGAGTACCGGGTACTGGCGGCCCTCCTCGTAGTGGCGGCACAGGTAGAGGTAACCCTCTGCCTCGATGCCGCGGAGCTCAACCGGCCGCCGGCCGAGACGGACCTCTTTTACCCCACGCGCGAAACCTATGACAAACTGCTGGAGGTGGCCCACACCCAAGGAGCGCAGGTCTTACCGCCTCTGATCCTGGACGACCCCACGGCACTCCCGCCCCGCTTTGCCCAGGCCCCTGAGCTGGCCCATGTAGAGCGGTATTTCTTTTGCTACCCAACCCGGCCATGGGTAGGGGTTGCTCCCGGCCTCAAAGTGGTGGCGGCTGCCAACCGGCGGGCGGAAGTAGAGGCCGCCGCCAGGGAGATGCTGCGCCTGGCCCGGGAGGAGGGCCTGCGCTGGCGGGAGATGGCGCTGGTCGTGCGCGACCTAGAGCTCTACCACGAACTAATTTCCACCGTGTTTGCCGATTACGGCATACCCTGCTTCATCGACCGCAAACGCCCTGTTCTGCACCACCCCCTGGCGCAGCTGGCGCTGGCGGCCTTCGAGGTGGTAACCGGCAACTGGTCCTATGAGGCCGTGTTCCGCTGTCTCAAGACCGACCTCTTCCCCTTCACCAGGGAAGAGGTGGATCGCCTGGAGAACTACGTTCTGGCCTTCGGCGTGCGCGGGCAAAACTGGCTCAAGGCCGAGCCTTGGGACTTTCACCTCAAGTTTGCCGAAGGAGAAGGAAGAGCGGCGGTTTGGGGCGACGTGGATTCCCTGCGCCGCCAGGTGGCGGCCTACTTTATGCCTCTTTGGCAGGAGTGCACCCGCGGCTCTACTACCGGTGTCTCCCTTACCACGGCCCTCTGGCGTTTCCTCGACGGGTTAAAGGTCGGCCAGACCCTCGAACGCTGGGCCGAGATGGCGCAGGAACAGGGAGATCTCACCGCTTTTCAGGAGCACAGCCAGGTTTGGGCGCGCTTCCTCGGCCTTTTAGACGAACTCGTCCTGGGCCTGGGCCAGACGCCGCTTACCCCCGCGGAGTACACGGAAATTCTGGCCAGCGGCCTGGAGAGCCTGCGCCTGGGATTGGTGCCGCCCAGCCTTGATCAGGTACTGGTAGGCGGCCTGGAGCGGTCTCGCCATCCCAACGTACGCGCGGCCTTCGTCCTGGGGGTGAACGACGGTGTGCTTCCCGGGCGGGCCGGCGAGGATGCCATATTTACCGACCGGGAGCGGGAAGAGCTGGCCCAGGCCGGCCTGGAGCTTGCTCCTACCAGCCGCCGGCGGCAGTTTAGCGAGCAGTACCTTACCTATGTAGCCCTTACTCGGGGTAGCGAACGGCTCTGGGTGAGTTTTCCCCTGGCCGACGAAGAAGGCCGTGCCCTGGCCCCCTCCCGCATCCTTACGTGGCTGCGCGAGCTTTTCCCGGGCGTCAAGGAGACATACGCGGCGGCCGGGCCTACGGGGGACGTGGCTGAGGACTTGGATTTTCTTACCTCACCTGCGCAGGCCGCGGCGCACTTGGCCGGCCAGCTGCGCCTGGCACGGGCCGGCCGGCCCTTGAGTGCCGTTTGGCGGGCGGTTTACCAGTACCTTCTTTCTACGCCGGAAACCAGGGAGGCGGCGGAGCTGGCCCTCGGCGGCCTAAAACACCGAGGGCAGGTGGGGCCGCTCCCGGCGACCGTGGCGCGCCGCCTGTACGGCAACCCCATCCGTACCAGCGTTACCCGCCTGGAGGAATTTGCCAGCTGCCCCTTCAGCCACTTTGCCGTCCACGGGCTTAGGCTGGAAAGGCGGGCAGAGTTCGGGCTGGACCTCCCTTCTTTGGGGCTTTTCACCCACGGCATTCTGCGCGCCGTCACCGAACGCCTCCTCGCCGAAGGGCGCGACTTTTCTGCCCTGGACGCCGAGGAGGCGGCGGCCCTGGTAAAAGAAGAGGTGGAAAAGGCCGTGCCGGCGTTTGCCGGCGGCGTGCTCCTGAGTTCGCCGCGCTACGCCTACCTTACCCGGCGCCTTACCCGCTTGCTGAGCGGAGCGGTAGCCATCCTCGCCGAACAGACAAGGAAGGGATGGTTTCGTACCCGGGCGACCGAGCTCAGGTTTGGACTTCCAGGCGGCTTTCCCGGCTTGACCTTCACCCTTCCCGACGGTACGGAACTCACCCTGGTGGGGCAGATCGACCGGCTGGATGTGGCTACCGGGGCGGACGGAAGGGTGTACGTAAGAATTGTGGATTATAAGAGCAGCGAACGGGCCCTGTCCCTTCCCGAGGTGTACCACGGCCTTTCCCTCCAGCTCTTGGTGTACCTCTTGGCAGTTCTGGCCGGAAGTGAGGCACTGGGACTGGCCGAGCCGGTGCCGGCCGGCATCTTCTACTTTACCTTGGGGGAACGCTTCCTCCGCGCGCGCGGGCCGCTTACGGCTGAGGAGGCGGCAGAGGGGCTCCTTAAAGAATTCCGGCTGGAAGGCTTGGTGCGGGGGGAAGAGGCGGCCGTCGAGCTCTTGGACCGGGATGCAGCTTGTGGGCGGCCGAGCATCATCTCTGCCGCTTTAAACAAAGACGGCACGCTGCGCCGGAGCGCCGGCACCATCGCCGCCGAAAACTTCGACCTGCTCCTTCGCTTTATCGGGGAAAAAGTCAAAGAACTGGGTACGGCCGCTCTGGCCGGCGAGGTGGCGGCGGCGCCGGTGAAGGCGGGGGGAGAGGCGGCGTGCCGGTACTGCGGCCTCCACGCCGTGTGCGGGTTCGACCCGCTCCTTCCCGGGAACTCCTACCGCGTGCTGCCCAAGCTTTCGGAGGAAGAGATCTGGCGGCGGGTTGCGGAATTTGTGGGAGGACGGGAGATGAAGCATGAAGGCCCCTAATTGGACTAAAGAACAACAAGCGGCCATTCTGGCCCCGCCGGGAAACATCCTGGTAACGGCAGCTGCCGGAGCCGGGAAGACGGCCGTCCTCGTAGAACGCGTCGTCCGGCGCGTGCTGGATCCGGCCCGCCCGGTAGACATCGACCGCCTGCTGGTGGTTACTTTCACGGACGCGGCGGCGGCCGAGATGCGCCAGCGCATCGGGGCTGCCCTCGAGGCCGCCTTGGGGGCGGCGCCGGGGAACGCCCACCTGGAGCGCCAACTGGCCCTTCTGGGGCGGGCCAGCATCTTTACCCTGCACTCTTTTTGCCTAAAGGTTGTCCGCCGCTACTTCTACGAACTGGGGCTGGACCCTTCCTTCCGGGTAATGGATGAAACTGAGGCAGCGCTCTTGGCCCAAGAAGTGCTGGAGGAGCTGTGGGAAGAAAAGTACGCCCAGGAAGCCGAAGCCGAGGGGGCCTTTACCTATCTCTTGGATTGTTACAGCAGCGCCGTAAGCGACGACGACCTGAAGGAACTGGTGCTTAAGCTGCACGACTTCAGCCGGAGCCAGCCCTGGCCGGAGGTATGGCTAAAGCAGGCCGGGCAGGCCTTTACGCTTTCGCCCGGCACCGAACTCAAAACTACGCCTTGGGGGGGAAAACTTCAGCAGCACGCCCGACGCAAGCTGGAACAGGCCGCCCACTGTCTGGAACGGGCCGCCTGCCTTGCCGCCTTGCCGGGCGGGCCCGATCGCTACCTACCGGTCCTGGAGGCGGAGCGGGAGGCCCTTAAAGAAATGGCCCTTCGGGCTCAAGAGGGGTCCTGGGAGGAGCTGCGACAAAGATTGGCCTTCTCCTTCACGCGCCTTCCGCCCGTCCGGAAGAATGAAGAGGTGGACCCGGCCATCAAAGACCAAGTAACTCGCCTGCGCGACGAGGCCAAGAAAATCGTGGCCGATCTGGCCACGGACGTTTTCGGCCGTCCGGAAAAGGAGCTCCTTACGGAGCTTACCCATCTTGCCCCGGCCGTGCACGCCCTTACCGAGCTGGCCCTCGCTTTTAGCCGCCGCTTTGAGGAAGTCAAGCGGGCGCGGGGTCGGCTCGACTTTGCCGACCTGGAGCACTATGCCTTGAGGCTCCTCCTCGCCCCGGACGCGCGGCCGGGGTTCCTCAAGCCTTCCCGCCTGGCCGAAGAGATGGCCGAAGAATACGCCGAGGTCCTGGTGGACGAATACCAGGACATCAACCCGGTCCAAGATGCCATCCTCAGCCTCATTTCCCGCCAGGACACCTCTCAGCCCAGGCTCTTTCTGGTGGGCGACGTCAAGCAGAGCATCTACCGCTTTCGCCTGGCCGAGCCGCGCCTTTTCCTCAGCAAGTACGCGGCCTACGCGCCCCGGGCCGGTGGGAGAGGACGGCGGATCAGCCTAAGAGAAAACTTCCGCAGCCGGGCCGAAGTGATCGGCGCGGTAAACTTCCTATTTCGGCAGCTCTTTACCCCTGAGGTGGGCGGGCTGGCCTACGACGCCGAGGCCGAGCTAACTCCCGGTGCTCCCTACCCGGAGCCCCCGGCGGGGGTTAAGGGTGCTGGCGGGCCGGTGGAGGTGCACCTCATCGAGCGGCAGGTACCGCTGCCGGACAGGGAAGAAGAGGCGCAAGACGACCCTGCCGCCCTGGACCTCAGCGCGCTGGAAAGGGAAGCACTGCTTATCGGGCGGCGCATCCAGGCCATAGTGCGCGGAACGCCGGAGCGCCCCGGCCCGGAGTTTTGCGTCTGGGATAAGTCGGCCCAGAGCTACCGGCCGGTGACCTACCGCGACATCGTCATCCTCCTTAGGACGGTGCAGGGAAGGGCGGAGACGATGCTGGAAGTCCTCCGCAGGCTCGAGGTCCCGGCTTATGCGGATCTGGGGACCGGCTACTTCAATGCCCCGGAAGTGGCGACGATGCTCTCCCTGCTGGAGGTCATCGACAACCCGTATCAGGACATCCCGCTGGCTGCGGTGCTCCGTTCACCGCTGGTTGGGCTGAGCCCCGAAGAGCTGGCCGAAGTGCGCCTCTTAGCACCCGAAGGCCAGTTTGCCGAGGCCGTGCAGAAGGCGGCCGCAGGTGCGGTATCTTCTTCCTGCCAAAAGAAGCTTGCCGCGTTCTTTGGGCGCCTCGAAGAGTGGCGCACGGCGGCTCGGCGGGGAACTGTGTCCGACCTTATCTGGCGCATCTACCGAGAAACCGGCTACCTGGCCTACGTGGGCGGTATGCCGGCGGGAGCGCAGCGGCAGGCCAACCTCAGGGTACTTTACGACCGGGCCCGCCAGTTCGAGAGCTACGGGCGGCCGGGACTCTTTCGCTTTCTCCGCTTCCTCAAACGCCTTCAGGCGCAAGAGGGCGATTTGGGTACGGCCCGTGCCCTGGGCGAAAACGAGAACGTGGTCCGCATCATGAGCATCCACAAGAGCAAAGGCCTGGAATTCCCGGTGGTGTTCGTGGCCGATTTGGGCAAAAAATTCAACTTCGACGACCTTAAGGGCGACATCCTTCTCCACCGGGACCTCGGCCTCGGGCCTCTGGTGGTGGACCTCCATCTGCGCCTTAAGTATCCCAGCCTGGCCCACCGCGCCATTCAAGTGGCCGGGCGCGAAGAGGTTCTGGCCGAAGAGCTCAGGATTTTCTATGTGGCGCTCACCCGGGCGCGCGAACGCCTGATCCTGGTGGGTTCGGTGCCCAACCTTAATGGCCAGTGCGAGCGCTGGGCGCGGACCGCGGGCGTCAAGGGCTGGACGCTGCCGGCCGGGGACATCCTGAACGCGCGCACCTACCTCGATTGGTTGGGAGCGGCCCTGGCCCGCCACCGGGATGGTGCGGCCTTGCGCGCGGCCGGCCCCGAGCCGCCCCTGGACCCCAATCCCCGCGACGACCCTTCCCGCTGGGAGGTCCACCTTTACCCTGCGGCGGAAGTGCTGACCTGGGCCGGCGCCCAAGAAAAAGAGGGGGCGGACGCTTCCGGCCCGGGCGCCGAAGGAGAAGAGGTGGAACCGGAGCTTCTGGCTTGCGTCCAAAACAGGCTCAGTTGGCGTTACCCGTACGGCCGGGCGAGCCGGCTTACGGCCAAAGTAAGCGTGAGCGAGCTCAAACGGCGGCCCCTGGTCGGACTCCCGGGCGAAGAAGAGGAAGCGCCCGGGCGCGAGTTTTACCCCGTGCGCCTGGCGGAGCGGCCGCGTTTTGCGCAGGCGGCGGGGGAACTCGTAGGGGCGGAGCGCGGGAGCGCCGTGCACCTGGTTCTGCAGCATCTGGACCTCACCCGCGACCTGACGAGGGAAGGCATTGCGGCCCAGGTCAGGGAACTCACCGCCCGCGAGCTCTTAAGCCCGGAGCAGGCATCCAGCGTGGACGTGGAAGGCCTGGCTGCGTTCTTCGCCGGGCCGCTCGGCCGGCGGATCATTGCCCGGCCGGAGGCCGTGCGGCGCGAGGTGCCTTTCAGCCTGCGCCTGCCGGCCCGTATGGTATATCCGGACTTTTCGCTCACCGGCGCCGAGGCGGAAGAACCCATCCTGGTGCAGGGAATCATCGATTGGTTGGTGCGGGAGGAAGGCGGCTGGCTCCTTCTCGACTTCAAAACCGATGCCGTAAGTCCGGCCGCCCTCAAGGAGCGGGAGAAGCTCTACCGCAGGCAGGTGGCCATCTACGCGCTGGCGGTCGCCGCCTGGAGCGGCCGGCCGGTGAAGGAAGCCTACCTGTACTTCCTGGCCTTGGGCGAGGCCCTGCCCGTCCCCGTAGCTAAAGAAAACCCCCTCTTCTCCGCCCGAGACGCCTAAAAACCGTTCAAAGAAGTAATGTTTTTTTGCCGGGCAGACATTCATGCCGCTGGCGGCATCAGCAGAGGGATGAAAACTTCGGCCTTCGGGTATCCCCTGTGGCGCGAACGACCTGAGGACGAACGAACTCGGCTCGCTCGGGGCGCGGGCAGAACTCTTTTGGCCTCAAACACCGCCCGCGCTTTCCCTCGCTCGCCTGCGTTCTTCTAATGGCGGTACGTAACGCGCCCTGCGGGGAATATCCCTCGGCCTCAGTTTGCGCTGAACAGCTGTGCCCACGAAAGGAACGGAAGGTGGCAGGATGCGTATCTTGCATACGGCGGACTGGCATTTGGGGCGCACCCTCGAGGGACGTTCCCGCCTGCCAGAGCAACGCGACTTCCTTAACGAGCTCTGCGACTTGGTTGACGACGAAGGCGTGGATCTGGTGCTTGTGGCCGGTGACGTCTTCGACAGCGGCAATCCACCGGCAGAGGCGGAAAACTTGTTCTACAGCGCGCTCGAGCGCCTGGCGGCGGGCGGCAGGCGGGCGGTAGTAGTTATCGCCGGCAATCACGACAGTCCGGAACGCCTGCGGGCGGCGAGCCCCTTGGCCCTGCCCTTTGGGATCTGCCTTTTGGGATATCCGGCGGAGGAGCTCCCGGCGGACGAACGGGCCAACGGAGTACGCCGGCTAGACTCAGGGCCGGGCTGGGTGGAGCTGGCCCTGCCCGGCGGTGAAGCGGCCGTGCTCGCCACGCTGCCTTACCCCTCGGAGGCGCGACTCGGCGAGCTTCTCAGCCGGTCGCTGGGGGAAGCCGAGCTGAAGGCGGCGTACTCTCAGCGCGTCGGGCAGGCGCTGGCGGCAGCCGCTTCCCATTTCCGGCCGGATACGGTCAACCTGGTGGTGAGCCACGTTTACCTGCGCGGCGGGCGCACCTCGGACTCGGAACGGGACATCCAGCTCGGCGGGGCCCTGGCGGTGGAACCGGCGGTCCTTCCGGCCGGAGCCCAGTACGCAGCCTTAGGCCACCTGCACCGGCCCCAAGCTGTAGCCGGCGCCCCCATCCCCTGCCGGTACGCCGGTTCCCCTTTAGCCTACTCCTTCTCCGAGGTGGATCAAGAAAAAGTAGTAGTGCTGGTGGAGGTCCAGGCGGGGCAGCCGGCCAAATGGCGGCCGATCCCTATTCGGGCCGGCTTCCCGCTCAAAACCTGGTGCGCGGACAGCCTGGAGGAGTTTTTTGCCTGGGCCGCCGACGAGCGTAACCTAAGGGCCTGGGTAAACCTGGAGGTGCGCGTTCCAGAACCCCTGACCCCCGCGCAGATGGCGGAGATCCAGCGCCGCCACCCGCGCGTGGTCCAGATACGCGCGCGGCTGCCGGAGGCCGAGGCCATATCCGACCGGCCGGAACGCGCCTCCCTTCCCCTGCGCGAGCAGTTTCGGCTTTTTGCCGCCCGTGAGCTGGGCGGCGAGCCGGATCCGGAGCTCATCGACCTTTTCCTGGAGCTGGTGAGCGGGGCGCCGGGCGAAGGGGCTGGCGGTACGTAATGCGCCGTGCCGAGGATGTCCCTCGGCTTCGGTTGGCGCGGAACAACTGTGCGTGTCCGTGTTTTCAAAGTGCCCGTGAATTGCAAGATGGGGGAGAAGCCAGTTGAAACCGCTCAGGCTCAGCTTTTCCGGACTACATAGCTACCGGACGAGGCAGGAGGTGGACTTTACCGTTCTCGGCGCCGCCGGCCTTTTCGGCATTTTCGGGCCCACCGGCGCGGGAAAGTCCACGATTCTCGATGCCATCACCCTGGCCTTATACGGCAGCGTGGAACGGGCCAAAGGCGGGAAGGCGGGGATCATCAACCAGCTGGAGCAGAGCCTCTCCGTCTCCTTCACTTTCGCCTTGGGCGAAGAAGTCTGGCGGGTGGAGCGCGAGTACCGGCGGGATAAAAACGATCCGACGGCGGTGCGCGTGCAGCAGGCGCGCCTGGTAAAAGTGGAGCCGGGCGGGGAACAAGTGGTGGCTTCCACCGCTTCCGAGGTCGATGCCAAGGTGGTGGAGATCCTCGGCCTGCGCCGCGAAGACTTTACCCGCGCCGTGGTCATTCCGCAGGGAAAGTTCGATGCTTTCCTGCACCTTACGGCCGGGGAGCGGGCCCGGATGCTGGAGTACATTTTTAACCTGGGGGACTACGGCGATGCCCTGGCCGAACGCGCCCGCGAGGTAAAGGCGGCTTGCGAAAAAGAGCTCGAAGCGGTGCTCGGGGAAGAAAAAGCGCTGGGCGATGCCTCGCCGGAAGCGGTGGCCCGGGCGAGAGCGGCCCTCGAGGAGGCCGGGGGAAAGCTGGCCCGGCTGGAGGAAGAGGTTCGGGGGCTAAAAGAGCGCTTTAACGCCCTGGAGGAAGTGCGCCGCCTCTTCGAAGAGCACGAGAAGGCCCTGGCTCTTCTCACCGCGCTCGAGGCCGAGCTTCCCGAGCGGGAGAAAAGGCGGGCGGCGCTTATTGCGGCGGAGAAGGCGGAACCTTTGCGCCCAGCCTTGGAAAGGGAAAAAGAGCTGGCGGAGGAGATCCGCGCTCTCGGCGACAAGGTAGAGAAGCTCACGGCCGACCTGGAAGCCGCAGAAGCGGCGGCCGAAGCGGCCGAGCGTGCCCGAACGGCAGCCGAGACCGAGCGGGAGGCGCTCCTTCCCGAGCTCATCATGCGGGAGGCAGCGCTGGAAGAGGCCCGACGGCAGGCGGTGGAGCGGGCCCGGCTCCTTAAAGAGCAGGAAGAAGCGCAAAAAGAAAAGCGAGCTTGGGAGGCTGAGCTTAGGGAGGCCAGAAGGGAAGTCGAGGAGCACGAAGCGGCGTTCAGGCGGCTGCGTGAGGCTTGGCAGAAGATTACGGACGAACGCGCCCGGCTTAAGTTCAATCCGGAGCTCAGGGCGCGGCTGCAGCAGGCCAATACCGCCCTCCTTACCCTCGAGGAGCGGGAGAGGCAGCTCGGTGCTTGGGAGGAGAAGCGGCGCCGGGAGGAGGTGCGGGTACGAGGGTTGGCCGAGAAACTGCGCGCGCTTCTTTTGGCACGGCTGGCCCCGGAGGCTGTGGCCGACGCCGAACCCGTGGCGGCGGCGGAAGCGGAGGTGCGGCGGGCGGAGGAGGTATGGCGCGCCCGCCGCAAGGAGCGGGACGAGGCGCTTTTCAGGCACCAGGCTGCAGCCCTGGCCGCTACTCTGGTACCGGGTGAGCCGTGCCCGGTATGCGGCTCGCGGGAGCACCCTGCTCCGGCACTGGCTGCGGCTGACAGTGGAGAGCTCATGCGCCTGGAGGAAGAGGTCGCGGCGGCGGAGGCGGACTTGAACCAAGCTCGGCGCTGGTATGAACGGGTGCAAACTCTGGCCGTGGAAGTTGAAGCGGCCCGGCGCACCTTGGCCGACGCGGCGGCGGAGCGGGAGCGCGTCTCCGGCGAGGTGAACGCCCTGAATGCCCGCTTTGCCGAGCTGGCGGGGACCCTGGGACGGGACGAAGTACGCCGGCGCCTGGAGATGCTCGCGCGTGAGGATGAGGTGCGGGCCGCTTTGGACAAGCGGCAGGCCGCCCTGGAAGAAGAACGGGCGGAGCTCGAGGCCCGGGGGAGGGAACTTACGGCCAAGGTCGGCTCCCTCGAGGTGCGCCTGAGCGGACTTGTCGGCGAGATGAACGCGCGGGCGGCGCAGATCGCCGCCCTGGAAGCCGAAATCCGGCGCGTGTGCGGCAGTGCTCTTCCCGAAGTGCTCCTCGCTAAGGTGCGCCGGGAGATGGCCGCTTTAGAGGAGGCGGCTAAGGCGGCGCAGGCGGCCGAACGGGAAGCAAAGGAAAAGGTGGTGCGCCTGGGGCGAGAGGTGGCCGCGGCCCGAAGTAGCCTGGAGGCCCGACAGGTTGAGGCACGTCGCTTGGAGGTAGAACTTCAAAATAACCTTATGGAAGCCGGCTTCCCGCACCGGGCGGCGGCAGAAGCCGCGCTTCTTCCGGCCGATGTCCGGAAACGCTTGAAAGAAGAGCTGGAGCGTTTTGACCGGGAGATCTACCGGGTCCGGGCCGACTGCGAGCGGCTCAAGCAGGATTTGGCCGGGCGTAGCTTTAGCGCCGAAGAGTGGAGCGCGTGCCGGGAGGAGCTCGAGCGCAAGGAGGAGGAGAAAAACGCGGCCCATGGCGCCTTAGCGGTTCTGAGAAACGAGCTTTCGCGCCTTGAAACCAACGCGAAGCGTTTTAAGGAGCTCGAAGAGAAAAGGCGCCGCCTGGAACGGCGGCGCGACTTGGCGACGGTTTTAAGCCGCCTCGTCAGCGGACGTCGCTTCGTCGAATTTCTGGCCGAGGAACACCTGGCCGACCTGGCGCTGGAGGCGTCCCGGCGGTTGGGGGCGCTCACGGGCCAACGCTACGCCTTGGAACTGGGCGAACGCTGTGAGTTTGTCCTGCGCGACGATTTTGCCGGCGGTCAGCGGCGCCCGGTGACCTCGCTATCCGGCGGCGAAACCTTCCTTACTTCCCTCGCCCTGGCCTTGGCCCTCTCTTCCCAACTCCAGCTGAAAGGCCGTTATCCTTTAGGGTTCTTTTTCCTAGACGAAGGGTTTGGTACCTTAGATGCCGAGAAGCTCGAGGTAGTGCTCCAGGCGCTGGAGAAGCTGCGCCGGGGAGAGCGCCTGGTCGGCGTGATCAGCCACGTACCGGAACTACAGGAGCGTCTCCCCGTGTACCTGGAGGTTTTGCCGGCCCAGCCCGACGGGACGGGAAGCAGGCTGCGCCTGGTGCACACGTAACAACAAGGCCACCCCATGCAGGGTGGCCTCTCTGAGCCGGGGAGCCCTTCGGCTTTTTACTGCTCATTGCCGTCGTCGAAGAACTCCTCCAGGAAGAGGTTGTGGGTGTGTTCATCATAACCGATTACCTCGGCGTAGCGCCCCCAGTCCACCAGGGTTTCCAGCTGGCGCTGGGCTTCTGAGGCGCCGAACTGGCGCTCCAGGATCTCGAGGAGGAACTCGCGGGGCAGACGGCGGTTGGATTTAGACTTGATCACGTGGATGATGCGCTTAAGGGCCGGCACGCGCTCCAGCACCTGCTGGCGGAAGATGTCTTTGCGCTCCAGCACCGAGGCTTCGGCAAAGGCCATGCCTTTGGGGGTAAGCTCGATGTCGCCGGCTTCCACGCGGGCGAACCCCAGAAGCTCTACTCCCTGCACGATGGGGAGGAAGTCCTCCACGTCGAGGACTAGATCGTCGGCCAGGCGGTAGAGATCGGCTTTGCCGTCCATGTCCTCCAGCATTTCGATGAGCCCGGTCATGGCCCCGGCCCGCACGGGCGGGACGGGAGTAAACCTTTTTTCTTCCGGGACCACCGGGCGGTGCTCCACTTCCCGCTCTTTGCGGGTAAGGACGCGGTACAGTTCGTCAACCCGGGCCATGAAGGCCGGATCTTCCCGGTCGCGCCAGTGGGGAAGGTCGATCGCCACGTCGGCCACCACATGCGCCGGGTGGCCGGAGAGGACCACGGCCCGGTCGGCCATGTACACCAGCTCTTCGATGCCGTGCGTTACCAGAATCACGGCCTTGGTGGGAAGCTTCTTTTCCAGCCAGAGCTCGAGGAAATCCCGGCGCAGGTTTTCCGCGGTGAGCACGTCCAGGGCGGAAAAGGGCTCATCCATAAGGAGCAGGTCGGGTTCTACCGCCAGGGCACGTCCGAATCCTACGCGCTGGCGCATGCCGCCGGAAAGTTCCTTGGGGTAGGCATTTTCAAAGCCGTCTAGGCCGACGATGTCGATGGCCTCGAGGGCCTTTTTGCGCCGCTCGGCCGGCGTCAGATTCTTCTGTTTCAAGCCGAGCTCGACATTTTCCAGCACGGTCAGCCAGGGGAAGAGGGCGAAGGTTTGAAACACGAAGCCGACGCCTGGGTTGACGCCCGTGAGCGCTTGGCCGCGGTAGAGGACGGTGCCGCTTGTCGGCTTTACCAGCCCGGCGATAATTCTAAGCAGGGTGGATTTGCCGGAACCGGAGGGGCCGAGGATGCCTAAGAACTCTCCCTCGCGTACGGTGAGGTTGATATCCTCCAAAACAGTGACTTCCTGGTCCCCAACTTCGTAGCGCTGGTAAATGTGTTTGAGCTCGATGAGTTCGGCCATACCTTCACCCCCTAGAAGCTATACTTTTCTTCGGCAAGCCTGTACAGGCGCCGCCAGAAGAGGCGATTTACCGTTACCACAAAGAGCGACATCACCAGGATGCCCCAGATAATTTGGCCCCAATTGCCGGCACGGGTGGCCTGGGTGATGTACGCGCCCAGCCCGCTGGCTATGAGCTCCCGGCCCTTGAGGTCTAGTACCTCCGCTACGATGCTGGCGTTCCAGGCCCCACCGGCGGCGGTAACGCCGCCGGTGACCAAAGCGCGCAGGATGCCCGGGAGAATCAGCACCCGCCACGTATCCCAGCGCGAGAGCTTGAGGATCACTGCGGCCTCCTTGAGGTCCGAAGGCAGAGCCGAAGCGCCGGCGATGACGTTAAAGAGGATGTACCACTGCGTACCGAGCATCATGAGCGGAATGGCCCCGAGCTCAAAGCTCAAACCGTAACGCAGGTAGAGGAGGCCGAAAAAGGGAAAGAGCATGTTGGCCGGGAAAGAAGCGGCGATTTGCGTCAGCGGCTGGGCAATTTGGTTCAGGCGGGGGTTGAGGCCGATGGCTACGCCTACGGGCACCGTCCAGAGGGCGCCCAAAAGAACGGCGGCCGAGGTGCGCAGCAGGGTGTAGAAGCCGAGGACGACCACGTGCAGGAGCTCCGCGGGGCCTAGGGAGGCAATCAGCGCGAGCCCGGTGCGGGCGTAGGGGAGGAGAAAGAGGAATAAGAGCCCGGCGGCCCCGGGGACGATCCACTTGGCCCAGCGGTAAGAGGGTACCCTCTTTGACCGGTAAACTCCGGCCCGCGGCGGGGCCAGTAGCCGCTCCAGACCCTCTTCCAGCGGGCGCAGGACGTGCTCACCCAACCAGTTCAAGACCAGCGAGCGGCGCAGTATTTCCAGGAGCCAGGACGTGGGCCGGTCTCCGCCAGCCGTCTCCTCCAGCTTAAAACGCTGCGACCAGGCCACAAGGGGACGCCAGAAGACCTGGTCCACCAGGACGATTAGGACGGCCATGGTGAAGAGTGCATAGAAAAGCGCCGGCATATTCCCCTCGCCGATGGCCGTGGCCAAGTAAGAACCGAGGCCGGGCAGCCGGATGTCCTGCCCCAGCACGGAAATGGCCTCGCTGGCGGCCAGGAAGAACCAGCCGCCGCCGAAGGACATCATGGTGTTCCATACCAGGGGAATCGCGGCAAACGGCAGTTCCACACCGGTCAAGCGCCGCCACCAGTTAAGGCCGTAGACGGCGCTGGCTTCTCTGAGGTCCCGCGGGATGCTCCGCAGGGAGTAGTAAAAGCTAAAGGTCATATTCCAGACCTGGCTGGTGAAGATGGCGAAGATCGAAGCCAGCTCGACACCCAACATGCTGCCGGGGAAAAGAGCCATGAAGCCGGTTAAGCTTACGGAAAGGAACCCGAGCACCGGGACCGACTGCAGCACGTCGAGGAGAGGAATGAGGATCTTGTCTGCTCCGGGGACGTATGCCGCTATATAGCCATAGACGACGGTAAAGATGAAAGAGAGGACCAGCGCGATAATCATGCGCAGGAGCGAACGCGCTGCGTAGTACGGCAGGTAAATTGGCTCTAAAGATAAGCTGGGGCCGAGCGCCTCATTCAGGGGTGCCCCCATCTCCCGGCCCAGGTGTACCAGCAAGTAGAACAGACCCACGATGGCAATGAGCACAAAAAGATCGATCCAGCCCGAGTGGCGTTTTTTAGGCAGGTCCGGGCGGACAAAAACCGGCATCTTTTCGCCTCCCTGGGGCCCGGCACTATACTCACCATGCCCAGAGAGCGAGGCTTCTATGAATTGGCTTACGGCCGGTGGTGCGGGCGTATGTGGCTGCCCGCGGCAATGCCCGCATAAAGGGCCTTGACGCAGTGCACGGCGATCCCTCCTTTAGAGTATGGTTGGGGTACTGGGTTGTTTGGTAGGGGGAATCTAGTTGGGGTCCGGGATCGGCATCCACAGCACGCACCACCTCCTTTGCCACAAGAAAAGCCCCTCTCAACGCCTGAGGGGGCATACACCCTGCACCCTCCTCGTTGAGCTTTGGCACTGTACGACTTTGGCAGAAGCCAGCCACATTAGGTAAAACCTTAAGCCGGTAATACCTGCTTACCCCGTTGGTGTCTTTCGACATTTCCGGGCAGTGGCCTGTATTCGTACAGGAACCTCGCCTAACAGGGTGTATTCGCTTTTCCTACTCTAGTTTAGGCCTTGTCGCGCCGCCTGTCAACCAGGGAAGAGCCATTCTTTGTGAACGTGCTGGGATATTGTCACCCTGAAACTCCTCTGAGAAAATGTCGCCTATGAGGGTGATGGTGACATTAGCCTGGACCTCTTCTCCGAAGGACGCTCTCCCGGTTGCATGACAGGCGTACGGCAGAGGGGGCGCGGAAATGGGCGCAGGACGTCTCGCAGGTAGGCCTGGTGTGGGGCCTTCCTACTCCCGGCGGTTGTTCCCGTCCTGAGATGAGTCTTCATACACGCTACCGGTCGCGGGCTCTATGTCTGGCTTCTTTTCCGGTTTGGCGGCGGGAGCGGAAAGAGAAGCGCGAGTGAGTAGGACCTTCAGGTAGCCGTAGGTAAGGGCGCCTATGAGGAGGAGCCCGGCGAAGCCAGCCGCGGGGTAGAGGGTGCTGACGATGGTGGAAAAGCCGAAGCGGGCCAGAATGAAGGCGGCGATGCTGGCCAGGATGGCCAGGGCGCGGTAGGCGCGGCTGTCTGGTTTAGTAAGCCTGGAGGTGAAGCCATACAGGCCGGCCACCGCCGTGGTATACACCTCGGCAACGAGCACCAAACTGTAGAAGATGCGCAAATAAGGCGAAATGAGTCCGGCCACGGCGATCATCGGCACTTCCAAGCCGGCCACCTGCGGCGCTACCGTGAGGATGGCGGCGGCGATAGCCAACACCCCTACCCCCAGGCTCAGCCCGCCCCAAATGGCGCCCCGGCGGAGTGCTGCCAGGCTGCCGAGCGCTCCGAGCGGGGCGAGCACGGCTACAGAAAGAATGAGATTGTACGAGGCATAAAGGAGCGCGGCCAACGGCCAGGAGGGCACGGCCGCCTTGGCCGGGTCCACCCAGGCCAAGTTGGCGACCAGTCCCTGGGGCTGGGCCAGAATCGTAATAAGGCTGAGGCTGAGCACGGAGGTGAGGAGGACCGGGGCAACGAAGCTGATGGATTCAATTACCCTAAAGATGCCGAGGAGCACCGTGACCAGCGTGAGACCGAGGAGCAACATGCTTCCTACCGGGCCCGGCAGGCGGAATTCTTCGACGAAGATGGCCCCGGAGCCGGCCGCCATGGTTACCAGGGCGCCGAAGAGGAAAAAGGTTATGATGAGATCCATTATCGCTCCGGCCCAGCGCCCTCCTGCTGCCTGGATCACCGGCAGGTGCGACTCGGCTTTGAGCGCATGTCCGAGCTCCATAATGGCCAGGCCGAAAAAAACAAAGAGACCGGTGGCCAGGGCGATACCGACAAACCCCCACCTGCCGAAGGCCGAAAAAAACTGCAGCACTTCCTGCCCGGAAGCGAACCCTGCTCCGACTACGGTTCCCACGTAGGTTGCGGCAATGGTAAAGGGCGAGAGCTTCTCCGCCATATCGCGGCTCCTTTGCGGCTTGTTATCGCAGAAGCCCTGTGCGTAAGCAACAGGGCTTCTCCCGGTTATGCTTTCATTACATCATCTTGGCGTTCGCGGCCGCTACCTTTAGGTATGAAGGTTTTGCAGCAGGTCTCCATGCAGCTTCTGGTCGGAGTGGGAGTTATGGTTGCGGCCATCGGGGCGTCGATGCGGTCGGGGGCCTGATTGGCAAAGCTGTCGGCAGTTACCATAATCATGTTGGCGTCGCAGCGGTTGCCGCTCTTCCAATAGTGGCAGCTGTTTACGCTGCACATGATTTGTTGATTTTGCGCCATACTATCACCTCCGCTCTCTAGCATGGGAAGGGCCGGGAAAAATTATGCAGCAAAAAACTCTTTCCCCGAGGCGTTTTTCCCTAAAGCCCCCTCATACCCGGCAGGAAAAGGGGCAGAGGCGCCTAATTACTTAAAAGTGATGTTCCTCGCTCGCTATCCTCGCTAGTGATTATGCGCGCCTCCGGCGGAAGTGCCCGTTCAACGGCTGCGGCGCCGGCCGGAGGTTTTTCGCCCATTTTTTCCACGGCACGGGGAAAAGTGATCCTGCCGCGGTTTGATACCGGAAGGGGAGCCAAGGTATGGATGTCGAGAGGATCCTGCGGGCAATTACCACGCACCCATGTTATCAGGGTCAGATAACCTACCGGCGGCACCTGCCCGGGCGGTCGGCGGCCTACGCCGAGCCGGCCGGACCGCTGCCGCCCGAGCTTCAGGCCAGCCTGGAGCGGGCCGGGGTCAGGCGCCTTTACACCCACCAAGCGGCGGCGCTCGACGCCGCCCGGCGAGGGGAGAACATAGTGGTGGTGACGCCTACGGCCTCCGGCAAAACGCTCTGCTACAACCTGCCCGTTTTGGCGGAGCTTCTCACCGACCCGCTTGCCCGCGCCCTGTATATCTTTCCTACCAAGGCCCTCACCCAAGACCAGCTTAAGGCGGTGCAGCGCTTCGGCCTTGTGCCGGCTGCCGTCTATGATGGAGATACCCCGGACACGGTAAAGGCGGAGATCAGGGAGACCGCCCGCATCGTTCTCACCAACCCGGACATGCTGCACCTGGGGGTTTTGCCCAATCATCTCAAGTGGCACGATTTTTTGGCCCACCTAAAGTTTGTAGTCATCGACGAGATCCACGCCTACCGGGGCGTATTCGGCACGCAGGTGGCGCACATCCTGCGCCGGCTGCGGCGCCTAGCGGCGCACCACGGCGCGAACCCGCAGTTCATCCTCACTTCGGCCACCATTGCTAACCCGGCCGAACATGCCGAGCGCCTAACGGGGCTGCCGGTGACGCTCATCGAAGGAAGCGGTGCCCCGCAGGGCGCGCGGGACTTCCTCTTTTGGCGCGTCCCGCAGCATACCACCTACCTGCGCGAAGTAGTGTGGCTCCTCGAGGTGCTCCTTCAGGAGCAGGCGCGCACCATTGCTTTTGCCCGTGCCCGCCAGGTGGTGGAGCGTATCCTGCGCCAGGTGCGCCGCGAGCTTGCGCCTCCTCTGGCGGCCAGGCTCACGGCCTACCGTGGCGGCTACCTCGCGGTGGAGCGGCGCGAGATTGAACTTGAGCTTTTTTCCGGCCGGCTTTTGGGCGTGGTGGCTACCAACGCGCTGGAGCTCGGTATCGACGTGGGGGAGATGGAGGTCTGCCTCATTGCAGGCTACCCGGGAACCATCGCTTCCACCTGGCAGCAGGCGGGGCGGGTGGGCCGGCGCGAGCGCGATTCTTTGATTATCTTTATCGCCGTGGCCAACCCCTTGGACCAGTACTTCCTGCGCCACCCGGAGGCGTTTTTTGAGAAGCCAACAGAGAGCGCCCTGATCGACACGGCCAACCCTTACCTCCTCCTGGGGCAGGCCCGCTGCGCCGCCCAGGAACTGCCCCTCACTCCGGCCGACCTTGCGCTCTGGGACCCGGTGCTGGTAGATCTGCTTACCATCTTGGAGGAGGACGGCCAGGTGACGCGCGCCGACGGCCGCTGGTTTTACACGGGTCAGGACTACCCGGCGGAAAAGGTGAACCTGCGCACTACCGGGCGCACCTTCCAGCTGCGCGACCGGGGGGAGAAGAACCGGCTGGTGGGTACCATGGACGGACACACCGCCTTCTCCGAAGCTTATCCCGGGGCCATCTACCTGCACCAGGGCGAGACGTACCGGGTGGAGGAACTGGACATTCCCGGCGAGACGGCTTATCTTCGCCGGGTAGACGTGGATTACTACACGATGGTGGGGCGCGAAAAGAGCACGGAAATCCTGGAGACGCTGGCGGAGAAGGAACTTTACGGCCACCGCTTCGCCGTGGGGAGGCTCCGGGTACGCACGCGCGTCACCGGATATATTAAGAAGCACGAACTCACCGGCCAGGTGCTGGGCGGGGAGAGTTTATCTTTGCCCGAAGAGGTTCTGGAGACGGTAGGCATGTGGTTTTCGCCGAGCGCAGAGCTTACGGCCAGGGTCCGGGCGGCGGGGCTCGACCTTATGGGCGGACTGCACGCCGTAGAGCACGCCGCCATCGCCCTTCTTCCCCTCTACGCCATGTGCGACCGGGGTGACGTAGGCGGGCTTTCCACCATCCTCCACCCTCAAACGGGGGAACCGACGGTGTTTATTCACGATGCCTACGAGGGCGGGGTAGGTTTTGCCGAGAAGGGCTACGAAAAGGCCGAAGAACTCCTCGCCGCCACGCTGGAGGCGGTGGCGGCCTGCCCGTGCGAGAACGGCTGCCCGAGCTGCATTCACTCACCAAAATGCTCCAACTTCAACCGTCCGCTGGATAAAGAAGCGGCGATCTGCCTTTTACACGGTCTCTTGGGCCGCACGTACGAGCCGGCGGCCCCGGCCGGGATAAAGGCCCTGAAGCGGGCGAACTTAACCCGCCTCTTGGGGCGCCTGAAGGGGGCGACGGTATGAGCCTGTTTGAGCGGCTGGCCAGGCTTCGCGCGGAACGGGCCGAGGCTACAAGGACGCCGGAGGCCGATAGCGCGCCCTCGGTAGCCTGCTCCGCGCCGGAAAGCTTCAAAGCGCAGATGGCAACCCCAGAACGGGTGCCGGACGAAGGGACCTTCGCGCGCCGGCCGCCGGTACCGGCCGCCCGTTTCGGGGCCTCGGAGGTCCAAACCGCCTGCGGTTCCTTCTGCCGCCGGACGCGCCCGCTGGCTGCAGCTCTCCCGGCCTTCCTGGGCCGGCCGGAGCGGATTCTGGCCAACCTTAAGCTTATCTGGGGCATAGGACCGGTCACGGAGGCGGCCCTTAAAGCTCAGGGGGTAAGGAGCCTCAGCGACCTTACGGAACACCCGCGCTGGGGGGAAGAGGCGCGGCGCGTGCTGGCGCTCGTCGATGCCCGCCGGGCGGCAGAGCTCAGGCGGCGCGGAGCGAGCGACCAAGAGCTCCTCGGCCTCTTTCAACCGCACGAGGTGGCCTGCCTGGACATCGAAACTACTGGCCTTTGGGGCAACCAGCCGCTCTTTCTGGTCGGGCTTTTGCGCCTGGAGGGGGGACGGCCCGTGCTGGAACAGCTCCTGGCCCGCCACTACTCGGAGGAGAAGGCCCTCTTGACCTACCTGGCAGAAGTCCTGGCCGGGGTGAGGGCGGTGATTACCTTCAACGGTAAGCGCTTTGACCTTCCTTATATCGAGCAGCGCTTTATCTATCACGGCCTGCCGCAGCCTAAGGAACTCTTCCATGTGGACCTTTATTTTCATGCCCGGCGCCTGCCGCAGGCCTTGCCGAACCACCGCCTGGTTACGCTGGAGGCGTATCTCTTAGGGACAGAGCGCGAAGGGGATGTACCGGGGTACCTGGTTCCTACCATTTACCACCGTTTTGTGCGCACGGGCGAACCGGAGCTGCTCCTGCCTGTTCTGGAGCACAACGCCCAGGATGTGCTCTCCCTGGCCCGATTGCTTTACCTGGTAGGGCAGGAAGGGGAGGGAGGTTGCGGCGATGTCGTCCGCTCAGGTTGAGCGCTTAAAGGCGGCCTTAAGCGCGGCGCTCGCCGGCTTAGAAAGAGAGCGCCCCTACGGTGAGGCCCTGGCGGCGCTGGCCCAGGGCCTTTTTCTCTGGCGGCTCAAATTAAACGTGGGTCCTGAAGAGCTGACTAGCTGGGGCGGTCCCTTTGCCGCGCCGGTTTGGTGCGGCCGTGCCCCGCAAGCGGTACGCACCCTACAGGCGGAACTTACGGAGCTCGCTCCGTCCAACGAGGACCTCGGCCTGGCCTTGGAGGCGCTGCATTGGGAGCGCGGGGGCGGGAGCAACAAAGAGCGGGGGGTGTTCTATACCCCACCCCAGTTGGCCCGTTTCATGGCGCGCCTCGCAATTCGACTGTATTTTCAGGAACTGGCCCAGCCCCGTAGCTCCGGCCGGCAGCCGGGTTCACCGGTGCATCTTGCGCCGAGTTTTCGCCTGGCCGATCCGGCGGTAGGGGCCGGGGCCTTTCTCGCCGCCGCCCTGGCCGAACTGGCCGCCCTTCCCGCCGACTTAAGGGGCGGACGGAGCGCGCTGGAGCTTCTCTCTTTCCTGGCGGGGCGGGACCGCGATCCGGAGGCGGTGTACCTTACGCGCGTGCGCCTCTGGCTCCTGGTGGCGGAGGAAATAGCCCGGCACCGCTTTTTCCCGCCCCTTGCCGCCGTCCGCCCGGGGGACAGCCTGCGCGAGGAGCCGGAGCCGGCCGACATCATCCTGGAAAACCCGCCTTACCTCCGCCAGGAAAGCTTGAGCGCCGAAGAAAAAGACGCCCTGGCGGCGCGCTTCGGCCGCATCGTGCCCCGGCAGTCCGACCTTTATGCCTATTTCCTGGCCAACCTCAAAAATGAACTTAAGCCGGGTGGGGTGGCCGTTTTGGTGACGCCGGTGGCCTGGCTGGAGGTGGACTACGGGCGGGCGCTCCAAGAGGAACTCCTTAGAAATTTTGAGATCCCTCTCATCATCACTTCGGCCTGTGAGCGCTGGTTCAGTCAGGCGGCGGTCCACACGGCGGTGAGCGCCTTCATCCGGCCGGAGGAGGCGGGCCGGCGGCCACGGCCGCGGCGCCCGACGGCTCTGGTGAATCTAAACCGGCCCCTTGCCGTGGCGGCAGAGGAAGTAGTGGCGACCGGCGGCCGATTTCCTCCGGGGTGGAACGTGGGTGAGACCTTCCGGGTGGTAAGCGTGCCGCGGACGGAGCTCGCCACCCTTACCCGGCGGCAGCGGCCGGTGCGCGCCCGCTGGGGAACGCTCCTCAGGGCGCCGGGGGCCTATTTTGCCCTTCACGCCGCCGCGCCGGACGCCTGGGTGAGCGCAGGTGAAGTGGCCGAGGTTACGCGGGGTTTTACCAGCGGAGCCAATGCCTTCTTCTTCGTGCGCGATGTAACGGCGGAAGTGGAACCACGTGTTCTGGCGGAACTCGGAGTCACTGCCGGAAGCGGCCTCCGGGTTATTGCGGCGCGGGGCGGGCGCCGGCACTTCGCCGTGGAAGAGCGTTTTCTTTTTCCCCTAATTAAATCGCCGCGGGAGGTAGCGGGATATACCATCCGCGAGGAGGAACTCACGTGGCGGGTGCTCCTCCTACCGCCGGATGAAGAATACGTACGGGGCCTGCGGGTCGCGGACTACATCCGCTGGGGGGAAAGGGAGGGCTTCGGCCGGCGGGCCACTACGCGTTCCCGCTCCTTTTGGTGGAGCCTGCCCAAACTCCTGCCGCCTCAGGTTTTGGCGCGGCAGTTCTACGACCGGCGCTTTAACTTTCCCTATAACCCCAGCGCTGCGCTCTGCGACCATACCTTTTATTACCTCACCGGCTGCGCCGACCCGGAGCTTTTTGCGGCGCTTTTAAACAGCACCCTGACCTATTTCCACGTAGAGCTTTGGGGCCGCTCCAACATGGGAGACGGAGTCCTCACCTTTTACGGCCCGGAACTTTCCGACCTGCCGCTGCCTAAGCCGGGGCTTTTTGAAGGAGAGCGTGCCGGTGAGCTGAAGCGCCTCTTCCGCCGCCTTGCGGCGCGGGCGGTCCTTCCCATAGAAGAAGAAGTAGAAAGGAGCGACCGGCGCGACCTGGACCTCATCGTCCTGGCCGGTATGGGACTTACGGGCCTTAGTGCGGTTTCCCTTCTGGCCGAGGTGTACACCGCCCTTACCAAGCTTGTAGCCGAGCGCCTGGAGCGCTCGCGCGGCGGCCCGGCGCCCGGGGACGAAGATCGATGACGGGCTGGGAGGATTTGTACCGCTACTGAGCGAATGGAACATTCCAGAGGAACGCACCGCTAAAGCATATGACGAGGGGGATGAAAGGTGTTATCCGTGCTGGAGACATGCCGACTGCGGCCGGAGATCGAGGCCGGTACATTTAACCCGGAGGTATTTACGGCAGCACTTGGACCGGTGATTGAATTTTATCGTACCGGCCGGAGCGTCATCGACAAGATTTACACCGATGCCCACCTCTTCTTCCGTGAAGCTACATACCCCACTCAGGGCCTTCGCTTGACGTTGGGCGAAGTGTTTGCCCGAATTGCCGGGGATATGCTCGTGCCCGCCATCCACCGGCTGGAGACGGCTTTTGGTGGCGGCAAGACTCATACCCTTATAGCCTGCACCCACATCGCCTTCCGGGGAACGGAACTTCAAGACGTTACGGCCGACCTAATCGACCCGAAGCTTCTTCCAGCGCCCGGCTCCGTGGCCGTGGTCGGCGTTGCGGGAGAGGAGATTCCGGTCCACAAGCCTAAGGGGGACGTATTGGTACCCTATACTCTTTGGGGTGAAATTGCCTACCAAATTGGCGGTGAAAGCCTCTACCGTCAAGTCGAAGACGAGGCGACCTCTTACGCCGCCCCGGGCAAAACATATTTTGACACCGTGTTCGGGGGCAGGAAGGTTCTCATCATGCTCGACGAGCTGGCCCAATACGCAGCGCGCCTTGAAGCGGCCCGGCCAGATGGGGCGAACCAACTGGCTGCTTTCTTGATGGCCCTACATGGCTATGCCCGCAGTCACCCTGGTATCGCCATTGTGCTGACCCTGGCCAGTGCTACAGATGCCTTTGCCAAGCAGACGCAGCGTTTGGCGGAGCTTTTAAGCCAAGTGCGCGGCGACGAAGTCGGCGAGGACGATGCTTTAGCCTTGGGGGAGAGAGCCGTACAGGGGGTGACCAGCGTGGTAGCGCGGGATGCCGTGCAGGTGATACCGGTTCAGGCCGCGGAGATTTCTTCCGTACTGGCAAAACGGCTTTTCCTTGCCATAGACCGTCAGGCAGCCCGTGAAACTGCCGCGGAATACATGGAGATGTACCGGCGGAACACAGCCCTCCTCCCGGAGGAAGCCTGCCGCGAAGACTTTAAAGAGCGTATGGTGGCGACCTATCCCTTTCACCCTACCCTGCTCGACTTTCTGAACGAAAAGCTGGCGGAAGCCGAGACTTTCCAAGGGACGCGGGGGGTCTTGCGGGTTTTGGCTGCGGCGGTCCAGAGCCTGTGGCAAAAGCGGCAGGCCGTGCCGATGATCCATACCTGCCATCTGGACCTGCGTTCGGAGCGAGTGGTAAACGAAATTTTCGGGCGCACTGGTTCCTCCGACCTTCTTCCAATTCTAAATGCCGATGTCGGTAGTGTAGATACCGGCAAACTAGAAGGTGGCCAAAGCAATGCCGAGCTCGCCGACCGGCACAACCCGCACCCGCAGGGCCATCCCTATCACGAATACACCTGGAGAACGGTCTTCCTTCACAGCTTGGTGGGCCGCGAAGAGGGATTGGATTCGAAGATCTTCGGCCTCACCGAGCCCGAGGCTCTCTTTGCCGTGTCCTTCCCGGGCCTTACGCCGCCGCAGGTACGCATTGCGCTGGAGAGGATTAACGATGAGGCCTTTTACCTCCGGTGCGAAAAGGGAAGATACTTTGCCAGCCCTGAGCCCACGCTGAACAACGTTCTGGCCCGCATCCGCAAGACGGTTACCGAAAGGCAGATCAAAGAGCTTCTAGAGGAGATGGCGCGAAAGATTATACAAGGGCGGGTGGATCTCTTCCACGTTGAACACGATGTTACGCTGCCGGAGCACCTGCCTGATGGGCTGGGAAAACCCGCACTGGGAATCGTTCCTCCTACAGCCGAAGCTATAGATGTTGAGGCTGTGGTGACGACTAAAGGTTCCAACAAGCCACGCCTGGAGCAAAACTTGGTTTTCCTCCTTGTGCCGGAAACCGTAAGGGTGCAAAATTTTGAGCAGCAAGAAGTAATATCCACCTCTACTGTCCAGACGCAGGACCTTCGCCGTCGCATCGAAGATTTAGCCCGGCAGGTCGAAGCTATTCGCCTTTTAACGGAAAACCCGCGAAAATACGGGGTGAATCCGGCGCGCCTGAGCGAAGACGAGTTCCGAGAGCGGTACGGAAGTCGGGGCAACGACTTAGAAACTGCCGTTGCCGGCCTGTATAACAGCCTTTATTACCCTGCCGGAGGCCAAATCGTGCGCCGGGAGATCAAGTCCGGAAGCGGTGAAAGCGGCGTGGCCTTCATCGAGCAAATTCGCCAAATACTTCTTCAGGACGGCGAGCTGATCACGAGCGGCAGTACCACCAAAGCTGACCTTACGAACCTGAGCAAACTGTTCTTTGAACAGGGAGACGTTATCAGCCTGGAAAAACTGCAGGAGAACTTCTGCCGCATTAGGAGCTGGCCGATTCTCGAGAACCCGACAGTCCTGGAGCAGATTGTCCGCGCCGGCGTGCAGCAGGGCTTTTGGTGTGTTTTCCGTATGGATGATCCGCTCAGCGCCAGGCCGACCGAATTCTATCACCAAGGGCACGAAATTCCTCTGGGCGCCGACCTTACTCAAAAAGGCTACAGTTTGGTGACCGCGCAGGGAGCTAAACAGCGGGGCTGGCTAGAAACGAGGAAAATTGATCCTCGCGAATTGGAAGAAGGCGTGATTTACGCCGTAGCCAGTGAAGATGCCGCCACCGTCGAAAAGGTAGCAGAGAGAGTTGCGGAAAAGTATGGAGACGTGCCGGCGGAAGATGTGGAAGAGGCTATAGCTACGCTTGTCCGGACCGGGCGCGTATACCTCTACCAGGGGATGCCGGACGAGAAGGAGAAGCCGAACCTGATCTACGGGGCCCGGGCAACTCTTTATACCCTGCAACCCGGCGACGTCCTTATCACTCCTGCCCAGGCGGCTGCGCGCGGCTGGACGAATTCCGAAGCACGCCGGCTTATTCTCACGGGACAGGAAGGAGCGAAGAAATTTCTTCCTCTCCTTCGCCGCCTCGGCAGCATTTACAACCGGGGAGCCCGGTCGGCCATCGAGGCTCTAGACTTAGCCAACCTGGAGCTTCCCGCGGGAGGCACGCTGCGCCTCCAGCTCAGCAACGTTACGCCGGAATCGATGAAGGCCCTGGGTGAGCTCTTCGAGGTGCTAAACGGTGTAGCGAAAGAAGGCGACGACACGGAAGTTTTCTTGGAAATAGCAGATCCTGACGAGTCATGCCCGCTGATTCAGGAACTTAAAAAAGAGTAACGTGAGGCACAGAACATGGCAAACCATACTACGGCGTTAGAGTTGGAACGAGACCTTCAGCACCGGATCCGTTCATTTCTGGCTCGTGCTCCGTGGGTGCTGCGAATAACCGAATATAAGGATAAACCTGCACCGGTTCTCGTAGTCAAAGAAAGGGTTTATTCCGGACCGGCACAAACGGAGAACCGGGAGAGAATTGAGAAAACCGTACTTAAAGACCGCGGGCTGCTGTATGGCCAGCCCCTTCGTCGTTGTCTGCCGGTAGTGAGCACTATTGTAAGTAGCGTTTGCGATGAGGCCCGTATCCCTTTGGGGCTGGAACGCTTCTTGAGCCCTGGGCGCATCACGTTTCGCGGGAACCTTCCTCTGGACGAGGAGGCCGGGGCTAAGCTTGCGCTCATCTTTAAGCTGAGAGAAGGCGTCCAGGATATGGACCGGGTGGAGCTCATGGCCTGGCGTGTGCAGCGCTTCAGTAAAGAGGAGGCAATTTACTGGCTGGCGCGCGCGACCTTGTACGGCGAGGCTGCCAGCCGCTGGGCACGGGCCGGCATGCGGATCATGCTGGGAGGGCAACCCGGAGATAAGGCCATACTCCAGATGCTGGAGAAGCTGCGCAGGTAGAGAGGGCGATCAAGTAATGGACGAACGTAGAAGCAAGAGTGACCTTCGGCTCATTGAGGCGGGGTTTCCTTGCCATCAGGTAGGTGCTGAAACCAAACGAGAACGAGATACAGGGAAGGCACCGCCGACCCATAGGCTTCACGTCTGGTGGGCGCGCCGGCCGCTGACGGCCAGCCGTGCTGCGGTTCTCGCCTCCCTGCTCCCTGCCGGAACGGATCCGGATTGGTTTTTACGGCAGCTGGGGATCGAGAAAGTGCAGGCTATAGTGAACGGGGAGCCGTGGACGCTGGACGAAGGGCTTATCGATTGGATCAAGAAAGACATTTCGGCAAGGGAAATATTGGAAGTGGATTCTTTTGTTGCAAAGGCGCTTCAGCGAGAACAGGAGAACCGGAAGACCATCAGAAACCTGGTTCAAATGGTTATCCGCAAAAGACCTTTCCTTAGCGAGCATTCTGTTATCCAGCGACTGGCACAGCTTGGCAAGCCACTTCCCGAGCCACTGCCCGGTGAGGGCGAAGCCCTGTGTGTTCAGCGCGTGGCTGCCGATCCAGCGTGGTTCAAAGATCTATTGGAGATTGCGTCAAACGTAGGCATCCGTGTTCCAAATCTGTATGGATATGCACGCGCTTACAGGCGCCAGCCCGAATGGCAGTCACAAGACATAATCGTGCTAGATCCTACGGCTGGCGGGGGCTCAATTCCGTTCGAAGCGTTACGGCTTGGATGCCGAGTGATCGCAAATGATCTCAATCCGGTCGCCGTTGTGATTCTGCATGCTACCCTGGACTATCCTGCCCGTTACGGTCCCGACCTAAAAGACGAGATCAAAAAGTGGGGGCACAAGCTGGTTACTGCCTTAGATGAAAAGGCCGAATGCATATTCCCCCGTACTTTTCCATTACCACAAAGTGAACGGCGGGTCTTAGAAGCACATTTAAGCAAGTGTCCCGCCCTAGTCCCCTTGTATGACCGAGAGGATACGACCACATATTTGTTCGCTCGCCAAGTCACCTGCCCGCATTGTGGCGGAGAAGCCCCGCTCCTCAACACGTGCTGGCTGTCCAAAGAAGGCGCGAAGTGGGGCGTGCGCATTGTCACCGACGGCCGGCAGCGCGGCGGCAAGGTTCGCTTTGAGACCTACCGCGTCCATGGTGACCGGGGACCGAACGGGGAGGACCCGAACTTTGCCACGGTAAATGGCGGGGTCGGCATTTGCGTTCACTGCCGCCAGGCCATTTCGGCTGAAGAAATCAAGGCCCAGGCCCGGGGAGAATCGCCACATGGGCGCTGGCAAGACCGGCTGTATGCGGTGGTGGCCGTTCGCTACCAACCTAAGTTGGACAAGAACGGAAGACCGATGCGTTACAAAAGCGGCGAGCGGGCCGGCGAGATTATAACGGAGAAGGTGCGCTTTTTCCGGCCGCCCAATGAGCAGGACCTCGCCGCCTTGGCCGAAGCCGAAAGGCGCCTTAAAGAACGCTGGCCGGAGTGGGAGCGGCAGGGACTTATACCGACCGAGAACATCCCTAAGGGGCACAAAACATTGGAATTGCTTCGCGTGGGGGTGACCCGCTGGTGCGACCTCTTTACTCCGCGCCAGCTCTTGGGACACCTGATCCTGGTAGAGGAGCTTAACCGCCTCAAACCCCAAATTCTAAAGGAACTGGGTGAGGAGCGCGGCCGGGCGGTGGTAACGTATCTGCAGTTTGTGATTGATAAGTGCATAGATTACAACAGCAAGCAGACCAGGTGGATACCACAACGGGCGATCGTTTCTGGAACTTTTGGACGACATGACTTTTCCTTGAAGTGGACCTTTGGCGAGATGATATTCACAGGTCCCCACTCCGGCGCTGCCTGGGCATTATCAGAGGTGCTTGATGCATACGCGGGGATAGCCGAGCTACTGGCACCCCTGCGCGAGAAGTTAGACGGTGCTCCACCCCCGGTAAAAATACTTTGTGGTACGGCTGCTCACCTGGAACTACCTGCAAAGTCAGTAGACCTGGTTTGCATTGATCCTCCTTATTACAACAATGTGCAGTATGCTGAGCTTTCAGACTTCTACTATGTGTGGGAGAAGCGTACCCTTCAAGATCTGTATCCTACTCTTTTTCAGCGGAGGCTGACCAACAAAACCGATGAGGCTGTGGCTAACCCTGCTCGAGACGGTTCGCGTTCTCAAGCCTCTCGCAGATACGAGCAACTGATGAATGAAATCTTCAGCGAATGCCGGCGGGTGCTCAAAGATGACGGCATTATGACAGTTATGTTCACTCACAAGACGCAGGAAGCATGGGAAGCACTTATTCGTTCCCTCATTGAAGCTGGTTGGGCCGTTACCGCTTCGTTTCCGGTAGAATCGGAATTCGAGCACTCCCAGCACATTATGGAAAATGCTGCGGCCGCAAGTTCCATCTTTCTCACTTGTCGTAAGCGAGAAGAAAAGGGCAACCAACCGGCTACCTGGATCGCTTTCGCCGGTTCGGGGGTCGCCCAGAAGGTGCGTGAGGCGGTACGCGAAGGCTTAAAGGAATTCGAGTTACTGCACCTGAATCCCGTGGACGAGATGGTGGCGAGCTATGGCCGGGCGCTACGCGTGCTTTCTGAGCATTGGCCGGTTTTGGACGGCGACGAGCTGGTAAGCCCGACGCGGGCCATGAACGAGGCCAGCGCTGTCGTGGCCCAGTACCAAATCAGCCGGCTCACCGGGGGGCGCCTTAGAGTGGACGACCTTAATCCCGAAGCGGCCATGGCGCTGACCCTCTACGGCATCTTCGGCTTGGCCGACTTCCCGTATGACGAAGCTCTTAACCTTTCGCGGGCGCTGAACATCACCCTGGTGGGTGCGGCCGGCAATTACCGGGTAAACGGCCGGATGATCGGCATTAGCGAGGAGACAGGGGGCAGGCGAAGCAAGGAAAGTAAGCCTGAAGAAAGCGGATACTATGCCCCGGTTCTTCGCAAGGGTTCTCGTCTGCGTCTGGCTCTGCCCGAGGAACGCAGTGTAAGGCGTCTCGAGGCTCCGCAGACGGAGTGGGATGTCCTCCAGGGGCTCATTATGGCCTTCCGTGATGGCGATGTCCCGGTTGCCCGGAGCTATTTGGAGCGGCACGCGGAAGGAAAGCAGCAAGTGATCCTCGATCTTCTTTCGGTCTGGGCCGCGAAGGCGAGCGACGAGAAGTTACGCCAAGAAGCAGAGGCCATGCTCTTTGGGCTAAGGTGAGCCTGTCTCTCGGCGCTTAGGGGGAATGCGTGAGTGGCTTCAACCGATGTCTCTTCTGACCAGGGACTGCGCTCCAGGAACTGGCTTCTCTCTTACCGTACTTCTTCAACCATCATCGATGGGCGTCCGGTGGACATCCTGCACGATTTCTACGTGCCCGCCCTGAGCCTCGCAGTACAGTACGATCGCGTTGCCGGTTACTTTCGTTCCTCTTCCCTGGCAGCGGCTTCACAGGGCTACTCGGCCTTTGTTGGCAGGAAAGGGAAGATGCGCCTTATCGTTGGCACCGACCTGGACCCAGAAGACGTGCGCGCCATCCTTGCCGGCGATGCTGAACGGCTGGCGGCCAGGCTGCGCGGCGAGCTGGAAAGCCCTGAAGCTTGGCCGAAAAACGTTAAGAATGGGGTTACGTTACTCGCCTGGATGGTGGCGCACGGATATCTAGAGGTGCGTGTGGCCTTTCGACTTCACCGCATAACTGGCGAGCCGCTCCCATTTGATGCGGTTGATGACGGCTATGTTCATGAGAAGTGGTTTATACTTCGCGACGAGTTTGGCAATCGGCTTTATGGCACGGGAACGCTCAATGAGTCGAAGACGGCGCTCGTCCTCAATGCGGAAAACATCGACGTTCATTGCGACTGGTGGGGGGAGATGGAGTGCCGGAGAATCGATGAAGCCGAGCAGGCTTTCGAGAAGTTGTGGGAAGGACGTGTTCCCCACCTGCCGGTTTTGACCCTTCCAGAAGCGGTTAAGCGGCACCTGGTAAGTTTGGCTGACGGCATCGACTACCCATTAGAGGTAGACGGTACTAGTACCGTGCCGAGAAAGATGAGACCACCCGGGGCATTAGAACGTCTGCGTTTTGCCGTCCTGCGCGATGCCCCACGCATGCCGGGCGGCCGTTTCGTGGGCCTCGAGACAGCTCCCGTGGCGCCCTGGCCCCATCAGGCGATGGTGGCGCGCAGGCTGGTACGGACCTGGCCTTATTCGTACCTGCTTTGCGATGAAGTCGGCCTGGGAAAAACCATTGAAGCTGGCTTAGCCTTTCGCTCCTTGTATCTGTCAGGGCTGGCGAAACGTATTTTAATTGCGGCGCCGGCGTCCCTTACAAACCAGTGGCAACGCGAGATGGCTTCCAAGATGTTGCTCTCCTTCGGTTTGGCGCGCGCTACGCCGGAAACCGTACATGAATATATTTTCCCCGTGAAGGCCAACCGGAAAGCACAGTCACTCTACGAGCCGGACCTGGTCATTATCTCCACAGGGCTTCTGGCCAGGCGCGAGCGGGCCATAGGGCTTCTGGCTTCGCCGCCGTTTGACATCGCACTGGTAGATGAGGCCCATGCCTTAAGGCGGAACAACCCAACGGCCGGCTGCAAGGCCAGCCCGCGCTACGGTGAGCTGTACACCTCTGTCCGTGACTGCCTCCGCCCCAGAACGCGGGCCCTGTGGCTCGCGACGGCTACCCCCTTGCAACTTCATCCCGTGGAGGTATGCGACCTCCTGGCCCTAACCGACCGCGTTGGGCCGTTCCAGTTTGACCCGACACTGATGCTAGAGTACTATGAGATCCTCGGGAAACTTGTTCGGGGGGAGGAGCCGGAGAAAGAAGAATGGGAATTTCTTCGGCAAAGTATCCGCGCCCTCGAGGTTCAGGATAATGTGCAGTACAGGTTTATTCAGGAAAAGGTCGCGGAAAAGCGCATAGCCATTACGCTCCGCCAATGGCTAGAATACGGAATCATCCCTAGAGGCAAAGACCGCGAGCTTATTTACCGCGTGATCTTTAGCGCTTCGCCCTTAGGGCGGGTAAGGCTGCGCAACACCCGGGGCCTCTTGGAAATTTACCGTGAGGAGGGACAGTTAAAGGAGAATCTGCCGCGCCGCCATATTATGCCGCTGCGCCCCATAGAATTTAGTCCCTTGGAGAGAGATATATATGAAAGCCTAGAGGAGTACTGCCGTGGCCTGGCGCGCCAGATCCGGCACCACGGGGACCGGCGGGCGCAGCAAATGGTAAGTTACCTGCTCAGCTTTTTGCGCTTACGCTTCGCTTCGAGCCTTTATGCCTTTCACGAAACCTTGCGACGCCGCCTGGAAAAGGTGGAAGCTACGCTTAGGTACGGGCTGCAAGAGGAGGTTGAAGAAGAAGCTGAGACAGCGGCAGATCTCCAAGATAAGGTTTTTGGCGGCGAGAGCGAAGGAGATCAGGAAGTTTTCGGGTTGCTACTACGGAACCGAACCCCGGCCGATCTTGAATGGGAGCGAGCAGCGCTTCAGGGTATGCTAGAGAGAATGAAAGACCTTACTGGGCCTTCATCTAAGATGACGGCACTTCTGGAGCTTCTCGAGAAGCGGCGGGATCGGAAGACGCGGCGCATTCGGCAAACGGTGATCTTTACTCGATTTTACGACACGCTGCAAGATATTGTTAGGCGGTTACGTCACGTTGATCAGGAAATGTTAATAGGTACCTACTCAGGGCAGGGAGCCGAGTATTACGATCCTCAGACTGGCTCCATGGTAAAAACGGAGCGCGAGAGGGTTAAGGAACGCTTTTTACGTGGGGAGATAGACGTACTCGTTTGTACAGATGCTGCGGCAGAAGGCTTAAACTTACAGACGGCCGACGTTCTTATCAACTTTGATCTGCCCTGGAACCCCATGAAAGTAGAGCAGCGAATTGGCCGTATTGACCGCATCGGGCAGAAACATGAGGAAGTCTACGTGTGTAATCTCTTTTATGCTAATAGCGCTGAAGAAGCGGTATACAGCACTCTGCTGCACCGTTTGAGCCAAGCTAATCTTGTGGTCGGTCCACAGCAGTTTTCGCTTCTCCCTGTTCTCCCGAATGAGTTTAGAGAATTGGCGGAGGGGTCCCTTAATCCGGAAGAACTATACCAACGAGCGCTGAAACGCATGGAGGAGCAGCGCCGCAATAACGAAAAAATGGAGATACCTCCCAGAGAGCTCTACCAGATTTACCTACGCGAGGCTCAAAAGGGCGAGCGGTGGCCGGCTCCGGTGAAGCTCGCAGACATCTGGGAGGCGCTTAGTAGTTCCCAATACTTAAGCCAGTTGGGATGTGAAGTAAAGGGCGGACCGGAAAGACCGATGCTGATCTTAAGAGGTGTTTCCGGCGTCCCGGATGGGGCGATTCTGACTACGTGTCGAAAGCTTTATGAAGAGGGCTTAGGCGAGGACGAGAGGCGAGTCCATTTTGCCTCGTATGGTGAACCATTTTTCGAGGCCGTGCTGGAAGAAATCGTGCAATTTGAGCTTCCGGCCTGCGTGCGGCGGGTGGCCGTACCCGTTCCCGGGATCGAAAACTGTGAGCTGGTGGGCTATGCAGTAGCTTGCCGCGGAACCGGCGGCCTTCGGGAGATACGTTTTGTTCTTAAATGGAGCGATCTGAAAGGGTTGGAACTGGCCGAAGAGGAAGCATTGACGGAAGGGGAACTTGAGCCGCTGCGGGAAGAGCTTAAACGTGTGGCGCAGGAAGAATTTGAGCTCTGCAACGCGGCCGGCCGAATTGAACGCTTTAATGTCCGGGCGGCACGGGCCCAGGAGTTGCTTAACCTGCTGACGATAGAGAGCCTGTTAAAAGCACGTGCTCCTTCCTTTGGTCAAGGGGCTCTCTTTTACCCGGTGCTGCGGGATGTTGAGTCGCTGCTTAATGATCGAAGCAAAATAATAGTAAGCGACGTTCCTGCCGATGAACTTAGGGCGATTGCTGAAGATGTATTGTTTGACTGCGAGGTGCCGGCAGTAGGGAGTAGGGCTTCCATAACTATAAATCGCATTTTGTTACACACATCCATGGACGCTGCCGAGCGAGTGGTGGACGGCATGAAGGAGCGCAGGAGTAAACTTCGTGTGGATAGGGTAATAAGCCGCCTGCGGCGGGAGATGCGCGCCAGGCTGCAACAACTTAGTTAGAGGAAGCCGAAGAGGCCAAGCACAGGAAGATCGAAAATGCCTCGCGAAGTGCCAGGATTCTCCACTTGTTATACCCCCCGTTCGGGGGTATAATATTATTACCGAACATACGTTTTGGGTGATGGTAATGTGGGTGGTCCATGGGCACCTGGCCGGATTAGACCCAGGTAAATGGGAGGAACTCCTGGCTGACTGCAGCTTGTTTACGGAAAGGGTGGAGTATGGGGAGGGGCCAGAGTTTTTCCTCGACCTTACCCGCCTTCCGGAGCCGGAGGCGGCCGTAGGAGAGCTGAGGAAGCTTTTAGTGCCCCGTTTGGGCGAGCGCTTCTTAGCATCTCTGGCGGGAAACAAGCTGGTGGCGCGGGCGGCCACCTTAGCGCAAAGGGCCGGGCTGCTGCGCGGGGAAGACGGGGTGGTGGTCGTCCCGCCGGGGAAGGAGGCGGATTTCCTGGCTCCACTTCCCCTCGCTTATCTCTGGCCGGTGGAGCCGCGCCTGCGCGAGCGCTTGAGGCTTTTAGGGCTGAAAACCATCGGGCAGGTGGCGGAGCTTGCGGCGGAAGAACTTTACCGCTTTTTCGGGCCGGAAGGGTACCGGGTGGCGCAGCTCAGCCGCGGCCGCGACGGCAGCCGGGTGGAGGGCACGCGGCTTGCCTATCTAAAGTATCGCTCTCCCTGGGAAGGAGAGGCCGACCGGGAGCGCCTTATGGCCTGGTGCGCCGCCGCGGCCGTTTACCTGGCCCGGGAAGAGGAACGCTGCAGGTCTTGGGGGCGGCGCCTGGAACTCATCTTCTTTCCTGAGGACGGCCTGCCCCTTATCCGAAAGCGAGAATTCAACCGCCCGCTCCTTACGGCCGGTGACCTGCGCGCGGCCCTTGAGCGCCTGCTGCCGACGGCTCTTTCCGGGCGCCTGAACGCTGTAGCCGCCCGGCTCGGCCCGCTGGTGCCGCTCCTTCTCGGCCAGCTGAGCCTTACCTTCGTCGGCCTGCCGCGGGAGCGGGAAAGGCTGGAGAAGGTGCTGGCGCGCCTGGAGGAGCGCTATCCCGGCCGCATAAACTGGGGCGGCCGGTGGCCGGCCAGCCGCCGCGAGCGGATGTTGGCCTTTTTTGATCCTTTGCGTCGGTGGGAAAAGAGTGAAGGGGAGGAAAACCATGCGGCTGGTTGACCGGCCCATCATGGTCAAGACTTCCGGCGGCCTTCCGGCGGCCTTTACCTGGCGGGGGAACACCCTTACCGTTGCCGCCGTTTTGGAGGTTTGGGCGGATACGGGCGAGTGGTGGCGGGGCGAGCCCGAAAAAATCTTCTACCGCCTTACCGCCGCCGGCGGCCTCTACGAGCTTTACTACGAACCTTCCTCGGGCACTTGGCACCTCTACAAGATCTATGATTGATACCTCGTCGGCGCGAAAGGAGGAAACGCCGTTGGCGCCGGGTTTTGCGCACCTGCACGTGCATTCGCCGTTTTCCTTCCTGGACGGGGCCAGCCGTATTGAGGAGCTGGTGCGGCGGGCGGCGGAGTTGGGGCAGCCGGCGCTGGCTCTGACGGACCACAACAACCTTTCCGGGGCGGTGCGCTTCACCCGGGCCGCCCGGGCGGCCGGGATAAAGCCCATTCTGGGGGTAGAAATAACCATGGCCGGCGGCTACCACCTAACCCTTCTGGCCCGGAACCGGCAGGGCTACAGGAACCTCTGCCGGCTTCTCACCCGGGCCCACCTAGGCAGCCCCCGCGGCCGCCCGAGCGTAACTTGGGAGGACCTGGCCGCGCACCGGGAGGGGCTGGTGGCCCTTTCGGGCTGCCGGCGCGGGGAAGTGCCCGCCCTAATCCTTAAGGGGCGCCTGGCGGAGGCGGAGGCGGTGGCCCGGCGCCTCAGGGATGTTTTCGGGCGTGAAGGCTTCTATCTGGAAATTATCCCCAATCTTCTCCCCGGCGACCGGGCGCTGCACCGGGCTTTGGCCGACCTCGGCCGGGCCTTAAACCTAAGGCTGGTGGCCACTGCTGACGTGCATTACGCCCGGAAAGAAGAATTTCATCTTCACGACCTTCTCACCTGCATCCGCACGCAGACCACCGTCTCGGCCGTTCACCCGGAGCGGCCGCTCAACGCCGAGAACTACTTGAAAGCGGCCGAGGAGTTGGCCGCCTTGCTGCCGGCGGAGTGCCGTGAGGCCTTGGACCAGGCCGGTACCCTGGCGGAAGCTTTAGAGCCGGCTTTGCCGGAAGACGAGCCGCTTTTTCCCCGTTTTCCCGTGCCGCCGGGGGAGTCGGCAGAGGCGATGCTCCGGCGCCTCACCTGGGAGGGGGCCCGGCGGCGCTACGGCCGCCTCAGCGCGGCCTTGAACGAACGGTTGGAAAAGGAACTCGCGGTGATCTGCCGCCTCGGCTTTACCGACTACTTCCTCGTGCTGTGGGACGTGGTGCGCGAGGCCCGGGCCCGGGGGATCCGCTGTGCCGGACGGGGTTCGGCGGCCGACTCGGTGGTGGCCTACTGCCTGGAGATCACCGAAGTTGATGCCTTCCGGCGGGAACTCCTCTTTGAACGCTTCCTGAGCGCCGAGCGGGCGGAACGGCCGGATATCGACCTCGACATCGATGCCCGCCGTCGGGATGAACTGGCCGCCTACCTGGGCCGTCGCTACGGCGAAGATAAAGTGGCGGCCGTGGCCACCTATCAGACTTTTCAAGCGCGTTCGGCGGTGCGCGATCTGGGGAAGGCCTTGGAGCTGCCGGCAGCGGAGCTGGACGCCCTGGCCAAGCGCCTACCTTACTTCGTCCCGGCGGACGGCATTCGCGCCGCCCGCGCGCGGGTGCCGGAACTCAAAAATACCCCCCTACCCTGGGAGCGCTACGAGCGGCTGCTCGACTTCTGCGCTGCGGCTGCCGGCCTTCCCCGCCACCTAGGGACCCACCTGGGCGGCCTGGTGGTGGCCCGCGAGCCTCTGGCCGGCCTGGTGCCGCTCCAGTGGGCGGCCAAAGGAACGGTGGTCGCCCAGTTCGATAAGGAAGACGTGGAAGATCTGGGGCTGGTTAAGCTGGACCTCCTTTCCCTGCGCGCCTTAAGTGCGGTGGAGGAAACTTTAAAGGCGCTGAAGGCGAGCGGGCGACCGGTTGATTATGACCGGCTGCCCCTTAACGATAGGGCCAACTTTCAGATGCTGCGCCGGGCCGAGACCGTCGGCGTCTTCCAGCTGGAGAGCCCGGCCCAGCGGGCGCTACAGGGCCGCCTGGGGGCGGACGACATGGAGGACCTGGTGGCCAGCCTGGCCCTCATTCGCCCGGGGCCGATCAAGGGGAACATGGTGGAACCGTTCATTGCCCGGCGGCGCGGGGAAGAGCCGGTTAGCTACCCCCACCCCACGCTGGAACCCATCTTAAAGAAGACCTACGGGGTGGTGCTCTTTCAGGAGCAGGTCATTGCCATCGCCACGGCCATTGCCGGCTTTAGCGCCGGCGAGGCCGACCGGCTGCGGCGCGTCATGACCCACGCCCGCTCCCAGGCGGAGATGACGGCCATCGGGGCGGAGTTTGTGGCCCGGGCGGTGGAGCGGGGCGTGCCTTTGGCCACGGCGCAGGCCATCTTCGACATGATCGCCGGGTACGCCAGCTACGGCTTCTGCGAGGCCCACGCCGCCGCTTTCGCTACTACTGCTTATAAAACGGCCTACCTTCTCCGCCATTATCCGGCCCACTACCTGGCTGCCCTCCTAACCTGTCAGCCCATGGGCTTTTACCCGCCCTGGGTACTCATCGGCGAGGCACGGCGGCGCGGCGTAAAGGTGTTGCCGCCGGACGTAAATAAAAGCGGCGCCGCCTACAGCGTGGAGGAGGGCGCCATCCGGGTCTCTCTGCGCCAGGTGAAAGGTATGGAAGAAAAAGCGCTGAAAGCGCTCCTCACCGCCCGCGCCTCAGGCCCTTTTACCTCCCTGGCCGATCTTAAGAAGCGGGTGAACCTTCCGGCCGACGTGCGGGAGAACCTTATTCTGGCCGGCGCCTGCGCTTCCCTGGATCCAAACCGGCGCGCCCTTCTCTGGGAGGATAAGCTGGGGCGGGCGGCGCCGGGGGTACCCGATTTCTCGCCTGCAGAGAAGATTCTCTTCGAGTGGGACCTGCTCGGCTTTTCCCTGAGCGGGCATCCCCTAAGCTGCCTGCGGCCGACCCTTGAAAGGCAGGGAGTGCTGACCATCCGGGCGGCCAAGGGGCTTTTACCGGGGCGGGAGGTAAAGGTGGCGGGTCTTCCCATCCGTCCGCACCGCCCGCCCACCAGGAGTGGGCGTACGGTGGCCTTCTTCACTATGGAAGACGAAACCGGCCTTATCGATGTAACCGTGTTCGAAGACGTCTACCAACGCTACGGCCATCTGCTCTTCGGCGATGCGGTGGGTGCCCTTCTGGTTTGCGGCCGCTTAGAGAAACGAGGTAATCTAGCGAGCATTACGGCGCTGGCCATTGAAGAGCTGGGCGGCAGGCCGGCGCGGATACCTGTTCCTTCTTAGGCAGCTACCGGAAAATGCAGACACTCATGCCGAGTTCGTTCGTCCTCAGGTCGTTCGTGCCGAAGGGGGATGCCCGAGCGCCGAGGTTTTTCCGCCGGTCTGGTGGCGCCGCTGGCGGCATGGGCGGCTACTTTAGATCCAGATCCCACTGCCCGTGCGGTTGATCAACCCTGGCCCACTGAGTTTCCTCGAACACGCCGAGGGTGACGACGACCTTCACCAGGGTCTCAGTGCCGGGGGTAAGGTGACCTCCTACTGTTCTTACCGTATCGCCTTCCACGTAGGAGGCCGAGAAATGGGCGTGCACTTCCGGCCGCTCGTCCTCCCGGCGCCTGGCCACCCAACCGGTAAGGGAAACGAGTTCCAGAGGTTTTTCCACAACGAGGTAGAGCCGTTCGTTGTCCGTCACCTGAAAGTCGGGAGGCATAACCCTAACGTTGCGAAAGACGGCTTTGCGCAGGGCTCCTACGCCGCCCAAAATTACGGCACTGTCGATGCCGTGCTTGGCCAGACCTTCTTCTATGGCCTGCAATAGGTCCACCCCGATAGGAATCTTCAGCTGAACTACTCTTTTCAGCGTGAACTCGCCGCTTTCTTTGACGAGGTCCATCTTCCTGCCCCCTTTAACTGTTTCTTTCCTAAATCTTACATTCGCCGTTTCTCCGGCCGGTCCTTGGTCAATTCCCACTATCTTTTTTCCCCAACAGCAAGCAGGATAAGGCGGGGCGCTTAGGGAATCATTTTAGGCGAGCGGTCTACAAGCGGGCTAGATACAAAGTGAGGTACCAAACATGGCGCAGAGAACGAAAATACTCGTGGTGGAAGACGAAGCGCGCATGCGCGACCTAATCCGGCTGTATCTGGAGCGCGAGGGTTTCAGCGTCGTCGAGGCGGGCGACGGGCGCCAAGCGCTGGAAAAGATCGGCCAGGAGGAGTTTGCCCTGGTAATCCTGGATGTGATGCTGCCGGAGCTGGACGGCTGGACGGTATGCCGGGAGATCCGGCGCACGAAGGACGTCCCCATCATCATGCTTACGGCGCGGGGGGAGGAGATTGACCGCCTTACCGGCTTTGAACTGGGGGCCGACGACTATGTGGTAAAACCTTTCAGCCCGCGCGAGCTGGTGATGCGGATCAAGGCGCTCCTGCGCCGGGTATGCCCCCAGTTCGTGGAGAGCAAGGAGATCCTTACCTTCCCTGGTCTGACCATCAATCATCCGGCGCGCCGGGTAGAGGTGGCGGGGCAGGAAGTAGCGCTCACGCCCAAGGAGTACGATCTTCTCTACTTTTTGGCTTCCCAGGCGGGGCGCGTCTTTACCCGCGAGCAGCTCCTGGAAAAGGTGTGGGGGTACGATTTTTACGGTGACCTCCGGACGGTGGATACGCACATTAAAAACCTGCGCGAGAAACTCAAGAAGGCCGGCCAGGGGGCGGAGTACCTGGTGACGGTTTGGGGCGTCGGCTATAAATTTGAGGTGAAAAACTAGTGCTGAAGAGCATTGTAAGCCGCCTCTGGCTCAGTGTAGTCCTGGTGGTGGTGGCGCTCTTACTGGTGTTGGGGCTTCTTCTATCTCAACTCTTCGATAATTTTTACTTCAACCTCCAGGCCCAGAACTTGATAGAGCAGGGGCAGAACCTGGGCAAATTGGTGCTCAGCTCGCCCAGCGACGCGGAGCTTCTCCGTGACCTCGCTCTGGTGGAGGACTTCCTCAACGCCAATGTGGTTATTATGGATAAGAGCGGCCTCATCCAAAGTGTCAGTCCCGGAATGATGTGGATGCATCGCTGGGGTGGGCAGGGCCGGCAAAGGCTGACGCCGCCCCAAGCCGCCGCGGTGCTGGCCGGCCGGACGGTAGTGATGCGCGGCTACCAGCCGGGAGTAAACGCCACGGTGCTTACGGTGGCCGTGCCCATTAAAGTGGCGGATGAGGTGGTGGGGGCGGTTTATCTGTACGCCCCCCTCGCCCCTATTACCCGTACCATTGCCGCTGTGCGCCGGCTTATCCTTTACGGGATTTTGGTGACGCTCGTGGTGGCTACCGTGCTGGCTTTCTTTCTCTCGCGCCGCATCTCGCGGCCCCTCATCCACATGGAGCGGGCGGCCCAGGCCATGGCCGCCGGGGACTTTTCACCCCGGGTGAACGTGCGCACCGATGATGAAGTGGGTCGCCTGGGCCAGGCCCTGAACCATCTGGCCGAGGAGCTGGCCCGCACCTTGGACGCCCTCGGCGCCGAAAGGGATCAACTGGCCAGCATCCTGGGCAGCATGACCGACGGCGTCATTACCTTCGATGCCGGGGGCGCGGTCCTTATCTTCAACCCGCCGGCGGCGAGCTATCTGGCTCCCCTGACCGAGCTCACGGCAGGGCAGAAGCTGGGGGTTGACATTTCCCTTCCCGAGCTAGAAGAAGCCTTCCGGCAGGTGGTGGAGACCGGCGCGGTGCAGGGCGCGGAGGTGACGGCAGGGGCGAAGGTTCTGGCCTGCCGCCTGGCACCGCTGCGCGACCCGCGCGGAACCGTGCGCGGCGTGGTGTGTGTGCTGCTCGACATGACCCGCGAACGGCGGCTGGAGGAGATGCGCCGCGAATTTGTAGCCAACGTTTCCCACGAGCTCCGGACGCCCCTTACCTACCTGCAGGGCTACACGGAAGCCATCCTGGACGGGCTGGCGGCCGACCCGGCCGAAGAGAAAAAGTATCTGAAGATTATCCTGGATGAGACGCTGCGCCTGCGCCGCCTGGTGAGCGACCTCCTGGATCTGAGCCGCATAGAGGCGAGGCAACTGGCGCTGGAAAAAGGCGAGGTGAACCTGGCGGAACTCTGTCGCGAGGTTGCGGAGAAGGTGCGGCCGTTGGCCGAAGAGAAGGGAATCCGCCTGGAACTTAACGTGCCGGCGGCGCTGCCTGCGGCCTGGGGCAATACCGACCGCCTGCAGCAGGTGCTGATCAACCTCCTCGATAATGCCCTGCGCCACACCCGCGCCGGCGGGAAGGTGGAGGTTACGGCAGAAGTACAGGGTGAAGAGCTAGCCGTAAGCGTTCGCGACACCGGCCCCGGCATACCGCCCGAGGACCTGCCTTACATTTTTGAGCGCTTCTATAAGGTGGAAAAGGCGCGCACGCGCACCACGGCCGGCACCGGCATCGGGCTGGCCATAGTAAAAGGGCTGGTGGAGGCCCACGGTGGGCGCGTCTGGGTAGAGAGCACGCCGGGGCGCGGTTCTGTCTTCACCTTCACTTTGCCGACGGCCGGCAGGAATATCGGCGCGGACGGCGAAGTAAATCTTGAGTGAGAATCCGAGCGGCCCGAAGGCCGCAGAAATTGCCTGTCCGCTTTGCGGCTCGCCTGCGCCCGGAAAAACTCCTGAAGGAGTGGATGAGGGCGGTAGCGGCACCAGCAGGGAGGTCCAGCATGATCGTTGCGGTTATCGACGGGTTGGGCGGCGGTATCGGCAGCCAACTCATCAGCCAACTTAAAGCCAGCCTTCCGGCCGGGAACGAGATCCTGGCGCTAGGTACCAACTCTGCCGCCACTTACGCCATGGTGCGGGCGGGCGCGGCGCGCGGCGCCTCCGGCGAAAATGCCATCCGGGTAATGGTCCGGGAAGTGGATGTTATTGTCGGGCCCTTAGGCATCATCATCCCCAACGCCATGATGGGTGAGATCACGGCGGCCATGGCCGAAGCCGTGGTGACGAGCCCGGCGGCGAAGCTCTTGCTTCCCGTTGCCCAGCCGCATGTGGAGCTGGTGGGCGTGGCGGCGCAGCCGCTGGGCGCCCTTATCCGGGCGGCAGTCGAGAGGGTTGAAGAGCTGGCCAAAGCCGAGCGGCAAAAAGCGTAGGAAATGGACCACGAAGGCCCGTAGCCGGTTCGAAAACCGGCCGCGGGCCTTTACTTATTTTTCGAGGAGGGTGGACTTATGAAAACACGTGAGCTGGTAGTTGCCGGGCTGCTTATCGCCCTGGCAGTAACCCTGCCATTGGCAGCCCACCTTACCAAAGTAGGCGGGCCGGTGCTTCTTCCCATGCACATCCCCATCTTTCTTGCGGGCCTCTTTCTCAGGCCGGGCCTGGCGGCGGCCGTGGGGGCGCTCTCACCTGTTATAAGCTTTCTTCTCACCGGGATGCCGCCGCTTTCTCCGCCCATGCTGCCCCTCATGGTAGTGGAGCTGGCCACTTACGGTCTGGTTCTTTCTCTTCTTTCCCGCCGCACGGACTGGAGCATCTGGGTTACGCTGCCCCTTTCTATGCTGTTCGGGCGCGTGGCCCTGGGTCTCGCCGCCGCCCTCATTGGCCCGCTTTTCAACTTCCACGTAAATCCGCTAATTTATGTGTACGGAGCTCTCCTCAAGGGCCTTCCGGGTATTGCGCTGCAGCTGGTGATTGTTCCCCTGGTGGCTTTCTACATGAAGAAGACGAATCTCTTGGAAGCTTGGCAGATAACGCAATAGGTTCTTGCATCCGGGCGGTGTCTGAGGTTGACCATCCTAAGAAACAAGTGGTATAGTGATGTAAACTGAAGGCACCGAAAAGGAGGACCGCCTGGTGGAAGTGCTGGAGACGGTAGCCGCCGTGCGCGCCCGCGTTCGCGCTGAGCGACGCGCAGGGAAAAGCATAGGCCTAGTTCCTACCATGGGTTACCTCCACGAAGGGCACCTCAGCCTCATACGCCGGGCCAGGGCCGAGTGTGACTTTGTGGTGGTGAGCATTTTTGTCAACCCTCTGCAGTTCGGTCCCCAGGAGGACTACAACACGTACCCGCGCGACCTGAACCGGGACACCAGGCTCGCCGCTGAAGCGGGTGCGGACGTCATCTTTCACCCCACGCCGGAGGAGATGTACCCGGCAGGGTTTCAAACCCATGTCGAGGTGGAGAAGCTCAGCCAGGGGCTTTGCGGGGCCTTCCGGCCGGGGCATTTTCGCGGTGTGGCCACGGTGGTAACCAAGCTGTTCAACATCGTGGGCCCCGACAGGGCGTATTTCGGCGAAAAGGACGCCCAGCAGCTGGCCATCATCCGCCGGATGGTGCGCGATCTTAATCTGGATGTGGAAATCGTACCCATGCCCATCGTGCGCGAGAGCGACGGCCTGGCGCTTAGTTCCCGCAACACTTATCTTTCCCCGGCGGAGCGGCGGGCGGCGACGGTACTCTACCGTGCCCTAGTCTACGGCCGCGATCTGATCGCCGCCGGCGAACGCGACGGGCTGCGGGTGAGAGATGCCGTACGCCGCACCCTTGAGTCCGAGCCTTTGGTCAGCCGCATTGACTACGTGGCCGTGGTGGACCCTGACACCCTGGAGGAAAAGACCACCTTATCCGGCAGCGTCATGCTGGCGGTGGCGGCGTACATCGGTAAAGTGCGCCTTATTGACAACATCAAGGTGGTTGTCGACTGATGCTACTCAACCTTCTTAAAGCCAAGATCCATCGCGCTACGGTTACCGCCGCCGACCTTAACTACGAGGGCAGCATAACCGTGGACCGTGATCTTATGGAAGCCGCCGGCCTGCTGGAGAATGAGCGGGTGCAGGTGGTAGACATTGACAACGGTGCCCGGCTGGAGACGTACGTCATCGCCGGCGAGCGCGGGAGCGGTACCATCTGCCTTAACGGCGCGGCGGCGCGGCTGGTGCAGCCGGGAGACAAGGTGATCATCATGGCCTACACCTGGGTGAGCGCTGAAGAAGCCCAGGGTTTCCGGCCGCGGGTGGTGCTGGTGGACCAAGCCAACAAAGTCAAGGAAGTCAGGCTCTGAGGAGAAACTCCTCGATGATGTAGCCCAGTTGGTCGAATTCGATGAGAAAAGCGTCGTGACCGTAGGGAGAGATGATCTCGCGGTATACGGCGCTCTTCTTGCCCGCCCGGAGTGCCCGTACGATTTCCTTTTGCTGGTGGGGCGGGAAGAGGAAATCGGAGCTTATGCCCACCATAAGGACCCGCGGTGAGTAGTCGGCCAGGGCGGCGCGCAGGGAGGGGAAGCCTTGCGCGAGGTCGAAGAGGTCCATGGCCTTGGTAAGGTAAAGGTAAGAGTTGGCATCGAAGCGCCGCACCAGTTTTTCCCCTTGGTAGGCAAGGTAACTTTCTACCTGGAAGCGGCTCTCCAGGCGGTAGAGTTCCTCGGGCGGGCTGGCCAGCGCGCGGCCGAACTTTTTTTGCCAGGAAGCTTCGCTTTTGTAGGTGATGGTGCCGATGGCCCGGGCCAGGGCAAGGCCCTGGACCGGACCAGGTCCGCCGTAATAGTCGCCGTTCTGCCACGCGGGATCGAGATAAATAGCCTGACGCTGCGTGTAGTTCCAGGCCAGCGCTTGGGCGGAAAGGGCTGCGGCCGCACCGATGGCGATCACGTTTTCCACCAGCTGCGGATAGACCCGGCCCCACTCCAGGGCCTGCAGGCCGCCCAAGGAGCCGCCGGCCACAGCTACGAGCCGCTTTACACCAAGTTCTTTAAGGAGGCGGTGCTGCACCCTTACCATGTCTTCCACGGTGATCACGGGGAAGGAACGCCCGTACGGCCGGCCGGTGGCCGGGTTTGGGCTGGCCGGACCGGTGCTGCCGGCGCAGCCGCCCAAAACATTGCTGCAAATTACAAAGTAGCGTTCCGTGTCAAAGGGGCGCCCCGGGCCCACCAGGGGGTCCCACCAGCCGGGGACCTTGTCTGTCGGCGTGTGCCAGCCGGCGGCGTGCGCGTCGCCCGTAAGGGCGTGGCAGATGAGAACGGCGTTATCCCCCGCGGCATTTAGCTCCCCGTATGTCTCATAGGCCACGGTTACCGGGGCCAGGGTTGCGCCGCACCGGAGGGAGATGCCTTCGGGAAAGGTGGCGTAGAGGGTGCGCACAAAGCCGACGCCGGTGTTTTTTTCCTCCACGGCTAGGGATGTGCCGGGCATGGGCTCACCTCCTCATGAAACGGCTTTTTTCAGGGCCTGCTCCAAGTCGGCGATGATGTCATCTACGTCTTCCAGGCCGATGGAAAGGCGCACTAGGTCGGGTGTTACGCCGCTCGAAAGCTGTTCTTCTTCGCTCAACTGTTGGTGCGTGGTGCTGGCGGGATGAATGACCAGGGAGCGGGCATCGCCTACGTTGGCGAGGAGCGAGAAGAGCTTCAGGTTGTCTATGAACTTGCGACCGGCCTCCAACCCGCCCTTGATGCCGAAGGTGACGATGGCCCCGCCTTTGCCCTTTAGGTACTTTTGCGCCTGCCGGTAGGATGGGTGGGAGGGAAGGGCGGGGAAGTTCACCCAGCTCACGTGGGGCGAACTTTCCAGGTACCGCGCCACGGTCAGGGCATTTTCCGCATGCCGCTCCATCCGCAGGGCCAGCGTTTCCAGACCTTGAAGGAAAAGAAAGGCGTTGAACGGACTGAGGCACGCGCCGATGTCGCGCAGGAGCTGTACCCTAGCTTTTACGATGTACGCCTGCCTGCCGAAAGTTTCCGTATAGGAAAGGCCGTGGTAGGTGGGATCTGGGGCGGTGAAGGCGGGGAAATTGCCGTTCGCCCAATCGAAATTGCCCGAGTCCACAATTACCCCGCCGATGCTCGTGCCGTGCCCGCCGATGAACTTGGTAGCGGAATGAACTACGATGTCGGCTCCCCACTCGAAGGGCCGGCAGAGGTACGGTGAGGCAAAGGTGTTATCCACGATGAGCGGGATGCCGGCCGCATGAGCCACCTCGGCAATGGCGCTGAGATCCGGTACGTCGAGCTTGGGGTTGCCGATAATCTCTACATAAAGGGCGCGCGTCTTGGGCGTGAGGGCCCGCCGGAAGTTATCCGGGTCGCTCGGGTCCACGAACCTGGTGGTGATGCCGTAGCGCGGAAGGGTAGCGGCGAAGAGGTTGTATGTCCCGCCGTAAAGGCTGCTTCCGGCCACGATTTCGTCGCCGTTTTGGGCCAGGTTGGTTACGGCGTAGAAGATGGCGCTCTGGCCGGAAGAGGTGGCCAGGGCTCCCACACCGCCTTCCAAGGCCGCCATGCGCTCCTCAAACACCGCCACTGTTGGATTGGTAATACGGGTGTAGATATGCCCGTTTTCCTTCAGGGCGAAAAGATCGGCGGCATGCTGGGCATTCCGAAAAGTGTAGGAGGTCGTCTGAAAGATGGGAACGGCGGTCGCGCCGGTGCCGGGATCCGGATTTTGGCCGGCATGAATGGCTAAGGTGGAAAAACCTGGTTTGCGCTCTGGCATGCTTCTTCCTCCCAAATGGATTTAGAGTGAGACCACCGGCCTAGCAGGACCCCGGGAAATCCTGGCCGGTCGGAAGAAGGACAATCTGCGCGCGCCCTGCACAGGCAACAAAAAACCCTCTTCGATAAGAAGAGGGTCTTCCTCGCCTCCTCTTATCTCTCAGAGCGGGCCAGCTCTGCAGGATTTGGCACCGGGTTGGGTGCTCCCCAACTGGTTGCCGGGCGTCATTGGGCCAGTCCCTCAGCCACTCTTGATAAGAGTTGCCTGTGCAGTTGTTGAGATTAACTATACACTTAAGGCTTTCCTGCGTCAAGGGTTTTTTTCGCCTTAATCTAGCCGTTTTTGACCACATAACGGCCCGTGGTCCTCTCCGGCTCAAAAAGAGGCAGCTTCTCGAGAAAGATGATGTCCTCTCGGCCGGCCGCTTCGCCTTCGGCCAAAATGGCCGCCCGGGCAACTACCACTCCGCCGGCGGTCTTTACCAGGTGCTCCACGGCTTGCAGGGAGGCGCCGGTGGAGATGACGTCGTCCACAATGGCTACTTTTTTCCCGCGCACGGCCGCCGCATCCTTGCCGTCGAAACAGAGGACCTGTTTTTTCTGCGTGGTGATGGAGACCACCTCGGTGACCAGGGGGTCGATCATGTAGGGCTTGACGCTTTTGCGGGCTACCAGATAGCGCTTAAGGCCCAGGATGCGGGACATCTCTTGAACCAGGGGGATTCCTTTGGCTTCGGCCGAGACCAGGTAGTCTACCGGCGGGAGCCGCTGTGCCAGCTCCGGCGCCACCGCTTCCACCAGCTCGGCATCCCCTAGGATGACAAAGCTGGCAATGGCCAAGCCGGGGGCGACTTCCACGATGGGAAGCTCGCGCTCAAGACCGGCGATCTTAAGGCGATACGTTGGTGTCGTTGACATTGAAAGCACTCCTTTCCTGAGGGGACGGCTAGGCCCCGAACAGCGCGATTAGGTACTTCATGGCCACACCGGCCAACATGCCTAAGAAAGGGTCGGTGGTAGCCGTCACGGCGGCCGTTACTCCGCCTACCAGCGGGTCGGCTGCCATGGCCAGCTTGGCGTTGGCGGGGAAGGTGACGATGGCGCCTAGCACCAGAAGAAACCCGGCGATGGACTGCATGGGCACATAGCGGCCCAGCTTAGGGAGCAGGCCGGCCAGCAAGATGACGCCCATGAGGGCCATCATGAGGGCTCCGGCCAGCACCGGGTGCGGAGCAGCTCCCGTGGCGGAGATGATGGATTCCACCGGTCCCCCGCCGAAAAGGGCCGAGCCGAAGTCGGCCAGGCTGGAGACGATGGCCAGGTGGTCGATATTCACGGGGCTTTTGGCGATGGACCCGGTGATGTTGCCGAAGGCAATGTTCGCGCCGATGTTTAGGCAGATAAGGGCGGCGGCTCCGCGCAGAACGCGGGGCGTAACAATCGGCCGCTGCAGAAGGAAGCGTTCGTACTCACCGTCGTGAGCTACCGGGTTCACCTTGCCCAGCAGGTTGGCGAAAATGGTGGAGACCGCTACGGAGGCGACTATGTGTAAACCAGGTTCTTGGTGGGCATATAAACGAGAAGGGCGGTAGCGGCCGAGGCCAACCCTACCAGCGGCTCTTCGCGCACCATGTTTACGGCCACCGCCGTAAGCATAATGCCCACACCGGCCATCATGCCGTTGGTGACCGCCGGGCCGACAAAGTTTACGATAGCCTGAAGAAGGCCCATAAGCCCGATCACGGTCATGGCGGCGCCTTCCCAAATAAGCATGGACAGGCGCTCCTCCCGGTTTTGGCCCATGGTGCCCACCAGAGTAATAGTTTCCGCCTGGAAGGAAATGGGTGCGACCAGCCCGAAGGCCAGCGCGCCGGCGGCACCGATGAAGAAGGCTGTGGAGGTAGGTAGGGCGGCAAACCCGTAGGAGAGGGCGAGCAGCCCTTGCGGAAGACCGTTGATAATAACTCCCAGCGCGGCCAGTAAATCCTGCAGGCTCAAAATTCGTTCCTCCTTTACTTGTTTGGAAAAGGACCGGCAGAAAAAAGAATATCCCGGCATTTACCGAACGATTAGCCAGGATGAATGTGAATTGTTCGCTTTGAGTATAGCAGCAAGGGCGCCGGCCGTCAAGACCGGTTACCCCAGGTGTCGGACGCGCCAAGAGGGCCGGCGGTCGCCGGCGTACCTGCAGTATACTGCAGGCAGAGGTCTTCCCGCATGCAACTCTTTGCAGAGGAGGGAAAACCGGTAAGGCCACGCCTCGCCTACTCCGCCCTGGCATGTTTTTTGCAACGTTAAAAAGCGAGGCATCGAGTGGGATGTTCGGCGTTTGGAGTAAAGGTCGGCCGAGAAGAGGGGAAGGAGGAAAGGAAGGGGTGGCTATGGGGATCAAGACGGAGAAAATCTGGATGGATGGGAAGCTCGTCGACTGGGAGGACGCGAAGGTACACGTTCTCACCCATGCCCTGCACTACGGGAGCGGCGTCTTTGAAGGCATCCGCGCCTACGAAACGGACACCGGTCCCGCCGTTTTCCGCCTCAAGGAGCACGTTGACCGGCTGTTTGAATCCGCCAAACTCCTCTATATGGAGATCCCCTTTACCCGTGAGGAGATTTCGGAGGCCATCAAGGAGACCATCCGCGCCAACCACCTTCAGAGCTGCTATACCCGTCCGGTAGTCTACCGCGGCCTGGGGCAGATGGGGGTGAACCCATTAAACTGCCCGGTGAATGTGTTCATCGCCGTGTGGCCGTGGGGAGCTTACTTGGGTGAAGAGGCCCTGGCCAAAGGTATTCGGGCCAAGATCGCTTCCTGGGCCCGCAACTACATCTCTTCTTTCCCGGCCAAGGGCAAAATCAACGGTGCCTATGTCAACTCCATCCTGGCCAAAATCGAGGCTCTAAAGTGCGGCTACGACGAGGCCATCTTCTTGGATACGGACGGCTATGTGGCCGAGGGCAGCGGCGAGAACATCTTCTGGGCTAAAGACAACGTGATCTACACGACCCCGCTTCCGACGGTGCTCCGCGGCATCACCCGGGCTTCCATCATCGAGCTGGCCAAAGATATGGGCTACGAGGTGGTCGTGGCCAAGGCCGCCCGCGACGAGCTGTACCTGGCGGACGAAGTCTGGTTCTGCGGCACGGCCGCCGAGATTACCCCGGTGCGGGAGATCGACGGCCACATCATCGGCGAAGGTCACCGCGGCCCCATCGTCAAGGCTTTGCAGGACCGTTTCTTTGCGGTTGTACACGGTAAAGATCCTAAGTACGAAAAGTGGCTGGCCCGCGTCTAGGCGCCGCAAAAACTCGTCAACCGAACAAAGCGGAAGCCCTGTGAGTTGCCTCACAGGGCTTTGGCGCCTTTAAGCGGGCACTTTTGCCGCGACGAACTCCAGCACTTTACGAGCCAGCTCTAAAGCCGCTGCGGCGTCCCGAGCGCCGAAGGCTGCTGAAGGGATGCCACCGGGAAGCCCGTTAGGATAGCGGGTAGGGATATAATACTTGTCGAGGAGGGCCGCTTCGGGGACAAGGTCGGTAAAGGCAGGGTCCTCGGCAGCGGCCCGAGCGGCAAGTTCGGCCACGGAGTGGCCCCAAGGGTCTTCCCCACACGAGTACAGAAAAGCCTTCAGGGCTTTTTCGGCGCTTTGTTGGCAAAGAAAACAGGCTACGTTGAAGCGTTCACCGGAAGTATTAAACTCAGCGTCGTCCAGATCTCTTCGGGCCTGGGCGAGCCAGCGTTTGGCCTCTTCAATGTATGGGCGCCGCATACAGGACCACTCCTTCCCTGGCTATCCGTTCGACAAACGGATTTTTAACCTGCAGTTCATTAAACTCTTCTGGGGTATAACAGATGAGATCAAGGCTTACGGTGGGGAGAAGCCTGCGGTATAACACATCGAGGCGTTCCAAGAAGGAGAGCCCAGTCTGCCAAATAACCAAGAGATCAATGTCGCTGTCTTTTTCGACCTCGTGCCGGGCCAAAGAGCCGAAGAGGATTACCGAACTCACGCCGATTTCGATGAGGAGCGGTACTATTCTCCGAAGCTCAGCAACAAGCTTTTCTTCGCGTTCAACGCGCCGAGATTCACGTTCGGCTGACGGCATCTCAACCACCGCCCCGCACAGTTATTGCACGATAATTCCTGCATGGTAATTCTACCAGAAGAGGTTTCTCTACACAAGCTCCGGGCAACGAGGCCACTTGGGTTTCTTGTTAGTCCTTTTGTTGCCCGTAGCTCTGAAAGGCTTGGAAAAGATCGGCCAAAATCTCCGCAGGAACCAGGGTCGGAGTGCCGAGAAGAGAGGAGTAGACGTAAATCTTCGCCGCATCCTCCACAATGGCGGCGATGGTGAAGGCCCTCTCCAGGTTCGGCCCCACGGTGAGCACACCGTGGTTTTGCAGGAGGACGGCGTTCCCTTTCCCGAGTCCGGCCAGGGCCCGCCTACCCAACTCTTCGGTACCCGGCGGGGCAAAATCCGCGACCGGCACGTTTCCACCCACTCCCAAGGCGAGTTCGGCGATCACCGGCGGGATTTCCCGCTTCAAGGTGGCCATCACGGTGGCGAAAATAGAGTGGGTATGGACAATGGCCCGGACATCGGGGCGTTCCCGGTAAATCAAGGTGTGCATGGGCGTTTCGCTGGAGGGCTGGTACTTGCCGTCGCGTAACCGGCCTTCCAGGTCTACGACCGCGATGTCCTCTGCGGTTAAGATCTCGTAGCGCATGCCTGAGGGGGTAATGGCGATGAGGTCGGTTTCCGGGTCCCGCGCGCTCACATTACCCCAGGTGGCGGCCACCAGCCCGCCTTTTAGCAGCTGCTGAGCGGTGGCCAGGACCTCTTTGCGCTGGTCGTAGAGCAACATGTGTGAACCCCTTCTTTCTCCTTATTTGCGGCCTCGGAGCCTTTCTTCCGGCAGTCAATTTATTATTTTCTTGATCAAGGCCTATAATCCTCTTTCCGGGCCCGGCCAAGGCCATGTCCCCTGCTTCCCTCTATTTTCTAAGCTCGGGCAAAAACAAAAACCCCGGGGAAGGTGCCCCGGGGCCGAGAAAGGGTTGGGGGTATAAGACGAAGCAGGTCTTAGCTTTGGGCTGCCGGAGCCGGGGTGGGGGAGATGTAACCCGGCCCGTAACTCCAGAACGCCGCGCCGCGCCCAAAACCGGCGCCCGGGCCGAAGCCGCCATGGCAGAAGCCGGGGCCCATACCAAACCCGGGGCCGAACTGGAAGTTGTTCTGTTTCTGCCACTCGTACATTTGGTCGATACGGTCCTTGGCGGCCTTCGCCTGGTCTGGGGTGAGCCGGCCGAGTTCCACGTATTTATCGATAATCTGTTTTCTGAGGTTCACCATCTGCTGGTAGAGCGCGGCCAGGTCGTTGGTGGCCTTCTCTGTGTCCGTTGCGGCCAAAGCCGGGATGGCGACCAAGGCCAGCACCAAAACGGCAATACCCATGGCGAGAAGTTTTTTCACCGTGCATGCCTCCTTAAGTTTGTTTTGGAGTACGGTTTCAGTATAACCCGAAGTTTTGAGGAGAGTTTGAGGTAGATGTGAAGGATTTGTGAAGGTTTTCCTGAATTAAGGTAGACGAGCATGCCTCCGGCGGCGCCAGCAGACGGATGAAAACGCTTGCCTCCTCGGGCATCCCCCTACGGCGCAAACGACCTGAGGACGAACGAACTCGGCTCGCTCGGGGCTCGGGCACAACTCAGCCCTTCGGGCCTCAAACAGTGCCCTCGCTTTCCCTCGCTCGCCTGCGTTCTTCTAAATGACGGTACGTAATGCGCCGTGCGGGGGATGGCCCTCGGGGCAGCGGCTTGCACGATATCAGTTTTCCGGGTAGCAAAATGGTAGGCTGCCCGGCGAGCGCGGGCATAGGCGGCAGGAGTAACTAATAGGATAGTAGAAAGATGTAGAGGTGCGGGTAGGGAGGGATTGGGGTGAAGAGACGAAGCGGGCTGCGCCTCTTTTTTGCTGCAACCGGTCTTATCCTGCTGATACTGGCGGCGGCCGTCTACCTTTACGGGCCCCGGCAGGCAGGGCCCATCCTTCCTCCGCCTAAAGTGCCGGAAGCTCTAGGCTTCACCCCTCAAGTATACGACTTAAACGTCTCGCTCGACCCGAGCACGGGGAGGCTATCCGGAATAAGCAGGGTGGAATATACGAACAACGAGGAAGTACCGCTCCCGGAACTATACTTCCACCTTTATCCTAATGCCGCTCTTTTCTCGCAAGATGTTACGCGCCCGGGCCGCCTTACCATTCAAGAGGTTAAACTCGGCGAAAGCCCCGTGCCTTGGGAGGCCCGTAACACCCAGCTTAAGGTGACCCTGCCGCAGGCGCTGGCTCCTGGGGAAAAGGCCCGCCTTACCCTCACTTGGGAGCTTGTTGTTCCTGATTACCCAGGGCGCCTGGGGGAGAACGAGGGGATCATCAGCTTGGGGAACTGGTACCCCATCTTGGCCGTTCACGATGCCGCCGGCTGGCACCTGGACCCGTACTACGACCGGGGTGACCCTTTTTACAGCGAGGTGGCGCGATACACGGTACATCTCACCGTCCCCGACGAGTACCAGGTGGCCGCCACCGGCAACCTGCGTTCGGTTAAAGACCTGCCCGGCCCTACGAAGGAACTTACCTGGGAGAGCGGCCTGGTGCGCGACTTCGCCCTGGCCTTAAGCCGGGAGTATGAAACGGCTTACGGCCGCGTCGGCCGTGTGCTCGTACAGTCCTACTTTCCCCGGACCGAGCGAGACGGCGGTCGCAGGGTGCTCCAGGCGGGGCGCGCTGCGCTCGATTTCTTCAGCCGCACCTTCGGCCCCTACCCCTACGACCAGTTTACTCTGGCCGCCACCGGTTTCTACCAGGGCGGCATGGAGTATCCAAACCTCGTCTTCCTGGCGCGCCAGTTTTACGGCCGGGAGGATGCCGACATCCTCGAGTATATTGCCGTGCACGAAACGGCCCACCAGTGGTGGTACGGCGTAGTCGGGAATAACCAAGTGGAAGAAGCCTGGCTGGACGAGGGCCTTACTGAGTTCAGTACCCTCCTCTTTTACGAGAAAGAGCGCGGCCAAACGGCAGAAGGGACGCGTTCGCTCCTCGGCCTGTATGAGGCCTACCGCCAGGCCAACGGTGACGGGGCGGTCCTCAGAAGGCTCGACGCCTTTCCCAGCGACCTGGCCTATAATGCCCTGGTCTACGGCAAAGGGTGCCTCCTTTTTCTCAAGCTGCGGGAGGAGGTGGGGGAAGAAACCCTGCTGAAAATTCTCCGCACTTATTACCGGCGCTATGCCTATCGGACCGCCACCAGCCGGGACTTCATTCAGGTGGCCGAAGAGGTGAGCGGGCGCGACCTTACGGACTTTTTCCGCCGATGGCTGGAAGGTGCTGAGGAAGGTTGACCCTAATGCCTTTTTCTTTCTCCACAGGGTTTACTTTTGCCCTCAATATGGTATACTATTAGTAACTTTTATTGGATCTGAGGTGAGATCCGTGATTAAGGAGGAAAAAGGGCGCGAGCCGAAACGCCGTTCCACCCGGCAGCGCCGGGTAGTCCTGGAGGTCCTCCGCAGTACCACTTCTCACCCCACGGCCGATTGGATTTATGAACAGGTGCGCAAGCGAATCCCCAACATCAGCCTGGGCACGGTATACCGGAATCTGAAACTCCTACGGGATATGGGCGAGATTATGGAGCTTGACTTCGGCAGCACTTACAGCCGCTTCGACGGGAACCCAAACCCTCACTACCACTTCAGCTGCATGGACTGCGGCCGCGTTATGGACGTAGACATTCCTGTGGCCACCGAACTGGAAGAGAAAGTCCGCTGCCGTCATGGGTGGGAAGTATTCAGCCACCGCGTAGAGTTTTACGGTCTTTGTGCGGAGTGCAGCCGGCGCCGCCTCTCCGAGGAAGAAGCGCCGCCGACAAGCGAAGGACAAGGGTAAATTTGTCCGCGGCATAGGCTGCGGCAATTTTTCTTCCCTGTATTGCATACTTACACTAGGTAATGTATAATTATACAGAAAGGAGGCTGCCATTCGACTAGTGTAAGGGAGGAGAGCGCATGCAGGGAAGCTTAGTCCTCGCCGACGGGACGTGTTTTCACGGCGAGCTTTTCGGCGCTGTGCGCCCGGCGGCCGGCGAGGTGGTGTTTAACACGAGCATGGTCGGCTATCAGGAGATCCTGACCGACCCTTCGTACTACGGCCAAATCGTGGTTCTTACCTACCCCCTGATCGGAAACTACGGCATCAACCGCGAGGACTTGGAGGCGCGCCGTCCTTTCGTGCGGGGCCTCATCGTCGGCGAGGCCTGTCCTGCCCCCAGCCACTGGCGCAGTTCCGGGACCCTGGCCGGTTTTCTTGCCGAGCACGGCGTCCCCGGGCTGGAGGGAGTGGACACGCGCGCGCTGGTCCGCCATCTCAGATCATCGGGTACCCTGCCGGGCGTCCTGCTGCCTGAGGGGTTCAAAGCACCTCCGCCGACAGAAGAAGATCCGGTCGAAGCTGTGACCACCCCCGTACCTTACGTCCTTCCCGGAAGCGGCCCCCGCGTGGCCGTGCTGGATTTGGGCGTGAAGTTTGGGATCCTGCGCGCCCTTCGCGCCCTCGGCTGCGAGGTGCACGTGCTCCCGGCCGCCACACCCACCGCCGAGATCCTGCGCCTCAAACCGGCAGGGGTGGTGATTTCCAACGGGCCGGGCGACCCGGCGAGGCTTTGCGGCCCCATCGCCACCGTATCCGAACTTGTGGGCCGGGTACCGCTCTTCGGCATCTGCCTTGGGCACCAGCTTCTGGCCCTGGCCCTGGGCGGACGCACCTTCAAGCTTCCCTTCGGTCACCGCGGCGCCAACCACCCGGTACGGGAGGAGGCCACCGGCCGCATTTACATCACTTCCCAAAACCACGGCTATGCGGTGGATCCTGCCTCGCTTACCGGCACCGGCCTTACTATCACCCACCGCAACCTCAATGACGGTACCGTAGAAGGCCTCGCACACCGCAGCCTGCCGGCCTTTTCCGTGCAGTATCACCCCGAAGCCGCGCCCGGACCGGAGGACTCAGCCTACCTGTTCCGCCGCTTTTACCGGCTCATGGTTAAGGAGGCCGAAAAGATTGCCTAAAGATCCGAGTATCCGCCGTGTACTGGTGGTGGGCTCCGGCCCCATCGTCATCGGCCAGGCCGCCGAGTTCGACTACGCCGGCTCGCAGGCCTGCCGCGCCCTAAAGGAGGAGGGCGTGGAAGTGGTCCTGGTGAACAGCAATCCGGCCACCATCATGACCGACTACCACCTGGCCGACCGGGTGTACCTGGAGCCCCTTACCGCCGCCTTCGTCGAAAGGGTCATTGAGCGCGAGCGCCCCGATGCCCTCCTTCCCGGCCTGGGCGGACAGACGGGACTCAACCTGGCGAGGGAGCTGGCGCTCGCGGGGGTCCTCTCGCGCTACGGGGTGCAGCTCCTCGGTACGCCGCTCGCGGCCATCGAAAAAGCCGAGGACCGCGAGCGCTTCAAGGAAACCATGGCCGCCATCGGGGAAGCGGTCCCGCCCAGCCGGGCCGTGGGCACAGTAGAAGAGGCGCAGGCCTTTGCCTCAAGCTGCGGTTTTCCACTTATCGTGCGCCCGGCCTTCACCTTGGGCGGGACGGGTGGCGGGCGCGCTCGGGATCCAAAGGAGCTCGAGGAAGTCGTGCGGCGCGGGCTTAGGCTCAGCCCGATCGGGCAAGTTCTGGTGGAGAAGAGCCTGGAGGGCTGGAAGGAAATTGAGTACGAGGTGATGCGGGACGCCGGCGACAACTGTATCACCATCTGCAACATGGAAAACCTGGACCCGATGGGCGTCCACACCGGCGACAGCGTGGTGGTGGCGCCTTCGCAGACCCTCACCAACCGGGAATACCAACTCCTGCGCACGGCCGCGCTGAAGATCATCCGCGCCTTGGGTATTGTCGGGGGCTGCAACATTCAGTTTGCCCTAGACCCCGGGAGCGAGCGCTACTACGTGATTGAAGTCAACCCGCGGGTGAGCCGCTCCAGCGCCCTGGCCTCCAAAGCCACCGGCTACCCCATTGCCAAGGTAACGGCGAAGGTGGCTCTGGGGTTGAGGCTCGACGAGATAAAGAACCCCGTGACCGAGGAAACCTGGGCGGCGTTCGAGCCGGCGCTGGACTATGTGGTGGTTAAGGTGCCGCGTTGGCCCTTCGACAAATTTAAGCAAAGCGATCGCCGCCTGGGGACGCAGATGAAGGCCACCGGCGAGGTGATGGCCCTCGACCGCACGCTGGAGGGGGCGCTCATCAAGGCCATCCGCTCGCTGGAGATAGGGCTGGCCCATCCCTGGGTCCCTTCTCTGGAAAGCTTGACGCGGGAGGAAATCGCCGCCGCCCTTCAGGAGGTGCGGGACGACCGCCTGCTCCTTCTCTTCGCCGCCCTGCGCCACGGCTTCGGCATCACCGAGCTTCACGAAACTACCGGGATCGACCCCTTCTTTTTGGCCAAGCTGGAGAACATCGTGCGTATGGAGCGAGAGCTGGCGGACGGTCTTACGCCCGAACGGGTCGCCCGAGCAAAGAAGCTGGGCTTCAGCGACGCGGCCATCGCGCATTTCAGCGGCCGGACGGAGGGCGAGGTGCGCCGCCTGCGGGCCGAAAAGGATATCCTTCCGGGCTACAAGATGGTGGATACCTGCGCCGCCGAGTTTAGGGCGGTGACGCCTTACTACTACTCCACCTATGCCGGCGGTGACGAGGTGGAGGTGGACACCCGGCCGAAGGTGGTGGTTTTAGGCTCCGGCCCCATTCGCATCGGCCAGGGGATTGAATTCGACTACTGCTCGGTACATGCCGTCTGGGCGGCGCGGGCGGCCGGGTATGAAACCGTTCTCATCAACAACAATCCGGAGACGGTGAGCACGGATTTTGATACTGCCGACCGGCTTTACTTTGAGCCGCTTCACCCGGAAGACGTGCGGGCAGTGCTCAAAAAAGAACGGCCGGCGGGCGTCATTGCCCAGTTCGGCGGCCAGACGGCCCTCAACCTGGCGGTGGAGCTGGGAGAAGAATTTCCGCTTTTCGGCACTTCGGCCGAGGGGCTGGCCGCCGCCGAAGACCGGGAACTCTTCGACGCCCTTCTCGCCCGCCTGGGGCTGGCCCGCCCGCCGGGCGGCGCGGTAACCGACGCTGCCGCCGGGCTCGCTCTGGCCAAGAAGCTCGGCTTTCCCGTTCTGGTGCGCCCCTCCTTCGTCCTGGGTGGGCGGGGGATGGAGGTGGTCGCAGACGAGGCGGAACTTTGCCGCTACTTGGAAGAAGCTTTAACCGTTTCGCCCGGCCGGCCCATCCTCATCGATCGCTACCTTCCGGGCCGCGAGATCGAAGTGGACGCCCTGGCCGACGGGGAGGAGGTGGTCATCCCCGGGATTATGGAACACATCGAGCGGGCAGGAATTCACTCCGGCGACAGCATTGCCGTTTACCCGGCGGACCTCCCGCCGGAAGTCACCGAAGAGGTGGTAGCTGCAACTCGCGCTCTGGCCCGGGGGCTTAAAGCCAAAGGCCTCATCAACATCCAGTTCGTCTACCACCAGGGCCGCCTTTTGGTCATCGAGGCGAACCCGCGCGCCAGCCGCACGGTGCCTTTCCTGAGCAAGGTCACCGGCCTGCCCCTGGTCCCCTTGGCTACCCGCCTCAGCCTGGGGGCCCGCCTCGCCGAATTGGGCCTCGCCCCCGGGCTCGTCCCACCACGCCGCCTGGTGGCGGTTAAGGCGCCGGTTTTCTCCTTCGGCAAGCTCGCGCGGGTAGATCCGCGCCTGGGCCCGGAGATGAAGTCCACCGGCGAGGTGCTGGGGCTGGACCGCACGCTCCCTGCCGCCCTGTACAAGGCGCTTCTTGCCGCCAGGCAGGCGCTACCGGCGGGAGGGACGATGCTCCTTTCGGTGGCCGACCGCGATAAGGAAGAAGTGCTTTCGGCGGCCGAAGAGCTTGTAGGGCTCGGCTGGCGGCTCAGCGCCACGCCGGGAACGGCCCGCTACCTGGCGCGGCGGGGGCTGCCGGTGGAGGAGGTCGAACCGGAGCGGGCCTTGGAGCGAGTACGGAGTGGGGGAGTGAGCGCGGCGGTTTCTACCCCCAACCACCGTCCCGGCACCCAGACCTTTGGCCTGGCCCTGCGGCGGCTGGCGGTAGAATATGGGCTTCCCCTCTACACCTGTCCGGACACGCTCAAAGCAGCCCTCCTTGCTGCCCGGGCCGTGCGCGAGGGCGAAACGGTAAACTGTGCCGACCTGAACTGGTACCTCAATTTTTAATTTGGTGCCCGGCACCTGGGAATATATGCCAGGTGCCGGGCACGGTAAGGAGGTAGACCATGCACGACCTTAAAGGCCGCGACTTCATCAGCTTGGCCGACTTTAGCCCGGAAGAGATTCGCCAGCTTCTCGACGCGGCGCATGATCTTAAGCGGCAGCAGAAGCTGGGCCTCAGTTCACGGCCGCTTATGGGCCGTACCCTCGCCATGCTCTTTCACAAGCACTCCACGCGCACCCGCGTTTCCTTTGCCGTGGGTATGTATCAACTGGGCGGGCAGGCGCTGTACCTGGGGGCAGACGAGCTTCAGCTGGGCCGGGGAGAGACGGTGGCCGACACCGCCCGCGTCCTCTCCCGTTACGTGGATGCCATTCTCATCCGCACCTACGCGCACGAGCTCGTCTTGGAACTGGCCCAAGAGGCGAGCGTGCCGGTAATTAACGGCCTTACGGATTTGCTCCACCCCACCCAGGCGCTGGCCGACTTTTTCACCCTGGAAGAGAAAAAGGGCCGCCTGGCCGGCCTGAAGCTGGCTTACGTGGGCGACGGCAACAACGTGGCCCACTCCCTCCTCATCGGCGCCGCCAAGCTGGGCGTGAATATCAGCCTGGCCTGCCCGCCCGGCTACGGGCCGAAGGAGGAGATTGTGGCCATCGCTCGAGAGGCTGCGGCCGGAAGCGGGGCCGCCATTTCCATCGGCACCGATCCGCAGGAGGCCGTAGCCGGCGCCGACGCGGTCTACACCGACGTCTGGACCAGTATGGGCCAGGAGGCGGAAAGTGGTGCCCGGCGAACGGCCTTTGCCTCCTACCAGGTGAACGCGGCGCTTATGGCCCTGGCCAAGCCGGATGCTGTGTTCCTCCACTGCCTGCCCTGCCACCGGGGGGAGGAGGTGACGGCGGAAGTAGTAGACGGTCCCTGGTCCGTCGTGTTCGACGAGGCCGAGAACCGTCTGCACGTACACAAAGCCATCCTGGCCGCGCTGGTACGCTGAAGAAAAAGCGGCCCCTTGGAAGGCCCGAGTTTCTTTACCCCGGCGGTCGGCCGTGCCCTACTTTTTCTTGTCTTCGAGGGCGTATCCGTGCGGCGGCCTACCTGGTCCGCCCGGCGGCATGGGCGGCATCCCGGGCATCTGGCCCATCATTTCCATCATCCGCCGGTGCTGGACCGGATCGAGCATCATAATGGCGTGCATCAGCATGGCCACGTGCTCCTTCTCATCGTTCATGTTGTGGCAGAAGATTTCCGCGAGATGCCGGTCTCTCGTCTCCATGGCGTGGCGCTGGTACTGATTGATGGCGGCGAGCTCCCCAATAAGGTCTTCCCTAAGGGGAAGGAGCCGTTCATCTAGGGTGCACATTTCGTCTACCTGGTGGGAAGCCATAAGACGACCTCCTTTTAAGCAGCCTGTTTTTACTGCCAGCATATGTTTGCCGAGGGCGGGGCGTGCTGATTGCATTTCTATGCTTGTAATCTTATAATTATAGAAGCGAGGCTTGGCCTTAGAACCGGCCTCCCAGGGCTCGATTGTTCGGAGACCATATTGTGCAAGGGAGGAAATAACATGGGCGAGGTAAAGAAAGTCGTGCTGGCCTACTCGGGCGGTCTGGACACCTCGGTCATCATCCCCTGGCTTAAGGAAAACTACGGCTGCGAAGTTATCGCCATGGTGGCCGACGTGGGGCAGGGAGAGGAGCTGGCACCCCTTAAAGAAAAGGCCATCCTAAGCGGAGCGAGCAAGATCTATATCGAGGACATTAAAGAAGACTTGGTAAAGAATTACATTTTCCCTATGCTTAAAGCGGGCGCCGTGTACGAGGGCAAGTATCTTCTCGGCTCTTCCATCGCCCGCCCGGCCATTGCCAAGAAGCTGGTGGAAGTGGCCCTGGCGGAAGGGGCCGACGCCATCGCCCACGGCTGCACGGGCAAGGGGAACGACCAGGTGCGCTTTGAGCTTACGGCCAAGGCCCTGGCGCCCCACCTTAAGGTGATTGCTCCCTGGCGCGAGTGGTCGATCAAGTCCCGGGAAGAGGAGATCGACTACGCTCAGGCCCACGGCATCCCGGTGCCGGTGACCAAAGAGAAGCCCTACAGCATGGACCGCAACCTCTGGCACATCAGCTATGAGGCCGGCGTGCTCGAGGACCCGAATTTCGAACCTCAGGAAGACATGTTCCTTCTCACCGTCTCCCCTGAAAAGGCGCCGGATACCCCCGAGTACGTGGAGATCGCCTTCCGGGCGGGCGAGCCGGTAGCCATCGACGGCGTAGAGTACGGCCCCGTGGAGCTCATCGAGAAACTGAATGCCTTAGGAGGCAAGCACGGCATCGGCCGCGTCGACCTGGTGGAGAACCGCCTGGTGGGTATGAAGTCCCGCGGCGTGTATGAAACCCCGGGCGGCACCATCCTCACCTTTGCCCACCGTGAGCTCGAGTATTTGACTTTGGACCGGGAGACCATGCACTACAAAGAACTGGTCGCCGCCAAATATGCCGAACTCGTGTACTACGGTCTCTGGTTCACGCCGCTCCGCGAGGCGCTGGATGCCTTTGTGGCCGTGACGCAAAAGAACGTCACCGGCACGGTACGCCTCAAGCTCTATAAAGGGAACATCAGCGTTGCCGGGCGCACCTCGCCCTTTAGCCTCTACCGGGAAGACCTGGCCACTTTCGGTGCCGATGCCGTCTACAACCAGAAGGATGCCGAAGGCTTCATCAACCTCTTCGGCCTGCCGCTCAAGGTGCAGGGGCTGCTTAAGGCGGCAGGGGAGAAAAAGGCATGAAGCTCTGGGGTGGCCGTTTTAGCAAGGAAACGGCGGCGGAGGTAGAAGAATTCACGGCCTCCATCGGCTTCGACCGGCGCCTTTGGGAAGAGGACATCGCCGGAAGTCTGGCCCATGTAAAAATGCTGGCGGAGGTAGGGGTGCTCACGGCCGAGGAGGCCGCCACCATCTCCCGGGGCCTGGAAGAGATCCGGGAGGAGATAAAAAGCGGCGCTTTTGCCTATAGCGCCGAGTTGGAAGACATCCACATGCACATTGAGCGCCGCCTCATCGAAAAAGTGGGGCCGGTGGGAGGGAAAGTGCACACCGCCCGCAGCCGCAACGATCAGGTGGCCCTCGACACCCATCTTTGGGTGCTGCGCAAGGTCGACGAGGTGCTTAAACTCATAAGCGGCCTGCAGGCGGCCCTTGTAAGGAAGGCGCGCGCCCACCAGAACGCCATTCTCCCTGGCTATACTCACCTCCAGCATGCCCAGCCCATTCTCTTCGCCCACCACCTTCTTGCCTACTTTGAAATGCTGGAGCGAGACCGGGCGCGCTTTCTCGGCTGCCGTGAGCGCGCGGACCTCATGCCTTTGGGTGCGGGGGCGCTGGCCGGGACTACCTTTCCCATTGACCGGGAGCTTGTAGCCCGCGAGCTGGGCTTTAGTAAACTTTATGAAAACAGCCTGGATGCCGTGAGCGACCGGGACTACATTTTGGAGTTTCTTTCTGCCTCGGCCATCCTCATGGTCCACCTCTCGCGCCTGGCCGAAGAGCTGATTCTCTGGTCGAGCCAGGAATTTGGTTTTGTGGAGCTAGACGATGCCTTTAGCACCGGCTCCAGCATCATGCCGCAGAAAAAGAACCCGGACGTGCCCGAGCTGGTGCGCGGCAAAACCGGCCGGGTGGTAGGGCACCTGACGGCGCTCCTCATGGTGCTGAAAGGCCTGCCCCTCGCCTACAACAAGGACCTGCAGGAGGACAAGGAGGCGCTTTTTGATACGGCGGACACCGTGTGCGCCTCGCTTAAGATCTTCACCGATCTAATTGCCACCCTTAAAGTCAACGAAGGGCGCATGCTGGCCGCCGCCCGAGGCGACTTTTCCACGGCCACCGACCTGGCCGACTACCTGGCCCGCCGGGGGCTGCCTTTCCGCGAGGCGCACGCCGTAGTAGGCCGGCTGGTGCAAAAGTGCCTGGCCGAAGGCAAGGCTCTGGAAGACCTTACGCTGGATGAGCTCCGGGCCGCTTCGCCCCTTTTTGGTTCCGACGCCCTGGCCGCCCTTCAGGTGGAGCAATCTGTAGAGCGGCGCACCTCGCGCGGCGGCACGGCGCCTGCCCGGGTGGAGGAGGCGCTAAAGCGGGCGGAGGCCGTCCTTTCCGGCCGCGGCGCTTTGTGAGAATGTCTTACCTGATAATCAGTAAGGGGTTGGGGACTCTTCTCCCAACCCCTCTTCTGTCACCAAACCTTTCTCCCGCCAATACAATGGTGGAGGAAGGGGGAGGGAAAGGCCGACCTCGCCCCTTACAAAACCGAGGGAGGGGAACGAAAGGTGAAAGGAAAGGTTTGGTTGGCAGCGGCCCTGGCCATCTTCTTGCTGGCTGCCGGGTGCAGCCCCGCCCGGCAGCCTAAGGCGGAAGCGCCGGCTTCTGCTCCTACTTCCGGCCCTGCCGCGGCGGCTCCGGAAGCCGGGCTAAAGCCGCTCTCGCCTGCAGTCACGGTGACCGTCGGCATGAAGCAGGTGGTTTCCGACGCCGGGGTCCTCATCGGCATGGCCAAGGGGTATTATGAGGAGCTGGGTATTAAGATAAAGCCGGTGCAGTTCAACACCGGCCAGGAGATGATCAACGCCCTGGCCGCCGGGCAGCTGGACGTGGGGGCCACCGTCACGGCCACGGGGCTCTTCAACGCCATGCTGCGCGGTATCCCCATTAAGATCGTCGCCGACAAAGGGGTGAACGTCCCCGGCCGGGGGTACTACCGCCTCTGCATCCGCAAGGATCTAGCAGGTAAGATCAAGGATTATAAAGACTTGAAGGGGAGAAAGCTCGCCGTGGTGGCCACGGCTTCGCTGGACGAGATTGCCCTCGACCGGTGCCTGAACGCCGGTGGGCTTTCCACTAAGGATGTGGACCTCCAGGTGATCCGGTCCTTCCCGGACATGGTGGCGGCCATGGGGAGCGGCAGCATCGACGGCGGCATGGTGATCGAGCCTTTCATAGCCCAGGGCATGGCTAAGGGCGTGCTGGATCCCTGGAAGGATCCGTCCGAGTACGATCCGGAGGCCCAGACGGCCCTCCTCGTCTACGGCCCCAGCATGACCGGCCGGCCTGAAGTGGCGGACCGCTTCATGGTAGCCTACATCAAATCCCTCCGCGACTACAACGACGCCTTCTTTAAGGGCAAGAACAAGGACGAGATCATCTCTATCTTGGCCGAATGGTCGACGGTGAAAGATAAGGCTCTGTACGATAAGATGTTCCCGGTAGGCCTCAACCCGGACGGCTATGTCCGGGCCAAGGGTATTGAGCTCGACCTGGCCTGGTACAAGGCGCGCGGCCTGTTAAAGGGCGACCTTAAGCTCTCCGACGTACTGGATAACCAGTATGTGGACCGGGCTCTCAAGGTTCTCGGCAAGTACCAGTGACGCGCACCGTTCGTGCGGCGGGAGGGCCGGGGCTGCGGCCCTCCCGGCCAGGTCCTCTCCCTCAAACCCTACGGAGGTGAAACGGCTGTGCGGGCAGAGGCCAGGATACTCTCCTTTTTTTCACCTGCGCTCCTTCTTGTCCTGTGGGAAGTGCTGGCCCGCGCCGGCCTTGTGGATATCCGGGTTTTTTCTTCTCCCAGCCGGATCCTCGAAACTTTTTTACCGGTGCTCTTTTCTGGCGAGCTCCTCTATCACACCTGGGTGAGTGTGCGCCGCATCATCCTCGGTTTTCTGGCCGGGGCCATACCCGGTGTGCTCCTTGGGCTTTCCATGGGCCTTTTCCCCCTGGTGCGGGCGGCTTTAGAGCCCATGGTAGCCATTACCTTTCCCATCCCCAAGCTGGCCGTGATGCCGATGATCATCCTTATCTTCGGGCTGGGCGAAGCTTCAAAGGTGTTTACGGTGGCCATCGGCGTTTTTTACCTGGTGCTCATCAACACCATGTCCGGTGTGCTCAACATCGATAAAATTTATCTGGATGTAGCCAAGAACTTCGGCGCGAGCCGCTGGAACTTTTACCGTACTGTAGCCCTGCCGGGGGCCCTGCCCATGATCTTCGCGGGGCTCAAGCTCGGCATGGGCACGGCGCTCATCCTGATCGTCGCTGCCGAACTCACCGCCGCCCAGGCCGGACTGGGCGACTGGATCTGGCGCGCCTATGACATGTTCGATATTGAACGCATGTTTACATCCCTTATCATGCTGACCGTTCTCGGCTACCTGTTTGCCAATGCGCTGGACCTTTTGGAACGGTGGGTGATACCGTGGAAATCGCCGCACGCCTGATCGGTGCGCACGCACAAGCAAGGGGGAAGGCGAAGGTGCAGCCGAACGGAGAAGCTATCGTCCTCACCGGCATCAGCAAAACCTTCACCGGCCGCAGCGGCACGGTTGTAGCCCTCGAGGACATCAACCTTACCATCCAGGAGGGCGAGTTCCTCTGCATCGTCGGCCCGAGCGGCTGCGGCAAGACGACGCTCCTTAGGATCTTGGCCGGGCTGGAGAAGCCTACGAGCGGCCAGGTGGAGATAAGGGTGCGGGAACCAGGTAAACCGGTAAACTCCATGGTGTTTCAGGAGCAGTCCATTTTTCCCTGGTACACGGTCAAAGAGAACGTGGCCTACGGCCTCGCCATGCGCGGGGTGTCGCGGGCGCGCCGGGAGGAGATTGCCGAGCATTACCTTAAAATCACGGGGCTCAGCAAGTTCGCCAACGCCTACCCCCACCAGCTTTCAGGGGGTATGAAACAGCGGGTCAGCGTGGCTCGGGCCTTCGCCAACGATCCGTCCATCCTGCTCATGGATGAGCCTTTTGGCTCGCTGGACGAACAGACGCGAGTCATCTTGCAGCAAGAGCTCCTTAGAATTTGGGAGGGGACACGCAAGACGGCCGTCTTCATCACCCACAGCATCGACGAAGCCCTGGGCTTAGGAGACCGGGTTCTCGTAATGACGGCCCGGCCGGGGCGCGTAAAGGCCGTTTTGGAGGTGGATCTGCCGCGGCCGCGCGACCTCACCCTTATCCGTTCTCGCCCGCGTTTTCTTGAGCTTTTCGATACCATCTGGTTCTACCTGCGCGAGGAAGTGATGAAGGCCAAGGCCAGCGAACTTCAAGGCTAACGAGCCGGGGCCTGGCGCAAAAAATGTTACGCCGGGAAAAGGTTTTTCCGCTTTCCCCAGCGAAAGTATAAGAGGAAAGCGGATAAGATATAAGAGAAACAAGCAAAAATTGGCAAGGTGAGGCCCATGCTGGAACAGCTTCGTCATATTTCCCCCCTAGACATTCTTGACATCCTCATCGTCGCCTTTGTCATTTATCGGGTAATCCTCTGGATCCGGGGCACGCGGGCCGTCCAGCTCTTAAAAGGCCTCGCCGTTCTTCTTTTGGCCTACTTCTTTAGCCGGCGCTTCGGCCTGGCGGCTACGAGTTGGCTCCTCGACAAGGTGATGACTATGGGCCTCATCGCCGTGCCTATCATTTTCCAGCCTGAACTAAGGCGAGGCCTGGAGCAACTGGGGCGCGGCCGCCTTTTTACGCCCGCCAGCCGACTCCTGGGTGAGGAGGACGTGTCGCGGGTCATCCGGGAGGTAGTGCGGGGCGTGCAGGTACTGGCCCGCAACAAGGTGGGAGCGCTGATCGTCCTCGAGCGCCAGACCGGGCTTAAGGAAGTAGAGGAGACGGGCATTCCTCTGGACGCCCTGGTTTCGGCCGAACTTCTGGTAAACGTTTTTGTTCCCAACACGCCGCTGCATGATGGGGCTTTGATCATCCGCGGGGACCGGGCGGTGGCGGCCGGGTGTTTTCTGCCACTGACGGAGAACCCGGACCTCAGCAAAGACCTGGGAACACGGCACCGGGCTGCCCTCGGCATCAGCGAACAGTCCGACTGCGTGGCCATCGTGGTGTCGGAGGAAACGGGCATTATCTCCGTGGCTCAAGAAGGACGCCTGCGCCGGCACCTGGACGAGGACAGCCTAAGAGAGCTCCTCGGCGGAATCTTTAAGCAGGAGGCGATGCTGCCTTTCCTGCGTTGGGGGTCATCGCATGGATAACTGGTTACAGAAAGACGCTGTGGTCCGGGTAGTGGCGCTCCTCCTCGCTTTCCTCATGTGGCTCTTCGTAGTCAATGAGCAGAACCCCCAGGACACGCGCACCATCCTCGTGACCCCGGAGCTGCGCAATGTACCGACGGGGCTAGTGCTTATGTCCGAGGTAAAGCCGGTAACGGTAAAGCTAAAGGGCCGGCGGAGCGAACTTTACGCCACCGGAGGGCCGGAACTGGGGGCTTACGTAGACCTCACGGCGGCCCAAGAAGGGGAAAAGCCTTATCCCGTGCGCTTAACCAGCGTGCCGCCGGAGGTAGAGCTCGTCCAGATTGTCCCGCCAGAGGTAACGGTCAGGCTCGAGAGCATAGTGCAGCGGCAGCTTCCTGTGGAACTCGTCCTTCGCGGCACTCCGGCACCCGGCTACGCAGCGGGGCCACCGGTTTTGAGCCCGGTGCAGGTGCTAATAGAAGGGCCCAGAAGCCGGGTGAAGATGGCCAGCCGGGCCGTCGTGCGCTTGGACACGGAAGGGGCGAAGGACAACATCCGGGTGAGCGTGCCGGTACAGATCCTGGACAGTAAGGGGGCGCCGGTGCCGGAGGGCCTCCGGATTAAACCGGAAGTGGTGGATGTCTCCCTGCCTGTAGCCCGCCTGCCCGCGAAGCTGGTGCCGGTAAAACCCCAGATTATTGGCGAACCTGCCGAAGGATATAAGGTGAGCCAGGTATTGGTGGAGCCGGCTACCATCATCATCAGCGGTCCGGCGGCCATGCTGGCGGAAATAAACAGCGTTTCAACTATGCCGCTGGACGTCACCGGGGCAAGTACCAACCAGAGCGGTGACCTGCGCGTGGTACTTCCCCAGGATGTGCGGGCAGAAGTTGAGCGGGTGCGGGTTACAGCGGTGATCGAGCCGAAAACCGTTCAGCGCACGGTCGAAGGCGTGGAGGTTAAGGTGCACGACCTGGGAGACAAGCTGACGGCGGCGGTGCAGCCGAACACCGTGCGCGTCACCGTGGCCGGTTTGTACCAGAACGTAAACTGGCTTACAGCGGGCGACCTTACCGCTTACGTAAGCGCCCGGGAGCTCACCAGCGGAGAACACGAACTGGAGGTAAAATTGGTGCTGCCCGAGGCGGTAAGAAGGGTAGCTGTGGAGCCGCCGAAGGTTAAGCTGATCGTGAAGCCGGCGGAAGCGTCGCCTGAGGAAAAGAAAACGGAGGGAAAAAGTTAAAGTTAAAGGACTGCAGGGAAAAGTGGACCTTAAAGAAAAGGCTGCTGAGCACACAAAGGGCTAGGAGGATTTTCGTGGGCAGGCTTTTTGGCACCGACGGTGTGCGCGGAGTGGCGAACGCCGACCTTACTCCGGAACTAGCCTTTGCCCTGGGCCGGGCAGGGGCTTATGTGCTGACGGACGGGCGTGAGCGGTCGCGCTTGGTGGTGGGCCGGGATACCCGCCGGTCCGGCGAGATGTTGGAGGCGGCGCTCACGGCCGGCATTCTCTCGGTGGGCGGCGAGGTTTTGAGCGTGGGCGTGCTACCTACGCCGGCCATCGCCTACCTCACGCGGGCGCTGGGAGCCGACGCGGGGGTAGTGATCTCTGCCTCGCACAACCCGGTGGAGGACAACGGGATCAAATTTTTCTCGGCAGAAGGCTATAAGCTTCCCGATGCCACCGAGGACCGGATTGAGGCCCTCCTGGGCGAAGCGAACCTTCCGCGGCCCACCGGCGCCGGGGTGGGGATAAGGCGGAGCGTGGCAGATGCGGGTGAAATGTATCTTAAACACCTGCGCGAGACACTCGGCGCGGATCTTTCCGGCCTCAAGATTGTAGTGGACGTGGCCCACGGCGCGGCGTACCAAGTGGCGCCCGAGCTGCTGCGTTGCCTCGGGGCAGAGCTTACCGTCTTGAACGACGCTCCTACGGGTGTTAATATTAACGTAAATTGCGGCTCCACACACCCGGAAGGACTGCAAAAAGCGGTGCGGGAACTTAAGGCGGATGTGGGACTCGCCTTCGACGGCGATGCCGACCGCCTTATCGCCGTGGACGAGCGAGGGGAAGTAGTGGACGGCGACCAGATCATGGCCGTCCTGGCGCTGGCGCAGAAGGAGAAGGGTCGGCTCAAGGGGGAGGGGCTGGTGGCCACCTCTATGAGCAACATGGGGCTGGAGCTGGTCCTTAAAAAACACGGCCTCCTTCTCGTGCGCACGCAGGTGGGCGACCGGTACGTGCTGGAAGAGCTCTTAAACCGCGGTTGGAACTTGGGCGGCGAGCAGTCCGGCCACATCATCAACCTGAACTACAACACCACGGGCGACGGCCTGAGCACGGCGCTCCAACTCCTCGCCGTGCTGGTAGAAAAGAAAGTGCCGCTTTCCGACCTGGCGGCGATCATGCCGCGCCTGCCGCAGCTCATGGTGAACGTTCCCGTGCGCCAGAAAGAAGGCTGGAAGGAGAATACGAAAATAGCGGCGGCCGTTGCCGGAGCGGAAAAGGCGCTAAAAGGACGCGGCCGCGTGGTGGTCCGGCCGTCGGGCACGGAGCCCCTGATGCGCGTCATGGTCGAAGGGGAAGATGCGGGATTGCTGCGCCAGATCGCTGAGGAAATCGCGGCCGTAATCGCGGCCGAGCTGGGTTAAGAGGTGCGCTTGTGCCCCCCGGTTAAGTTAAGCGGGAGCAAAAGGAGGCCCGAGCGCCCGCCCTGACGGCACTGCCGGTGATATGGATGCTCCACGTGAAGGAGGTGATGCTGCGCGGCGAAAAACGGGCATGAAAATGGAAAAGGAGGGGTGCGACAAGGACGAAAAACCTGTAGCGGAAAACAGTCAAAGCGCCAGGACTCCCCGGCGACGTTCGGCCGAAAGGAAATCGGCCCTCGGGGAGTTGACGAGGAAGGGGTTTATCGAAGTTTTCGGCGGATGCCCCTCGGGCCTTCACCGCCCGTAAGGCTTTCCTAAAATCCCGGGAGCGATCCCGGGGACAAAGGGAAAGCCAGGTGAAGAAGGGTATACTGTGCCCCACAGGGGGTATGTTTCTCATCCTTCCGGTTTTGCGTCGGCCCGGAAGGCAAGGTTAAGTTTTGCCTTTAACAAGGAGGTTAACCCTATGTGCGGCATCGTCGGCTATATCGGTTACCGTAAAGCCGTGCCCATATTGATTGAAGGCTTGAAGAAACTTGAGTACCGGGGGTATGATTCCGCCGGGGTAGCCGCCGTAGTAGACGGCGGGATCTGGCTGGAGAAAGCCGTGGGGCGCCTGAGCGTGGTGGCCGAGCGCGTGCGGGAAAAAGACCTTCCCGCCCGGGTGGGCATCGGGCACACCCGCTGGGCCACGCACGGACGCCCTTCCGACGTGAACGCCCATCCCCATACCGACTGCACCGGCCGCTTTGCCGTTGCCCATAACGGGATCATCGAAAACTACGCCGAACTCAAGGCCGAGCTGGAAGAGAAGGGGCACACCTTTAAATCCCAAACCGACACCGAGGTTTTGGCCCATCTTCTCGAGGAGCTGTATAGGGGCGACCTGGTGCAGGCGGTGCGGCAGATGGCAGCCCGCCTGGAGGGGTCTTACGCCCTGGCCATCCTTTCGGCCGACGAGCCGGATAAAGTGGTGGCCGTGCGCAAAGACAGCCCGCTCATTGTGGGCCTGGGCCGGGGCGAGAACTTCCTCGCGTCCGACATTCCGGCCATTCTCGAACACACCCGCGAGGTATACATCCTGCAAAACGGCGACATGGCCGTTCTTACCGCCGAAGGCGTGGAGCTAACGGACACCAAGGGCCTTCCCGTTCAGCGGGAAATTTTCCACGTGAAATGGGACCCGGTCCAGGCGGAAAAAGGCGGCTACGACCACTTCATGCTTAAAGAAATCTTCGAGCAACCCCGGGCCCTGCGCGATACCATGGCCGGCCGGCTGAAGAACGGCCATGTAGAGCTCAGTGAGGTCAATATCGACGACGAGGCCATACGCGCCCTGCCTAAGATTTTCATTGTGGCCTGCGGCACCGCCTACCACGCCGGATTGGTGGGTAAGTACGTCTTGGAGAAGCTGGCCCGCATCCCGGTGGAGGTGGACATCGCCTCCGAATTCCGCTACCGCGAACCGCTCCTTCGCCCCGAGGACTTGGTGATCATCATCAGCCAGTCCGGCGAGACGGCCGATACCTTGGCCGCCCTGCGCGAGGCGAAGAAGGTAGGGAGCCGGATCCTGGCCATCACCAACGTGGTGGGAAGCTCGGTGGCCCGCGAGGCGGACGACGTCATCTACACTTGGGCCGGCCCCGAGATCGCCGTGGCTTCGACCAAGGCTTATACCACGCAGGTGCTCTCGCTCGTCATGCTGGCCGTGCGCTTCGGTTTGGCGCGCGGTACGCTCGGCGCGGAGGAAGCGGAAAGAATTACTGCGGCTCTCCGGCTCCTTCCAGACCAAGTCCAAAAGATCCTGGAGCAGGCGCCCACCGTTAAGGCGCTGGCCGAGAAAGTGGCGCGGAGCGAACACGCCTTCTTCATCGGCCGGAGCATCGATTACGGCGTGGCCATGGAAGGAGCGCTCAAGCTCAAGGAGATCTCCTATCTCCACGCCGAAGCCTACGCGGCCGGCGAGCTCAAACACGGCACGCTGGCCCTCATCACCCGGGGTGTGCCGGTGATCGCCTTAGCCACGCAGCCGGACATCTACGAAAAGATGCTGAGCAACATCCAGGAAGTCAAGGCGCGCGAAGGCCACGTCATCGCCGTCGCCCACGAGGGCGACCGCGGAATTGCCCGCCTGGCCGACGAGGTCTTTTACATCCCGCGCACGGTCAAGGCCGCTTCCGCCATTCTCACGGTCGTCCCGCTCCAACTCCTGGCCTACTATGCCGCCGTCGCCCGCGGCTGCGACGTCGACAAACCGAGAAACCTGGCCAAGAGCGTGACGGTGGAGTAGAGGCACATTACCTACCTACTGACTCGTGCTGGCCGCTACAACTGATACGTGGTAATCTGGGCGGAAACGGGACCAGCCGATTAGTGAGAAAGCCCCGGGGGACCGCTGCGAGAAGCAGTGCACCCCGGGGTACCTCTTTATTCCTGAATAATGGCCCAACCATTTATGTTCTCGAGCGAAGTACCAAGTCGTTTCTCCCTCCGGCAGGATTTCTCTACCGGTCAGCGAAAGAATCGAGTGAATATGGTTCTCGAGAAAGCTTATACCTAACGGGAAGGGGTCTAACGTGGCTTCTCAACATCTTCGACAATCGGATTAAGCTTTTCCATTTTCGGCACCAAGGTTTCTTAAGGGACCCTAGCTGGATGTGAGTAGTGGCCGGGAGGAAAGGTTTATCCGACTGTCAAGCTCGCTCTTACGGATCTGAAAAGGCTAGTTGAAGGAGTGAACGAAGTGGACAACGCTATGCCGGAAATAGAAGATTACAGGAGGCTTTATCAGGCGGCAGAAGACTTTAAGCAGCTTGCGTGCTGGCAGTGGATGAGCGATATCGATATTTTCGGGGTACAAGATCCGGTTAGTGGGGAAATCGGTTACTGCAGCGTACTGGGTGCGGATGGCAGGCTTTTCGGTCTGGCCGTGTACCCTGGTGATGAAGGGTTTGCCTCCCTGCAAAGCGTCCTGGAACAAGGAGAACCAGAACCAAACGATCCAGATTTCGGGCTGACCCAAAGATCTCTGCTTGTTACTTTTGGGAACAGGGAGGAACTAACAAAAAGGGATCTTGACATAATTAAAATGCTAGGACTAAAGTTTCGTGGTCGGAACCAATGGCCACTCTTTAGGAGTTTTCTACCCGGCTACCATCCCTGGTATCTCGATCAAGCTGAAGTACGGTTTCTTACTATTTGCTTGCAACAGGCCCAGGAGGTAGCATTTGCCTGCCGAGAAAACCCAAATTATCTCCTGCTGAATGAATCTGAGTATCTAGTCCGGGTTCCAGAATCACGAGAAGCCGGATTGAACTGGAGCAACAAGCATATTTGCCCGCGCCCAGCTCCGGTGGAAAAACCGCGGCTTGCAGTGGACCGAAAACTAGTGCAAGCCATTAAGGCGTCTTGCAAAGCAAGTGACCAAGTCTGGGAAGTAGATGCCTCGTTTGCACCGGTCCCCATACAAGAGGACAGAAACTCACGACCCTACTATCCGCGGCTTTTTCTTTGCGGCGATACTAAGAACGGTCTTATTATAGGCTATGATATGTTTAAACCCCAAGACTTGCCGAGAGAAATCCAAGAAAGATTTCTCCAGGTTGTAGCAGAAACGAAGACAATTCCGCAGCTTATAGCAACCCAAAATGCTGTCACCAGGGCGGCTCTGAGGCCGTTGGCGCAGAAGTTAGGCTTCGCTTTGGCAAAGGTCCGCGGTTTAGCCATTATAGGCGCCATTCGTGAGGAGATGCTACGCCGTTTCGGCGTCTAGGGTGAACATCTGTTCACCGCGCAGAAAGTCGGCCCGGCCGCCTTAGAGCAGGCGAAAACCTGAGCTGGCTCTTCGCGCGGCCGCCAGAGCCTCCTCGTACTCTTTTGGCGTTGTACGCCGCCCCGATCTCAGCGTAGCGGTAGGCGAGGTCTGTCTTAATACGGGCATGGCCCACACAGGTCATTAGGACGAAGAGCTATTTAAGTAAGGAAGGGATCTGGCGGTATTTGACGAATATTCAAAAGGGAAATTTTCCTGAATACCGAATTGGTACGAAAGATGGTCTTTCCCCAAAGCCTAATACCATCAATAGAGGGAGGAATTATACCACTTGGCACAATTGCTGCACTCTATATTCCCGATTATGAGAGCCATTAATGACCCGTCACTGGGAAACATTCTCCCCATTTTTTGGATTGCGGTTGCAGCTATAGGATCTAGTGCCATTCTAATGCTTTATCTTGTTGACATAAACAAATGTCTTACTACCTTGAACGCTGCGTACCAGGCGGTTAAAGAGTATGGACAGGCAGGTAGTGCCGCTCAATATTCCACCCTTTTTCGCCGTCTTGAGCAAGTGTTGGGGCAGCCATGGTCTGAATTTCAAAGAAATCTAGTTCATTGGAAGACACCAGAGGGCGAAACGATTACGACGCCGCTAGATGTGTCCAATTTCCTGAATGAAGATACTCTTTTCAGTGCCCGGATGAACCGAGCCTTTTACGCGGCCGTACCAGGTTTGTTAACTGGGTGGGGAATACTCGGAACATTTGTTGGGCTTACTTTAGGCCTCCAAGGTCTCTCGCTTGAAGGGCACAATGTGGAAGCGCTCAGAGCAGGTGTTCAGGGGTTACTATCCGGAATGGATGTTGCTTTTACTAGTTCACTGTGGGGAATCTTGTTTTCCATAATTCTTTCCGTCATAGAGAAAGTGCAGGACCATAGAGTTCAGCGTATAATCAAAGAACTGCAAAAAGCTCTGGGCAATGTGGTGCCATATAGGTCGACGGAAACATGGTTGGCGGATGTTCTATGGGAGGCCCAACAACAGACGACAGAGTTGAAGAATTTTAACGAGCAATTAGCGATAGACATTGCGGCCGCGTTAGAAGAAAGACTCGCTGAACGGTTAACACCTGCGCTAGAAAAGCTGCTCGAGGCTATTGACGACTTGACTCAGACCGGTTCAGCTGAAGTTGGGAGAGCAATCAGCAACCAAGCAGGCGAGGCCTTAAGTGGATTGGCTAAAGTGATGGAGAAAGTTAGTGCGACAATGGCTGAGGTAACCGATAAATCAAAACTATCACAGGAAAGCCTCTATCAAGCAATGCAACAGAACATCGAGGACCTAAGAGACGGCGTGGGAGCTACGTTGGAGATGCTAAGGCGGCAGCAGGTATCTGTCGGTGATAAAGTTGAAGAGTTGCTAATCCGTATGGCTGCGCGTATAGAAGACAGTATGGATAAACATCAGACCCTGATTCAAAACATAACATCTGCTACGGGCGAAGAGTTGACGAACCAGATTAAGAAAGTCACCGAAGAGGTTAATGATTTAGTGGGGATCCTAAGTGAGCGGTCAATTTCTGTTTCTCATGAAGTTGGAAAACAACTTACGACTGTCTCCAATATGGTCAAAGGTGTTGCAGTTGACATAACGAACCGGTACGAGGCGGAGCACCAACGTATCAGCGAGCTATTAGCAGGGTTGGAGTCTGCTAGCCATCAGGTTAGTATAGTCATCGCTGGCGCAAAAGAGGCGGCTGCAGCATTTCAAGAGAGTGCCAATTCGGTGTTATCGGTCACTAACGAATTAAGACAAGCTTCCGCGGAGATATTTACTACCTATTCTGGCCACGCCAGCTTGGTGAACAGAGTCCAAGCGCAACTGGAAGAATACTGTAAAACAACGGAAAGCATTCTGAACCAGATAACCGAAGCACTCGAAGTTACTCGTAGGTCTTGGGCAGCATACGAGAGTAGATTTGAAGGGCTCAGAAAAGATTTAGAAACCGTATTTGATGAGCTGGCCAAGGGCCTGCAAGAGTATAGTTCAAAGACGAACGAAGGAGTCGAGGAGTTTTTAAGAAGTTTGGACAAGTATATCTCTGAAATTGTGAACCTGCTCACTGGTGCAATAGAAGAACTAAAGGATGTGACGAGCGAGTTACCAGAGGCTGCTGAAGAGCTAAAGGCTGCGCTTATGTCGAGACCAGCTTGATGTGCTGGAGGTGTTAGAGGTGCGTTTAGGCCGGAAAAGATACATTGAGAATTCCTCTGGAGAAACAGATTACTCCTTATCAATTAGCGATTTGATGTCCGCCTTACTGGCGATCTTTGTACTGGCATTAACATATTACATTTTGAGCTACAGCCAGGCCAGGGCCCAACTCGTCGAAAACCAAGATAAACGATCCGAGATATTACAAATGTTGCAAGCTGAGCTTAAAGCCCAGGGCATTAACGTTGAAGTGGACTACAAACACGGCATATTGCGCTTGCCAGAGGGGATTTTGTTTGCAAAAGGTGACGCCGAACTCAATGAATCAGGAAAGCAGGTAATCGCAATTCTGGCGCCGGCATTGTTAAGAGTGCTAGAACAGCCTACGTATGCTACAAGCGTGGAAACTATTTTTATAGAAGGACACACTGACAGTGACCCTATTAGAGGAGGAAAGTATAAATCCAATTGGGAGCTGTCAACACAACGGGCAATCAATACCTGGCGCCAAATGAGAGAAACTGAACCTAAACTGGAAACTCTAGTAAACGCTTTAGACGAACCTGTGTTTTCGGTAAGCGGTTACGCCGATCGCCGACCAGTAGCGCTTGGCGACAGTGAAGAAGCTAAGGCGAAGAACCGGAGGATTGATTTAAGGTTTTCCATGACTCCTCCTCGCTCTGAAAACGGTCCTGAGCGTCAGGGAGGGGAACCATGAGGCATTCGTTCCTCGAAGCGTTTAAACGCCGCCTGACTGTTGCGTTGTCCCAACAACTTCATGTTTCGCAACCCATACACACACTGAAGGCCAAGGACATGGTGAGCAAAAAGTTCAATGCTGCGCCCAAAATGCCTAGTTCTTTGGACCTTGAACACCTTATGTTGAAGATTAAGAAGCTGTGGCGGGAATACGGGGAAGAGGGACTAAAGAAACTTACCTATGTAGAAATCGGCCGTCTGCCGTGGGTTTTGTTTTACGGTGAACCACCTAAGATAGCCGATGACCCTGAACTTACGAGAGCCATACTGCGTTTGGCGAAAAAACGAGGAAGAAGAGACTTGGCCAACCTAATCCATGTCTATTTTCTTTTCTATGACCCTTTGGTTCCCGGAACTGAACTTCTCAGGGAGTACATAACCACGTCGCTGGCACAATACAACGGAAAAGCACCTCGGATAACCAGTTGGCAAAAAAGAGCTTTTCCATTATTTACTTCAGACGGTCCGCTGAATACTGCTAAGTGGTTGATAACCCAGGAAAGTAGTCACGCTAGTCTTCTTTCCACGGAGTTAGGGTTGGACGGTGAGTTGGGTCATGGTTCTTTCGCCAAGCATCTAGTGCGCCACGTTATTGAACTGGCGGGAAGTTATTTTCCTGCCGGCTTAGATACCGCTATTGACTTACTCCAAAATGGTCCTGCCTTCCAGGACTTGATACCATACGCGGCAAATAAATTCATTACTAAGGCTGGGCTAGAGTGTGTTGATAGTGTAAGAACTAAGCTGAAGACCTTCTTTCTTAAGACCCTTGGTGACCCCAGGGTAATTGGCAACAGGTATAGGTGGGGACCAGTCAGCCCAGAAGCGAAGCGAATCTTTACTCAGTGGATTTCCAAAGAGGACCTGGAATTTTTCTTTAATTTAGTAGACCGTTCTTCTGGCAACCGGAAATGGATTTACCGGCGGACTTTTTGGGAAACTTACTTACCCTATATGGAAAACACCTGGGTGGCGCTAGGACAGCGGGCGAGAGATTTAATAAACCAAGCAGAGATGAAAGAGCATCTAGAAAACCGCAAATTCGGCAGCTTGGAAGGAGCGGGGACTACTTCGCAAAGTGTTTTTTTCGTGCAAATGAGAGGGTACCTATTTGTGGAATGGAGTCATGATGGTGGCTGCCGGGTTTTCAAGCAAACCGACGGCAACGAACAAATTGTATTGGGGAAACAGACTTACCATGCTTCCCAGCTCCGAAGAAACGATTACGTTCTTTACGTCCGGCACAATGCCAGCGAAAATTATTCATGGCAGAACAGGCTTGCCCAATGGATTATGCTCCACTTGGGCATTAAGCCGGTAAAATCATACCGAGTAGATGACCGAAAACGTTACTTGGCTTGACAAAAAGATCATACACGCAGGCAGCTTTCTTATTGAGAAAGTCTCAGGGAGCCTTATTGAGGTGAATTGCTATGGAACTTAGTAATAGGGTGTGGCGAGTCAACGACGATGGTTTTGTTTGTCCGTTTGATGCTCAGAGTGCTCCTACTAATGTTCGGCAACAGATTCTTACCCAATTGTTAGAAGAAGAGCGGGCAGTTGCCGGCAACAGTGAGATACTGATCCCACATAAAGTAGTCGCGGAATTACCAGAGGAAGAACGTTCACTTCTAGAACTACCTGATTCCTACCCCTTTACTGTTGAAATCAGGGCGTCCGGGAACCTGACTGCAAAAGACCTCAAATACGTTTATTATTTTCGTGACGGTTCCGGTCGGCCATTCTTCTTTGCCAAACGCATAGGATCGTGCTTAAGGATTGATGAGGAGCAAATTTACCTGTTAACAGGCCAGTTGTACTGGCTAATTGAAGCGATAGATTCTTTTAATGCCCGCAATCCTGAAGCATTAGGACGTTCGGAGGCAATTAAAGAAAATCTCTTGGAGTTTGCGAAAATTAAAGGTTTAGCAGAGGCCACTGGAGCCGTTCTCGATTTATTTTTGAATAAGGAACAGGTTTTGGTTCCGAGTGGGCTGACTGTGCGTCTGCATCGATGCGAAGATGGAGCCATAGAAATTGAGCCAGTTCTTACCCGTATAACCGAAGATGATGGAACGCGAGCTACTGAGCTTCTCAACGACGAGCAGCAGGCGGAATTTCTTAAAAGGTTCGATAAGTTTAATGTGGTTCGCGACCTGTATGATATTCCAAATGGGCCAAAGATTGTTCTCGACGATAAGATAAAAGAGGCTCTTAAGGAGTTCAAACGGTTCCGCCGGGTTTCTGGCCAGGCAAAAGAGGCTATACTTTATTCGCCTCAGATCGTGTTTGATCCTGAAACGGTAAACTTAGACGACTTCAGCGATAGGGTTATTGAAATAGGTGAACACCCGTGTCGAAGTTTCCCTTTCCCGCAGGCTTTGCGAGAAGCTTGGCTTCCGGCTGAAGAAGGAGAGGATGTGGAAAATCCTGAGCTATCTGGCAAGGATAGTGGGCCTGAACTTACGCAAGATGAAAGCACGCCTTATGCAGAAGGGGCAGGCAACATTATTTACGGTGAAGGGACAGAGGACAGGAGTGGTACGGAGCAAGTATGTGCTGAGACAAGGCCCCATTATGTTGCCGACAAATCTTGTGTAGCGGGACAATACAGTCTGGTAATTAAAGACAATTTTTATGATGTAGAGTTCGAGACTGCTCTAGAACAGCGCAGCAGTAAGATGAGACTTCCTCGAAGCCTAAGGCCGGAAGTTCAACTGCTGCCCCATCAGAAAGAGGGCCTCCAGTGGCTGCAACGCATGTACCTGGAAGGGCGAAGAGGGGCGCTGTTGGCGGACGACATGGGATTAGGGAAGACTCTTCAGGCCCTCGCGTTCCTGGCCTGGGTTCAAGAATGCAATGAAGCTGAAGGCAAACCGAATAAACCCATGCTTATTGTTGCCCCAGTTGCTTTATTGGAGAACTGGAAACGAGAATATGAGCGTTTTTTGGACCCCGTATTTGGGCCGCTTGTCGACTTATATGGTTCTGGATTAAACGGATTTAAGGCGACTCATATGCCAATCGTACCCGATGACGAATTGAGGGAAATCATTAAAGGCGCTGTTGAAAAAGGTAAATGGCTTGAAGCTAGCAAGTTACAAAGATGCGGAGCTGTGCTGACTACTTATGAAACACTACGGGATTATCAGGTGGCACTAGGTAGGGTTAACTGGGCCGTTATGGTCCTTGACGAATGCCAAAAAATAAAGAATCCGACCGCACTTGTAACAGGAGCAGCTAAGGGCATGAAATATGACTTTGGGTTATGTCTAACTGGAACTCCCGTTGAGAACAGTCTGGTAGACCTTTGGAGCATTATGGATTTTGCTTGTCCGGGGCACTTGGGCTCCTTGAAGAATTTTGTTTCCAAATACCACACTCCTTTAGCCAAACCTGAGACTAACAGGGAAAAACTCGGTATGGAACTGCGACAGCATGTGGGTTCATTGATGCTGCGTCGCCTAAAAGACAACTACCTGCACGGATTACCCGAGAAACAGGTGCACCTTTGTCCTGCAGAAATGCCTCCGGAACAGCTTAATAGATATAAGGATATAATCAGAAGAGCACGACAGACCTTACCCGATCGTTACTATGGAAACCGGAAAGAACACATCTTTAAGATTATCCAAGAACTAAGGAAAGTGTCTTTGCATCCATACCTGGATTATGACGAAAGGGCGCTCGAACAAATACCTGATGAAGCTATCATTCGAGCTTCAGCGAGGCTGGCGAAGGCTGTAGAGATTCTAGATCAGGTTAGAGATAAGAAAGAAAAAGCCATAGTCTACCTAATTGACCGCAAGCTGCAGCGAGTCCTACAACGGTTGTTGTATAACAGATATGCTATACGAGCGGCGATAATCAACGGGACAGTATCAGCTTGCCGAAGACAATTTATGGTAGATGACTTTCAGAACAAGGAAGGTTTTAATGTAATTATAATGTCTCCTGAGGCAGCAGGAGTCGGCCTCAACATCACAGCTGCCAATCATGTCATCCATTTAAGCAGGGAATGGAACCCTGCAAAAGAAGATCAAGCGACCGATCGGGTGTACCGCATTGGACAAGAACGAACCGTTCACGTTTATATTCCTCTAGCAGTGCATGCTAGCTTTGGTACTGGAGCAGGAGAGGGTACATTCGATCAAAAACTGCATAGGTTACTTGAATCCAAGAGGCAACTGAGTCGCGCAGTTCTCATGCCGGCATTTATAGAAGAAAGCGAGATGCAGCAGCTTGGAGAAGAGTTGTTAACCTTGGACCTGACAGAGGAAGAGACCGAAGCTAGCGTTCTGTCAATAGAGGACATCGACAGAATGCAACCCGAAGCTTTTGAAAAGGTTGTTGCCGCCCTGTACAGAAAAATGAGTTACGAGATTTTCCTTACTCCCTCGAGAGGAGACATGGGGGCCGATGTTATTGCGCTAAGCGAATCTAAACCATCATGCCTGATTCAATGTAAACACCACCTTGACCCCTCCAAAGCTCAGGGCATGTCGGCTGTTCAAGAAGTCAGTTCAGCCGCTGGGATATACGAGCGGCAATATGACAAGCATTTTAAAACGGTGGTCATTACAAATGCAGTGCGTTTTACAGATTCGGCCGTGGAGTTGGCCAGGAGCAACGGGGTCGATTTGATTGCTAGAAAAGGACTAGCAAAGATGTTGGAGGAGACCCAAATCTCCTGGGCGGATCTCGAAATCTAGCAAAAGTTGGGAGTATCTAAGCCGGGTGGCAGCGTTTATGCGTTTTCCCAGTTTAAGGTTGCCAGACATCAGGACCGGCTATTTTGTCTCTATGAACCGCCTGTGGCCAGTCCATTAACCCGTGCCTTCTCCACCTGCTTGAGCAGGGGGTCAAGGGTTTGATCTGAGGGAAGCGGGCAGCCTTGCCCCGGCGTTTGCGCTGGTTGTCCTGCCTCTACTTAAGCTCTCGCTGGAGCACAGCACGCGGAAACTCCTCACAGCCCCAACGCTGCTGGGTGTGCGGAAATGGATGGACGATGTGGATATTTTTCGGAGTGCAAGATCTGGTTAGTGGAGAAATCGGCTATGGCAGCATAATGGGGGCTAGCGGCAACCTTTTTGGTCTGGCTGTGTACATCGGCGACGACAGAACCCAAAATGCTGCCACGCGCACGGCCCTACAACCGTTGACCCAAAAGTTGGGCGTTACTTTGCTAAAGGTCTGCGCTTTACCCATCATAGGTGCCCTGCGCGAGGAAATGCCACGCTGTTTCGGCGTTTGAATTTAGATAAACTATCTATCCCCCATGCAGCCAGTCGGCCGAGCGACCTCAAAAGCGGGCAAGAACCAAAACTCCGGGCCTAATCAAAAAGGTTCCTTCTGCCTCAGTGGGGAGAATCGGTCAATTCAGTCACCTTAATTTTCTCAGGGATGCCAGCCGCTGCCTTTATGACTTCCATTTCTACGTTCCCGATTCGGTATACGTTGCCGGAGTTTACCTTCTCGTCGGCTGCCAACTTAAGCACGAGATCTCCGAGTGTCGGGGCCATGTCTTCGGGGATGTGCAGCCCGGTAATCCTGTTGGCATCTTTAACGGGAGTCATCCCGCTCAGAACAACCCCTTCTACGTGGTCTATCTTAGTGACGTACAGAAACTTCCTGATCGCAAAAAGACCGGCTAAAGCCACTACTCCGATGGCTATCTCATAAGTATTAGTGGTGTAGATTAGCATCTTTCTGGCTATCGCGTAGAGCATCACTTCGATGACCATGCCGGGTGTGTGCTTAATCAGCATCATGGCGAGCTCTAACCCGATGACCAAGAGAAGAACATGAGTTAAAAATCCTTGAAGTAACTCATAGGCTTGAGTCGGGTCAGTTACCAGCATTGAGTAAAGGCGTTGAACAAGGTTAAAACCACTAATAATCACCGTTAAGATGATGAATACGGCCAGAGCAGTCTCAACCCAGTATACGGTCTTTGCGATGTGGTTTACCGCTTTTCTCACTGTCATCTCTCTCCTTTAATCCCAGAATCCCAGGTGCCGGGCTAGCAGGTTTTTCGAAAGATGTGGCGAAGTCTTTTAATAAAGGAGGTGGGGACGGTGGCCGAAATTGAAGTGGAAGTACAAGGGGTGGCGGTTGATCAGGGTGGCCATCACATGGTCATGCTGGGCGATAAGGAAAAAAAGAAGCTGCTGCCGATTGTGATTGGCCCAGTTGAAGCAAGGGCAATCTGGATGAACCTCCAGGGGATCACCGCTGAGCGCCCGCTTACCCACAACCTCCTCAAGAACCTCCTGGACCTCGTTGGCGCTAAAGTGCAAAAGGTCGTTATAACAGACATCAAAGAAGGTACGTTCTACGCTCTACTGTACCTGGAGCACGGCGGCGAGATTCATAAGGTAGATGCCCGCCCGAGCGATGCCATCGCGCTCGCCCTTGCTTTTAAGGCGCCTATCTACATCGACCTGCGGCTTATTGAATTTACCTTGGACCCGGCAGACCTAAACATCCAGCATAACTAATGTGTGAACTCTACCAGCAAAGGGGCCCGGCACGCAGTGAAAAGCCGGGCGTTTTTTAGCCGAGAAGGTGGCACGGAAAGTGGCGGGTTGCGAAACGGGAACCGGAAGATTGCGCGAGACATTTTGTAAAAACGCCTTGGTGAAGACGGGCATTCCCGGCTACGATTACTGCCTCAACCCTTACACCGGCTGTGCCCACGGCTGCCGCTACTGTTACGCAGAGACTATCTCGCGTTTCCGCTGCGAGGCAACCGGCTGGGGTGAATGGGTGGCGGCAAAGGTAAACTTTCCGGAGGTGCTCAGGCGGGAGCTTACGCGCCGGCGCCGCCCGCCGGGCCGGGTCCTCTTTGGTACCGTGACCGATGTGTACCAGCCGGCGGAAGTGAAGTATGGGTTGACGCGTGCTTGCCTACAAGCTTTGGCTGAGCTCCGACAGGAGGTTGAGGTCACCATCCTTACGAAGTCCGCCCTCGTGTGCCGGGACATGGATGTGCTTAAACGCCTAAGAAACCGCTCGGTAGGTTTTACCATTACGCTTCTGGACGAACAGGCGGCGGCCGTATTTGAACCGGGGGCGCCACCGCCCGCGGCGCGCCTTCAGGCGGCGCGGAGCCTCATCGGCGAGGGCATCGCCGTTTGGGTTTTCATCGCTCCCCTCCTTCCCGGCGTGGGCGATGCGCCATCGGCCCTGGAGGGCCTGCTTACCGCCATTAAGAAAGCCGGCGTGGAAGAAATACACATGGACCCCCTTAACCCCTACCCGTCGGCTGTGGAGCACCTTAGGGCCCTATACCGGGACTATTTTCCCCGGGCCGTGCAGCACCTGGAGGACTACCTGCATCACCGGCACGAGTATCTGAGCGAGCTGGGCAGGTGGTTGCAAGCCCTTGCGGACCAGTTTGACTACGACCTGCAGGCCTCTTGGAGTTTTATCCGTTATGCTCTGCGTAATTCGGTGGCTAAGAAAAGCCCCATTCTTGTGGGGTGACGTAGGAACCATGGGCCGCGGCAACCGGAGCGTGAAGTAGAAGTAAAGGAAGTGGAGGAGGAAGGACGAGTGAGCGGGCGCGAGTTCTACATCGTGGATGTGTTTGCCGAGGAGAAGTACGCCGGTAATCAGCTCGCGGTTTTCACCCAGGGGCACCTCTATTCCGACGAGGAGATGCAAAAGCTGGCCAAAGAAATGAATTACTCCGAGACCACCTTTATCTTTCCGCAGGAGAGCAGAGGAAACACCTTTAAAGTAAGGATTTTTACCCCTGCCAGAGAGGTGCCTTTCGCCGGCCACCCGACGCTCGGTACGGCCTATGTAATCCTGAAGGAATTTATGCGTACGCCCGTGCCGGAAGTCATTCTGGACCTTAAGGTAGGCAAAATTCCGGTCGCCGCCAGCTACACGCCGGCCGGAGAGGTGGACACTCTCCTTATGAAGCAGGTGGAGCCTTCGTTTGGGGCTACGGTGGACGCGATGAGTGCCGCGGAAATTCTGTCGCTACCCCTAGAGGCGATCGATACGCGCCATCCCGTGCAAGAGGTTTCTACCGGATTACCCTTTCTTATCGTTCCACTCAAGACATTAGAGCACGTGCGGGCGGCCAAGGTAGACATGGACTGCTTTGCTAGGCTATGGGATCGCCTTGAGGCGCGCGCCATCCTGGTATTCTCGCCGGAAACGTATAAGCCCGAAAGCCAGCTCAACGTCCGCGTTTTTGTCCATTACTACGGTATTCCCGAGGATCCGGCCACCGGAAGCGGCAACGGCTGTCTCGCGGGGTACCTCTTAAAGCACAACTACTTTAGAGCCCCAAACATCGACCTTAAAGTGGAGCAGGGGTACGAGATAGGCCGCCCGTCCGCTTTGCGGCTAAAAGGGGACCTGGAAGGCGGCCGGATCAACGTCTACGTAGGCGGGCGGGTTATCCCCGTGGCCAAGGGCAATCTGCTTTAGCCGAGGTTCGATAAAAAACCCCCGGCCTTTTCCGGCCAGGGGCTAAGAGCAAGTTATAGATTGCCTTTCAGCCCAATCTCTGCGGCAACGGTCTGCATGCCCTTGATGGTTTCTTCGATGATGTAGTCCAAATCCAGGCCGAGCATTTGTGCACCCTTTTCGATAACTTCGCGGTTTACTCCGGCCGCGAAGCTTTTTTGTTTCCACTTCTTCTTGACGGACTTGGTCTCCAGGTCCAAAATGCTCCGGCTCGGGCGCATAAGGGCGGTGGCCGTGATAAGGCCGGTCAGCTCATCGACCGTGTAAAGAACTTTTTCCATACGCTCGGTTGGCTCTACGTCCACACATAAGCCCCAACCATGGCTCTGGACGGCATGTATATAGTCTTCCGGCCAGTCATGCTGCCTGAGGATCTCCGCGACTTTTTTGCAGTGTTCGTCCGGGTACATTTCGTAGTCGAGGTCATGCACCAGCCCGACGATATCCCATTTTTCTTTATCCGGTTCATTAAATACCTCGGCAAAATGGCGCATCACGGCCTCCACCGCCAGAGCATGCCGGATAAGGCTTTCGTTTTTGTTGTACTCGGTGAGCAATCTGTAGGCCTCTTCTCGCGTAGGAACATGAGCCATACCAAGACCTTCCTTCTCAGCAAAGTTTGGCTTGTCTTAAATACTAGCCTTTCTAGGGTGGGCTGTCAAGCTCGGTGGCGCAGGACGATACCTGGGGCTTAGGGCATGATGCCTATCAACATATGATCATTTATAGGTCAATTTTACCAAAAATGGAGGAATTTATGCTTAGGTGCAGAATAGCTTTTTAGTATAGTGCAGGCCGGGGTCTGTACGGCAAAAAAATTTTAGCCGTTCGCCTTACCCCGACCGTAAATGACGGGGTAGGCGTATTACAATAAAAGGCAACAGGCAGTTTCTAACGCACTTTCTCCAGAACTGCCGTACTACGGCCGAGATGGGGGACCGTCGCAGTGGTAGATCAGGGAAGGAAGTCTACTCTTTTGCCGCTTACGCTGACCATCTGGTGCCTTAACGGTTTTCGAGTACAGCGCGGACCGGAGTTCATTCTCCCTGAGAGCTGGAACCGAAAGAAAACTGCTCTCCTTTTCAAGTTTCTCTTGGTTCACCGCCAACCGGTGCCGGTCCATGTACTCCTCAATGAGTTTTGGTCGCACCTTCCCGAAAAGTCGGCCCGGCACAACCTGGCCGTTACCGTTTATAACCTGCGCCGGGTGCTGGAACCGGAGCTGGAGCGCGGGCAAAGGTCCAACTACATACTGGGTGGAAGCGACTACCTTTACCTCAATTGGGATCTGGTGGCCTTTTACGATGTCGATGAGTTCCTAAAGCGCTACAACCAAGGCATGGACCTGCTCGCCCAGGGTTTATTGCGCCCGGCTGCCCGTGCTCTTACCGATGCACTCGAGTTCTACAAGACCGACTTTTTGCTGGACGCTGCTTCCGAGCCGTGGATCATTGCCGAGCGGGAGCGCCTGCAGGTGGCGCGCCTGGATCTCTTAGAGCACCTGAGCGAGATTCTGATCAAGCTCGGCCAGTACAAAAAGGCCTTTGAGCATGCCAGACACTTGGTTCAACTGGACCCTTGTAACGAGGAGGGACACAGGATGGTCATAGAGGCCCTGGCGAGACTGGGCCACCGGTCTCAGGCTATAGCTCAGTACCAGCGCTGCCGGGAAGTGTTGAAGCGCGAGCGGGGCATAGAACCAGGACCGCTAACTGAAGAATTGTATCGCCGCATCGCCAGCGGGGAGAGCTGCCAAGGCTCTCCCCGCTGACTGCTTAGTGACCACTTGTTGATCAGGAGGTGATCGGAAGGAGCGAAGGTTCGAGCGCGTTAGTAGGGGCTGAAAAGCTGCTTGTTCTAATCTTGGGGAAAGAGCGGTGAGCGTAGAGTTGTCCGTAGGACGTCAACCTGGCGAGTTTCAACCGTTTGCTCTTGATCTCAAAGCGAAGACGAACAAACCCTATCTAATCTCGCACAGAAGTTCGTCGTTCTCTTTATCGTCCTGGCCCTGCTTCTTCCGGCTTTTCCGGGGCAGGTCAGCCCGCAGGTCCCGGACATCGTCCGGTACTGGGCATGGCAGGCCGTCAGGCAGCTTGTGAGAGGTTAATTCGATGTTTTCTTTCAGCCAGGGAGCAAAGTCCCTGGCTTCATCATTCCAAACCTGACGCAGGTCCACATCGGAGATGGTACCGAGTTCTATCGCCATATAGATTTCTTCCAGCGTTCAAGATTCTTGAGCTGGGTGGCGACCGGGCCCGATCCAGTTGGCTGCGGTGGCAAAACGCGCCTGAAAAACTTACGTGTCCAAATTCTCTACTCGAAAAGGCGTCCTTAAGAAACATCGTCCTCGCTCTGCAGGTGACGAGATAGTTGCGTTAAATAAATATCTAGAGAACCGCCGAAGGTACTAGCGGGCAAAAGACTAAACATCGCTACTCGCGAAGACGAAGCGAAGATGGGCAACCTGCCCAAAAACTTCTTGCCGAGCGAAGCTAGGGGAGGAAAAGGTTGGATGATCAAAGACATGAGTCCAGTTGAGAGCATACGTGGTGGTATTTACGGCCTTGCCGTTGGGGACGCGTTGGGCGCAGCGGTGGAATTCATGACGAAAGAAGAAATTCAAGCCCGTTATGGGGTGCTGCAAGACATTGTTGGCGGCGGATGGCTAAACCTCCGGGCAGGGGACTGGACAGACGACACGGAGATGGCGCTCGCCGTGGCCGAGGGGGTGGCTAAAGACCCGGAGAATCCGGTGCCGTACATTGGTGAAGCTTTCCTGCGCTGGCGGGCCACGAATCCGCCGGATATCGGCGGCACAGTTCGGGCGGTATTTCATGCCTACGACCTTGTGAAGGACTGGCACCGGGCGGCGAAACAAATACACGCTCGCACGGGCAAGACCGCTGGAAACGGAGCGCTGATGCGCACTTTACCTCTGGCTTTTGTCTACCAAGATGTTCTCGTTCTCTTTACGCACTCTATGGAAGTTGCGCGCATGACCCACTGGGACCCGGAAGCAGGGCTGACCTGCTACCTGTACTGCCTTGTGGCCCAGGGGTTCTTGAGAGGCCGGGAATTCGGCGAGAGTTACAATAACGCTCTAGATATCCTGCGAAAAGTGATTCCTTGCGCTGAAGTCGGCGAAGTAGCTGCGGGGCTTATCGACAAGCTTGCGCAAGTGGCGTCCTGGCCGGCCGAGGCCCTGAAGCCGACCGGCTATACCGTGGACACCCTGGCTTGTGCTCTGTGGTGCGTGGCGAACTCAAAAAGCTTTGAGGAAGCGGTGGTGAAGGCGGTCAACTTGGGCGGGGACGCGGACACCGTGGGGGCGGTCACCGGGGGCTTAGCAGGGGTCATGTACGGGTACGAGGCGATTCCGGATAGGTGGGTGGCCCAATTTACCTCGGCCCAACGGGAGAGGCTTGAGGGGGCAGTGGCGGGTTTGATTCGGCTCGCGCCGGAAAACGCAGGGGCAGAGGGGATTGCGGAACTCAGGGTTGAGGACTGAATTCCTTGCTCCTAGGACCGATGTGATGTATCCTGAAAAATAGAATGTTGCCGGAGTATAACCCGGGGGTGACGGAAATGAGCTTTGACGAAAGGGTCGGCAACTGGCTTGAAGAAGCTGAGGCCGACCTCGAGACAGCTGAAATCTTGCTAGACGCCAGACGCTTTAATGCTTGCGCTTTTCATGCGCAACAGGCTGCCGAAAAAGCCGTTAAGGCGTTGCTTCTGAAGCTACACCTTGCTCCATGGGGGCACTCAGTGTGGAACCTTTATCTGAACGCAGTCGAAAAACTGGGGTCCGGTGATCCGGCAACTGAGGAGGCTGCCAAAGGGCTTGATTGGCATTATATCCCCTCTCGTTATCCTGATGCCCTGCCTGCGGGAACGCCTTCCAGATTCTATGACCGGAGCAAAGCAGAGGAGGCTTTGGAATGGGCACGGAGGGTAATGGCTTTTGTAAAGAAACACCTCTAAGCGATTTGCCGCCAAAATGGCGAGACGGAGTGGAGCGGTTTGTCTCGCAGGTAAGAGAGCAGTTTTCTCCTTGTTGTATTATTCTCTACGGCTCGGTGGCGAAAGGAACCTATACGGTAGAGAGTGACATCGATGTAATCGTGATAGCCGAGGGCCTGGCAGCCGATTTTTGGGAAAGGCTACGCACTTTAAATGATTTGCGACCGCGCGGTGTCCCCCTAGAGGTATTAGCTTACACGCCGGCAGAATTTACCAAGATGCTGGAGGATTACAGCATTACTGCCCTGGATGCAGTTGCGGATGGTTACCCGCTCTATGGTGAATCGTATTTTGCGGGCTTGGAGCGGAAAGTAGAGGAGCTTAAGGCACTGGGCCTTCGGCGTACGGCTGGGGCGTGGCGGTGGTAATGCTCCTAGTTATGTGGGGGGTCGAGTTCGCGCTGGATTTGGCGCCAGTGGTAGAGGTAGAGGGGGAGAGCTACGGCAAGGAGGGAAACGGCCGAGGCCAGACGGCGGGCCTGATCGTAGCGCTGCCGCTGGCGCTCGCGCGCTTCCTCAAGGCGGGCCTGTTCCGCCGCTATCTCTGGAGTAATAGAGGGATCATTATTAGCCCGGTATTTAATATCCAGCGGCCCGGGTGTGTAGATGGGCGGCGGGTAGGCGATGGTTACAACCGAACGTATGAGATCCACAGTACCGAAGATGATCATCATCAAGGTAACGAAACTTACCAGGTACAAGTAGACGGTGCGAATATTCCACTCGCGCTTCACTACAAAACACCTCCTTGAAGGGATGAGGATGACCCGCGGCGATTTCGCAGGAAGGGCGGAAGCACGGCCTTTAATACATAGACGCGTCTGCGGCGTTTTAGTTCCCCGGCCGTGGATACGATAAGTGGAAAACCGTGCTCCTTTGGCTGCCGGTGGAAAAAAACCCGGCACCGGAGGGCGGCCGGGAGGACTTGGGGGAACTAAACCGACGGCGGGCTACTCGGGGGAAGTGCCGGCTGCCCCGCGGCCGCGCGAGACCGCTTCGGTCTTGCGGCGGCCTTTTGTTTGTGCTATATTATTCGAAGTCGAAAATTCGTGTACGAACCATCGCAGGAGGTAAACGGACAGATGGGCAATCTATCGGATGAACAGGTTCAAGCGATAGGGTATCATCTGCGCGAGATAACCCATATGCTGAAACGCCACCTGGCGGTGCTTCTGGCGTCGGAGGGGCTTACCTTACCTCAAATGCTTGTCCTGCGCAGGATTAGGGAGAAGGCAGAGGTTACGCTGGGAGAGATTGCCGTTGACCTTCGCCTGGCCCCGAGCACGCTTTCGGACATTATCAAGCGTCTTGAGCGCGATGGGCTTGTAGAGAAAATTTCGGACCCGCGGGATATGAGGGTTATGCGCCTTCGAGTGTTGACGAAAGGGGAAGAGCTCTTGGCCAGGACCTGCTCGATTTACAACCGGCACTTGAGAAACATTCTTGCCCACTTCAATGAGTCAGAAGTTGAGGCTTTAAGTCGAAGCCTGGCGCGCCTTAAGGAGTACGTAGACGCGGAAGATCCAAATAAGCTAGTGGGGAGAGACCGCCCGTGACTGCACGAAAGATGACCGACTTTACGCAGGGGAGCATTCCGCGCCACCTCATTTTGTTTGCCCTGCCGATGTTCTTGGGGAATCTTCTCCAAGCCCTTTACAACACCGTAGACAGCTTCTGGGTGGGGCAGTTTTTAGGGGCAAGGGCCCTGGCGGCTGTCTCCGTGGGCTTTCCGCTGATCTTTGCCCTGGTGGCCTTAGTTATGGGGATAACCATGGCCACCACGACGTTGGTTGCTCAATACTTTGGAGCGAAGCAGTTTGATCGGGTTCGGCGCACCATTTCTAACTCGTTGATCCTCCTCGTGCTCATGGGAGCTGTCTTGACAGCGATAAGCATCCCGGCGCGAGAAAGGTTCCTTAGGCTAATCAACGCGCCGGCGGATATATTGCCCCTGGCCAGCCTGTATCTCGGCATTTTCCTTAGCGGCCTCATCCCTACCTTCCTTTATAACGCGGCAGGTGCGATCCTGCGCGGGCTCGGCGATTCAAAAACGCCGCTTAGATTTCTGGCTTATGCCACGGTCCTAAACATAATTCTGGACCCTATCCTGATCTTTGGAATGGGTCCCATTCCGCCTCTCAGGGTAGCCGGAGTGGCCCTGGCCACGGTCATTGCTCAAACGCTGTCGGCAATTTTTTCGATGGTCTACCTTATCCGGCACTCTGGGCTTATGCGCCTGGAACCCGGATGGTGGCGGCCGGATTGGGGAATCCTCGGCTTAACGTTTAAGATCGGCATCCCAGCAGGCATTCAGCAGGTGCTGGTTTCGCTGAGCCACGTTTTCATTGCGTCCTTGGTGAACCGCTTCGGCAGCATTGTGGTGGCCGGATTCGCGGTGGGCTCGCGGCTCGACCAGTTTGCCATCATGCCGGCCATGAGCGTGGGGCTCGCAGTATCGGCGCTGGTGGGGCAGAATTTGGGCGCCGGGAAAGACGAGCGAGTCCGGGAAACAGTAAAATGGAGCAGCTTCCTGGGCGGTGGCATTACTCTCTTTGTTGCGGTCGTTGTGCTGGCTATTCCCGGCCTTCTGGTGAGGCTTTTCAATACCGATCCAGGGGTGATCGCGGCGGGCGTGCAATATCTCCGGCGTAACGCCTTCGGTTATGTTCCCTTCGGCCTCATGTTCGTCTTCGGCGGTGTGCTCCGGGGAGCGGGCGACACGCTGCCTACAATGCTGATCACGCTCTTCGGCCTCTGGGGCGTGCGGGTTCCTCTGGCTACCTTCCTTTCGCACCACCCGGCCTTCGGGGTGAACGGGATCTGGGTCGCCATGGCCTTAAGCCCCATGGTCAGCCTGCTTCTGCAGCTGGTCTATTATCGTAGCGGCCTGTGGAAAAAACGGGCCATAGTGAGGCGCAACCTCAAAGGGACGCATCCCGAGGACGAATTGCTCTTGGATTCCGGCAACTGAGAAGCTAGATGCGCAGTTGGGTTTAGGTCGGGCTGAGGCCGTGCCAAATTTGGCGCCAATAATAGTAGGAGGCAGGGGGACATAAAAAGAGGGAAGCGAGGCGGGCGAGGCAGCGGTTATGGTGGGCAAGTTAGGAAATAGTAAGAGGGCGCCGGAAGAATGGGCACCCTCTTGTTGTTTTGCAGCTAAAGTATACAACGTCAGCTACAGCAGCCGCCGGGCACCTTTGTAGTTGCCGGCGTAGTAAGGTTCGGCCAAAGACGAGTACTTGACTCCGCCGCTGGTTGAGGCGTGGATGAAGCTGTTCCCGCCAACGTAAATGCCGACGTGGCGAATATCGCTGCTGCCGTAGTAGCCGAAGAAAACCAGGTCACCGGGCGCGAGGTCGGCGCGCTCAACAGGTCTCCCGAGCTTTGCCTGTTCGGCGGAGTTATGGGGTAGTTCGTACCCGAATTGGGCGAACACGTAAGCGGTGAAGCCGGAGCAGTCGAAGGCGTTGGGCCCGGACCCTCCGTACCTGTACGGACGACCGAGGAAGGACTTGGCCACCGTAAGGAGGGACTTTGAACGTTCATACCGCTCATTGCCGCCGCGGGAAGAGAGTTCGGGAGCCGGCCGCGGGGAGGGTTCGGACTTTTGAGCTTCGCCCGCTGAGGCGGCGGGCACTTTCTTTTCCGGTACGATGAGCTTTTGCCCGGGGAAGATCAGATCGCCGTTTAGGCCGTTCATCCGCTGGATCTCTTCCACGGTGGTACCGTAAAGTTTGCTGATGCGCCAGAGGGTTTCGCCAGGAACTACAGTGTGTACGGCCGCTAAGGCCGGGGTACTACTCACTAACACGGCTGCCGCAGCTGCAGCGAAAGCGAGGCGAAGGTGACCCAACATTCCTTTTGCTTTAGATGAATTACAGGGCGTGTTTGCCTTCTGCGAAAATTGTTTGCTAGGCATGGTAAAACAACCCTCCGCCAACTTTTCCTTCACCATAGTATTCGATAAGGGGAAGAAGTTTCCTGCCGCCAGGGAAAAATAATTGGGCCCGCCGCCACAAGACGGCAGCGAACCCAGGGCAGCCCATATTTGGGTGCGGCAAGAGGGCGGTATTTACCCGTCGACCGCGAGCGATGGGGAAGAAAGCGCCGAACGGGGGAACGTCAGAAAGTAATGCTCTTGAAGCGCCGGGCCTGTTCGGTGATGGCGCGCTCGGTGGCCAGGCGTTCAATGGAGGAGGCGCCGAAGAACCCGGCCACGCCCTTGGTGTGTTGCAGGATGTACTGGGCGTCTTCCGGCTCGGCAATTGGCCCACCGTGGCAGAGGACGATGATGTCCGGGTTTACTTCCTTGGCGGCGTCATGCATGGCCTGGACGCGCTTGGCAGCTTCTTCCAAGGTAATGGCCGTCTGGGCGCCGATGGAACCTTTGGTGGTGAGGCCCATGTGGGGCACCAGCACGTCCGCGCCGGCTTCGGCCATGGCGCGGGCATCCTCCGGGGTGAAGACGTACGGGCAGGTGAGGAGATCGAGCTCGTGGGCTATGCGGATCATCTCCACTTCCAACCCGTAGCCCATCCCGGTTTCCTCCAAATTCTGGCGGAAGACGCCGTCGAAGAGGCCCACGGTGGGGAAGTTTTGTACGCCGGTGAACCCGGCGGCTTTCACTTCTTCCAGAAAGACGTCCATGAGCCGGAAGGGATCGGTGCCGCAGACGCCGGCGAGAACGGGAGTGTGTTCTACCACCGGCAGAACCTCACGGGCCATTTCCATGACGATGGCGTTGGCATCGCCGTAGGGAAGAAGACCGGCCAAGGAGCCGCGGCCGGCCATACGGTAGCGGCCGGAGTTGTAGATAATGATGATGTCCACGCCGCCTTTTTCGGCAAACTTAGCCGAGATCCCCGTTCCCGCGCCGGCGCCGATAATCGGCCGTCCGGCCGCAATCTCGGCGCGCAGTTTGGCCAGGGCCTCGCTCCGGGTGATGCGTTTTCTCTTCATTGTCTTCTTACCTCCTCAAGGTAATAGGCTGGCTGGTTGCTGCCTTGCGCTTGGCAGCGAAATCCCTTAACTCCCCTTAGCCATAAGTTCCTCGAGAATCTTGGCCATGGTCAGGGCGAATTCCGGGTCGTTAATGTGGTTGTCCAGTTCCACCAGGCGGATTTCGGGACGCAGGTGCTCGCGCAGCGCATCGAAGAGCGCCGCATCGGCCTCCGGATCGTAGAAGGGTTTGCCTTCGGCATCGATCATGGACACGCCTTTAAGGGGCAGCACTACCACCGTAGGGCCGGTGGCGGCGTTGAGTTTTTCGGCGATGATCCGCCCAAGCTCGGCGCATTCTTCGGGGGTTGTGCGCATCAGGGTAACTGTGGGGTTGTGCTGGTAGAACCGGCGGCCCTTGAATTTTTCCGGGACGGTCTCCGGCGGGCCGAAATTGACCATATCCAGAGCGCCGACCGAAACCACCTGGGGAATCCCACGCTTGCCGGCAGCCTCCAGGCGGTGCGGGCCGGCCGAGAGCACACCGCCCACCAGCTCGTCACACCACTCGGTGGTGGTGATGTCCAACACGCCGCTGACAAATCCGTCCTCGATAAGGCCCTCCATGGCCCGGCCGCCAGACCCTGTGGCGTGGAAGACCAGCACCTCGTAACCCCGGCTTTCTAGGTATTCGCGGGCGAAAGTAACGCAGGGCGTGGTGACGCCGAACATGGTGGCGGTGATGATGGGCTTGTCGTCTGCCGCTTCGTCTTTTTCGGCTTTAACCATCCCAGCTATGGCGCGGGCGGCGTTCCCCAAAATACGGCGCGAAAGCCGGTTAAGCCCGGCAATGTCTACCACCGAGTACATCATGGTGATGTCTTTCGTACCTACGTAAGGCCGGGTATCGCCCGAGGCCAGGGTAGAGACCATCACCTTAGGCACGCCGACGGGCAGCGCCTGCATGGCGGACGTCCCGATGGTCGTGCCGGCCGAGCCGCCCAGGCTGATGATGCCGTCCAGACGGCCCTCTTCGTAAAGCTTGCGGGCGATAACGGCGGCGGCCCGGGTCATGGCCGCTACAGCTTCACCCCGGTCGCGTTTGGCGGCCAGGGCCTCCAGGTCGATCCCTGCTGCTTCCGCTACTTCTTCCCGCGTAATGTCCGGTGTAACCGCCGGAGGCTCCAGCACCCCCATATCCACCAGCAGCGCGTCCACACCTTGGGCGCGGATGACGTCGCGGACGTAACCAAGCTCTCTTCCCTTCGTATCCATGGTTCCGAGGACGACTACAGTGGGCATCCTTTCCCCTCCCTTCTCGTTCCCTTCCCGTTGCCGGAGTATTTCTGAAGCAGTCCCCCCTTCCTTGTTGCCCAAGCAATAAACGAATTACTAGCTAGTATATTCTAGAAACAACATCATTATCCTCCTTCGCGGCGGGAATGATGAAGCGTCCTAGTAAGAACGAGGGCGGTTTGGTATAATGGGCTTAAAGACTAACAGTTCTCTAGGCCGTCGAAGAGGTGGGAGCAGCCGTGGAGGCAGCAGTCGTCGGGTGCGGGGTGGACCTGGTAGAGGTGGAGCGCATTCGCCGCGCGCGGGAGCGCTGGGGGGAGCGTTTTCTCGCCCGGCTCTTCACCGCGGGCGAACGCGCTTATTGCACCGGCAAAAAGGAGGCCGACGCCTCGCTGGCGGCGCGCTTTGCGGCCAAGGAGGCCGTAGCCAAGGCCCTGGGGCTGGGGCTTGGCCGCTTCCTCTGGCAGGAAATCGAAGTTGTGCGGGCGGAGGCCGGTCGGCCCGAGGTGCGCCTGGCGGGAGCGACCTTAAGTCGGGCGCGGGCCTTGGGGGTGGGGCGAATACTCCTTTCCCTCTCCCACACGCGGGAACACGCCTTGGCCCAAGCCATCGCCTTGGCGGCGCCGGGAAGGGCCGGCAAAGAAGAGAAAAGGGGATGAGGATATGCGCTTGGTGACGGCGGCAGAAATGCGCGCTGCAGACGAATATACCGTTCGAGAAATCGGCCTCCCGGAGGCGGTGCTCATGGAGGAGGCCGGCCGGCAGGTGGCGGAGCTGTGCCTTAAGCTTCTTAAGGAAAGACCGGGACGGGGCCGCGTTTTTATCTGGGCCGGGAAGGGAAATAACGGTGGCGACGGCCTGGTGGCGGCGCGCCGCCTGGGCCTCGCCGGCTACCACGTGGAAGTGTTCCTGGTGGCCGAGCATCCCGATGCGCTGCGCGGCGAGGCCCGGCGGAACCTGGAGGTACTGCGAAGGCTGGCCATCCCGGTGAACCAAGCCTGGTCCCAAGAAGAGATAGCGGCGGCCGAAGTAGTGGGTGCTTCGGGCGACCTGCAGGTGGATGCGCTCCTCGGTACCGGCGCGCGCGGGGCCGTAGGCGGCCCATTAGCGGCGGCGATTGCCGCCATCAACCGGGGAGGAGTGCCGGTGGTGGCCGTGGACCTTCCTTCCGGCCTGGACGCGGATACGGGGGAGGTTCTTGGCCCGGCCGTACGGGCGAGCTACACGGTGACGCTGGGGCGGCCCAAAGTTGGCCTTCTTACTTACCCGGGAGCAGAACTGGTGGGCAAGCTGTATGTGGCGGATATCGGCATTCCTGCTCTGGCGTATCCGGAGGAAGCGCCGGCCGTTTTGCTCCTGGAGGCGGACACGGTGGCCGCCTGGCTGCCTGCCTGGACCCCGACCACGCACAAGGGAGAGCGGGGGAGGGTTTTTGTGGTGGGCGGGTCGCCCGGCCTTACCGGAGCTGCCTGCCTGGCCGGGGAAGCGGCGCTGCGCGCCGGGGCGGGCCTGGTAACCGTAGGCGTGCCCGAAGGAGTACACGACATCTTCGAAGTAAAGCTTACCGAGGTCATGACCACCCCACTGCCGGAGGCGGAAGACGGTACTTTAGCTGCCTCCGCTGCCGCTACCATCCTGGAGCGGGCGGCGCAGGCGGATGCTCTGGCCGTGGGCCCAGGGCTCGGGCGCGGAGAGGAGCTCCCATCCCTTTTGGCCGAGCTGGTGCGGGAAAGCCAGGTGCCGCTGGTTATAGATGCAGACGGGCTGAACGCTCTCGCCGGGCAACTGGGGGTACTCGGTGAAGCGGCGGCACCGCTAATCCTCACGCCGCACCCTGGGGAACTGGCGCGGCTTACGCGCAGCACTCCGGCCGAGGCGCAGGCGCACCGGCTGCCGCTGGCCAGGGATCTGGCGCGCGAGTGGAAGGCGGTGGTAGTTCTCAAGGGGGCGCGCACCGTCATCGCCGCGCCCGATGGGACGTGCTACATCAACCCAACCGGGAATCCCGGTCTCGCTACGGGAGGAACCGGGGACGTTCTTACCGGGGTCATCGCCGCCCTCCTGGCGCAGGGGCTCGAACCCGTCCAAGCTGCTGCAGCCGGGGTGTTCCTGCACGGCCTGGCCGGCGACCTGGCGGCGGAAAGGGTCGGCGGGGAACGGGGCTTGGTGGCCGGGGACGTACTAAGCGCCCTGCCTTCTGCCCTGGCCGCTGTGCTCCGGGGCGAGGCGTGTGGGCGGGTCGTACACGCGCTTTAGGCGGAGTCCTCGGTGGCACTTATTCCCAGCTGCCCGCGGGGGTATGCGCGTTGACAGAACCTGCCAGCCAATATATAATTAATCTGTCACCGCGTATATACCGCTTGCTATACGGAGGTGCCTTCGGTGGCCGAGCTCAAACGCATTATGATCACGGTACCGACCAGCTTGCTCCGGGAAGTGGACGGGGTGGTAGCGGTAGAAAAAGGGAGCCGGAGCGAGTTTATCCGCGAGGCACTAAACCGTTTCCTAGAAGAGCGTAAGCGGCGGGAGCTCCGCGATCGGATGAAAAATGGATACCTGGAGATGGCTAAAATAAATCTTGAGCTGGCCGAGGAAGGGCTGCCGAGCGAGGATGATGCCGACGAGGTATGGCAGTCCTTCCTGGACGAAGTGGAGAGTGAGTAAAACGTGATTGTGCAGCGCGGGGACATTTTTTATGCAGATCTGCGCCCGGTGGTAGGTTCGGAGCAGGGGGGAATCCGGCCGGTATTGATCTTGCAGAACGATATCGGTAATCGCTACAGCCCTACCACCATCGTGGCGGCCATAACCTCCCAAATCAACAAGGCGCGGCTACCGACGCACGTAGAACTTAAGGCCGAGGAGTTCAACTTAGAACGCGACTCGGTCATTTTACTGGAACAGATCCGCACGATCGACAAGAGGCGCCTCAAGAGCCGCATCGGTCACTTGGAGGGCGAGATAATGGACAAGGTCAACCACGGGCTGATGATCAGCCTGGGTTTAATCGAAATTTAGTACATACTTCGGTTAGTACATATTTGTCATAGGATTTCGAGAGGAAGAAATCCATGGAGGTTTATGCGCTCATAGGGCCGAGCGGTACGGGAAAAAGCCATCGGGCGCAGGCCGTCGCCTACGCCCATGACATCGATACCATCTTGGACGACGGGCTTCTTATTCACGGCAGCCGCATCGTAGCCGGTTTTTCCGCCAAACGCGAGCCGACCAAACTGCAGGCGATACGGCGGGCTATCTTTACGGACCCGGAACATGCCGCCAGCGTACGCGCCAAGCTGGCCGAGCTCAACCCGGCACGGCTGCTGGTGATTACCACCTCCGACCGGATGTTGGAGCGGGTGAGTGAGCGGCTGGGCCTGCCGCCGCCGACCCGCGTCATCCGTATTGAAGAGGTGGCCACGCCACGCCAAATTGCCCGCGCGCTCGAGGCTCGGGCCAGAGAAGGAAAGCACGTCATCCCGGTACCGACCATTGAAGTAAAAAAGAACCTGCCGGGCATTCTCGTCGACCCGCTGCACTATTTCTTCCCCCGCACCGGGCGGGGGCAACCGCTCAAGCGGGGGGAGAAGAGCATTGTCCGGCCCACCTTCAGCTACATCGGGCGGCTTTCCATTGCCGAAAGCGCCATTTGCGCCTTGGCCCGGGAGCTTGCCCGGGGAACGCCGGGTCTGGCCCGCGTGCTCAAAACCAGCGTCGTCGAAGAGAAGCATGAAATCTGGGTGGGGGTCGAGGTGGCGGTGGCGGGTTATATGGAGATCCCGCCCCTCCTTTACGACATTCAGCGCCGCCTGAAAGAAGGCTTGGAAGAGCTGACGGGCCTCGTGGTGCGGCAGGTGGATGTGACGGCCCGGGCGATAGTGCTGCCAGCGGCTCAGGGAAGCGGGGAAGCGGGCCGGGTGAGAATCTGAATTTTCGTGATATGCCTCGTTCCATGGGGCGGGCAAGAAATTGCCTCCCGCGAATGAGGTGTATTATAATGAAAAAAGGAACCTTAAAGCAATTGCGAAAGGGAGGCTCTGCTGGTGGGCGAGAGGGAGAAACTGTTCCGTAGAGGGATCGCGGAGATCAAGCCGTACGTGCCGGGCAAACCCATCGAGGACGTGCAGCGGGAATTGGGTCTTACGGAAGTGATCAAGCTCGCGTCCAACGAAAACCCGCTCGGGCCGTCACCCAAAGCCCTTGCGGCCATGCACGCGGCTTTGGAGTCGGCGAACATATACCCGGACGGGGCCTGCACGGAACTGGCCAAGAAGCTGGGGGCCAAGTTGGGCGTGGACCCGGATTGGCTCATCTTTGCCAACGGCGAAGACAACATCATCACCCTCATTTCCAAGACCTTCCTCAATGAGGGTGAGGAGATGATCATGGCCGATCCCAGTTTCTCCAGCTTTGAAATCAGCGCCCGCGCCATGGGAGCGAAGGTTATCATGGTACCGGTGCGGCCCGATTTCACGACGGACCTTACGGCTATGGCGTCGGCCATCACGGAAAGGACCAAACTTATCTTCCTCTGTAACCCCAATAACCCTACTGGGACCATCAACACCCGCAAAGAGGTGGAAGAGTTCCTGAAGAAGGTTCCGGAGCACGTGATCGTGGTGCTGGACGAGGCTTACAAGGAATTCGTGGACGACCCGGAGTACCCGGATGGTCTGGACTACGTACGGGCCGGGCGCAACGTGATCGTCAGCCGGACCTTCTCTAAGATTTACGGCCTGGCCGGTCTGCGCATTGGTTACGCCGTCGGCCATCCGGACTTTATCGGCGGCATGAAGCGCATTCGCGAGGCCTTTGCCGCCAACCGCGTTGCCCAGGCCGGCGCGCTGGCCGCCCTGGACGACGACGAGTTTGTAAAGAAGGTCCACGACCTAATCAGCGCCGGGCGCGAGTACCTGTACAAAGAGTTCGAGCGCCTCGGGCTCCCGTACGTTAAGAGCCAAACCAATTTCATCCTGGTGGACACAAAAGAGGATATCAGGCGCGTCTTCCAAGATCTCCAGCGCGAGGGCGTCATCATTCGCCCAGGCCACATCTGGAACTTGCCCACTCACGCCCGGGTTACCGTAGGCACTCCGGAACAGAACGAAAAATTCATCCGCGCCCTGGAAAAAGTTTTGGCCTTGTGATATAATCGCCTCAAGGTTTGGCAGAGTAGGCGCCATGCGTGAAGTGCCAAAGGATGGAACGTTGCCTTTGGACGAAGGGCCTCAGCCCGCGATATGGTGCCGCGTTCGCTGCCACATCAGAGGGGCCCTTCCCTTTGGTGTGGCCCTGCCACAACCAAAGGGAAGGGAGGTGAAGGCTGTGAACAAAACGACCCAACGGCTGGCCTATCTGGCCGTGCTGGTCGCCCTGAACGTGGTGCTTACCCGGGTGGCCAGCCTGCGGGTGGCCATCGGCGGGGTGGAAGGGATCCGCATCGGGTTTGGCGGCCTGCCGGTCATCCTGGCGGGCGTGCTCTGGGGGCCCGGTGCAGGGGCACTGGTAGGTGGCGTAGGGGATGTCGTGGGCTACTTCATCAACCCTATGGGTGCTTACATGCCCCACTTTACTCTGACGGCTGCCCTTACCGGAGCCATTCCGGCCCTCGTTTTAAAGTTGATCCACCAGGAGCACTACCCCAGCCTGGGGGCACTCCTTCTGGCCATTCTGGTCGGGCAAACCGTCACGTCGCTCATCTTGGTACCGTATTTCCTGGAGAGCTTGTTTGGTATTCCCTGGCGGCCTCTCCTTGTGCCGCGCATCATTGGGCAGGCCGTGCACATTCCCGCTTACGCCTTCTTCATCTACGCCCTGGTCCGCCGCGCCGGTTTGGCCACGAGACTGGGCTTAAACCACGAATAAGCAACAAAAGAGCGGCTCAAGCCGCTCTTTTTAAGTTTAAGTGCGCCCGGCATGGGTGAAATGGCCGTCCCAATATCAATGCTTCTCGACGGCTGTGCCGCTCCCGTAGGGATCGGTGAGAAAACGGGCCTCGTGGGCCAAGAAATCCCGGATGGCTTTTTTAGCGCCCTGCAGGTCATGGCAGCGAAAGTTGCCGCACTGCGTTTCATTCTGGGCCGGAACGTGCTCATACCGAAGGGCCTCTTCCATGGCGGCCCTTAGGACCCGCTCGGCCCAAACTTCGTCATAGTCGCCGAAGACGGTAAGGTAAAACCCTGTGCCGCAGCCCATGGGGGAAAAGTCGATGATGTTGTCGGCCTGCCAGCGGAGCCTTTCGGCCAAGAGGTGTTCAATAGTATGGAGCACGGGAGGCGGAAGAAACTTCTGATTCGGCTGGGTGAAACGGACGTCAAACTTGCTCACCACGACGCCGGCGTGGGCTTTACGGGCGGCCAGGCGGATATAGGGGGCGACGACCTTCGTGTGATCGAGGCTGAAGGACTCTACCTTGTAGTTTTCCACGGCAACACACCTCCTTTTACGCCGCGCAACATGAGGACGGTAGTGTAGGCTTGGCATCCAGCAGTGGGTCGTAAAAAACTTCAACGCTCCTCGTAGAAATTCCTACCTTGAAAATACTGAGGCCGAAGGGCATCTCCCGCAGGGCGCGTTACGTACCGTCATTAGAAGAACGCAGGCGAGCGAGGGAAAGCGCGGGCGGTGTTTGAGGCCCGCAGGGCCGAGTTCTGCCCGCGCCCCGAGCGAGCCGAGTTCGTTCGTCCTCAGGTCGTTCGCGCCGCCGGGGGATGCCCGAGGGCCGAAGTTTTCATCCTCAGGTAGTGCCGCTAGCGGCATGGATGTCTACCTTTAAGGGCCCGGCGGCGAAACAGTACCCTGAGGGGGGGTAAGGTAGCACCTACCGTTGCCCGATCTTACTTTGCCGCGCTGGTGGACAGGGCGCGGTAGACGACCTCGGAAATCCGGGCGATGGCCTCGACGCCGGCGGAATTGGCGGCGAGGTCGGCGGTGAGGACGACGAGGATGTAGGGACGGCCGGGCAGGAAGATGATACCGGCATCGTGTTCGAGGCCGTCAAGGTCGCCGGTCTTATGGGCAACCACCACGTCCTTAGGAAGGTAGGCCGGTAACTTGTTCCTTAGCTGCTGGCGCTTCATGATATCGATAATAGTGGCCGAGGCAGCAGGGCCGACCACTTTTCCTTCGTAGAGAAGTTTAAGGAGGAGGCCCAGATCTCCGGCGGAGGTAAAGTTGTTGCGGCCGGCGCGGGCAGCTTCAAAGTCCATCATTTTGCGCTGCAGTACCGTATGCTTAAGCCCCAGCTCCCGGCACAGAGCGTTAACGGCTTCCGTACCTACGAGGTCGATGAGCTGGTTGGTGGCGGTATTGTCGCTCTGGATGATCATAAGGGTGGCCAAGTCGCGGACGGTGGGCCTGAGATTCGGGTTTAGCTCGCCGAGCACGCCGGCGCCACCGACCCGGTTGGATGAGGCAATGGCCACCTGGTCGTTCAGGCTAAATTTCCCGGCTTCTGCGGCTTTGAGCACCGCCGCTAGGAGCGGGATCTTGATGGTACTGGCAGAGGGAAAGACCCTTTCCGGATTTACCGTGAAGGTCTCCCCACCGGTTAGGTCCTCCAGGTACATGGCAACCTTCCCTTCCAAGCTCCCCAGCACCGAAAAGACTTCTCTTTCCGGAAACATGGCAACACCCCGCAGTCCAAAAAGCATATTCTCCGTCGGTTTAAACTATGATGCAGATAGCCTTGATAGTCTAAGACGTCGGCGGGAAAGGCGGGCGCGCGGAGAATCCGTCGAAACAAGGCAGGAGGAACTTACTTCCAAAATGTGGAAGTTAAGCTGGAGAACTTATCGGGTAAGGGGTGTTGCGCGTGTTTGGCGGACGGCGAAGCGAGCGGCTAAGCGCTCTGGTGATGGTTTTGCTGCTAGCGACGGGGCAGCTGAGCTGGGCGGCGAGAGCTGCGGGTGGTACCGGGGGAAATAAGGATACTCATAGAGAGGATGCGGTGGCGGTCGGAGGGGAAAGCACCTTCGTTGCTACTGCCGCCGTAGGCGTGGCGTTGGCGCCGGTAGGAGAGGCGGCGGGGCTTTGTCCGGTGGCGGCCTTCGTTCGCGCGCTGGGCGGCCGCATTAAGGAGGGCGCGGAAGGACGGCTGGTTGCGGGCTTACCGGTGGGAGAGCTTACACTTATCCGCGGTGGGCGGCGCGCGGTGTACGGGGGCGAAGAGCGCGTTTTGGCCTCGGCGCCGGTGCAGGGCGTGGACGGCTTGTATTTGGCGCCGCAGGAGCTGGCCAAGCTCCTAAGCCTGAAAGTCGAGCTTCACGGCGAAGAAGCGCTTTTTCTTATGCCCTCCGCCGGGGAGGAGCTACGGCTCGTCGAGGCCCGTACTTATGCCGATGGACCGGCTTGGTACCTGGTAGGGCGCGTACGCAATCAAGGGAGGCTGGCCCGGGAGCTCGTGCGGATCTCTTGGGAGGTGGGCAACGGCGCCGGGGAGGTGATTGCCGCGGCGGCCGGGTACATCAACTTCCTCAATCCAGGCGAGGCCAAAGCGTTCAAACTCGTGCTGCCGCTCCGCCCAGATGCGGCCTGGTTCCGCATCGCCACGGCGGCCGGCTTTCCGGGGAGGCCGCGCCGGTTAGCGCTTACGGCTACCGCCGACCGCTACAACGACCGGCCGGCCGCCTATCTGAGCCTCCTGGGACGGGTACATAACGAAGGGAAGGCGGGGTACGATTTCTTGAAGGTGGTAGTGGAATTTTACAACCACGCCGGCCGGTTGGTGGATGTAGACAGCGTTTTTTTGAGTTACCTGGACCCCGGGAGCAGCCAGGCCTTTACCGTGTACACGCCGAGGGTAGAAGAGGCGGTAAGCTGGCAAATCAAGTTCGACTGAGGATATTTTCTTGACCAGACCCAGGGCCCGGCCTATAATTGAGGCGAGAATGGGTCAAAAGAAAGCACGTTTAGGAAGGGTGCAGGGTGCAGGTAACCACCAAGAGTGCTGCAGAAACAGAAAGGATCGGCGCCCTCCTGGGTCAAAAGCTCGAACGGGGCATGGTGGTGGTTCTGACCGGCGAATTGGGGGCCGGCAAGACGGCCTTTGCCCGCGGTGTGGCGCGCGGGCTGGGAGTGCGCGAGCCGGTAACCAGCCCTACCTTTACCCTCATTCAAGAGTATACCGGGCGCCTGCCGCTTTATCATTTCGACGTCTACCGCCTGCAGGACCCGGGGGAACTGGAGGCTCTCGGCTACGATGAATACATAGAAGGTGATGGCGTATCCATTATTGAGTGGGGCGACCTGGTAGGGGAGTTTTTGCCCCCAACTTATTTGGAAGTGCACCTCAGCGGGCAGGATGCAACCAGAATTCTTACCTTTACCCCCCGCGGCAGCCGGTACGAAAAGCTTGTTGAGGAGCTGAAGGCCAGTGTGGATCCTGGCTCTTGAGACGGCCACTCCTACGGCTAGCGTGGCCCTCGTTAACGACGGCCAAGTTGTAGTCGAACACAACGAATGTTCGCGGCGGCGCCATGCCGAGAGCCTTGTCCCTACCATTGAAAGCCTGCTTAAAGAGCAGGGCCTGACCCCGCAAGATCTGGGGGCGGTGGCCTGCGGCAGAGGCCCCGGCTCCTTTACCGGCCTCAGAATTGGTCTCAGCACGGCCAAAGGCCTGGCCCAGGCCTTGGGGCTGCCTCTCATCACCGTGAGCACCCTGGATATCCTGGCTGCGGCCGCGTTTTTCCCGGGCGGTTTGGTGGCGCCGCTAATGGATGCCAAGCAGGGGCATATCTACGTGGCTTTTTACGAGAAAACGTGGCCTTCCCCACATCCTCTAACCGGTTATTTGGCCCTTCGCCCGCCGGAGCTCGCCTCGGAAGCGTTGCGGCTGGCCGCAGGGCGGGAAGTGGCCGTGTGCGGCGACGGTGTTGCCCTAGCGCAGGAGGCGCTCAGGAAGGCGGAGGTTAAGGTGTGTGAGCTGCCGCCGGCCTTTAGCTACCCTCGTGCGGGGGTGCTGGGGGTGCTGGCCTTTGCTGAACTGGCAAGAGGCGTGGGCGGGGATGCGGCGGCGGCCGAGCCGCTTTATGTGCGGCGGGCTGCGGCCGAGCTGGCCCGGGAGGCTAAACATGGAACTCGTTCCTGAAGTGCGTATAGAACCCATGACGGTGGACGATATCCCGGGCGTGCTGGAGGTGGAGGAAAAGTCCTTTCCCACGCCGTGGAAGCGCGACGCGTTTTTATTTGAACTTCTACACAACAAGGTGGCCCATTACCTGGTGGCCAAGGCCGGCAATCGAGTGGTGGGCTACGGCGGAATGTGGATCCTCGTGGACGAGGCCCATGTGACGAACATTGCTGTGCACCCTGATTGGCGCCGGCGCGGTATCGGCGAAGCCCTCCTCCGGCGGCTTATGGCTGAGGCAAAAGAGCGCGGCGCCGACCGCATGACCCTTGAGGTTCGGAAATCCAATTGGCAGGCTCGCCGCCTTTATGAGAAGCTTGGCTTCCTTACCCTCGGCTGCCGCCGCAACTACTACACCGAGACCCGCGAAGACGCGCTCATCATGTGGAAGTACGACTTATAGCGCGTAGAATTTCAGCCCGTCCGTAGATGTCGGACAGGGAAGGAAGCGTGTACAGTCTTGCCCGGGGGGCTCTTAGAACACTAAGCGCTATTTCCCAAGCCCCCGAATAGAAAGGGATCCCTGGAGAAGTGGGATCCCTTAATTTTTGTGCTGACTGTGCAATAACCAACAGGTTATCAGTGAGATGAAACTTAGATATTTCAGCCTCTTTGCAAACAAAGCTAAAATATAATTGAAAAATAATCAGGAGGCGGAGGCAAAATTCTCTGCGGGCCAATTTTCTTTATATTATGCAGATTGACTCGGTCGGCTTGCGCAAGAGAGCTATAGGGAGGAGGTATAGGCATTGAACACCATTGTTGTTGACAGAGAGAAATGTGTAGGTTGTAAGCTATGTTATCGGGCCTGCTGGCGAGATGTGATCCGGTGGGACGAAAAGGAAAACGTACCCAGGGGTGTCTACATGGAAGACTGTGCCGAGTGTAATTGGTGCGAAATAATTTGTCCCCACGAGGCCATAACGGTGAAAATTGACTACTCGCGACCGTTTCCCTCGCCGTATATACCGGGGAAAAACTAGAAAATGCGTGATTCAAGGAGGGAGTGGGGGTTATGCCGCAAGGACTCGATACGCAGGTGTACGAAACGGATATCCTGGTGGTTGGGCACGGTATTGCTGGCCTGGCTGCTGCTATAAGCGCAAAAGAAAATCAGCCCAGCTTAAGGGTAACGACTGTGGACAAAGGGTGCGTTGGCTACGCGGGGAAGGCAAACAAGGGAGGCGGACACGTCGCGTTTATACCAGAAGGTGGCGAAGAACAGTATGTAGAGTACCACACGCGTAATCTGGGTGATTATCTTAATGATCAGGACATGCTGCGGATCTACGCCAATTCAACCCTCAAGACATTAGGTCGCTGGGAATCGTGGGGCGTAAAGTTCATAATCCCACGTGAAAGGGCATTAAATGCCCATCCGATTATTCCCTGGAAAATCACTTTGGTCGATCTGGACGTGATGGTCCAGATGGGCCGCTATGCTCGGGAGCTAGGCATTAAGAGCGTGGAAAAAACTACTATCATTGATCTCTTAAGGAAAGGCGACCGCGTTGTAGGAGCTATCGGTTTTGACCTGATTACGGGTAACACGATAATTTTCAAAGCGAAAGCGGTCATTATGGCCAACGGCAACCAAAACTGGGGTATTGTTCCGATGTGGTCCAGCGGACGCGGCGATGGCATAGCTGCGGCCTATCGGGCCGGGGCGAAGATGCGCAATGCCGAATTTGGTAGCTTCATTCAAATCGTGCATAAGGACAGCAAAACTGTTTCCTACGGAGCGGAGGATTGCCTTTACAACGCCCAGGGAGAAAATGTAAGCACCCGCGCCAACCTGGAAGAAAACCTGCGAACGGTTGTGGGCGGAGTCGACTTGGGTGGTAGTCAGTCTGTTCTTATGTACCTTGAAGTTAGAGACGGTAAAGGCCCTATCTACGAAAAGGTGGAAGAAAATAAACTCCCCGGCTCGTTTATAGGCAGAAATTTATGCTGTCAAGGTACTGCTGACCCGCCGTTTTATCGCCCGTGGGCGCAAAAGTTTTGGGATCGCCTCAATGCGAAGAATCGCGCTCAGTGTCCAGGTTTTGACGTTCCGTTACGTGAGTCGGTTCCTGCTGTAGTGGGCGAGATGAGCCCTTTATACGTTGACCACAACATGTATACGGGCGTGCCGGGGCTATATGCGGCGGGAGACATCTGCGCCAACGGCAGTGCGTGGTCGGGTGCCGTTCCCACACCACCGGGCAGAAACCGCGGTTCCGGTTTGATGCATGCCGTACTTACGGCGATAATCGCTGCTAAGTCGGCCTGTGAGTATGCCGCCGCTGTTTCTTGGGAGGATCCTGAGCCTGATCAAATCGACGCCCTGAGGCAAAGAATGTACGCCAATTTAAACAATCGCGGGGCCATTAGGCCTACGGATATGAAATGGCAGATTCAAAACATTATGCAGCCGGTAGCTTACACCGGCTACAAAAGGGAAGATAGGTTACAGGAAGCCTTGGGAAAAGTCCTTGAGCTAAAAGGCATGCTACCTGACTTGGTTGCTCGGGATCCTCACGAACTGGCCTCTGTGCATGAGTGTATTAACACCGTCTTATGCGCCGAAATGTTCTTCCGGGCATCGCTCGCGCGGAAAGAAAGCAGAGGTTGGCACTTGAGAGAAGACTACCCGCACCGGGATGACAAAAACTTTCTAAAGTGGATTGTGATCAAGGATAATAACGGCGAAATGGAGCTTAGCTTGGAAGACGTTCCCATTGAGAGATACAAGTACAAACCGGAATGAGTCTATCCATGCAATTAGCCGGCTAGTAGCGGACAGGGAGGACTAAAGAGTGGGAGTTAGACAGGACGATCGCAAATGGACCCACATTGATTGGGAGTTGGAAAACGTAACCGCGAAAATGATCAGCTGGTTTTGGTGCAATATGGAAAAGGGTTTTGCGCTGTGGCATCCTAACGAACACATGGATTTCTATTGGGCGATCAAACCTAAAAACAACAATCCGATAGGTTCAATTCACGTAGCGCCGCAGCGCTGGTCCGATGGCACTTTGACGAAGCCCCACATACGTATGGAAGATGTAGCTACGCTCCCTGAGGATATCGCCGATATCATCATTTATGATCATGCCGTAGTGGTAGCAGGGATCAGCCTGACGGAAGAAGACTACAAACCCGACAACCCGCCCCTTGCGTACCGTATTCACCAGTGGGAGAAGACGGATTTCGGGGTCAAGGGTATGTCTTCGGCCATTCCGTTGGCCCCAGAACCCTTGGAAGTAGAGAGGGGGCTCGTTTGGGCCAAGCATGCCGCAGAAGAGGTACGATACTGGCAAGATTTTCTCCCCGAGCTCTACAAGTTGTGGAGTGTGGTGAAAAACCCGGAACTAAATCCTTATTTCTCGTTCAAGATAAAACGAGAGGGTAAAACCTTGAGGTATGCAACAGATTAGAATTATCTCGTTTTATGGCTGAGGTCTCGTGCCCGTCCTCTCGGGCTACACACCAACGTGGCGGGGAAGAGGAGCACGAGATCTTTTTTTCTTTTCGGGCCGAGGTGGACTAAACAGACTTTTTTTGAGCTAGCAGGTGGTGAATAAACAGGGGTAACGAAGGATTGCAATTGTTTTTTTCCCAGGCGGCTGATACTACGTGTTTCTCTTCTAGTGCTAGGAACCTGTACATTGTACGCGGGTAAATCCTGACCAGTTTGTCCACAATGGCAACGCCCAGCCCAGTCTCAACAGATAAGAGCATCGAGCCAATATTTGGTGCTATGACAATTTCTTTCGGGGCAAAGCCGTACCTTGCGCAAACCTGAGCAACAAAGTCCTTGGCTACAGGGGATTCGTCGGGCGCGATGACAAAAAACCGCTCATTTCGCAAATCTGAAGGTCGCAGATCTTTTTTGCCGCAAAGGGGATGGTGCCGGGAAATGATTATAGCACAAGGAGCTTCACAGATCGTGAGGCGCTCGAGGTCTGGTCTATCTTTTACCTCTACGTCAAGGGTAATAATGAGGTCTAATGCCCCCACGTTGAGCAGACGGAGCAATGCTGAAAAACCATAGCGCTCTATTTTTAAATGAACGCCAGGATGTTCGTTCTGAAAAGCTTTAAGAGCTTTGGGCAAGAAGCGAAGATCCAACTCTTCAAGGCAACCTATGTTTAACACCCCACGGGGTTCTTTGCAAATCCTTCTAGCTTTACTTAAAGACTGCTCGTATTCCTCGGCGATGCGCTGGAACGCCGCCAGCATAACCTCTCCTGCCGGTGTTAGCCTAACAGAGCGGTAGTTTCGCTCGAAAAGCTTGACCCCCATTTCCCTTTCCATGGCCGCGATTTGCTTGCTTATGGCCGGTTGGGAGACAAAGAGATGCTTGGCCGTTTTAGTGAAATTTAGGTACTTGGCTAGGGCCAGAAAATACTTTATCTGCAAGCTGTTCATATCATCACCCTGCCCGGGGGCGTATAATCGTTAAGCCGTAGAACATAGGTTGCATATTCGCCGGGTTCGGTTACTAAATTCGATAAAGGCTAGACGGTTCCTGCTGAACATAGGCAATAGTACGCTTTGTAACACAACATTATTGATGGTACGAATTATCCCACCAAAGACGACGGTGTGTTGGTCGGGCAGTGGGGCAACCTAGCCGTGCGGCAGAGCTTCGAGGCCCTGATGCACCTTCTTGCCGACGAAAACTGGTGCGTTTAATGATATAATGTCCTTAGGTGATAGCATGTGGGGGAGAACCTTAAGCCTAAGGGCGCTGATCGTTATTCTGGTCACTGCGGTGGTGGTTTCGTCGCTGGGGCTGGTGGCTTTCCTCACCACGCAGGTGATGGAACGCAACATGAAGGACCAGATCGGCCAAAACGCCCTGAGCATTGCTCGGTTGGTGGCTTCCCTTCCGGAAATCAGTGCCGCCTGCCAGGCACCGGACCCGGCCGTCGCCTTAAGACCGTTGGTGGAGAAGATTCAGGAACGCACCGGGGTCAATTTTGTGGTGGTAATGGATATGAATGGAATTCGCTACACTCATCCCAACCGGAGTCTAATCGGCCTGCGCTTTACCGGCGGCGATGAGGGACCGGCGCTTAGGGGGGCAGAGTATTATTCGGCGGCGGTGGGCATATCGGGCCCGTCCATCCGCGGTTTCGCGCCGGTGTACGATGCCCAGGGGCGACAGATTGCGGCCGTGGCGGTGGGAATTTTCCAGAGCGGGATATACCGGGCCCTGCACGAGCTAAGGTGGGCCATCCTCAGCACGGCGGTGTGGGGCCTCTTGGTAGGGTTCTTTGGAGCGGTGCTTTTGGCTGCCCGCATAAAACGGGCCATCTTTAACCTGGAGCCCATCGAAATTGCTACTTTGCAGCAGGAGCAGCAGGCCATGCTCTACTCGCTCCGCGAGGGTATCATCGCCATAAACAGCGAAGGCCGCATATCTCTTATCAATGAAGAAGCGCGGCGGATTATGGGCCTGGGGCCGGAGTGCGTAGGCCGGCCGATTGAAGAGCTCATCCCTTCTACGCGGCTCCCCCAGGTGATGGCCACCGGCCGGCCTGAGTACGACCAGGAACAATTCATCAACGGTCGGGTCATCCTCACCAACAGGGTGCCGGTGGTGGTAAACGGCCGTGTTGTCGGAGCCTTGGCCACTTTCCGCGACCGCACGGAAATCCAGAGCCTCATGGAGGAACTTACGGGGGTTAAGCAGCTGGTAACGGCACTGAGGGCGCAGTCGCACGAATTCTTGAACAAGCTCCATACCATTCTTGGACTGATCCAACTCGGCGAGTACGAGGAGGCGGTGCGCTTTATCAGCCAGACCAGCAGCCAACAGCAGCAGCTGGTTAGCCTAGTCGTGCGCCGGCTCAAGAACCCCGCTGTAGCCGGCCTCCTCTTGGGTAAGATTGCCGAGGCGCGCGAACGCCAGGTGCGGCTCATCATCCGCCCCGGTAGCCATCTCGAGGATTTGCCGCCCCTCTTTGATACCTACCAAATGGTGGCCGTCTTGGGCAATTTGGTGCAAAACGCCATCGAGGCGGTGGAAAAGCAGCCTCCTGAGCGGAGAGAAGTGGCCGTTTCTATTTACAGCCGCGCCGACCGCCTGGAATTTTTTGTCCACGACCGCGGGACCGGGATACCTCCGGATATCCGGAGCCGTATCTTTGAACCTGCCTTTTCGACGAAAGAGGAGGGCCGCGGCTTGGGGTTGCACCTGGTGGAAGAGCACGTGCAGGCGGCGGGCGGACGGATCGGGCTACGCAGTTCGGCCAGGGGGACGACCTTCCGCATTGTTATTCCCCGCCTGGGGGGAGGGCAGGCGGCATGAGCGAGGTTATAAGGGTGCTCATTGTGGAAGACGACTCCATGGTGGCGGAGATCAACAAAAGGTATACGGAGAAGACCGGTGGATTCTGGGTGGTCGGTGTGGCCACGACCGGCGAGGAGGCGGTGGAGGCCGTCCGCTCGCTCAACCCGGACCTGGTTCTGCTGGATGTGTATCTGCCGCGGGGGAACGGCCTGGAGGTGCTTCGGTCCATCCGGGCGGCCGACATTGCCGCCGATGTCATCCTGATTACGGCAGCACAGGATGCAGTTTCGGTGGAGCAGGCCCTGCGCTATGGAGCCGTGGACTACATTATCAAACCTTTCGATTTCCACCGCCTGGCCGGTACCCTGAACGCCTACCGCGAGCGGCGCCGCCGCCTGGCCGAACGTGAGCGCCTGGGGCAGGCGGAAATCGACCGGTTGGTAAAGGGCGTGCCTGCAGGTGTGGCCGATCCCGTTCTGCCCAAAGGGCTGGACCGATATACCCTAGATCAGGTCCAAAATTACCTCTGCACCAGAGGCGGAGCGCTTTCGGCTCAGGAGGTCGCGGCTGCGCTCGGACTTTCCCGCGTTACGGTGCGCCGCTACTTGGAGTACCTGGTGGAGGCGGGGGAGGCGACGGCAGAACTGGAGTACGTACCGGTAGGCCGGCCGGTGAAACGCTATCGCAGCACGTAGTTAAGAGGTACCGAGCATAATAGGCGTGAGGTGAAAGAATTGGACGGCGAAGAGATTATTCTAGGCATCGAAACATCGTGCGACGAAACCTCGGCAGCGCTGGTTCAGGGCGGGCGTCGCATCCTGGCCAACGTCATTTCTTCGCAGGTGGACCTGCATGCCGTCTACGGCGGCGTGGTACCGGAGTTGGCTTCCCGGCGGCATGTGGAGCTGATCGTTCCCGTAGTAGAGCGGGCGTTCCAGGACGCCGGCCTCACCTTTGCCGATGTGGACGCGGTGGCCGTAACCTGCGGCCCGGGGCTGGTAGGGGCGCTTCTGGTAGGTTTATCCTACGCCAAGGCGGTGGCCCTGGCGCGCGGCGTTCCCTTGGTGGGGGTACACCACACGGCCGCGCATATTTACGCTAATCTCCTGGCCTACCCGGAGCTGGAACCGCCTTTTCTGAGCCTGGTGGTTTCGGGCGGCCACACTTCGCTCATCTACGTGCGCGCCCACGGGGCCTACGACCTTCTAGGGCAAACGGTGGACGATGCCGCCGGCGAAGCCCTGGATAAAATTGCCCGGGCCTTGGGCCTGGGGTACCCCGGCGGGCCGGCTATAGAAAAGCTCGCCCGCGAAGGCAACCCGGAAGCACTTCCCCTGCCGCGGGCCGTGGTTCGCGACCATCCCCTGGATTTCAGCTTTAGCGGCCTTAAAACGGCCGTTCTCAACTACCTGAACCAACTCGCCCAACGCGGGGAGGAACCGAACCGGGCCGACATTGCCGCCAGCCTGCAGGCGGCCGTGGTGGACGCCCTGGTGGAACGCACCTTGGCCGCGGCCGAGCTTACGGGGGCCCGCCGCATTGCTTTGGCCGGCGGGGTTGCTGCTAACGGGAGGCTGAGGGAAGTTCTCACCGGGCGGGCGGCGGAGCAGGGCGTGCGGGTTTTTCTACCGCCGCCGGTCCTCTGCACTGATAACGCGGCCATGGTGGCCTGCGCCGGTTACTGGTACTTAAGGCACGGCCTCATGGCGCCTCTTTCCCTGAACGCTTTTGCCAATTTGCCCCTGGGGGCAGAGCGCGGCTGGGGAAAAGCTGGGGAAAAGAAAACGGCCCGGGCCGGAAAATAAGCCGGCGCCGGCCTCGTTTTATCCACGGAGGAGCGGCGGCCCCTCACTGTGGATTCTGGGGAAAAGGGGCAAGAATCCACCCCGCCCCAGGGTTTTTCTGTGGATAACCCTGTGGAATCTGTGGATTGTGGGAAAGATTGTTCGCCGGGCACCTCTTTTTATAGGTATATGTGGGACGAACGGACCATAGAACCCCTAAGGGACGAGATTGGGAGGTGGAAGGTATGCGGCCCGTTCTTTTTTCCGTCGGCCCGCTAACCATTTACAGTTGGGGTTTCACGCTGGCGTTGGCCACGCTGGGGGGCATACTGGGAGCCGTTTACCTGGCGCGGCGTTCGGGGTGGGAGCGGCCGGAGGAAATTATCGATGTGGCGGTGGGGGCGGTGCTAGCCGGCGTGGCCGGGAGCCGGCTCAACTATCTTCTCCTTTACAAACCGGCCGAGTTCCTGAGACGGCCGTGGATTTTCTTCCAGTTTTCTGCCGGCGGGCTGGTGTTTTACGGTGGGCTGGTCTTGGGGGTGGCCGTAGGCGGCTACCTGGCTTGGCGCCGGCGCCTCGGGTTTTGGGTTACGGGCGACCTGCTGGCTCCCTTCCTCGCGGTCGGGTACGGAATCGTGCGCGTGGGCTGTTTTCTCAACGGCTGCTGCTACGGGCGCGTAAGCCACGTCCCCTGGGCCGTAGTCGTCCCCGCCCTGGCCGACGGCCTCCCGCGCCATCCCTCGCAGCTTTACGCTTCGGCCATGGGGCTCTTCTTAGGGCTGCTACTTCTCCTTTTCTACCGGCGGCGGCCGTTTGACGGGGCGGTTTTTCTGGCCTATATCGGAGGGAGCGCGCTGGAGCGGATCATCGAAGACTTCTTCCGGGATACCCTCATGTACTCCGCCACCTTCACTTTGGCGCAGGTGGTGAGCGCCGGTATTTTCGCCCTGGCCGTGTTAATCTACATCTGGCGCGGGCGCAGGGCGGCACGCGAAAAGAGCCTGGGGGTGGCCGAGTGATGGCTTGCCGCCCGGCGCCGGAATGGGAGCTTGCGGCCGCCGCGGCCAAAAACATCCTTCCCCTCACCTCGGCCTGCAACGTGCGCTGCGTTTTTTGCAGCCACCGCCAAAATCCCCCGGGCCTGGAGGTTTTCTTCCTCCCCCACCAGTCGCTTGTGGCCATCCGGGAGCGGGCGGCCTTTCTCGACCGGGGGAAAAAGATAGTTATCGGTGAATCGGTAACCCGCATCCTGGAAGGCGAGCCTCTTCTTAACCCCGAACTTCTCCCCATCCTGGCTTGGCTCAGGCGGCGCTTTCGCCAGACGCCTATCGCTCTCACCACGAACGGCACGCTCCTTACTCCAGAGGTGGTGGCCGAGCTGGCGAAGGTAAAACCCTTGGAGGTTACTTTGTCCCTAAACAGCGCAAGCGCGGAAGGCCGGCGCCTGCTCATGGGCGACCGGCGCCCGGAGATCGCTTTGGCCGCCCCGCGCCTTTTAGCCCGGGCCGGGATACCGTTTTCGGGGAGCATAGTGGCGTTGCCCCAGCTTGTCGGCTGGGAGGACGTGGAGCGGACGGTGCGTTTTCTCGCCAAAGCAGGGGCCGAGACGGTACGCATCTTTCTTCCCGGTTACACCCATCTGGCACCGCCGGAGCTGAAATTCCCGGACGATCTGTGGGACGAACTCAGGCGGCGGGTGGCTTCTTGGCAGAAAGAGGTCTCTACTCCCCTTCTCGTCGAGCCGCCAGGTTTGACGGACCTTAAGGCTGAAATCCGTGGCGTGCTGCCCGGTACGCCGGCGGCCGCCGCCGGGCTGAGAGCAGGGGAGACCATCGTGCGCATTGCTGGCAAAGCGGTATTTTCCCGCGTTGACGCCTTTTGGCGCCTCCAGGCGGCCGGTACGGTGACGGTGGAAACGGAAGCCGAGGGAAAGGCCCGCGCCGTGCAGGTGACAAAAATGCCCGGAGCGCGCTCCGGGCTCGTCTTTGATTACGATCTGTCTCCTACGGCTTGGGAGGAATTCCTCCGCCTCCTCAGCCGCGAGCGACCTAAACAGGTGGTGGTGGCAACTTCTGAGCTGGCGGCGCCCCTTGTAAGGGCGGCAGCTTTCCGGGAGGACCTGCCATGCTCGCTTACGGTGCTGCCCGTACCCAGCCGCTTTTTCGGCGGCAATATTTGCTGCGCCGGGCTCCTTACCGTGGCCGACTTCCAGGCAGCCATCGGCGCTACCAAGGCAGACCTTTTTGTGCTGCCGGGTATCGCCTTTGATGCGCAAGGCCGCGACCTGGTCGGCCGGCCTTATGCCGAGGCGGCTCCGGGGAGAAAGGTAGTGCTGCTGGACGCGTAGGGCGTGCGCCTGATCGGCCTTCGCAGGGGGCTCTTGCCGGGCCTAATCGCCGCCGGCAATTTCCGCGTAGTCATTCACCTCGGCTTTAAATGCTTCAACCTGCGAACGGGGCAGGGCTAAGACGAGATGGGCCGCTTCGGAGTACGACGAGGCGATGACCGTGCCGCCGAGCCGGTTCAACCAGTACAAGCAGCGGTCCAAGTGCGGGTAGGCAACGGTTACGGTAAGCTGCCGGGTGATTACCTTCTCCACCTGGCCGGCGGCGTCGAGGGCCGCCCCGGCCGTACCTCCGTAAGCGTCGATGAGCCCGCGCACGCCCAGCTTTTTGCCGCCGAAGTAACGAGTCACCACCACGGCCGTTTGGGTTAACCCCCGGCTCAAAATGGCGCGCAGGATGGGCTCGCCGGCGGTGCCGCTCGGTTCCCCGGCGTCGCTGGCGAAGCGGATGTCGCGTTCCGGGTCTACGCGGTAGGCCCAGGCGTTGTGCGTGGCCTGGCGGTGTTTTTGGCTGACCTCAGCAATGAACACTTTGGCCTGTTCTTCACTTTCTACCGGGCGCACCCGGTCGATAAAGAGGGAGCGCTCTATTTTTATTTCCACTTCGGCCTCGCGGCCTACGGTGCGGTAAGTGTCCATGCTCTGACCTCCGGCTCGAGGGAAATTCGTTTCTGTTTTCATTTTACAGCCGGAAGCGATCGCACAAAAGCTCTCCTGGACAAGTTTCCTATTGACTTCCAGTAAACTTACGTAGTACAATAAAGTTGTCGGCAACCGCGGGTGAACTGACAAGTTAGAGCAGACCAAAACCCGATTGTTTCTCAGCCCTTCATGGCCGTGCGCAGGCTGAGATAACGGGTGAGGGGGGAAGCTAGTGGTTACCTTTGAACATGTGACAAAGAAGTATAAAGGCGGCACCGAAGCGGTGCGCGATCTAAATCTAACCATTGAAAAAGGTCAGTTTGTCGTCCTGATTGGCCCCAGCGGGTGCGGCAAAACCACCACCCTGAAGATGGTGAACCGGCTTATCGAACCCACGTCGGGAGAAATTTACTTTCAAGGACAGAAGACCAGTGCGCTCAACTTGGTTGAGATGCGGCGTAACATCGGGTATGTTATCCAGAATATCGGCCTTCTGCCGCACCTGACGGTGGCTGCCAATATTGCCCTGGTGCCGGAACTTAAGGGCTGGCCGCGTAAGAAGCGCGAAGAACGGGTGGATGAACTCCTTTCTATGGTCGGCATGGAGCCGTCTATTTACCGCAACCGTTATCCGGCCCAGCTATCCGGCGGGCAACAGCAGCGTATCGGGGTGCTCCGGGCGCTCGCGGCCGACCCGGAGCTTATTCTTATGGACGAACCCTTCGGCGCCCTGGACCCCTTGACGCGCGAGCAATTGCAGCTCGAGTTTAAGCGCCTCAAGGAGAGGCTGAAAAAAACCATCATCTTTGTTACGCACGACATGAATGAGGCGCTGCTCTTGGGGGATCGCATCATTGTTATGAAAGACGGCGTAGTTGTGCAAGACGATACCCCTGAGGGAATCCTACGCCATCCGGCCAATGAGTTTGTGGCCAGTTTCGTCGGGCGGGCGGCAAAGCCGCAGGCAGCTTCGGACCTTCTGGTGCGCGACGTCATGAACCCGGCCCCCATAACCATCGAGGCCAAGCGCGGGCTTGGTGAAGCTCTAAAACGGATGCAAAAGTATAAGGTAGACAGCCTTCTGGTGGTGAGCGACGGGGTACTGCGTGGGCTTGTACAGGCCCGTGACCTCTACCCGCACCTTATCCGCGACGAACGGCTGCCGGTGGAAGAGGTGGCCACCCCGCCGCCAGTCACCGTAACGGCGGACATGCCTTTAAGCCAAGCGGCAGTTCACCTTACGGCGCACGGGCACAACCTGGTGGCGGTAGTAAGTCCGGAGGGACGCCTGGAGGGAGTTGTCACCAGAGCCAGCCTGGTAGGTGTCCTTGTTGATTCCTTGAACACAAGTGGCGATGGTGGTGCCCAATTGAGTGCGGGAGGTGGTGGGCAATGACGGTGTTTGCAACGTGGTTGAAGATGTGGTCGTACCTTACGACCAACCTCCCGGAGGTAGTGAGGGCGCTGGAGGAACACGTTCTCTTGCTGGTGGTATTTCCGGTGGCCATGGCAGTAGTCGTGGCCGTACCCTTGGGTATTGCCGCCACACGCTGGTCTTGGCTCGAAAAGCCGATTATGGCCGTGATCAATATCATCCAGACCATTCCCAGCCTGGCTTTGATGGCTCTCTTTATCCCGCTCGGGCTGGGTATTGGCAATAAGCCGGCGATTGTGGCCCTCTTCCTGTACTCGCTCCTTCCCATCTTACGAAACACTTACACGGGCATCAAAGGGGTAGATGCGGACCTTAAAGAAGCGGCTACCGGCATGGGGATGACGGAGTTTGAGCGGCTCCTCCGGGTTGAGCTGCCGTTGGCGGTACCGGTCATCATGGCCGGGGTACGCACGGCCACGGTAATTGCCATCGGTACGGCAACGCTGGCGGCGATGGTCGGGGGAGGTGGATTGGGGCGCTATATCTACCGAGGACTGCAACTCATGCGCGATTACCTAATCCTAGTAGGGGCGGTACCGGCGGCCGCGCTGGCACTGGTAGCCGACTTTGTGCTCGGCCACGTGGAATATTGGGTAACGCCGGAGGGCTTGCGCCTCAGCCGAGAAAAGTCCGAGTAGACGGCCAAATAATAAATTAAGTTAGGGAGGGGATCTCTTGAAAAAAAGATTCTTGGTAGTGCTGGCGTTTATTACCGCCCTCGCTCTGGTGGTAACCGGTTGCACATCCGGCGGGCAGGGGCCGAAAGAGGGGCCCGGCGAACAGGCAGCGGAAAAACCGGGCGACGGCTCGACGCTGCGCATTGGCTCGCAGGGATACGCCGAAGTGGAAATCCAGGGAGAGATTGCTAAGGCCCTTATCGAGGCCAAAACCAACCATAAGGTGGAACACGTCAGAAACCTTGGAAGCGCCATGGCCATCCATGAGGCTTTGGTGAGCGGCGACTTGGACATGGGCATTTCCTTTACCGGTACTCTCTTCTTGGGCCTTCTGGAGCAAAAGCTTACACCGGAGTGGCGGGATCCCGAGAAAGTATGGCAGTACGTACACGATGAAATGCTGAAGAGGTATAACATTTATACCTTCCCGGCGTACGGCTATAACAACGTCTACGCAATTGCTGTACCCAGGGCAACGGCCGAGAAGTTGAACCTGAAGAAGGTGAGCGACCTTAAGCCCTACGCTAAGGACATGGTGCTGGCGACCGACACCACCTGGCAGGACTACCCCGGACAGGGCTACAAAGAATTTCAGCAGGTGTATGGTTTTAAGTTTAAAAAGGCCATCCCCATGGACTTCGGCTTAATGTACCGGGCGATCAAGAGCGGAGAGGTGGATGTCATTTGCACCTATTCCACCGACGGGCGGAACATCTCGCATGACCTGGTCATCCTGGAGGACGACAAGGGGTTCAACCCGCCGTACTATGGCATACTTGTGGCGCGGAACGACATGTTGGAGAAATACCCGGAGGTGAAAGAGGCGCTTAAGCCGCTCGGCGGGTTAATGGATACCGAGACGATGACCAAGCTCAACGCGAGGGTAGATGTGGACGAAGAAGAGCCGGCCAAGGTCGCACGCGACTTCCTGAAGGAGAAAGGGTTACTCTGACCGAGATAGAGGGCGGAGAGCGGTTACGGGGGACCGGTGCGCGGGCACCGGTCCTTGCTTCTCTCCGGAAGGTCGAAGCCTACTCATTGACGCCACCGGGACAATGTGTTAGCATGAGGGCAGGTAGAGAGAGGAGAAGGCTCTAGTGTACCGTAGGAAAGTAGAGCTTAGAGGACACATTCTCGATTCCCATATCCTGCCGCGGGTGCTCGACGCCGTCATCGAACAGGGCGGCGACTTCGCTATTGAGGAAATTTCCATCGGCAAGACCAACGAAGATCCGAGCTATGCGCGCCTTATGATCACGGCCCCGAGCGAGGAAGTTCTCGAAAAGGTGTGGGAGGCGATCCAGCCGCTGGGAGCGGTGCTGGTCACCGAGCAGGAAGCCGCCCTCAGGCCGGCTCCTCAGGACGGCGTCTTTCCGGAGGATTTCTACGTTACTACCAATCTCGAGACGCGCGTAAGGCTGCCCGGCGGATGGGTTCAAGTTGAAGGAATAGAGATGGACTGCGGCATCCGCGTCGACCCGGTGGCCCGGCGCGCGGTGTGTGTACCCATTCACCGCGTGAAGCGAGGAGACCTTATCGTTGTGGGGACCCAGGGGGTGCAGGTGACGCCTCTCGAGCGTCCCCGTGAGCGGGAGGTCTTTAGCTTTATGGGAAGCGCCGTGTCCAGCGAACGGCCCAAGGGGCTGGTTATCAAGGGTATTGCCCGGGAAATGCGGGCCGTGCGCCGGCGGGGCGGAAAGATTCTCGTGGTGCTGGGGCCGGCCGTAATTCACACGGGTGCCGGCAAATACTTAGAGCGGCTCATCCGCGCCGGATACGTCCAGACGCTGTTCGCTGGAAACGCGGTGGCCACCCACGACATCGAAAACGCCCTGTTTGGGACTTCGCTGGGAGTTTCGCTCGCGAGCGGGGAGCAGGTGCCGGAAGGTCACTCCCATCACCTTAGGGCCATCAACGCGGTCCGGGCAGCGGGGGGCATTCGCCAGGCGGTGGAAAAAGGCCTAATTACCAAGGGCGTGATGTATACCGCCGTGCAGGCAGGAGTAGATTATGTGCTGGCGGGCTCGATTCGCGACGACGGGCCGCTTCCGGACGTGATTACCGATACGATTGCCGCCCAAGAGGCCATGCGCGCTTTGCTGCCGGGCACGGAACTGGCCCTGATGCTGGGAACCATGCTGCATTCCATCGCCGTCGGGAACCTCCTTCCTGCGCGGGTGCGGTTGGTGTGTGTGGACATCAACCCGGCCGTGGTCACCAAGCTCGTCGACCGGGGGAGCTTTCAGGCCGTGGGTGTGGTGAGCGATGTGGAATGGTTCCTAAGGCAGCTGGCCTTGGAGATTTTGGATAAAGAAAACGAAGAGGCAAAGGGGGTTTAAAGTTGGCTCCGCACAAGAGTTTGAGTGTACTTTCTCGCTACGAGCAGATTGCTCTAGACATCGCTTCCCGCATTTTGCGGGACGAGTACAAGGTGGGGGACAAAATCTTCGGCCGATCCACGCTGGCCGGCCGGTATAAAGTATCGCCGGAGACCATCCGCCGGGCGGTCTCCCTACTAGAGGATGCGGGCGTGGTGGAGACCGCGGCGGGTATGGGCGTGATTATCAAGTCAAAGAAGGCTGCGGAGTCGTACTTTCACCAGTTCCGCGGGCAGCAGGCCCTGGCCGAGCTACAGGAGAAGCTGAGCCAGCTCTTCGCCGAGAAACGCCGGCTGGACGAGGAAATTGAGAACACGGCCCGGCAGATGGTGAGCTACCTCTGGGGCATGCTGAACAACCTCCAGTACCTAGAAAAAATAGAGATACCGGAGAACTCGTGGCTGGTCGGCCAGTCTCTTTCCTCGAGCCGCATTCGCTCCGAAACCGGGGCCACGGTGGTGGCCATTGAGCGGGACGGCAAGGAATATTACTCGCCTTCCTCGGATATGGTTTTTCAGGCCGGCGATCTCTTGCACGTAGTGGGTACGGTGGAGGCCAAAGGACTGCTCCGGCGGCTGGTGGAACGGGAGGCTTGACAAGTGGCGGCGAGAGATGAACGGCAAGATACCAGGCTCTTTTCTCCCCGCACGCCGGACAGCCCGGCGCGTTCCGTACTTCTCGCCGTGAGCGCGGCTCTAGAGGAACGGGGTTACGACCCGGTGGATCAGCTGGTGGGTTATCTGCTTTCTGGCGACCCTGCTTACGTTACCAGCTACGGCAACGCGCGCAGCCTTATCCGCGGCCTTGGGCGGGAAGAAGTGTTGGAGGAAATTGTCCGCGGCTACCTGACGGCGGCGAAAGGGGGGCGTGCGGATGGAAAAGCTGGTGATTGAAGGCGGGCGCGCCTTGAATGGTTCCGTCGTGGCCAGCGGAGCAAAAAACAGCGCCCTTCCGCTGCTTGTTGCCGCAGCTCTGTCCGAGGAGGAATCGATTCTTGAAAACGTGCCCCAGGATACGGACGTAGAGGTAATGTGTTCTATCCTGCGGGCCCTGGGGGCCAGGGTGACGAGCGATGCCCCCGGGCGCGTAAGGGTAAGTGGGGCAGGCTTGAAAGAGCCGCAGGCACCGTACGAGCTGGTGCGCCGCATGCGGGCTTCTTTTTATGTTGCCGGACTGCTTCTCGGACGCCTCGGACGGGCGGTAGTGGCCCTTCCCGGGGGCTGCTCCATCGGGTCGCGACCGGTAGATTACCACATTAAAGGCTTTGAGGCCCTGGGGGCCAAGGTTTCGCTCGAGCACGGTTTTATGAAGGCCGAAGCGCCGCGCCTGACCGGGGCCAAGTACTACGTCGGCCGGGCCAGCGTAGGGGCCACCATCAACACCATGCTGGCGGCAGTGCTGGCCGAGGGCACCACCATCCTAGAGAACGCCGCCCGCGAACCGGAAGTGGTGGACGTGGCTAATTTCTTAAACAGCATGGGGGCCCGAATTAAAGGCGCCGGCATGGACGTGATCCGCATTGAAGGGGTGCGGAAACTCCACGGTGCCGAACACGAAATAATCCCCGACCGGATTGAAGCCGGGTCCTATCTCATCCTGGGCGCCGTGGCCGGCGGGGAAGTCACGGTGGAGAATGCCATAGCCGAGCACCTACGGGCGCTCCTTTCCAGCCTGGAGGCCATTGGGGTGGAGGTCAAGGAGAGCACTACGGCCATTACGGTAAAGAAAAAGGAGCCCTTGGCTCCCCTAAACGTAGTTACCCAACCTTATCCCGGCTTTCCAACCGATCTGCAGGCGCCGCTTGCGGTGCTCCTTACGCAGGCCGATGGGGTGAGCACCCTGCGCGAGACCATCTTCGACGGACGCTTTAAGTATGTGGACGAACTGAGGCGCATGGGGGCCGACATAAAAGTAGAACGCGACACGGCCATTATTACGGGACCTGTCAAGCTTACTGGGGCACCCGTGGAGGCGACAGACCTGAGGGGCGGCATGGCCCTGGTGATAGCCGCGCTCGCCGCTGAGGGAAGGAGCGAGGTAACCGGTCTGGAACACATCGACCGCGGTTACGAGCACCTGACCGCGAAACTTCAAGCGTTGGGGGCAAAAGTTGAGCGCGTCGGGAGCTAGGGCGGCTGAAGCTGTGACCGGGAGATTTTTCTTAACGCAGTGGCAGGCTGGCCGCGGTTACGCCGGGGATGGCGCTTAGGTCCGCTACAATCGCTTCGGCGCGTTTCCGGTCGGCATCGAGGGTGAGGGTGATGATGCCGTTTTCTTTGTTGCCGTCCGGGAGCCCGGTACGGCTCAAAATGGCGTCGCCGTGGCGCGTAAGGACTTCCTGGACCCGCGGCCCGAGCTCTGCGCGACGGGGGACGAGAATGCCTACTATGCTGATATGATCGAACACCTTCCCACCTCCTACTCTGAAAACTGCCACCGTTCAACTTACTGCCCCGGGGCCATCCTCCGCACGGCGCATTAGGCCCGAAGGGCCGATCCCAGCCTGAGCCCCGAGCGAGCCGAGTTCGTTCGTCCTCAGGTCGTTCGCGCCCCAGGGAGATGCCCGAGGGGGCATGGAAAAAAGAAACAAGGGGAGAGACGTGTGGAACTTACCGTCCTGGGCCGGTACGGACCTTATCCGGCGGCAAAAGGTGCCTGTTCCGGTTACCTGGTTACTTTAGGCGAAACCCGGTTACTCCTCGACTGCGGCGCAGGCGTGCTCGGCCGGCTGGTGAGTTTTGTTTCTTTGGACAACCTTACGGGCATTATCCTCTCCCATCTGCATAGCGATCATACCAGCGACTATTTCGTTTTGCGCTACGCGTTGGAAGTGGCCTACTTACAGGGCCGGCAGCGCGAGCCTCTGCCGGTTTGGGCGCCGGCCGAACCGGCGGAAGAATTCGCCCGCCTTGATTACCGCGGATTAGTAAGCGTACACGAAGTAGAGGAGGGGCAGGCCGTAGAGATCGGCGGGATTAGGGCTGTGCCCTTCGCCGGCCGGCACAGCGTGCCGAGTTACGGCTGGCTTTTGACGGGCGGTGGAGCTACCCTCGCCTATTCGGCCGACACCGAGCCCTTTCCGGAACTGGAAGAGAAAGTCCGCGGGGCAGATCTTTTTCTCTGCGAGGCCACCTACACCCAGGCGCAGCTCGCCCAGGGGGCGCGCAACCACCTGACGGCAGCTCAGGCGGCCGGGGTGGCGCGGGCGGCAGGGGTGGGCCGACTCCTTCTCACCCACCTTTCTCCGCTCCAGGATCTCGATGTTCTTCTGCGCGAGGCCGGGCGCGAATTTCCGGCCGTGGCCCTGGCCGAGGAAGGAAGGACTTACCGAGTTCGGGCATAGATATTAACAGGCCGCCTGGCGAAGGCGGGACCCTGGCGCCCAAGCAGGGAGAATTCGTAGGAAGGGTGGACGGTGTGCCGGAACCAATGAAGCGCATTCCCCGTTATTATCCCTTGGCGGCTTTGGTGCTGGCGCTCCTTTTTTCCCTGAGCTTCGGCACGGCGCTGGCGCTGAAGAGCCTGCTTGCACCGGACCGCATTGTGCCCGGAGTAAGGGTGGAGGGGATCGATCTTTCTCATCTTACGGCTGAGGAAGCCGAGCGGCTCCTCGCGCCGCGGGCGGAGGCCATTGAGGGCACCGTGCTCTTTCTCCAAGCTAGGGAGCGCACCTATACCGTAAAGGCAAAGGACATCGGGATTGGCGCGGATGTAAAGCTTACGGTTAAGAACGCTTTGGCCGTAGGGCATAGAGGTAACCTGTTGGAAATGCTGCGCGAGCGCTATAAGATCAAACAAACAGGCTACACCCTGCCTTTAGAACTCAGCCTGGACACCCGGAAACTTCAAGGTTACCTGGCCCAGCTGGCGCAGGAGATAAATGTTCCGCCACGCGATGCCTACCTGACCTTAAATGAGAAGAACGAAGCCGAGCCGGTGGCCGGCAAAGCCGGGCGTGCTTTGGACGTGGCTGAATCTGAGGAGCGGATCGTGGCGGCGGTGCGGCGTGGCGGCGGTTACGTGGCCCTGGTAGTGAAGGAAATCCCGCCCAAGCGCACCGTAGAGGACCTGTGGCGCCTGGGCATCCGCGACGTGGTGGCTCTTTACACCACCCGGTTCAAGGCGAGCGACCGGGACAGGACGTACAACCTAAAACTAGGCGCAGAGGCACTTAACGGCCATGTGGTAGCCCCCGACGAGGTGTTTTCTTTCAACGAAGTGGTCGGGCCGCGCGAAGCCCGGCAGGGTTACCGCGAGGCGCCGGTGATTATCAAGAACGAGTTAGTACCCGGCATCGGCGGGGGGATCTGCCAGGTGTCCAGCACGCTTTACAACGCGGTACTCTTGGCCGGCATGGACCCGGTAGAGCGCAGCAACCACTCCCTCCCCAGCGCCTACGTGGGACTAGGCAGGGATGCCACCGTAGCCTACGGCAGCATCGACTTCAAGTTTAAGAATACCCGGCCCGAGCCGGTGATGCTTGGGAGCCGGGTCCACGGGAACGAGCTGACCATCGCCATTTTCGGCACCCCGCGCGAGGAAAAGGTCGAGATAAACACCACCGTGGAAGAGGAGATACCGTTTCCCGTCCTGTTCAAAGAGGACCCCACCCTGAAGCCGGGCGAAGATAAACTCAAGCAGGAAGGAAGGCCTGGCTACAAGGTGGTCGTCCGGCGGCGCATCTGGCGCGCAGGCCGGCTGGTGCGAGACGAGATCCTCTCGCGCGACACCTACCAGCCACAGCCCGAGGTTCACCTGGTCGGCGCGGTGCCGGGACCTGAAGTCCCCTTTTCCCCGGCGCGGGTTTCACCTCAGCCGAAGGCGAGCCGGTAGCCGCCATCCGGCGCGCCGCAGGGGATGCCCGAGTGCCGAAGCTTTTCCACTACTGCCGCTGCCGCGCGCGGCAGGGGAGTCTTAGAAAAAAAGAGGAGCAGTTCAAGCCTGCTCCGCCAAGAAAAGGGGGAGGCTTAGTAGAACTAAGCCCAAGGAAATTAAGTGCCCCCATTGTAACAAATCCTCCGTGAAAAGTCAACAAAGCTTACTGAATAATTTTCACCGCTTTCTTGACAGCCAAGGGCCGGTCCGTTATCATCGGGAAGGTAGAACAGCGAAACCGTGAAGGGAAGATCAAGCATGGCTTTAGAGGACCAGGAGCGAATTATAATTTTAGACTTTGGTGGCCAGTACGCACAGCTCATTGCCCGGCGGGTGCGCGAACAAAAGGTGTACGCGGAGATCCTGCCTTTCGATACTCCACTGGCCGAAATCAAAGCGCGCCAACCGCGCGGGATTATTTTTTCCGGCGGGCCGGCAACGGTGTTTGTGCCGGGCGCGCCCAAGTGCGACCCGGGAGTCCTTGCGCTGGGCGTTCCCGTGCTCGGGATCTGTTACGGGCACCAACTGATGGCCTATCTTTTGGGCGGGAAGGTAGGGCCGGCCGAGCGGCGAGAATACGGCCGGACCATCGTTACCGTGGACGAACCGCGGGGGATTCTCCAAGACTGGGAACGACAGGAACAGTGCTGGATGAGCCACGGGGTGGAGGTGGACGAGCCTCCGGCCGGCTTCACCGTTCTTGCCCATACCGCAACCACGCCGGTGGCGGCCATGGGGGATTTTACGCGCAACCTTTACGGCGTACAATTTCACCCCGAGGTAGTTCACACCCCCAAGGGAGAGCTCCTCATCCGGCGCTTCCTGTACGATATCTGCGGCTGCACGGGGAAGTGGGACCTCGGCTCTTTTGCCGAAGAGGCCATCGCGGCGATTAAAGAGCAGGTAGGAAACGGGCAGGTTATCTGCGCTTTGAGCGGCGGCGTGGACTCTTCGGTGGCGGCCACCCTTGTCCACTGGGCGGTCGGCGACCAGCTCACGAGCATATTCGTGGACCACGGTCTCCTACGCCAGGGGGAGGCGGAGCAGGTGGTGACCACGTTCCGTAAGCGCGGCTTTAAGCTTATCCATGTGGACGCCCGCGAACGCTTCCTGAAGCGGCTGGCCGGGGTTGTCGACCCGGAAAAGAAGCGGAAAATCATCGGCGAGGAATTCATCCGCGTTTTTGAAGAAGAGGCGCGGCGTCTGGGTCGGGTCGACTTTTTGGTGCAGGGCACGGTGTATCCCGACGTGATCGAGAGCGGCACGGCTACGGCGGCCACCATCAAATCGCACCACAACGTGGGCGGGCTGCCGGAGAAGATGAACCTGAAGCTGATCGAGCCGCTGCGCCTGCTCTTTAAGGATGAGGTGCGGCGCTTGGGCGAAGAACTGGGACTGCCGGAGGAGATCGTCTGGCGCCATCCCTTCCCGGGTCCCGGGCTGGCCATCCGCATTTTGGGGGAGGTAACGGCCGAGAAGCTGGCCATCCTGCGGCAGGCCGATGCCATCGTCACCGAAGAGGTGCGCGCGGCCGGCCTTTACCGTAAAGTTTGGCAGGCCTTTGCGGTGCTGCCGGACATTAAAAGTGTTGGCGTGATGGGCGACGAGCGCACCTACGCCTATACCGTAGCCGTGCGTGCTGTGGAGAGCACCGACGGCATGACGGCGGACTGGGTCCGTCTTCCTTATGAAGTTCTAGAGAAGATAGCGGCGCGCATCGTCGGCGAGGTGCCGCACGTGAACCGCGTTGTCTACGACATCACCTCTAAGCCGCCGGCCACCATTGAGTGGGAATAGAGGCTGCTACGCTGAAGTGGGCCCTGAGGGAGTTCCCGGGGCCCACATACTTTTTTGTTTCCAGGCAGCGGATCACCATACAGTCTAAAATTGCCACATTAATGCTGTCACAAAATAGTCTGCCGTCGGCAATAAACCGTGCTAGAATGAAGGGCGAAAAGGAACTTAAAAGACGCGAAAAAGAAAAAGCGATTTTATTCCAGACCAGATTTGCCACATTGGGGAGTGGCGGCTTTGAGCCTGAACTGGAGACAACGAAGGCTGGCCCAAGTACTGTTGACATCCTGCAAACGTTGGACCATTGCTGAGTTGGCCGACCGGCTTCAGGTTAGCCCGCGAACGGTCCGCTACGACCTGGATGCTTTAACGACTTGGCTTAAAGCCCGAAGCGTCAACCTTTTGCGCAAGCCGAAACGGGGGGTATGGCTAGAAGGCGACCCTTGCGCGTTGTCTGCGCTGCAATATGAATTAGGGCCGGCAGTTTCCTATGATTGCTCTTTGTCGCCCAAAGAAAGAGAACAACTACTCGTTGCCTGGCTTTTGCGGTCCGACCAGCCTCTGACGGCGGAGGACCTTGCAGAGAAGCTTATGGTCAGCCGGGCGACGGTTCTATCCGACCTTCGCCGCGCGGGGAGCTGGCTTGCCGGCCGAGGTATTGCCTTGCGAGGAAAACCCAACGTGGGTTACTGGTTGGCGTGCGCAGAAAAGGACTGGCGTCGTGCAGTTTGTGATCTTCTCGCCGAATCGGCAGGAGAAGAGCATCTGATTCGTTACCTGGCAGATATCGGCGCCGGCGGCGGGCAATGGAGACGGCCAGGTCCGGACGGGGTTATTGCCCACGTTCTTGGCTTGTTTCGGGAAGTGGATTTGGCCGGGCTTGAAGCAATTGTAACCGAAGTATGCCGGCGCCACGGGCTGGCCCTAAATGACAGCTCAACTGTTGGCCTGGTGGTTCATCTGGCCCTGGCCGTTACACGTTTGAAGCAAAACAAAGACATAGTTATGCCCCGGTCGGATTTGGAGGAAATAAAGAAGGCTCCTGAGTTTCGAGTGGCTGAAGAAGTGGCCCGAGCGGTATCCAAAGCCTACGGGTTGGAACTGCCGCCGGCCGAGATCGGCTACATCAGTTTGCACCTTGTGGGCGCGAAATTGCGGTCGCGCCGGAAAGAAACTTTATGGCAGGCAGATAAGATTAAGGCTCTGGCTACCGAGTTTATACGCCGGGCCGAGACTATGCTGGGAGTGGAACTTTCAAGCGATACCCAGCTCTTGGACGGGCTGACAATACATCTGGAACCTGTGCAAAGCCGGGTGAAATTTGGGCTGCCGTTTCGCAACCCGATCCTCGATGAAATCAAACAGAAGTTATCCTTCCTGTTTTTCGTGGCTAAGCAGGCGTCAAAGGTGTTTACGGAAGCCTGGGGCAATGAGCTCCCGGAAGAGGAGATCGGCTACCTCGCCCTGCATTTAGGAGCGGCAATGGAACGCCTCAAGCTCAAGTATCGGTCGCAGCCAAGAGCGCTCGTGGTGTGCAGCAGTGGCGTGGGCACCTCGCAGCTTATAGCCAGTATTTTGGAAAGCGAAATACCAGAGATCCAGATCGTAGGTTTCAGCTCGGCGTTTTCTTTGGCCCAGCAGATAGCCGATCTCCATCCGGACTTAATTCTTTCAACTGTTCCTCTTAAGAATTGCGGAGTTCAAACCGTCATCCTATCCAGCATACCGACGGCTGAAGAGATCCAGGAACTCAGGACGGCCCTTGGTTTCGGTTTCAAGGAGAAGAAAGTGGGCGAGGGAAAAGCGGCAAAGAAAAAAAGCGGCTTGTTATCCAGAGGGGGAGAACCGGTGCTTTCAGATGTGTTGGTTGCAGAAACCGTACTCCTAGATGCAGAAGCCAAAGATTGGCGCGAGGCCGTTTTCCTGGCGGGAAGCCTGCTGGTCAAAAGCGGCGCCGTAGAAGAGCGTTTCGTAGACAGCATGATTCGGGCCGTCCAAGAATTGGGACCGTACATTGTGATAGCGCCCGGCATTGCGATGCCGCACGCCCGGCCGGAGGACGGAGCGCGCAAGGTCGGGCTTAGTCTGGTGCGGCTCAAGAGCCCGGTTAGCTTTGGTAACCCGGCCAACGATCCCGTCGATTTGATCATCGGCTTGAGCGCGGTCGACAGCGACTCCCATCTCAAGCTTTTGGCACAGCTTTCCAAACTGCTCAATAACCAAGATTACCTTAGAATCATCCGCGAAACAGGCAGCAAAGAAGGTGTTCTGGCGCTGATTAACCGTGTTTGTGAGGACGAAGAATGAACTTCAGGAAAGGATGTTTGCTGTGGCGCAATTGGTTGGCGAGAAAACCCGCAAAGAAATCATGGACCAGCCGGTAACTTGGAGGAGCATCATCGGGCGGCTGGAGGGGGATCTGGGTAGTGCTGCAGACTGGCTGCAGAAAAGGGCACCGGAAACCATCGTGCTCACCGGTTGCGGAAGCTCTTATTATCTCTCCCTGGCCGCCGCGGCAGCCCTGCGTGGCATGGCCGGGCAGCCGGCTCAAGGAGTTCCCGCCTCGGAGGTTTTCCTGCACCCGGAGACTACCCTGCCGGTGACCGGGCGACCGCTCGTCATCGGTGTTTCCCGGTCCGGGGAGAGCAGCGAGACGGTAATGGCGCTTTCGTATGTAAGGGGTAAGCGGCTTGGAACAACCGCCGCGCTCTCCTGCCATCCTGAAAGCAGCCTTACCCACGAGGCAGATACGGCTTGGTTGCTTCCCGAAGCTCAAGAAGAAAGCGTGGTGATGACCAAGTCGTTTTCCGGCATGCTGCTATTTTTCGACTTGCTGGCGGCCGCCCTTGGAAGACAAAAGGCCATTTTAGACGAACTGGCGTCCCTTCCTCTCCTCGCCGAGCAACTCATAGCTCGCTATGAGCAAATGGTCGTTGCTTTGGCTTCCGGCCGCACGATTAAGCGCTTTGTTTTTCTGGGGTCGGGCCCTTTCTACGGCTTAGCTTTGGAAGGAATGTTAAAGGTTAAAGAACAGGCCATTGCTTGGTCGGAGGCCTACCACTTCCTTGAGGTACGCCACGGCCCCAAATCGATTGTTGATGAAGAGACCTTGGTAGTGGCCTTTGTTTCACCGCATGCTTGGCGTTTTGAGGCTGGCGTCTTGGAAGAACTGCAGGGCTATGGGGCGAAAGTGCTGACCCTTGGAGCGGACGATGAGGGCGGCGAATGGAATGTTGCTCTACCGAGAGGTCTGAGTCCCTTTAGCCGCGGTTTGGCGGTGATGCCGCTTGTGCAGTTGCTCGGCTACCACCACTCTATGGCGAAGGGGCTTAACCCCGATATGCCGCAGCATTTAACCCAAGTTGTCAAGCTATAACAGGGGGAAAGGGGGTGGAGCATGAGAATAGTCACAGTGTGCGGTATGGGCTTTGGTACGAGCTTGATGCTGAAGATGACCATCGACGACATTCTGAAGGAAGAGGGGATAAAGGCCAGCACGGAAGCCTGTGATGTTGGTTCGGCAAAAAGTAGGCAGGCAGACCTTGTCGTGGCTTCGACGGACATCGGCAAACACCTGCTGACCAGTTTCCGCAAAGTGGTGCTTATCAATAATTTAACTGATAAAAACGAGATTCGCGCAAAGCTCTTGGCCGAATTGCCCAAATAGCAAGAAGGGGGGATTTGGGTGGTTAAAGCGCTGGTGGAAATATTTACGACCCCGGCCATAATGCTCGGCATTGTGGCCCTGATTGGCCTCCTCCTCCAAGGGAAGTCTACTTCCGAATGCATAAGTGGAACGTTCAAGACGATACTGGGGGTGCTCATCCTAAGCAGCGGGGCGGGTGTTATCGTACAATCCCTTGGGCCTTTTAGCGACCTTTTCACCAAGGCCTTCAATCTTACCGGGGTCGTGCCGTTCGATGAAGCGGTAACGGGGGCCGTCATTCAAAAGATTGCCGTGGTGGCCAAGACGTCTTCGCTAATCATTGCCTTCGGGTTCGTTGTTAACCTTGTCCTGGCCCGGCTGACCCCTTTCAAGTATATCTTCCTTACCGGTCATATGATCTGGATTCTGGCCGGGTTCCTGGCCTTTGCCCTCTACGACCTTGGCCTTTCGGAAACTAACATTGTGGTGGTCGGCTCCTTGGTACAGGGCGCAGTCTTAACGCTGCTACCGGCCATTGCCCAACCGATCATGCGGCAGGTCACCGGGTCGAACGAGTTCGGCTACGGGCACCTTACTACGCTGGGCGTAGTGGCCGGGGCGTTGGTAGGCAAAATGGTGGGCAACCCCAGCGAGAGCAGTGAAGATTTGAAAGTGCCGCAAAGCCTTGAGTTTTTTAGAGACACCGCGATCTCCATTTCCGTCGTCATGCTCGTCATATACCTGGTGACCGTTCTCGTCGCCGGTCCGGCAGCCGTGGCCAAGGTATCCCAAGGGCAGTCGCCGGTCACTTACGCCGTCGTTCAAGCGCTGACCTTCACGGCGGGAGTGCTTATCCTCCTCCAGGGCGTAAGAATGTTCTTGGGCGAGATCATCCCTTCATTCCGGGGTATTGCGCTCAAAGTTGTCCCTGGGGCAATTCCTGCTCTAGACTGCCCGGTGGTTTTTCCCTATGCTCCTACGGCATTGATGCTCGGGTTTGTCAGTTCAGTAATCGGTATGATCGTCGGCATGTTGGTATCTCGGCTATTTGGGACCGTAATACCGCTTCCTTCAATCATCGGTGGTTTTTTTACCGGCGGAACCTCAGGCATTTTTGGCAATGCGGTGGGAGGAAGGCGAGGGGCGATAGTCGCCGGCTTCGTTTACGGCTTAATTCTCACCATCCCGGTAGCGCTCTTTTATCCCCTCTATGATCTTCCCAAGTACGGGATTACCGGCGTGGCCATGCTCGTGCCCGATGGATTGGCGGTTTTAGCAATTATTAAAGCCGTCGCCAGTATCTTCTAGCTCAGCTGAAGAAAGGGGGAAACTGGCTTACCAGTTTCCCCTGCAACATCTATGAGGGGGCGATGTAAACCCATGAAGGGCAAAGAGTATCTAGAGAAGGTCGAAGAGATACTGAAGAAGGTCAAGGAAACCCAGCTTAAAGCCATCGGGCAGGCGGCCGAGCTTGTAGCCGATACCATCGCCGGCGGGGGACTACTTCATGTTTTCGGCTGTGGCCATTCGCAAATGTATGCCGAAGAACTCTTTTACCGCGCCGGCGGTCTGGTACCGGTGAACGCCATCTTAGAACCGGCCCTTTCCCTTCGGCCGGAGGCGCCCAAAAGCACTTGGTTTGAGCGCTGTCCAGAATACGGGAAAGAAATCATGAGGAATGAACCCGTCCGGCCCGGCGATACGCTCATCATAGCTTCCACTTCGGGGAGAAACGCCGTACCCATCGATGCCGCCCTGCAGGCCAAAGAAATGGGCTTAAAAGTGATTGCGCTGACTTCCATGGCCTTTACGCGAAGCGTAAAGTCCCGCCACGCAAGCGGCAAATTACTGTACGAACTCGCGGACGTTGTGCTGGATAACTGCGGTATTGAGGGTGATGCCGTAGTGGAGTTTGATGGCCTGCCGTTTAAGGCCGGGCCGACCTCAACGGTAAGCGGCTGCGCGATCCTTCAGGCGGTGGTCGTCGAAGCCATAGAAAAACTATTGGCCAGAGGAATAACGCCGCCGGTGTGGGTCAGCTCCAATCTTGACCAGGGCGATCAAATCAATGCTCGCTATATTAAGGAGTACAGAGGAAGGGTGAAGTGCCTGTAGAATGCGCCAAACTGAAAGCGGGGCCGTAGTTGTTCTAACCAACGGACGTGTGGTTACACCTTTTGTGGAAATAGAATCCGGGACCGTGGTCATCAGCGGAGAAAAGATCGTTGAGGTAAAACCTTCTCGCCCTGGCAGCCTCCCGCCCAATGCCCGCGTCATTGACCTCGGTGGGCTGACAGTGGTTCCTGGTTTTATCGACGTGCACATCCATGGCGCCCATGGGGCGGACGCGCTGGACGCCACGGCCGAGGCTATTCTAACCATGGCGCGCTTTTTGGCCCAAAATGGGACCACGGCGTTTGTGCCGACCACGGCCAGCGCCGGCTGGGAGCAGCTGGCAAACGTTGCGGCTGCAGCGGCGGAGGTTAAGAAGCTCGGAGCTAGGGGGGCGGAGGTTTTAGGGTTACACCTCGAAGGCCCCTTTTTAAACCCTGAGCGTTTGGGCGCGCAAAACCCGGCGGCCGTCCAGGATGTGGACTTGGGACGGGTGGCGACGTTCTTGGAGCATTTTCCCGGTCTGGTGCGGATTATCACCCTCGCTCCTGAACTTCCAGGGGCGCTGGGCCTCATAAGGTACCTGCGGCAACAAGGGGTCGTTGCCGCGGCGGGACACACCAATGCAGATTTCGACACCATGAACGCGGCGTTCCAGGCCGGGCTCACCCATGCAGTTCATCTTTTTAACGGCATGGCCCAGCTGCACCACCGTGAGCCCGGGCCGGTGGGAGCGATTCTTACTACGCCGGGGGTCAGCTGTGAAGTGATCTGTGACGGACATCATCTTCACCCGGCAGCGGTAAGGCTGGCGGCGTTTCTCAAAGCTCCTTCCGATCTCATCCTTGCCACAGATGCCATGCGGGCAACTGGCCTGCCTGACGGGGAGTACGACCTGGGCGGGCTAAGCGTCCGCGTTGCGGGGGGCGTGGCAAGATTGCCGGCGGGCTCCCTGGCCGGGAGCACGCTTACCCTGGCGGAGGCGGTAAGGAACGCTGCCGCATTTACCGGTTTTCCGCTGGCCGAGGTCGTCCGGTGGGCGACGGCCAACCCTGCTCGGCTGCTAAAAATAAGCGACCGCAAAGGGCATATCGCCCCGGGAAAAGATGCGGACATTGTGGCGCTGGATTCCGACTTCAATGTGGTGCTCACGCTGGTTAGAGGAAAAGTGGTTTGGGATGCGCGGGGGAGACACCAGTAGGGCAGAGGAGGCTTATTCTTTGGTACAAATTGTGGTCACGATAAAAAACCCCACGGGTTTACATGCACGACCGGCGGCAGCCTTCGTCCAAGCCGCGGAGCGTTTCAAAGCCGATATTTGGATAGAGAAAGAAGGGCGTAGGGTCAACGCCAAGAGCATTTTGTCGGTGATGTCGCTCGGTGCAAAACAGGGAACCACTTTAGAGATAGTGGCGGACGGCGAAGACGAGGATATGGCCGTAGCTACCTTAAGAGACCTTATCGATGGCGGGTTGGGGGAAATTGCCGGATGATCCTGTGCGTCACTTTGAACGCGGCCGTCGATAAGACCTACATTGTAGAAGGGTTCAGAGCGGGGGAAATTTTTCGGGTCAAGGAAGTGCAGGTTCTGCCTGGGGGCAAAGGGATCAACGTAGCCCGGGCCATCCGGGTACTGGGCGGTGACGTGCTTGCTACCGGTTTCATCGGCGGCCATAACGGTGCCTTTATCGAAGAAAGACTGGCCGCGGAGGGTATCCCTTCAGACTTTGTGCAGATACCTGCCGAATCCCGGCTTACGGTCAGTATAATTGACCCGATCAATTCTTCTGAGACGGGGCTGTACGAGCAGGGTCCTGCCGTTTGTGCAGAAGATTGGGAAAGATTCAAGGAGCATTTTGCCGTTCTCCTGGAAAAGGCAGAAATAGCGATATTATCCGGAAGCCTTCCCCGCGGCTTGGCGGCGGACGCTTATGCAGAACTCATCGAAATGGCCAGAGGCACGGGGTGTTCCGTAATCCTGGATACGAGCGGGGAAGCACTAAAAACTGGTTTGGCGGCGCATCCGTGGCTGATAAAGCCGAACCGTTCCGAAGCAGAAGGGCTCCTTGAACGTCCGCTTGAAGGGGTATCGGCAGTGGTGGAGGGCATAAAGAAGCTTCTGGCCGACGGCCAAGAGGCCGTGGCGATATCGCTTGGTAAAGATGGGGTCATCGGTGGGTGTGGGTACGGCATTTGGCGTGTCCGGGCACCGCAGGTGCATGCTGCCAGCAGTGTGGGCGCAGGTGACGCGTTCGTGGCCGGGTTTACCTTAGCGTGGTTAAGGAAGGGCGACTTTGCCGAAGCTCTCCGCTACGGGACGGCCTGCGCTGCTGCCAGCGTTACTAGAGTGGGGGCGGGCATGTTGTCGCCCTCGGATGTGGAGTATTTGAGCAGGACGATAAAGGCTGAAAAAATTACTTAATTCTCTTTTGCTGAGAGGAGTATCCGGCATGAGGGAGAACGCGAGCTCTATCCTGCAAGATGCCCGGCAGGGCGGATACGCGGTTGGGGCGTTCAATATACACAATCTGGAAACGTTTCGGGCGGTGGTCGACGCCTCAGCGGAAATGGGCAGGCCGGTTTACGTCCAAACGACGCCGGGCACGGTACGCTTCATCGGCGCGGGGTACCTAGTTGCCCTGGCCAGGGAGGCGGCGAAGCAGGTGCCGGTTCCCGTCATATTACACCTGGACCACGGGAACAGCCTCGAAATAGTGCAAGAGTGCTTGGAGGCAGGCTACCCTTCGGTGATGATCGATGGCTCCAGGCTGCCTTACGACGAAAACGTGGCTTTGGTGCGTCAGGTTGTCGCCCTGGCCCGGAAATACGGGGCTGCGGTGGAGGCGGAACTAGGGGAGGTGGGCGGCGCGGAAGAACAAGAGATGGCCAAAAGCGGAACCGGCCGCCTCACCGATCCTTTACAGGCGCAGAGATTTGTGGCCGAAACGGGAGTGGACAGCCTGGCCGTAGCGATCGGCACGGCACACGGGGTTTACACGGCTGAACCGGAGCTGGATCTGGAACGCCTTTCTTTAATCAGGTCTTTGGTTGGCGTTCCTTTGGTCCTCCACGGCGCCTCTGGGGTACCCGATACTAAGCTGCGGGAGGCCATTCGCCGGGGCATTTCAAAGGTGAACATTGCCACGGACCTGAAACTTACCTGGGCCCGAGAGCTCAGGCGGTCTTTGACCGTCCAACCGGGCGAAACCGACCCGCGAAACGTGCTAAGGCCGGTAATAGACGCTTTGAAGCGAGCGGTGCGGGAAAAGATTGCCTTATTCAGCGGCGAGCCCAACTGAAATTCAGAGGCCGGACACCAGGACGGGCCGTAAATGTGCGAACGTTAAAGATAAAAAGATGTGTATCGTTCGGTTTTCTTGTTGACAAAGAAGATTACGTTTGGTAGGATAACTTTTGGCAGGGCAAGGAAAAACAACATTGGGATATAGACCTCAGGCATAAAAGGGGATGGCGGCGGGAAGGAATGCGCCGACAAACCAAGATTGCTCTGAGGGAAAGTGTGCCTAGGGTTCCGCGCGCAGGCGGTCTGGACCAAGTGGCACAGGCGCACGGGCGCTACACCGGAGGGAGAAAAGCCCAGGCGGGGAGGTTTCACTCAAGAGTTGAAAACCACCCGTCTGGGCTTGCGCTTTTTGCCTTTAACCGAGGATGGGAGAACGGGGTGTGGTGCCGGCGGACTTCAGGGGAAACGGGCAACATAACCTGGCGGAAACGATAAGGAGGAAAACATATGGCCGAGCCGAAGGTAGGAATTGTTCTAGGCAGCGACTCGGATCTGTCTTTGGGCCGGGAGGCGGCGAAGGTGCTGGCCGGGTTCGGCGTGCCTTACGAAGTGGTGCTGGCCTCGGCGCACCGCTCGCCGGATAAGGCGTCCCGTTATGCCCGCGAGGCGGCGGGACGGGGTCTTAAGGTTATCATTGCGGTGGCCGGTCTGGCCGCCCACCTGCCCGGGGTGCTGGCGGCGCAGACGACGCTCCCGGTGATCGGCGTGCCGGCGGCGGCCGGGACCCTAGGGGGCCTGGATGCGCTCTTCGCCACGGTCCAGATGCCGAGCGGGGTACCGGTGGCCACGGTGGGTATCGGCGCGGCGAAGAACGCGGCGCTTCTGGCCGTGGCCGTCCTGGCCACCGCGGACCCTGAGCTGGCCGCGCGCCTGGCGAGATACCGGGAGGAGCTGGCGCGAGAGGTGGAAGCAAAGGAAGAGAAGCTTAAGGAACAGGGGCTCGAGTTTTAGGGGGGAAGAGCATGATCGAGCGTTACACCTATCCGGAGATGGCGCACATCTGGACGGAAGAGAACAAGATGCAAAAGTGGCTGGAAGTGGAAATCCTCGCCTGCGAGGCGATGGCCGAGCTGGGGGAGATCCCGCGGGAGGCGGCAAAGGCCATCCGCGAGCGCGCCGGCTTTGACGTGGCGCGGGTCAAGGAGATCGAGCAGGTGACCAGGCACGACGTGGCCGCCTTTGTCGAGTGCGTAGCCGAGCGGGTGGGCGAGGCCGGGAAGTACGTGCACCGCGGCCTAACTTCCTCCGACGTGCTGGATACCGGGCTGGCCCTGCAGATGAAAGAGGCGGGAGAACTCCTTATCAAGGACGTGGAAAGGCTTCTTTTCGTGCTCAAAGAGAAGGCACTCCAGCACAAGTACACGGTGATGATCGGGCGGACGCACGGGGTACATGCCGAGCCTACCACCTGGGGGTTAAAGCTCCTCCTTTGGGCGGCGGAGATGGAGCGGGCGCGCGACCGGCTCGGCCATGCCCTGGCCACCATCAGCGTGGGGAAAATCTCCGGTGCGGTGGGCACGTACGCCAACGTGGACCCGCGCGTGGAAAGTTACGTCTGCGAGCGCCTGGGGCTTAGGCCGGCTAAGGTTTCTACGCAGATCCTGCAGCGCGACCGGCATGCTGAGTACCTGACGGCCTTGGCCCTGGTGGGGAGCTCGCTGGAGAAGTTTGCCACTGAGATCCGCAGCCTGCAGCGCACGGAAATTCTGGAAGTGGAGGAGTCCTTCCACAAAGGACAAAAAGGATCGTCGGCCATGCCGCACAAGCGCAACCCGGTAAACTGCGAGCGTATCGCTGGCCTGGCCCGGCTGCTCCGGGCGAACGCCCAGGCGGCCATGGAGAATGTGAGCCTCTGGCACGAACGGGACATCAGCCACTCCTCGGTGGAACGAGTGATCATCCCCGACTCCTGCCTGGTGCTGGACTTCATGCTGCGCCAGTTCACGGCCATCATGGAGAACCTCATCGTCTACCCGGAGCACATGCGCGCCAATTTGGAACGAACCGGCGGGCTGATTTTCTCGCAGAGGGTTTTGCTGGCCTTGGTGGATAAGGGTGTTTCCCGCAGCGATGCCTATGCCTGGGTGCAGGAGGCGGCCATGGCCACCTGGCAGGAGGGGGGCAGCTTCAAGGAGCGGGTGCTGGGCGATGCCCGCATCCGCGGCTACCTTACCGCCGAGGAGATCGAGGGCCTTTTCGACTACCGCTACCACCTGCGCCACGTGGACGAGATTTTTGCCCGCTTCGGATTGTAAGGCCTTCACGGTACCTAAGGCGCCGTGCGGGGGATGCCCCTCGGCCTCACTTGTGGCAGAACAACTGTACCGAATAGCGTTGTCCAAGGTACGTGTGCCCAGATTGACTGAGAAGGAGGATCGGCATGGAAAAGCGCGAGCAGGTTTACGAGGGTAAGGCCAAGATAGTCTACCGCACCGATGATCCCGAGCGCTACATCTTGTATTTTAAAGACGACGCTACCGCCTTCAACGGCCTGAAAAAGGGCACCATCTCCGGCAAGGGCGAGTTAAATAACCGCATCTCCGCTCATTTCTTCGCCCTGCTCGAGGAGCACGGCATCCCCACGCACTTCGAAAAACTTCTTTCCCCCCGCGAGATGCTGGTAAAAAAGGTCACCATTCTCCCCATTGAGGTTGTGGTGCGCAACATCGCCGCCGGGAGTCTCGCCAAGCGTTTGGGGCTGGCCGAAGGCACGCCCATGCGCCGGCCCGTCCTCGAGTTTTACTTGAAGAGCGACGAGCTGGGCGACCCGATGATCAACGAATATCACATCTACGCCCTTAGTCTGGCCAGCGAGGACGAACTTAAGACCCTTGCCGATTACGCTTTAAAGATAAACTCCATACTGAGCGCCTACTTGGCCGAGCGAAAGCTGGAGCTGGTAGACTTCAAGCTCGAGTTCGGGCGCACCGCCGGGGGCGCGATCATTCTCGCCGACGAGATCTCCCCGGACACCTGCCGTTTCTGGGATGCCGAGACGAAGGAGAAGCTGGACAAGGATCGTTTCCGCCGCGACCTGGGCGGCGTGGAAGAAGCCTACCAGGAAATTTGGCGCCGGCTGTCTTGATAGGCGCCGCTTGGGGGATGCCCGCGGCCAAGGGGTTTGGGTACCGAACGGGGGCCGGCGGGTATCCCCACGCGGCGCCGGCGACCTCCCGACGAACGAACTCGGTTCGCTCGGGGCGCGGGCAGAACTCGGCCCTAGCGGGCCTCAGACACCGCCCGCGCTTTCCCTCGCTCACCTCGTTCTTTGAATGGCGGTACGCAAGGCGCCGCTTAGGGGATGACCCGCGGCCCCTGGGTGTTGGGTGCCGAGGTTGATCCGGCGGGTATTTCTGCCGCGGTGCCGACGACCTGAGGACGAACGAAGACGATGACACAAGGAGGGCATGAAGTGTACCTGGTCAAGGTCTATGTCACCTTGAAGAAGGGGATTCTCGACCCCCAGGGGGTGACCATTCGGGGAGCGCTGGAGGCGCTTGACTATAAAAACGTTCGCGAAGTGCGTACCGGCAAGTACATGGAGCTCGAGTTGGATGCGCCCACGGCCGAGGCGGCGCGGGAAGAAGCGGCCGAAATGGCGCGGCGGCTCCTGGCCAATCCGGTGATCGAGGACTACCGGTTGGAAGTGGAGGAGGCGCGGGCATGAAGTTCGGGGTGGTCGTTTTTCCCGGCTCCAACTGCGATGCCGACTGCTACCACGCAGTGAAGAACGTCCTCGGCGTCGAGTGCGACTACCTCTGGCATGAGGACACCGACGTTGCCGGTTACGACGCGATCATCCTGCCCGGCGGCTTTTCCTACGGCGATTACTTGCGTACGGGGGCCATTGCCCGCTTTTCACCCATCATGGCGGCGGTGGCCGACTTCGCTCGAGCGGGCGGGCTGGTTCTGGGAATCTGCAACGGCTTCCAGATCCTCCTCGAGGCCGGCCTGCTTCCCGGGGCCATGCGCCGCAACGTCGGCCTTTCCTTCCGCTGTGAGTTCATCCACGTGCGGGTGGAAAATGCGGACACGCCCTTTACCGGTGCTTACCGCCCCGGCCAGGTGCTGCGCCTGCCCATCGCCCACGGCGAAGGCAACTACTACGCGGACCCGGAAACCCTGGCAGCTCTCGAGGCGGGCGGGCAGGTGGTGCTGCGCTACTCCGAACCCGACGGGCGCATAAGCGAGGCCGCCAACCCCAACGGTTCCCTTCACAACATTGCCGCCCTCATCAATAAGGAAGGCAATGTTTTAGGGATGATGCCGCATCCCGAGCGGGCTTCCGAGGCCATCTTGGGTTCTGAGGACGGCCGCGGCATCTTCACTTCCATGCTCCGGTACCTAGAAAGGAGGCGGGGAAGGTGAAGAAAAGGTGGCGCAGCATGGGCCTTACCGATGAGGAGTACGCGCGCATCCTCGAACTTCTGGGGCGCGAGCCCAACGAAACGGAACTCGGTATGTTCGCCGTCATGTGGTCCGAACACTGCGGTTACAAAAATTCGCGGCCGCTCCTTAAGCTGTTCCCCACGCAAGGCCCGCGCGTGCTGCAGGGGCCCGGCGAGAATGCCGGGGTGGTCGATATCGGCGACGGCCAAGCCGTGGTCTTCAAGATGGAGAGCCACAACCACCCTTCGGCCATCGAGCCCTACCAAGGGGCGGCCACCGGCGTAGGCGGCATCGTCCGCGACATCTTTGCCATGGGTGCCCGCCCCATCGCCTGCCTGGACTCGCTGCGCTTTGGCGACCTTAAGGAGCGGCGCACGGTCTACCTCTTTTCCGGGGTGGTGGCCGGCATTGCCGGTTACGGAAACGCCATCGGCGTACCAACCGTGGGCGGCGAGGCGTTCTTCAGCCCCTCCTACCAGGGAAACCCCTTGGTGAACGTCATGTGCGTCGGACTTCTAGAGGGTGCGCCGGCGAAGGGGGCGGCGGCCGGGGTCGGCAACCCGGTGCTCCTCGTCGGCGCTAAAACCGGGCGCGACGGCATCCATGGGGCCACCTTTGCCTCGGAAGAGCTGGGCGAGGCGTCCGAGGAACGCCGCCCGGCGGTACAGGTGGGGGATCCTTTCCGGGAAAAACTGCTCATTGAGGCCTGCCTGGAGGCTTTGAAGACGGGATATGTGGTAGGCATTCAGGACCTGGGGGCGGCGGGCATTACCTCTTCGGCGGTGGAGATGGCCGGCCGCGCCGGGACGGGTATGGAGATCGACATCTCCCGTGTGCCGCGGCGGGAACCGGGCATGAGCCCTTACGAAGTCATGCTCTCCGAATCGCAGGAGCGCATGCTCCTCGTGGTAGAAAAAGGCCGGGAGGAAGAGGTAAAGCGGATCTTCAGCCGCTGGGGGCTCGATGCTACGACCATCGGCCGCGTCACTCAAGACGGGGTAATGCGGGTCTGGGACGGGAAAACGCTGGCGGCCGAGGTGCCGGTGCGCTACCTTACGGAGGAAGTACCCACGTACGTGCGCGAAGGCCGCGTGCCGGAGTATCTTGCCGCGGCCCAGGCTTTCGACTGGCACACCCTGCCTGAGCCGGCCGATTACAACGAGGCCCTCCTGAAACTCCTCGCTTCCCCGAACATCGCCAGCCACGAGTGGATCTGGCGGCAGTACGACCACATGGTACAGACCAACACGGTGATCCTGCCGGGCTCCGATGCGGCGGTGCTCAGGGTCAAAGGCACTTCCAAAGGGCTTGCCCTCACCTGCGACGGCAACGGCCGCTATACCTACCTCGACCCGTACACCGGCGGCATGATCGCCGTGGCCGAGGCTGCCCGAAATCTCGCCGCCTGCGGCGCCGAGCCTTTAGGGCTCACCGACTGCCTCAACTTTGGTAACCCGGAAAAACCCGAGGTGTACTGGCAACTTAAACAGGCCATCGAAGGCATGGCCGAAGCCTGCCGGTCGCTGGGCATTCCGGTGGTGAGCGGCAACGTCAGCCTCTACAACGAGACGGAAGGGCGTCCCATTTTCCCCACGCCGGTGGTGGGGATGGTGGGGCTTCTCCCGAACATCGAAAGGCGGGCCCAACAGGGCTTCCGCGGCCCGGGCGACGTAATCGTGCTCCTCGGTTCCACGGAGGATGAGCTGGGGGGAAGCGAGTACCTTTACGCCCTCCACGGCCTGGAATTGGGCCGGCCGCCGCGCCTGGATTTGAAGAAGGAAGCGCGGGTGCAGGAGGCTTGCCGCACGGCCATTAGGGAGGGGCTTCTCTCCTCAGCCCATGACCTTTCCGACGGCGGCCTGGTGGTGGCGTTGGCCGAGTCCTGCCTTACCGGCCCGAACGGGCCTCAGGGTGCCCGGGTTGAGATAGCGCGCGCCGGCCTCCGACGCGACAGCGCCTATTTCAGCGAGACCCAGTCGCGCATCCTCATCTCGCTGCCGGAAGAGAACCTGCCGCGCCTGGCGGCGATCGCCGGACGCTTGGGCGTGCCCTACTCGGTGCTCGGCCGGACGGGAGGCGAGCGCCTGGAAGTGGATGACGCCATCTCCCTCCCAGTGAACGAGCTCCAGCGCGTTTGGAAGGAGGGGCTGGCGTGTTACCTGTGAGCGACGACAAATTCCACGAGGAGTGCGGCATTTTCGGCATCTACGCGCCGGGCGAGGATGTCGCCCGCTTAACCTACATGGGGCTTTTCGCCCTGCAGCACCGCGGCCAGGAAAGTGCCGGCATTGCCGTCACCGACGGCCGCAGCATCGCCCTGGAAAAAGGGCTGGGGTTGGTGGGCGAGGTGTTCGGCGAAGATCGCCTGGCCCGGCTCAAGGGAAAAGTGGCCATCGGCCATGTGCGCTACTCCACGGCCGGGGGCGGGGGCCTCAACAACGCCCAGCCGCTGGCCGCAACTTCCCGGCGCGGGTCGCTGGCCTTGGCCCATAACGGCAACCTGGTAAACGCGGCGGAGCTCCGCGAAGAGTTAAGCGAGCGCGGCTATCTCTTTCAGACCACGAGCGATACCGAAGTGATCGCCAGCCTTACCGCGCAGGCGGAGGCGCGGGACGTGACCACCGCCCTGATCAGCGCCCTGGGGCGGGTGACCGGTTCCTACGCCCTGGTGGTGCTTACCCCCGGCGGCCTGCTGGGGGTGCGCGACCCGCACGGCATGCGCCCTCTGTGCCTGGGGCGCCTGGGTTCGGGTTACGTGCTCGCCTCAGAAAGTTGCGCGCTGGATACGGTGGGGGCCGAGTTCGTCCGCGACCTGGAGCCCGGGGAGCTGGTGCGCATCGGGCCCGAGGGCGTGGAGTCCCTGCACTTTGCCCGGGAAAAGAAGGCGTTTTGCATTTTTGAATTCATCTACTTCGCCCGGCCGGACAGCCGCCTCGAAGGGGTCAACGTCCACGAGGCCAGGCGGCGGGCGGGTATCCTGCTCGCCCGGGAACATCCGGCCACGGCCGACCTGGTGGTTCCGGTGCCGGATTCAGGTATTTCCGCCGCCCTGGGATACGCGGAGGCCTCCGGCATCCCGTACGCCGTCGGCCTCATTAAGAACCGCTACGTGGGCCGCACCTTCATCCAGCCGGCGCAGAAAACGCGGGAATTCGGAGTACACCTGAAGCTCAACCCCATCCGGGAGGTGCTGGCCGGCAAGCGCATTGTCCTGGTGGACGACTCCATCGTGCGCGGGACCACCAGCCGGCGTATCGTGCGCCTCCTAAGGGGCGCCGGGGCGCGCGAGGTACATGTGCGCATAAGCTCGCCGCCCATCGTGAGCCCCTGCTACTACGGCATCGATACGCCGACCCACGCCGAGCTTATCGGGGCGCGCTACAACGTGGAGGAGATACGGCAGGCCATCGGTGCCGATTCCCTCGGTTATCTCAGCCTTGCGGCGCTCAAGGAGGCGGTGGGACTACCTGGAGAGCCGTACTGCCTGGCCTGTTTTACCGGCCGCTACCCGGCCGGCCGGTGCGCCTAAGAAGTTTGCGAGGGGAAACTTCGGTACGTAACGCTCCTGCGGGGGATGCCCTCGGCCTTAGTCGGCTTTGGTGCTAAGACATATTTGCGCTTTCAAAGTAAGGGAAGGAGGGGGAAGCCGGTGCCCGAAGGAGGTTGGAGCTACGAGCGGGCCGGAGTAGATATCGATGCCGGGAATGAAGCCGTGGAGCGCATCAAGCCGCACGTGGCCTCTACAGTTCGCTCCGGCGTTGTCGGCGGTATCGGCGGTTTCGCCGGGCTCTTCCAGCTGGATCTTAAGCGTTTTAGGGAACCGGTTCTGGTCTCCGGCTGCGACGGCGTAGGGACCAAGCTCAAGGTGGCCTTTGCCCTGGGGAAGCACGACACGGTAGGGATAGATGCCGTGGCCATGTGTGTAAACGACATCTTGGTACAGGGGGCAGAGCCGCTCTTTTTCCTGGACTATCTGGCGGTGGGGAAGCTTGTCCCGGAGCAGGTGGAGCAGGTGGTTGCGGGCGTGGCGGCCGGCTGCCGCGCGGCAGGCTGTGCCCTTTTGGGTGGGGAGACGGCGGAGATGCCCGGGTTTTATCCGCCCGGGGAGTACGATTTGGCCGGGTTTGCCGTAGGGGCCGTGGAAAGGAGCCGGTTGGTAGATGGCAGCGGCATCAGGCCGGGGGACGTAGTGCTGGGTCTTGCCTCCAGCGGCCTTCACAGCAACGGGTTTTCCCTGGCCCGGCGGGTGCTCTTGGAGGAGGCGGGGTTAAATTTGTGGGACTCGCTACCCGAGCTGGGCTGTACCCTGGGGGAGGAGATGCTGCGGCCCACGCGGATCTACGTCCGCCCGGTGTTAGACCTCCTGCCCGAGGTGCGGGTTAAAGGTATGGCCCACATCACGGGGGGCGGACTCCTGGAAAACATCCCGCGCGTCCTGCCGCCCGGAACGCGGGTGCGCCTTGTGGCCGGGGCCTGGCCGGTGCCGCCCATCTTTTCTCTCATCCAAGAGAAAGGCAACGTCGCCGAGGCGGAGATGCTGCGCACCTTTAACCTGGGAATCGGCTACGTGCTCATCGTCGGGCCGGAGGATGAGGAGCGCACCCTCGAACTTCTCGCCGCTTTAGGAGAAAAAGCCTGGCCCATCGGTACGGTGGTGGCTGGCGAGCCGGGGGTGGAAGTGGAAGGGAGGATTTTCCCGTGACGGCGAATTTGGCCGTGCTGGTTTCCGGGCGCGGGACTAATCTTCAGGCCATCATCGATGCCTGGGAGGCGGGTGAGCTGCCGGTAAACATCGTCGGGGTCTTGAGCGATAACCCCGGGGCCAAAGCCCTGGAACGGGCGTCGGCGCACGGGCTGCGCACGGCGGTGCTGGTAGCGGCCTCCTACCCAGACCGCCGGGCGTACGGGGAAGCCGTTGTGGGGCTTCTAGAGTCTTGGGGGACGGAGATTGTGGCCCTGGCCGGGTTTATGCGCCTCCTCGATCCGGTAGTGATCCGCGCCTTCCCGGGGCGTATTCTAAACATTCACCCTTCGCTTCTTCCCGCTTTCCCCGGCCTTCATGCCCAGCGCCAGGCCCTGGAGTACGGCGTGCGCGTGTCGGGCTGCACCGTACACCTGGTGGATGAGGGGATGGACACGGGACCGATTGTGCTCCAGGCGGCGGTGCCGGTGCTGCCGGAGGATACCGAAGAGACTCTCGCCGCGCGCATCCTCAAGGAGGAGCACCGCCTCTACCCCGAGGCCATCCGCCTCCTGGCCACCGGACGCTTAAAGGTTGAAGGCCGGCGCGTGATCATTTTGCCCGAGCGTTGATTCGGGCGCGGAAGAAACAAATGTGAAAATCGGCGATTGGCAAAATCTAGGAGGTATCCAGATGATCAGCGTCAAGCGCGCCCTGCTTTCGGTTTCGGATAAGGGCGGGATTGTGGAGTTCGCCCGCGGGCTTGCCGAACTGGGCGTCGAAATCGTCTCTTCGGGCGGGACGGCGCGGGTACTGGCGGAGGCCGGCGTGCCGGTCCGCCGGGTAGAGGAGGTTACCGGGTTTCCGGAAATCCTGGACGGGCGCGTGAAAACCTTACATCCGGCCATTCACGCCGGCATCCTCGCCCGGCGCGACGTCCCCGAACACCTGGCGAAACTTGAGGAGCTCGGCATCCGGCCGATCGACCTCGTGGCGGTGAACCTTTATCCCTTCGCGGCCACCATCGCCCGCCCGGACGTTACCCTGGAAGAAGCCGTCGAAAACATCGATATCGGCGGGCCGACCCTCATTCGGGCGGCGGCCAAGAATCACCGGGGCGTAGTGGTGGTAGTTAACCCCCTGCACTACGAAGAGATTCTTAAGGAACTCCGTGAAAAAGGCGGGGTCAGTTTCGAGACGGCCTACCGCCTGGCGGCCGAGGCCTTCGCCCACACGGCCGAGTACGACAGCGTTATTGCCGCTTATCTGGCCGGGCGTAACGAAGTCTTCCCGGCGAGCCTGCCCCTTGCCTATACCAAGGTGCGAGACCTGCGCTACGGGGAAAACCCGCACCAGAGGGCGGCCCTTTACGCCCGGCCCGGGGCAGAGAAGGGGATTGCCTTTGCCCGCCGGCTCCACGGCAAGGAGCTTTCCTTCAACAACATCGCCGACGCCAACGCCGCCTGGGAGCTGGTGCAGGAGTTTAGCGCACCGTGCGCCGTGGGCGTCAAACACATGAACCCGTGCGGCGTGGGGATAGGCCCGGACCTTCTTCAGGCTTGGCGGAAGGCCTACGCGGGCGATCCGGTCTCCATCTTCGGCGGCATCGTCGCCTTTAACCGAGAAGTTACGGCAGACTTGGCCGCGGCCCTAAACGAGATCTTTTTGGAGGTGGTGATCGCCCCCGGCTTTAGCGACGAGGCACTGGCGATTCTCAAAGAAAAGAAAAACCGTATCCTGCTCGAAGCCAAAAGCGGCCGGGCGCAGCCGGGTTGGGATCTTAGAACGGTGCGCGGCGGGCTTTTGGTGCAGGAACTGGATGTTCGGGATTACGACCCGGCCGACCTAAAGGTGGTGACGCGGCGCGCGCCGACGGAAAAGGAAATGGCGGACCTCGCCTTCGCCTGGAAAGTGGTGAAGTACGTAAAGTCCAACGCCATCGTCCTGGCGCGGGACGGGGGCACGGTAGGCGTGGGTGCCGGGCAGATGAACCGCGTCGGGGCGGTGGAGATTGCGGTGCGCCAGGCGGGAGAGAAGGCCCGCGGTGCGGTGCTGGCTTCCGACGCGTTCTTCCCCATGCCGGATTCGGTCGAGGCGGCAGCGCGGGCCGGGGTGACGGCCATCATCCAGCCGGGCGGTTCCGTCCGCGATGCGGATTCCATCCGCGCGGCGGATGAAGCCGGCATGGCCATGGTCTTCACCGGCATCCGCCACTTCCGGCACTAATTTCGGAGGTGAGCGACATGAAGGTCCTCGTGGTTGGTGCTGGCGGACGGGAACATGCGCTGGTTTGGAAGCTGGCCGCGAGCCCGCGGGTGGATAAAGTTTACTGTGCCCCAGGGAATGCCGGGACGGCGGAGCTGGCCGAGAACGTGCCTATCGGCGCTACAGAGATCAATGCCCTCGCCGACTGGGCGGCGGCGCACGACATCGACCTGACCGTGGTCGGGCCGGAAGCGCCGCTTACGGCGGGACTGGTGGACGCCTTCAGCGCCCGGGGGCTTGTGGCTTACGGGCCTACCCAAAAGGCGGCGGCCATCGAGGGGAGCAAGGCCTTCAGCAAAAAGCTAATGGAAAAGTACGGCATACCCACCGCCCGCTACCGGGTCTTTACCGACGCGGAAGAGGCACGCCGCTATGTAAAAGAAAAAGGAGCTCCGCTCGTTCTTAAAGCCGACGGGCTGGCCGCCGGGAAAGGCGTCACCGTAGCCTTGACGGAAGAGGAGGCCCTCGGCGCCGTACACGCCATCTTGGAAGAACGGGCCTTCGGCGCCGCCGGCGAGCGCCTCATCATCGAGGAGTATCTGGAAGGCGAAGAGGTGACCGTGCTGGCCTTCGCCGATGGCGAACACGTGCTCATGCTGGAGCCCTCCCAGGACCACAAGCGGGCGCTGGACGGCGACCGCGGGCCCAACACCGGCGGCATGGGCGCCTACTCTCCTGTGCCGGCGCTCACCCCGGAGCTTGCCCGGCGCGTGGAGGCCGAAATCCTAAGGCCCACCGTGGCCGCCCTCGCGGAAGAGGGCCGGCCGTACCGGGGCGTGCTGTACGCCGGCCTAATGCTTACGGCGGACGGCCCCAAAGTGCTCGAGTTCAACGCCCGCTTCGGCGACCCGGAGGCTGAGGCCCTGCTGCCGCGCCTGATGACCGACTTGGTAGAGGTGGCCGAAGCCACCGCCGCCGGGCGCCTCGACCGGCTGTCCCTGGCCTGGCGGCCTGAGGCTGCCCTGACGGTAGTGCTGGCCTCCGGCGGATATCCCGGCCACTACGAGACGGGGATTCCCATCCAGGGGCTGAAGGAGGCGGCAGCGCAGCCGGAGTCGCTGGTTTTTCACGCCGGGACGCGCCGGGAAGGAAACCAGGTTGTGACCGCCGGCGGCCGCGTTCTGGCGGTGACCGCCCTTGGGCCGGACCTCAGGACCGCGCGAGAGCGCGCGTACCGGGCGGCAGACCTGATTTCCTTTCGCGGCCGCCACTTGCGCCGCGATATTGGCTGGCGGGCCTTTAAATTGGGATCTTGCTAACCCGCCTCATTTTTTCAGTGATTGAAAGGAATTCTGCCCCAAAGGGCGAATAGAGAAAGCCAACAAGGACGAAAGGAGGGTACGGAGGAAAAAGGAAACGAGCCGACCGCGAGCGACGAAAAAAGGAAAGAGTCAGGAGGTGGAAAACATGCGCTTTAGGAAAACGGTTGCAACGATAGGAGTTGTATCCGCCCTACTTGCCCTCGCCCTCACCGGTTGCCAGAGCAGTGCGCCTAAAGGCGGCGAGGGCGGCAAAGCCCAAACCCTCACCCTAAAGGCGGGCCATGCGGTGGCCGAGACGCATCCGTATCACCTGGGCTTGGTGAAATTTGCCGAGCTGGTGAACCAAAGGACAAACGGCCAAGTCAAGATTGACATTTACGCCAACGGCCAGCTCGGCAACGAGCGCGACATGATCGAAGGCCTGCAGATCGGTACCCTGGACCTCGTCGTAACTTCCACCGGCCCGGTAAGCAACTTCGTTCCGGAGATGGGCGTGGTAGACCTGCCCTTCCTCTTCCGCGACCGCCAGCATGCGTATAAAGTCCTCGACGGCCCCATAGGGCAGGACCTGCTCAAGAAGTTCGATGCCAAAAACATCGTCGGCCTGGCCTTCTGGGAGAACGGCTTCCGGCACCTTACCAATTCCAAGCGCCCGGTGAATACTCCGGAGGACGTCAAGGGACTTAAGATCCGCACCATGGAGAACCCAGTGCACCAGGAGACCTTCCGCGTTCTCGGCGCCGACCCCACGCCCATGGCTTGGAGCGAGGTCTTTACGGCCCTGCAGCAGAAGACCATCGACGGCCAGGAAAACCCCATCCCCATCATCTACAACCAGAAGATTTACGAGGCCCAGAAATACTTGGCCCTTACTGGCCACTTCTACTCCCCGGCGCTTCTTTTGATGAGCAAAGGGACATTCGATAAGCTCACGCCGGACGAGCAACAAATCTTCCGCGAGGCGGCGGTGGAAGCCGCGGGCTACGAGCGCGACCAAATCAAGAAGCAGGAAGATGAGCAGGTAGACAAGCTTAAGGCTCTTGGCATGGAGATTACCCAGCCGGACCGGGCGGCCTTCCAGGAAGCTACGAAAAGCGTTTACCAGAAGTTTGAGCCCCAGTTTGGCAAGGAACTTATTCAACAAATTCTGGATACCAATTAAGCCGTGGTGGAGGGGGCGGGCCGCGCCGCCCGCCCCCAAAGGAGCGTGACTTTAGCGTGCAGCTACTCTGCAACTTAAGCCGGAAGTTAGAGGTAGTTTCTGAAGGCCTTCTTTATCTCCTCCTTCTGGTGATGGTAATTACGACTTTCCTGCAGGTGTTTTTTCGCTACGTCATCTTTCATTCTCTTCCCTGGTCCGAAGAGGTTTCCCGTTATGCCCTGGTATGGCTCACCTTTATCGGGGCCAGCTACGGCCTAAAGCGCGGGGTTCATGTGGCAGTGGAGGCGCTGGTCCGGACCTTACCTCCGGGACCTAAGCGAGGCCTTAAAGCCCTAAGTTACCTGCTCATGGCTCTTTTAGGTTTGGTTCTCTTGGTGTACGGGGCCAAGCTGGCACAGGTCAATATGAGCCAACTTTCCCCGTCGCTACACATCCCCATTGGCCTGGCCTACGCGGCGCTCCCGGTGGGAGGGCTGACCATGTTCATTCATGCTCTTGCCCTCCTTTCAGCTGAGGCGAAGGAGGTGGAGGGCTGATGTCGGCGGTGGCCGTAGTTCTCTTGACGCTTTTAGTGGTGCTTATTGCCCTAGGCGTGCCCATCGCTTTCGCCTTGGCGCTGGCTTCCCTGGGGGCGATTCTGGTGCAGGGACAGATTCCCCTTCTTGCCGTTCCTCAGCGCCTGTTTACCTCGACGGACTCATTCGCCCTCCTGGCGGTGCCTTTCTTCATCTTGGCCGGTGAGATCATGCAACAGGGCGGGATATCGCGGCGACTGGTGGCCTTTGCCAACGATCTCTTAGGCTGGGTCAGCGGCGGATTGGCTCTGGTGTCCATCGCGGCCTGCGCCTTTTTTGCTGCCATCTCCGGCTCCGGCGCGGCTACCACGGCGGCCATCGGCGGAGTCATGTACCCGGAGATGAAAAAGCGCGGTTACCACCCGGACTTCGCCGCGGCCGTCCAGGCTCTAGGCGGGACGCTGGGCATCGTCATTCCTCCTAGCATTCCGTTTGTCGTCTACGGCATAATTACCGGAGCATCGGTGGGGGCGCTCTTTCTCGCAGGGGTCATTCCCGGCATGTTGGGAGCTCTGGCCTACATGTTCCTAGCCTTCGCCCTAAGCCGCCGCGCCGGATACAGGAGCGGTGAGCTGGCCGGGCTAGGACAGCTTTGGCATTCGTTCCGCGAGGCTTTCTGGGGACTGCTTATGCCTCTTATCATCTTGGGCGGTATTTACGGAGGAGTTTTCACGCCGACGGAGGCAGCCGTCGTGGCCGTGGTTTATGCCCTGGCCGTAGCGCTCTTCATCTACCGCGAGATAGGGCTGAAAGACCTAAAGCGGATTTTTGTCGGGGCCAGTATTACCAGCGCCATGGTAATGTTCCTTATCGCCACGGCGGCTCTCTTCGGCTGGGTGATGACGCGCGAAAACATCCCGCAGCAGCTGGCGCGGGCCATCGTTGCCGTGGCCGGCACTCCACTTACTTTCCTTCTTTTAGTTAACGTCATCTACTTTGTGGCGGGTATGCTGCTCGACACTGTGGCCATCATTCTCCTCCTCGTGCCCATCCTGTATCCCATCGCGGCCCAACTGGGTATCGACCCGGTGCATTTTGGGCTGGTGACCGTTTTCAACCTGGGCATCGGCCAGATTACGCCGCCCTTCGGCGTCTGCCTCTTTGTCTCCTCGGGCATCTCGGGCATTTCTCTGGAACGGATTGCCCGGGCCATCTGGCCGTTTTTCATCCTGGCCGTGCTTCTTACCCTCCTTTACACTTACGTCCCGTCGCTGAGCCTGTGGCTCCCGGCCTTTCTAAAAGGGTAATGATAAAGACCGGCCCAGACACGAAGGGTGGCGCTTAAGCGTTCTCGAGAAGCCTGGGAATACTCTTACCGGGCGTTGCCGCTTTTTCAGTGGGCGAAACAGCGTAGGTGAATCGCCGGCGAGGGCGAAGAGGGAAGTTGAAGTAACATCTAGAAAGAGGTGCAAGTATGCTTTCCGACATGGAAATCGCCCGGGCGACTAAGCTTAAGCCGATCGAGGAGGTGGGCGCCACCCTCGGTATCGCGCCTGAAGAGCTGGAACTTTACGGCCGGTACAAGGCCAAGGTAAGTCCCGCGGTCTGGGAGAGGGTGAAAGGGCGGCCCGACGGCAAACTCATCCTGGTTACGGCCATCAACCCCACCCCGGCCGGCGAGGGTAAGACCACCACCACCGTGGGCCTGGGGCAGGCCCTGGCCCGCTTGGGGAAGAGGGTGGCCATCGCCCTGCGCGAACCCTCCTTGGGCCCCATCTTCGGCGTCAAGGGCGGCGCGACGGGGGGCGGGTACTCGCAGGTGGTGCCCATGGAGGACATCAACCTGCATTTCACCGGCGACATCCACGCCGTAACCACGGCCCACAACCTTCTTTCCGCCCTCATCGACAATCACCTGCAGCAGGGGAATGCCCTCGGGCTGGACCCGCGGCGTATCACCTGGAAGCGGGTTCTCGACATGAACGACCGGGCGCTCAGGCACATCGTGATCGGCTTGGGGGGCAGGGCCCAGGGCGTGCCGCGTGAGGACGGCTTCGACATCTCCGTGGCCTCCGAGGTTATGGCTATCCTCTGCCTGGCCGGGAGCCTTACCGAGCTCAAGGAGCGCCTTTCCCGGATCGTGGTGGGCTATACCTATGACGGCCGGCCTGTTACTGCCGGCGACCTGAAGGCTCAAGGCGCCATGGCCCTCCTTTTGAAGGACGCCTTGAAACCGAACCTGGTCCAGACCTTAGAGCACGTCCCGGCCTTCATCCACGGCGGACCCTTCGCCAACATCGCCCATGGGTGTAGCAGCATACAGGCCACGCGGCTGGGGCTCAAACTTTGCGATTACCTCGTTACGGAGGCCGGCTTCGGCGCCGACCTCGGTGCGGAGAAGTTCTTCGACATCAAGTGCCGCGTGGCCGGCCTTAAGCCCAGCGCGGCCGTCATCGTGGCCACCGTGCGGGCCCTTAAGCTCCACGGCGGGGTGCCGCGAGGCGAGCTTACAGAGGAGAACCTCGCCGCCCTCGAGGCCGGCTTTCAAAATCTGGAAAAGCAAGTGGAAAACGTGCGCCTCTTCGGCGTGCCGGCAGTGGTGGCCATAAACCGGTTCCCCACCGACAGCGATAGAGAGCTTTCCCTCATGGCGGAGCTCTGCGGGCGGCTCAACGTGCCCTTTGCCCTTTCCGAGGTTTGGGCGAAGGGAGGGGCAGGAGGATTGGAGCTCGCTGAGAAGGTGCTGGCGGCCTGCCGGGAGCCGGCCTCCTTCCGCTTCCTCTACGACGAAGCGGCGAGCCCGAAGGAAAAGATCGAGACGATCGCCCGGAAGGTGTACGGGGCGGCGCGGGTAGAGTATACCCTTGAAGCCGAGCGCGACCTCAAGGACATCCACGACCAGGGCCTGGACCGCCTACTCGTCTGCATGGCCAAGACCCAGTACTCGCTGTCCGACGACCCTATGCTTTTGGGACGCCCGCAGGGGTTCACGCTCACCGTGCGCGAGGTGCGCCTCTCTGCCGGCGCAGGTTTCATCATTCCCGTCACGGGCCAAATCATGACCATGCCGGGCCTGCCGCAGCACCCGGCGGCGCTCGACATGGATATCGACGAGACCGGCCGCATAACGGGCCTTTTCTGAGGAGGGACTGAGGTGGCGGCGGAGATCCTGGACGGGAAAAAGGTGGCGCAGGAGGTCAGGGCAGCCCTGAAAGAAGAAGTGGCCCGGTTAAAGGCCGGTGGGCTTACTCCCGGCCTGGCCGTGGTGCTGGTGGGGGAGGACCCGGCCTCCAAGGTGTACGTGAAGCAGAAAGAAAAGGCATGCCGGGAAATAGGCTTTGCCTCGCAGGTTCACCGGCTGCCGGAAGACACGGGCGAGGAGCGCCTGCTGCGGCTCATCCACGAACTTAACGCCGACCGGGCCGTGCACGGGATCCTGGTGCAACTTCCCCTGCCGAAACAGCTTGATGCGAACCGGGTGGTCCAGGCCATCGATCCGGCGAAAGACGTGGACGGGTTTCACCCCTTCAACGCCGGCCGGCTGGCGGCAGGGCTCCCGACAGTAGTTCCCTGCACGCCCCGCGGCATCATCCATTTGCTCGACGCCTACGGCATACCCATCGCCGGGCGGCATGCCGTGGTGGTAGGGCGGAGCAACATCGTGGGGAAGCCTCTGGCGCAGCTCCTTTTGGGGCGGGATGCTACCGTTACGGTCTGCCACAGCAAAACCGACGATCTGGCCGCCTTCACCCGCACGGCCGATATCCTGGTGGCGGCGGTGGGCAGGCCGCGCCTCATTACCCGCGACATGGTAAAACCGGGAGCAGTGGTGGTGGACGTGGGCATTAACCGCCTACCCGAGGGGATAGTCGGCGACGTAGATTTCAAGGCGGTGCGCGAGGTGGCGCATTACATTACCCCCGTTCCGGGTGGTGTAGGCCCACTGACCATTGCCATGCTGCTTAAAAACACGCTTGAGGCGGCCCTGGCCGGCCGAGGCGGCGGGCCGCGGGGCGAGTAGAATTCGTCGGCCCTGACCGCTTATACCGGCATGCGGAGAATTGGGCTTGGCCGCGCGCCGCTCGGGCGCCTACGCCGGTGCATATAAAGAGCCGGCAAGCCAGCACATTACAGGAGGCGAAAAAATATGGAAAAGCGTAAAGTGGCGATCCCGCAGCTTAAGGAAATGAAAAAGGCCGGGCAGAAAATCAAGATGGTCACGGCCTATGATTACCCTACCGCCGTGCTCATCGACAAGACTCCCATTGAGCTGATCCTGGTGGGCGATTCGCTGGGCATGGTCGTTCTCGGCTATGACGGCACCGTACCCGTGACCATGGAAGACATGATCCACCACCTTCGGCCGGTGGTAAAGGGCGCGCCGCATACCCTGGTGGTCGGCGACATGCCCTTCATGTCCTACAACGTAAGCCGCGAAGAAGCCATCCGGAACGCCGGCCGGCTGATGAAGGAGGGCGGGGCAGACTGTGTAAAGCTTGAAGGCGGCCAAGTGGTGGCGCCGACGGTGCGGGCCATCGTGGATGCCGGCATTCCGGTGATGGGGCATATCGGCCTTACGCCGCAAACGGCCTCGGCCCTGGGAGGGTTCAAGGTACAGGGCAAAGACGCCGCCGTGGCCGCGAAGCTCCTAGCCGATGCCCAGGCCCTGGAGGAAGCCGGGGCGTTTGCCGTTGTCCTCGAGTGCATCCCGGCCCAGCTGGCCCGACTTATTACAGAGAAGCTCACCATTCCCACCATCGGCATCGGCGCCGGTCCCTGGTGCGACGGCCAGGTGCTGGTGACCCAGGATATGATGGGGCTCTTTGACCGTTTTATCCCGAAATTTGTGAAGCAGTACGCCAACATAGGCAAGATCATGCTGGAGGCGTTTGAGAGATACGCGCAAGAGGTGGATGCCGGCGTTTTCCCCGACCTGGATCACTCCTTCACCATGAAGGAAGAGGAGTTGGCGAAGCTGACTAGAGATGCTGAATCAAACGCCCTGTAAAGCTGTTGCGTGCGGGAGGAGGAGCTAGGGATGCGCATTGCGGTGGTGGGCGCTGGGGCCATGGGCTGCATTTTCGGCGGCCTCTTAGCTGAAGGCGGCCACGAGGTGACCCTGATCGACGTTTGGGCGGAGCACGTTCAGGCCCTGAATGAGCGGGGCCTCAGGCTCACAGGCGTAAGCGGGGACCGGACGATTCCGGTCCACGCCGTGACAAGCCCTGAAGGACTACCGGTACAGAACCTGGTAATCGTTTTTGTTAAGTCGGCCCATACGGAGACGGCGGTGCGCCAGGCGGCCGCGCTGATCGGCCCGGAGACAATAGTGCTCACGCTGCAGAACGGCTTGGGCAACGCAGAGAAGATCGCGGCGCTAGTTGGGGCCGAAAAGGTAGTTGCCGGCGTTACGTCCCATGGCGGTACCATGCTTGGCCCCGGAGAAGTGCGCCATGCCGGACGTGGGGAAACGGTGCTGGGCGAGTTTACGGGCGGCCTCACGCCCAGGGTGGAACGCTTGGCCGCCATCCTTACGGCGGCCGGCCTGGAAGCGCGGGCGGTGGAGAACGTAGACAGCCTTGTGTGGAGCAAGCTCCTGGTGAACGTGGGGATCAACGCCATAACGGCCATCCTGCGGGTTACCAACGGGGAACTGCCGAAACACGAGGCCACGCGAGAGCTGGTGCGTTTGGCGGTGGAAGAAGGGGCGCGCGTGGCGGCGGCGAAAGGCATAAAGCTTATCCACGCCGACCCGGTGGCCAACTGTCTTAAGGTGGCCGAGCTCACCGGCCCCAACCTGTCTTCCATGCATCAAGACGTGCGGGCCAAACGGCGGACGGAAGTAGACGTGATCAACGGCGCCATCGTGGCCGAAGGAGAGAAACTCGGCATCCCCACACCGGTGAATAAGGTCCTCACCAACCTGATCAAGGCCATTGAGGCCACGTACTAGGCGTGGTTTCCTCTTTTACCGGCAGCCCGGCGGGTACAAAAAAGCAGCTCAGGCTTTTTCCTGGCTGCTTTTTTCGCCCGAAAACAGATTCAGTCCTGTTGTTCGGCAGGCCTTTTATCCAGCTGGGCCGGCGCCTTTTCATGGCAGTTTCCTGGCTGGTGCTGTCCGCCGTGCAGGCCGTGCATCATGAAGACGTGCATGAGCGGGCAGAGCAGGAAAAGACCGTACGGCAGGAGGCGGGCGAAGACGCTCGGCCCGGCCAGGAAGAGAGCTCCGCCAAGGATGATGGCCCCGAGGAGCAGAGGCACCAGGTAGCGGTTACGGTTCATCGTTTCTACCCCCATTCGGCTGCTCAAATACCCATACCATCTAGGGGTAGTATAGCCGACCCGAAACCTAAAGTCAAGGGATAGCGGCGCCTCCTCGCTTTTTAAAATGCCGCACCAATTAGTTTATCGGATCGCTGCCCGGATGTCTTCTTTTAGATCCTCCACATTTTCTATGCCGACGGAAAGCCGCACCAGAGCCTTTTTTATTCCTCGCCTTTCGCGTTCCTCTTCAGGTATGGAGGCATGGGTCATAAGAGAGGGTATGCTGATAAGGCTTTCCACCGCTCCCAGGCTTTCGGCCAGGGTTATGAGCTTCAAATTGCGTACCATCCGTTCTGCCAGTTCTTCCGACTCGAGCTCAAAGGAGATCATGCCTCCGAATCCGCCGGCCTGACTTTTGTGAAGGTCATGGCCCGGGTGTTCCGGAAGGCCGGGGTAATAGACTTTTTTGACCTGGGGGAGGGTCTTAAGCCACCGGGCGAGTTCCTGTGCGTTCTTTTCGTGGCGTTCCATCCGGATTCCCAGCGTTTTTATACCCCTCATCAACAGCCACGAATCGAAGGGACCCAAAACGCCGCCGGTGGCGTTCTGAATGAAGTGAAGCTGCTCCGCCAACCTGCCGTCCTTCACTGCTGCCAGGCCAGCTACCACGTCGCTGTGCCCGCCGAGATATTTCGTGGCGCTGTGGACCACGATGTCGGCCCCGAGCGTCAGCGGCTTCTGCCAATAAGGCGTCATGAAGGTGTTGTCGACGACGAGCAGAAAGTTGCGGGGTTTGCAGAATTGGGCCACGGCCCTTATATCGGTTATCCTGAGCAGGGGATTGGTAGGCGTTTCAATAAATACGGCCCGGGTATTCTTCCTGATGGCTTTTTCTATATTTGACACCTCCGAGGTATCCACGTAAGAAACCTCAAGGCCCGACCTAGAAAAGACTTTACTCAGCACCCGGTAGGTTCCGCCGTAAACGTCCTCGGAGACCACCAGGTGATCTCCAGCGGAAAAAAGAGAGAGAACTGCCGAAATGGCGGCCATTCCCGAAGAAAAGGCAAATCCCCTTACGCCTTCTTCAAGGGAAGCTACTATGTTTTCCAGAGCTTCTCTAGTCGGGTTGCCGGTTCGGGAATATTCGTATCCCTTGTGTACCCCAGGGCTTTCCTGCTTGAAAGTAGAGGTCTGATAAATGGGGTAGCTTACGGCCCCGGTCTTTATATCTACCTCGAAACCGGTATGGAGGACTTTTGTATCGGGCTTCACGGTTAAATTCCTCCTTGGTAAATTTTCTTGCTCAAGTACCTTTCGCTGCCGTCGGGAAAGATGGTCACGATGCTGGCCGGACCTTTGATTCTTTTGGCGATCTGATAGGCTGCAAAAAAGGCCGCTCCCGAGGAACTGCCCACCAGCACCCCTTCCCTCCGGGCAAGTTCCTTGACCATTAAAAAGGCATCTTCGTCCCTGACGGTGACCACTTCATCGATTAAGCCCACGTCCAGGGTTTTCGGTATAAATTCCACACCGATTCCCTCGGTCTTATGCGGTCCTTTCGGACCTCCGCCGAGGATCGATCCCTCCGGCTCTACGGCTACGGCTTTTACCGCCGAATTTTTCTCCTTAAGGTAGCGGGCTACGCCGGAAAAGGTGCCGCCGCTTCCCACCCCGGCCACGAAATAGTCTATCTTCCCTCTAAGCTGCTCGTAAATTTCCGGGCCGGTGGTACTGTAGTGGGCCAGGGGGTTAGCCCGGTTTTCGAATTGGTTCGGTATATAGGCTCCATCTATTTGCCGGGCAAGTTCCAGGGCTTTCTCAATGGCGCCCTCCATGCCTGCCTCAGTAGGGGTGTGAACGATTTCCGCACCTAAAGCCTTCATGAGCTCTTGTTTTTCTACCGAGAATTTTTGGGGCACCACTAATACAACCCTGTACCCCTTGCCCAGGGCGGCCATAGCCAGACCTATACCGGTGTTGCCGGCCGTAGGTTCTATTATCGTACCTCCAGGTTTTAAGAGCCCGGCTCTTTCGGCTTCTTCCAGCATGAAAATCCCTATTCTGTCCTTTACACTGCCCCCCGGGTTAAAATACTCCAGCTTGGCGTACACGTTGACCCCTTCCGGCATAGGAAAACGGGTTATTTTCAATATTGGAGTATTGCCTATGAGCTCTTTGATATCATCGACTACCGGTCCGGGCATTTTCCTTGCCTCCTTTGTCGTCCTATTTCGTGGCGAGCCCGTGGCCGACATCTAAGAATGTCTTTATATTTTCAAGAGGTGTATCCGGCGATATTTCGCAGCCGGGCATCAACAGAAACCTGCGGTTACCGGCTTTCTCCATACACTCTAGGGCCTTCCTTTCTACTTCCTCCCTGCTGCCGTATTCCATCACTTGCGACGGGTCCACGTTGCCGGCAAGGCAAATCCTTTGGCCTAAAATTTCTCCGGCTTTTTCCAAGTCCACCTTGTGGTCGACCGACATTATGTCCGGCTCGATTTCCCTGATCAGATCAAGGCGATCAGCGGTATCCCCGCAGATGTGGAGTAGGACCGGGGTTCCAAGCCTCTTGATCTCCGCCACAATCTTTTTGAGGTATGGGTAAACGTACCTTTCGAAGTGTTTCCGGGATATGAGGTCGCCGGAAGCCACGGGGTCTGAAACATAGATCATCTCCGCGCCGCTTTCTACAAACGGGAGCCCGTACGCCAAGAATATTTCCGTAGATATTTCCAAGAGCTCGAACACAAATCTTTCATCCCTGTACAAAAGTCTCATGAAATTTTCAGAACCCACCATCTGGGCAGCCTGAGTGAAAGGCGCCCTGATATTTACCGCCACCATTGCTCTGTCCCTTAAGATCCGCTTTAATTCGACGGACGCCTGCCGGAGCTGATTCACCCTCGCATCACTGGCTATTTTCTTAAGGTCCAGCTCCTTGAGATCATCCCTGTCCTCTACCAGAGGCGCTTCGGCAAAAGGTGCCCCCTTTTCGGGGAATTCAAACCTGCCCCCCAGGACCATCAGAGGCACGCTGGTGAGGCCCGCCAGAAAGAAGAATATATCCGAATCGATATTTTGCGCTTCTTCGGCGACGACGGGCAACAGCCCTTCAGGATCTTCCAGCAAGCTCTTGATGCCGTACCCTCTACGGTTTAAGGCCCAGAACTCGGTGGCGAAAACGGAACAGGCCCGAACCCGGGCGCCCTTTAGCAGCTTTAAGACCCGCTGTCTTCCTTCCATGGCCGATCTCCTTCCGGAAATCTCAAACTTCTTGCAAACAGGCCGTCAAAACCTTCCAGCGTGGAAAGCTCCAGGTACCTCACCCTGCTGGCAATATTCTCGGCTTCTTTTCTCTTGGCTCCGGAAAACAGGCAGAGCGTGGCCCCGGCTATAGAAGTGTTTCCTGCGAACGTGAGGCGTTCCGTCCATTCCCCGGCTATCATGCCTATCCGCGAGAGGCTTTCGGGGCGCAGGTGTGCACCAAAAGCTCCTGCCACGTAGACCCGGCGTACGTCCTTCAGGGAAATTCCTTTTTTCTCGAGCAACGCCCTTATGCCGGCCCAGATGGCCCCTTTCGCCAGCTGCACCTGGCGGATGTCCCGGGAGGTGATGAAAACATCGTCCTGCGGTTCATGACCGTAAGCGATGACGAAAGCGGTTGATCCTTCTTTTTCAACCAGGCGGGCCGCCAGGTTCGGACCGGCGATTTGCTGCGCTTTAGCTGGGGATACCATTTTGCCGCTGGGCTCCACAAAACCGATTTTCAACAGTTCCGCCACCAGGTCTACTATGCCGCTGCCGCATACCCCTTTAGGCTTGTCATCGCCGATCGTCCTGATAAACACATCTTCGCCTATTCTAACCTCTTCGACGGCGCCGTCGGCCGCCTTCATCCCGCAGCTGATGTTACCACCTTCCAGGGCAGGTCCTGCGGCGCATGAACAGGCTACCATTTCGCGGCCGTCAAAGAGCACTATCTCCCCGTTGGTACCGATGTCCACGAGCAGGGCGGCTCCATCTTCCTCGTAGATCTGACTGGCGAGAATCCCGGCCACTATATCTCCACCAACATACCCGGAAATTGCGGGCAGGCAGTAAATCCTGCCGAAGGGAGAGATCCAGATCCCCAGGTCGAAAGCTTTGACGTCAATACCTCCGGCCAGAACCGGGGTATAGGGGGCAGAACCTATGGATTCGGGATTTATGCCCAGGAACAAGTGGGTCATAGTAGTATTGGCGGCCACCGCCATTTCGTAGATGTCTTTTTTATCGATTCCTGTCTTTTGGGCGGCTTTTTCGAGCAGGCTGTTTACGCAGTCTACTATCGATTTTTGCAGCTCGGCCAGAAACGGCTCTCCCTTTTGCGCGTGGGAAATGCGGGACAGTACATCCTGGCCGAATTCTTTCTGGGGGTTTAAGGCGGAAACTACAGCTTCTTCCTTTCCGCTTAACATATTGACCAAAGACAGAACGACCGTCGTCGTACCTATGTCGAGGGCGGCTCCATATAATTTCCCGGTTGTATCGCCCTCCTCAATGCCGACTATCCGCTCGTTTCTGATTACCGCGGTGCCTTCTTCGGGCAGCCCCCTGGCTATGGAGCGAAGTATTTCCGGCCTGCAATTTTGGTCCAAGGGGCGGCCAACGGCCAGCGTAAGTTGCTCCTCTAAAGACCGGGCGTTCGCTGCATTCCTCAGGAAAAAGCGCCGTTTTTTTACCGGCGGAGCGATGGTCAAGCCGCCCATGATGCCCCGTTCCAGCACCCTGGCCCCTTCGTCTTTGAACAGGACTTCCACTTCCACATCGGAGGCCACCTGATAAAGGCAGGCCAAACGAACGCCTTCTTTTAATTCTCGCGCCGGTATGAGCTTTATCTCTTCCTCTTTGGGAGGATGGGCTCGGGATGTTATTTTCACCCTGCATTTCCCGCAGGTGCCGCAGCCTCCGCAGGGAGAATCCATTTTTATTCCGGCTCTTCGCAGCACTTCTTTCAAGTTTTCTCCGGCCCGGGCTTTTATTATCCTGCCGTCGGGTTTTAGAGTTATCGAGACTTCAGGCATTTTCTCCCTCCCAATACTGGTGAAAATACCGATAGAGGGCAACCAAGTTTTCGATAGAATCCGGCGTAAAACCGCCGTCGCTGGAGAATATATAACCGCTTCCGGCAAAAAGTTCCATGACAAAGCGCATATCGGCCCGCAAAGCTCCATTGCCTTGGCCGTCAAAATGGAGATTAAAATTGCCCATAAAAGCGGCTTGGCCGGCGATAAGCCGTTTTATATCCTTTAAGGCTTCGTAATCCAAGCCGTCAAATCCGTGAAGGACGTCTACCTTAAGGGCCAGCAAATCCGGCAGGATGGGCTTTATGAATCCGTCCGAGTGAAAGAAGGCCGGTTTCCCTAGCTGGTGTATGATGTCAACCAGCTCTTTGAGTTCGGGAAATAGAAATTCCCTTAAGGCTTTCGGTGAAAACAAAGGTCCGTTTTTTCCCGCCAGATCATCCAGAATAAAGATCCCGTCCACCTCAAATTGCGCCAGCTGCTCTAAAAGGGATTCGCGCCTTTTTCTTATCTGCCCCAGGACCCGACGGTACTTTTCCGGCTCCTTTTTAATCATCCGGGCGGCCACTTCCAGGGTGAGTTCCGTAAGGCTCTGCCAGAATATACCTGGAAGGGCTGCAAGTACGAAGTAATCCGTATACATTAGAAAGTACCTCAGTTCATCCAACGCTGAGGATAAACCGTCATTTCCCGGCAAATCAGGGTTTAAATGTACCACGACCAGGTCGGCCCCGAGGGCCCGGAGCAATCTCGCTTTGTCTTCGAGAGATAAACCTAAAAGCGCCATCTCACCACAGGGGGGCCTGTCTAAAATCTTCCTTTCCAGTGCGGCCCTTACCCTGTCTTTTTTCTTCACTCGGCCCCTCTCCCTTCGCCGCTCGAACCATGGCCCGGATGTTTGCTACAGGCGTCCTCGGGCCTATGCCACAGGCAGGGGCTAAAATGCCGGCGCCTTGCTTGATGGAAGTCATTGCCGCTACCGCCACCTTTTCCGGAGTTCCTTTTTCCAGCAGATAGGAGCTCACGTTGCCCATAACGACCTTTCCGGGCAGGCTTTCCTTCACCTCGCGCAGGCTCGTAACGGCGTCGATGCTGAGGACGGGTGATTTCAATTTGCTGAGCTCGGCCAGCACCGGCCCAAGCCTACCGCAGATGTGTACCATGGCATACCCAGAAGAGGCCTCTACCGCCTCCGTTATTTTGTTGATATACGGTACGACTACTTCCGAAAAGGCCCTTGGTCCCAAGATCTCGCCGGTACCGCTGGGATCGGCTATATTAATTACATCCGCTCCGGCCCTCAGCATGGCTCCGGCAAAGAATATTAGGTTGTCGGTGACAAAATCGAGGAACCTCAAAGCAATCTCCGGCTTTCGCCTAAGGGCCTTGTAGAATTCCATAGGCTCGATAAGGGAAGTGGCGAGACTTATAGGCCCGGTGATATTCCCAATAACCGGGGTCTCGGGGCAGCTTCCTTTCAATATCCGTACCGCTTCCAGCACGGTGGAAACCCGGTAGTGTTCTTCGGTTATTGACGGCAGGTTTTCCCAATCCTCAATTCTTTTCAACGGGTATTCCACTATCCGCGGCTCGGTAGATTCGGTGCCCAGGAAGACTTTGGCGCCGAGGGCCTCGGCCTCTACCGTCATGCAGAAGGGCACGCCCACATTTTCGATTTCCCCGAGGTGCTTCACGCCCAGAGAAAGCATGGCCATTTCTTTCGGGTCGATATGGGCCTGCGGCCACCTGTGCCCTGTGGCCATCATCACCTCCAGGACCGCCATATTCATCATACCCCCGGGGCATATCGCAGGCACCCGGTCTACCGGCCTGCCTTCCAGCACGCTTATGAGCCTCGTCTTTTCGCTGACCGTCATCGTCCTCCTCCTTGCGACGCCTTGGCCTGTGTTATTCCGAGCATTTCTTTGGCGACCCTCACGGCGCGGGCGGCATTTTCGCCGTATCCGTCGGCACCTATGGAACTGGCAAAGCTCGGGGATATAGGTGCGCCGCCAACCAGAACCTTTACCCTTCCCCTTAAGTTTTCTTTTTCCAGCAGATCGATGACCTTTTTCATCTCTCCCATGGTGGTCGTCATGAGGGTAGAAAGGCACAGCAAGTCGGCATTAACTTCCCTGACCTTCTCGACAAAAGCCTTGGCCGGCACATTCCTGCCCAGGTCATGCACGGAAAAACCCGACGCTTCGAGCATTACCTTCACCAGGTTTTTCCCTATGTCATGGGTGTCCCCTTCTACCACCCCGATCACGACCGACCCAAGGTAGAGATTTTCCTCTCTTTCGATATGCGGGGTCACCACACTGAGCCCCGCGTACATGGCATCCGAGCAGAGCAGCAGTTCCGGCACGAAATACTCGTTTTCTTCAAAAAGCTTACCGGCCTGGTTCATGCCGGCTACTAGACCTTCGTTGATTATCACCAGCGGATCGATGCCGGCCGCCAGCGCTTCTTGTGTGCGTTCTGCTGTAGCTTCTTCGTCCATGGAGAGAACGCTGTTGGCAATGGCTTTTAACAATCCTTCAAATTCCAAAGGAGAACCCCCTCTTAATTCCAAGTATTTCAATATGAATAATAGGGTTATGGCGCGGAACATAGGTCGGGTCGTGGGCGTGGGGGTGACATTGTCACCCTGAAGCTCGTCTGAGAAAATACCACCTATGAGCGTGCCGGTGACATATCAAAGACTAGTTTCGGGTGACAAAGTCACTGACGCCCTATAGGGATGAAGGTACGTTGCGCCTACACGTCGGCGAAAAGCGGAGTGGAGAGATACCGCTCCCCTGTATCTGGGAAGATGGCCACGATTAGCTTCCCCTTGTTCTCCGGCCGGGCGGCGAGCTTGGCGGCCGCCCAAGCGGCGGCGCCGGCCGAGATCCCGGTGAGGATGCCCTCTTCCCGGGCCAAGCGGCGGGCCATGGCGAAAGCGTCTTCGTCGGTGACGGGGATGATTTCGTCCAGAATGTCTCGGTTTAGCACCTTAGGCACGAATCCGGCGCCGATTCCTTGAATTCCATGCCTGCCTGGCGCGCCGCCGGAGAGAACGGGGGAGGCGGCCGGCTCGACGGCCACCGCCCGGAAACCGGGTTTACGCGCCTTGATTACCTCGGCGATTCCGGTGATGGTGCCGCCTGTGCCCACTCCGGCGACGACAATGTCGACTTTACCGTCGGTATCCTGCCAGATCTCCTCCGCCGTGGTTTCTCGATGGGCGGCCGGGTTGGCGGCGTTTTCAAATTGCTGGGGAATGAAATACCGCGGGTCTTCGGCGGCCAGCTGCTGGGCGCGGGCAACGGCGCCTTTCATTCCCTCGTCGCCGGGCGTGAGGACGAGCTCGGCGCCCAAAGCCTTTAGGATTTGTTGCCGCTCGCGACTCATGGTCTCGGGCATCACCAAGACGCAGCGTATTCCGCGCGCGGCGCAGGCGAAGGCCAGCCCGATGCCGGTGTTGCCGCTGGTAGGTTCAACTACCACCGAGTCGGGGCCTAGTCTCCCGGCGCGAGCCGCCTCGTCTAACATGCGGACGGCGATGCGGTCCTTTACGCTCCCCAGCGGGTTGAAGAATTCGAGCTTAGCCGCAACTGTAGCCCCGTCGGGCGGCACTACCCTCCTAAGGCGCACAAGCGGCGTTCGGCCGACAAGCTGGGTTATATCATCGGCAATCTTCATTATCAGTTCTCCTTCCCGAAATGGTTTTGTTCAGGCCCGTTCCGGATTCATTCCTCCTGTCCGTCTCATGCGGAAGGGGAAAATGCCGGGGCCGGTGAGGGCTTAGATGTAGTATTCCGGCTCGGCGCGACGGTGAGGCGGGCGCTCGCCGATATGCATTGGGGAGGTACCTAAGGAATTTAAGAAGGATTCCCAAGCGGCCACCCGCCGCTCCAGAAAAGCCAACCTCTCCGCCAGCGGTGCCCAGGCTTCGGCTTCGGCCAGGGCGCGCGGGCGCACGGCCCGTCCAGGTACGCCTACCACGGTAGTTCCGGGCGCAACGTCCTTGACCACTACCGCGCCCGCGCCGATTTTTGCCCCGTCGCCGATGCGGATGGGCCCCAGTATCTGTGCTCCGGCCCCGATGAAGACGTTATTACCGACCGTAGGGTGCCGTTTCCCCGTGTGTTTGCCGGTGCCTCCTAAGGTGACGCCGTGGTAAATCGTCACGTTATCGCCGATTTCGGCCGTTTCGCCGATAACGGTGCCGGCGCCGTGATCGATGAAGAGGTTTTTCCCTATCTTGGCTCCGGGATGGATTTCAATGCCGGTGAGGTGACGGCTGAGTTGGGAGACAAGCCGCGCTAAGAAACGCAGCTTCCGCTCATACAGCCAGTGGGCGATACGGTGAAAGAAAACAGCATGCAGTCCGGGATAGCAAAGGATAACCTCCGCTAGGCTGGGCCGTGCCGGGTCCCGGGCCTGGATGGCCCGCGCCAGTTGCCAGAGTTCGGCAATCATGAAGAGCTCCTCCTTTCATGCCCCGCGTCCTAGAGAAGAACCGGAAGAACCGAGTAAAGCGGTCGGCGTAGCTGTGGCCTTCTTCGTCGTGTTTAGCGCGGGTTTCCGCCGGACATCGCGTGCGCTGCACCAGGCCCACCTCCTTTCCCAAACAAAAACCTCCGCCTCGGTCAGAGGCGGAGGTCCACTCCGCGGTTCCACTCTGCTTGGGCAATACAAGCCCCGCTCGACAAGGGGACTACCATCCCCCGCGGCTTTAACGGGCCTTCCCGGCGGCACCTACTCCTTTCGGCGCCGCGGCTCCGGGGTGCACTTCAGCCGACCTTCCTGAGGGTTGCTTCCAGCCGCCGACAACCCCTCTCTGCCAGGAAGCCTTCAGCTTACTCTACCCCGTCTCTGCCTTCTTCAGCTGGTTTAGTAGCATTATAGCACTACGGCACAAGTACGTCAACCGGCAGGCCGCTAGTCTTCCACCTGCGCGATGGCCTGCTGGGGCGAGAGGTTGGCGTAAACCACACCCATAATGCCGGGCAGGTAACGATCCATGGTGCTCAGGTTGGCGTAAACCAGGTTTTTCACCAGGGCCGGAGTAAGTTCGTCGCCTTCCACGTCGATGGAAGTTTTGTAGCGAATTTCTCCGTCGCTAAAATCCAGCTCAAAATTGCCGATGACGAGGCCGTAATTGGCCCGGGTAAGGTACTCGGCCACCGCCAGCCGTTTTGCTTCCGGAACTTTAATCGGGCAGACGGAGTAGAAGATAAACTGCTGTTGCTCTTCGCGGGCTTCAGCCCAGCACTGCCAGTTCCCATTGCGGCCGCTGCACGGTAGGCTGAGAATCGGTTTGCCCTCGATGCGGGCGAACTTCCAGTCATCCTCGATAAAAAATTGGATGGCGGTCGCCAAGATTGGGCCCATTTTTCCACCTCCTAGGAAGAGGGTAATACTCGCATAAGTAGTGACATGTATTCGCCGTCGTGGCGGCAGGTTCCTGCAAGGGGTCCTCTGCCTGTAGTATCGAGCGCGGTGAAGGGTGGTCTTCACACGGAGGGAAGGATTTTGGCGGCGCACAGCGAAGAACCACCTATAGTGCCAATAGAGCGAGGTGATAGCGCATGGAAATGAGACGGCTCGGGCGCACGGGCCTTAAGGTTTCTCTTATCGGCTTCGGCGGCATTCCCATTCAAAGGGTAAAGCGGGAAGCAGCGGCGGAGGTTCTCCGGGCGGCGCTGGCGGCGGGCATCAACTTTTTTGACACGGCGCGGGGCTACACCGACAGTGAGGAAAAGTTCGGCCTGGTCTTGGGAAAGGAAGGGCCGCGCCCCGTCATCGCCACGAAATCTATGGCCCGCACGAGAGAGGGTATGGCCGCCGATATTGACCGGAGCTTGAGCAGCCTTAAAGTGGACTATATTGACCTCTACCAGCTCCATAACGTTCGCTCGCGGGAGGAACTCCGGCAGGTCCTCGCCCCCGACGGCGCCCTGGCCGCCCTGCGGGAGGCGCAGGCGGCAGGGAAGGTGCGGCACGTGGGCATTACCGGGCATGTGGTAGACGTGCTGATGGAAGCCGTCCGGACGGGGGAGTTCGAGACGGTGCAGTTCCCCTTTAATGCGGTGGAAAAGGAAGGAGCGGCGCGGCTACTACCCCTGGCTGAAAAACTGGACCTGGGCGTGATTGTAATGAAACCCCTGGCCGGCGGGGCCTTGCGACCGGTGCGGTCGGCGCTACGCTTTCTCTTCGACTACCCGGTTTCCACCATCATTCCCGGCGCCGATTCCGTGGCCCAGGTGAAAGAAAATGCCGCCCTAGGGGTCGACCCCGTCCCGCTGACCCCAGCCGAGAGGGAGGAGTTGGCCCGGCAGATCGAGAGGCTGGGCAACCGTTTTTGCCGTCGCTGCGAGTACTGCTTGCCCTGCCCGCAGGGGATAAACATCCCGTTCATTTTTGTGCTCGACGGGTATTGGACGCGCTACGGGCTGCAAGAGTGGGCGGAGGAACGGTATAGGGCGCTCGACGTCCGGGCGGATGCCTGCGTGGAGTGCGGTACCTGCGAAAGCCGCTGTCCGTACAATTTGCCCATCCGCGAGCTCTTAAAGGAAGCTCAAGACCATTTGAGCCGGGCCAAATGAAAGGGGATGTCCCTATCTTTGCTACTTTGTACCTCGCTTCAGCCCGCTTTTAGCATTAGACGAGGTTGACAGGAGTTTACACGGGTAAAATAATAAAAGAGCAACACTTTTGTAAAGAAGGGCCAATATGAATCAACTGGTTTTAAGTGGCGTATGTCAACGTTTGGGCGTAGCTCTGGTCTACCTGTTTGGTTCTCAGGCTGAAAACGGCCTAAAGCTTCTCCAGGGTGAAAAAGTCAGGATAACAGACCCGTTAGCGGATCTCGATGTCGGCATAGTAACTGAAAAGCCATTGCCTTCCGGAGCTGAGCGTTGTCGCTTGTACGCCGAGCTCCACAATGCCTTCCAAGATGTATTCGCGCCGTTCCCCGTAGACTTGACTTTGCTTGAGGAGAACCATGCTGTCTTCCAGGCTGAGGCGATAAAAGGAATATGCGTCTTCTCGAGCAGTCAGGAGCGTCGTGACCAATACGAAATGAACGTTCTGCGCCGAGCTGCCGATTTTCGACCTTTCCTTGAAAAGTTCTTTGAAGAGGCTCTGGAGGGGGTGTAGGGGGTGGAACTCAACCGGGTTTTGCTAGAACAACGGCTGGTGATGCTACAGGGTTATCTTGAGGAACTGGAGAAATTGGCCCAGATCGATAGGCAAGAGTTCGTTTCGAACAAGATTATAGTTGCCGCCGCTGAAAGCTACCTCCGGCGCTCCCTGGAAGTTGTCTTCGATATAGGCCGGCATATCCTGGCCAAGAGCGGCCTGGTTGACCTGGCCTCGGAATACAAAACTATAGCGCGTGGGCTGGTGAGCAAAGGTGTTGTAGCCCCGGAACTGGGCGAAAAGCTGACTCAGATGGCCGGATACCGCAACCGTCTGGTTCATCTCTACCACCAGGTAACTGACGAAGAACTCTACGAAATAATCAGCCATGATTTACCTGATTTCCGCGCGTTCTTGCACGCGATCAAGAACATTTTGGCCGGGCCAGGCCGGCTGCCCGAAGCTTGACGAAAATGGCCGATCGTGGTAAAATGAAAAACAATAAAGAGATAACTTCAATGATCGGGAAGAGTAGGCCGCGCTGACGCTTCCAGAGAGCCGGGGCGGGTGGGAATCCGGCAGCGCAAACGTCGGCCGAATGGACCCGGGAGAAGCAGATCGAAACGCGCCTTTAGCTCAGCTTGGCCGAGAGGCGCGGAGTAGTGGCTGCCGGCCGTCCGCCGTTAACCGGACAGGGTATCGGGCGTAAGCCCCGTACCCGGTGAGGGGGGCCTTTAGGGCCCAAGTAGGGTGGCACCGCGAGCAGACCTCTCGTCCCTTTTCGGGGCGAGGGGTTTTTTGTTACCCGTGGGGAGGTGAACGGCATGACGTGAAGGGCGGAGCGCGTACCGCCAATTATAGCCATTTCCGCTGGAGGAGGATTTACATGAAGGTTAAAGAAATGGCCGTTACCGCCCTTTTCTTGGCCTTAGGTTTTGTGCTCCACCAAATTACGGTAGGGCTTTTGGCCGGGATGAAACCGGACTTCGTCATTACCATGCTGTTTGTTTCATTTCTCATCCTCCGCAACGCGCGCTTGACCTTGCCCGCCGGCCTGGCGGCTGGAATCATCGCCGCCCTTACCACTTCCATGCCGGGTGGGCAACTACCGAACATCATCGATAAGCTGATAACCGCTGCGGTGGCCATGGGCATCATTAAGGCTCTGTCCGGGCACCTCAACGATTACCTGCTGGCGGCAGTCGTGGGCTTCGTCGGTACCATCGTCAGCGGCCTGGCCTTTATCAGCTCTCTGGCCGTCATTATCGGTTTGCCGGCCCCGTTCATGGCCCTCTTCGTGACCGTCGTACTTCCGACGGCGGCCATCAACACCTTCCTGACCCCCTTCCTGTACGGCATTGCCCTGGCCCCTGCGCGCTCCCTGGGCCTGGTAGGGCAAAGCAGGCATTCGGCGTAGGATGGTGTAAAAAGCTCCAGGCGAGCATTAAGCCCAACCGCATACTAAACCCGGTTCCATTGCCTCCGGATTGCTTCGGCCGGAGGCGTTTTTTCTTTCGCCTGCATCCTTGCTTGACCGGAAACTCGGCCAGCCTTTCCAGCTTCTGCGTTCAGCTGAGCGGTGCTGCCAGGGGTTTAGCCTGAAGTTGACCGAAACTCTTTTTCTCCCGGTGAGGGAACTTTTTTCTTTCTAAAGCGTCATATTGACGGTGGGCTTTTGTGGACAAGGGCGAATAACTAAAACGCCGGCCCGCGAAGGAGGCGAAAGAAGTGGACAAGACTTGCCTTTCCTGTGGTCAGCCGCTGGAGCTCCTCGGGCGGAGGCAATTCCGGGTGGGCGGAACGACCGGCGGCTGGAAACTGCTCTTCGGCGAATGGGCCGAGCTGGGGGAAGAGCTGGTCGACTTTGAAGTCTGGGCTTGCCCGGGGTGCCGCAAAGTGGAGTTCTACTTGCCGGAGAAATAAGGTTCAAGGCCGGGGAAAAAGCGATTTTCAGCCTGCCTTTTTCCTGAGATTGCGGCGGGCAGAGCCTCGCTGCCTTTTAAAGATAGCGCTCGAGGATGGCGACTACCCGCCCTTTTTTGGTCGTGCCGCCGAGCTCAACCAGGCGGGCCCGGCCCAGGCCGCGCACGGAGAGGATGGCCCCCGGAGGAACCGGAAATGCCGGATCGGTCACCGGCTCGAAGTTTACCTCGACGCGTTCCCCGGTAATAATTGGGACGGCTTTGGTGCGCGACAGCCCGAAGGCGGCCGCCACAATGCTATCGAGCCGCGGTGAGGCTAGCGTGGTGCGGATTTCCTTAACCCGGCGCGGTGGCGGGGTAAGTTCCGCCAGCGGCAGAGGGGCGACGTTTACCGGCGCGCGGCCGGCGCTTTTCAGATTGCCGGCTATATAAGGAGCGATTTCTTTAAGCACCAGCACCTGGGCGCGCTCCTCTTCTACCAGGATGTCGCCCACCTGCTCCCGCTTGATCCCCAACCCCAAGATGGCCCCCAGGAGGTCGCGGTGGCGGAGAGCGTAAAAGCGCGCCGGCCAAGTTAGGAGAAGGGCCGCAAAGGGCGGAGCAGCGGAGAGCTCCGCCTCCGGATCGAGGTATTCCGGGCAGAGGAGGAGCACCCGGCGCTCGGCGTCGGCATAGCCGCCGCTTAAGGCGAAGCGCAGGTCCGGGGCTTTGCGCTCCAGATAGCGGGTGGCATGAGCTACCTCGGCCGGGTCGAGAAAAGGCGTGCTGCGGGCCCGGCCCGTACGGCGTACCCAGGCGGCCATATCTTCCAGGCGCGCCTCAAGGAATTTCCGTTCTTCTTCCACGGCTTCCCTTCTTTCTCCAATGGGAGTTGTGGTCTAAAAGCGGACTGCGGCCTTAGACCGTCCGAACCGTTAGTTTAGCCGGCGCCAGAGAAGGTAGGAATGGACAACGGGAATAATCCCGGCGGCGGTGAGGGCGATAAGGAGCAGGGGAGTGCCTACGGCGGCCGGGAGAAATGCCGCTGCCGCCCCGGCCAGCCCGGCTACCACCCAGATGCGCGCCGCCGCGCGGTGGGTCTTCTGCCAGACCTCCTCGCTGGCCAGCGTCCAGGGGGTCTTGATGCCCACAAAGTAATTGTAACGGATTTGCCCCATTACGTTGCCCAGGAGAATAAAGAGGAGCGGCAGTCCCAAGCGGAAGAACCACGTGGGGCCGGATATATACCCCAGTGCCGTCCCCAGAATGGCCAGCTGCAGGAGACACATGAAGAGCACCAAGAGAGCCTTCAGGAACCGGTACGTACCGGCGAAGCGCGCGTAGTTCGCCCGGCGCGGATCAATAAGGGGCAGTACCAGGAACAACAGGTAGAGGCCGGCCGTAAGCATGGGTTGGAAAAATACGGCGAAGGTGCGGCTGGCATACCCGTCCACCTCGCCCCGCAGGTTCCAGTGGCTGGGCACTTGCTCCGGGAGACGGGGAGCGAGGTACAACCCCAGAAGGAATGTCCCTGCGATGATCAACCAAAGGGGCCAGTCTTTCTTGATTTCCCTCCAGCTCAAACGGTAGGTGTTCTCAGAGTTCACGTTTACCCTCCTCCTGCGGATTTTCCGGGGCCGTGGAATTGTCCTTCACTTTGGCTGCGGTAAGTTCCAGCAGCCAGGCCAGAGCTTCCTGGAAAACGGTGGTGTTCAGCGAATAGACGATGTTTTGGCCCTGGCGTTCGTCGCTCACCAGGCCGGCCTGTTTCAAGATGTTCAGGTGGTGCGAGATACTGGGTTTGGAGATGGAGAAGTGGGCGGCGATTTCCCCCGCCGTAAGATCCCTCTCCCGCAGGAGTTCCAGTATGCGCCTGCGTGTACCGTCGGCCAGGGCCTTGAACATCAAATTAAACGGCGTAAGCACCACGCCCCCTTCCTTGCCCGGTTTCCGGCGCCGAACTTAGATGTTTAGAAACATGTCTAACTAAGCCCATTATACGGCGCCGGCTCATCGCCTGTCAACGCCACATGTTTGGTTAGGCTTCCGGCAAAGTTCGGCGCGGGGGAGGAAGAACGGAAAGCAGCAGGAAATCACGCGGTACGGCGAGAATAGGGCGAAGAGGCCGGAAATGCCAACTTTCAGGAAAGGACGGGTGAGGGATGGAACTCCGAAAGCTGGGCCGGACGGGGCTTGAGGTGACAGAACTCTGCTTCGGCGTTCTGCCTTTAGGGCCGCTGCAGAAAAACATAGGCGAAGAGGCGGCGGTGGACCTCATTCGGGAAGCTCTGGATCTCGGGATCAACTTTTTTGATACTGCGGAAAGCTACCAGACTCAGGTCTACTTGGGCAAGGCTCTAAGGGGAAGGGAAAGGCAGAGCGTTGTCTTGGCGACCAAGTCGGCTGCCAAGACCTACGAGGAGATGCGCGCCAGCGTGGAAAAGTCCCTGGCCGAACTCCAGACCGACTACATCGATATTTACCATTTACATGCTGCACGGGTTACGCCGGCCGTCTTCAGTGAGCGGGCCGGAGCGCTGGAGTGTCTTAAGGAATACAAGGCAAAGGGAAAAATCCGGGCCGTGGGAATATCGACGCACTCGGTGGAGGTGACCGCTGCCGCCGCCCGCCGGGACGATATTGACGTGATCTTCCCGCTCATCAATAAGCTCGGGCTCGGCATCCTCGGTGGAACCCGGGCGGAAATGGAGGCGGCCATTGAGGTTGCGGCAGCTCGGGGCAAGGGAGTTTACGCCATGAAGGCCCTGGCCGGCGGGCACTTGGTCGAGGAGATCCCGGAAGCGGTGAAGTATGTACGGGGTCTTACCGGCGTGAGCGCGGTGGCCGTGGGAATGGTGGACCGCAGCGAACTTTACTACAACGTCGAACTTTTCGAGCGGGGTGAAGTTTCACCGGCACGGGCTGCAGCCGCCACCAAGAAGCGCAAGCGCCTTATTGTTCTCGACTTTTGTCGCGGCTGCGGTACCTGCGTGCGCACCTGCCCCAACCGGGCTCTAAGCCTGGCCGGCGGCAAAGCGAAGGTGGATCCGGACCGCTGCCTCCTTTGCGGTTACTGCAATCCGGTTTGTCCGGAGTTTGCGCTGCGCCTGGTGTAAGCGGGCGGGAGGGGGAGAACCAATGACGTACGTCAATACGGAAAAATGCGTCGGCTGCGGCCTCTGCCTGCCCTACTGTCCGCTCGAAGCGATCAGCCTGAAAGCTGGCCATGCCTGGGTGGATCCCGATCGCTAGCCGGGGTAACGCCTCATACCATCAATTACTCCCTCGGTGTTTGGGGGCGCAGAGATAAGCTTCCCTCCGACGATATTCTGGCCATCACCACCATGTGCGGCCACCACATGATTTCGCCGCGGCTGGTGGAGAAGCTGATCATAGAGGTGAAACAAGGTCGCTTTACACCTCGGGAAGCGGCGCTTAAGCTCTCCAGCTTTTGCCACTGCGGCATCTTCAACCACATCCGGGCGGAGAAGCTCATCCGCCGCTACGCCGGGCTGGAAGGCGAGTAGTTGGGTCAGGGCAGGCACGGGCGGATATGCGGAGCCTGCCATCTTTTTAACAAATCTTCCCCGTGCCGGCTTCCCTTGGCAGGAAAGTAACAGAGGCATGCCGAAAGGGGAAAGTGGGAAAGTTTGTGTGTAGGAGGAAGGTAGTTTGCCTACACTGGAAGACCTGAAGCGCCGCCTGGTCGCCATTGACGGGCACGGTTACAAAGCCTACCAGACCCTAGAGGGAGCCTACGATTTTGGCCCTTTCACGCTCTACTTAGATCATGCCCAAAGCGACCCGTTTGCTCCGCCCTCCCGCCTCAGGGTGCGGCTGTCCCAGAAGGAAGCTGCCTTCCCGTCAAGCCTTTGGCAAACTCCGGAGCGGCGGCTGGGGCTGGAGGATTTTCTTACCCGCGCCTGTGCGCGGGCCTGCCAAGAAGTGGCCCGTGGCCACCGCGGAACGGGTAAAAGCGGGCTTATAGCCGTGCAGCGGGCAGGCCAGGAAATCCTGGAGCGCACGGCGGTGGTTGTTACTCCGGACTACGTGGAAGCACGCCTCAGTGTGGGGCTGCCGGCCGCCGGCCGGCGCGTGCTCGCCCGCCAGGCGCTGGCCATTCTTACCGAAGAGATTCCGGCCATCGTGGAGCGGGCGCTGCGTTATCGGAACCTGGACGCAAAGGCTCTGGCCCTACACGTGGATACTGCCGAGGACCAAGCGGTGCTGAGGAGGGCGCTGGATGAACTCGGGTTGGTGGCTTTTGTGGCCGACGGGGCCGTACTCCCCCGCGAAAGCGGCGCCAGCGACCGGCCGCTCAAGGAAGGCCGGGTGGTGCCCTTCCGCACGCCACCGGAGCTGGCGGTAGAAATCGACCTTCCGCACCGGGGCCGGGTGCGCGGCATGGGCATACCCCGCGGGGTGACGCTGATCGTGGGCGGCGGTTACCACGGCAAGTCAACGCTCCTTCGGGCCATCGAGCGCGGCGTCTACAACCACATCCCCGGAGACGGCCGGGAACTCGTGGTCACCGTGGCCGACGCGGTAAAGATCCGCGCCGAAGATGGCCGCAGCGTAGCCGGCGTAGATATCAGCCCCTTCATCAGCGACCTTCCTTTCGGCCAGGACACGCGGAACTTCTCCACTCCCAACGCCAGCGGCAGCACCTCGCAGGCGGCCAACATCGTAGAGGCCTTGGAGGTGGGGACGAGGCTACTTCTCCTCGACGAAGATACCAGCGCCACCAATTTCATGATCCGCGATGCGCGCATGCAGGAGCTTATTCCCAAGGCGGGCGAACCCATTACGCCCTTCATTGACCGGGTGCGCGAACTTTACCAGCGCTTCGGCGTATCTACCATTCTGGTGGTGGGCGGGGCAGGCGACTACCTGGATGTAGCCGACCGGGTAATTCGCATGCAAAACTACCTCCCGGCCGAGGTAACCGGCCGTGCCCGGGCCATTGCCGCCGCGCGCCCGAGCGGCCGCCGCCCGGAACCCGGGCGCCCGCTTACCCGCGTGACGGAGCGTATTCCGCTGCCGGAAAGCTTTGCTCTTGGCGCCCGGGAAAAAGTGAAGGCCAAGGGGACGGATACCGTCCTCCTCGGCCATGAGGAACTGGACCTTGCCAACGTAGAACAACTGGTAGACCCGGCCCAAGCCAACGCCATTGCGGCCATGCTGCGCTATGCGGTCGGCCGTTACGTAGACGGGCGGCGGACGCTGCGCGAGGTGATTGCGGCCGTGTTTGGCGACTGCGCCCGGGACGGGCTGGAGGTAATCTCGCCCTGGCGGGGACAGCACCCGGGCGAGCTGGCCATGCCGCGCCCGTACGAGGTAGCCGCAGCCATTAATCGTTTGCGCCGGCTAAAGGTGCGCCAGCTCAGGCGGTTAGCCGATCAAGATGCCGATGGCGGCGGCCAAGACCAGCGCTAGGATTGGATCGAGTTTGAAGTAGCGGATGGCCAAAAAAGCCAGCAGCGCGATGAGCAAGCCGGCAAAGTTGGTAATAGATGAAGGAAGGATGCTCAAGGTAGCCGCTACAATCAGGGCCACTACCGCGGGGCGGATGCCGGTAAACATGGCCTTGACCACAGCCAGCGAACGGTAGCGGAGAAAGGCCCAGGTGAGTCCCAGGCTCACGAGTACCGAAGGCATTACCACGCCGGCCGTAGCGGCCGCCGAACCCCAGACCCCGGCGACCTTGTAGCCGACAAAGGTCGCGGCATTGATGGCGATCGGCCCGGGCGTCACCTGCGAGATGGCGATCACGTCAATAAACTGGGACATAGTCAGCCACCGGTGCAGGGTCACGATTTCCCTCTGGATTAACGGGATCATGGCGTAACCGCCGCCGAAGCTGAAAAGGCCGATCTTGAAGAAGGTGAGAAAAAGGTTGAGCACCATCATGCCTTACCTGGTCTCCTTATTCTGCTCTTTTTGCTCGGCTCCGTTTGGAACTTGAGCCAGCCCAAGACGGGAAGCGGCCACGCCGGCGGCGGCCGCCGCGACGATGACGAGCACCGGATGCACGTTAAACACGGTGAGCGCCACCAGGGCGAGAAGGCCGAGAACGATGCTGAAACGACTCTTGACGGCCGTCTTTCCCACGTCGAGCACGGCTTGGGCCATGAGGGCGATCACCGCCGGGCGCATTCCCGCCATGGCGGCGCGTACATAGGAGTTGTGCTGGACGCCGAGAAAGATGGAGGCGACCACCAAAATAATAATGAAAGACGGGAGGGTGGCTCCCACCACGGAAAAGAGTGCGCCGCCCAGGCCGCTCAGCTTGTAACCTGTGAGGGTGGCTATGTTCACGGCGATGGGGCCGGGGGAGCTTTGGGCGATGGCGATGGCGTCTACGAACTCTTCGTCTTCCATCCAACGGGGGCGCTCGACGATGGACTTTTTGATGAGGGGGATCATGGCATAGCCGCCGCCAAAGGTAAAGGCGCCGATGGCGAGAAACGTCCAAAAAAGCCGCAAAGGTGTAGGAGGCAGCATCCTTTCCTTATCTTGTTCGGCCGGGGTTTGGTGGTTTACTGTAGGTTTAACACCTTTTTCGACTGCCACTCTTCTTACGCCCTTTCTTAAACTTAATCGACACTTAATCTCAGTTTAGCATAACCCGACGGACGAAGACCAGACCCAACTCCAAAGCCGGCTGCGCTTCTACTTTTCTTCTGCCGTTTGGGGAACTTTAAACAGCTAAGGCGGCATGGCCCATCGGCAGGAGAAAATATCCCTTGACACGGCGGCTGGGGCCCGCTAAAATAAGGCTAACTACAAGCGAATAGAACTCTTATCAAGAGTGGCGGAGGGACTGGCCCTATGAAGCCCGGCAACCAATCGGAAGCGCCCGATCCGGTGCCAAGTCCAGCAGGAGTATTCCTGAAAGATAAGAGGAGCGTGATGAGGCCTCTTCCTTTTGGGAAGGGGCCTCTTTTGACGCCGGGAGGAAAAAAGATGCGGATTGACCGACGCGAGGTTGTGCGCTACCTGGGCCTGAGGAGCGGCAAAGAGTTGGATGCAAAGTGGAAGGAGCGGGTGGAAGAGGCGGTAGCGGAGGCGGAAGAGCTCCTCCGGCCGGCCTTGTCCTGGCGCACGTATCCGGTGGCGCAGGTTGGGGAGACCAAGATCACCCTTGCCGGGACGGAGCTCACCGTCACCGGGCCGCGCATGGTGCGGCGCCTGGCCGGGGCGGAGAAAATTACGGCCCTCGCCGTTACCTGCGGGCCGGCGCTGGAGGAAGCGGCTGCCGCGGCTTTTGCCCGGGGAGAATATGTGCGCGGTGCCATCTTGGACGCCGCGGGCTCCGCGGCGGCGGAGGCCCTGGCCGACGAGGTGAACGATGCGGTAGCGGCCGAAGCGCAAAGCGAAGGGTACTGCCTTATTCCTCGGGTAAGCCCCGGCTATGCCGACTGGGACTTGGCGGTACAGCCACAGCTCATCAGGGCGGCGGGGGCGGAGGGGCTCGGCATCGGCCTCAGTAAGGCGCTACTTCTCATACCGAGAAAGTCGATTACGGCGGTGATTGCCTGGGTAAAGCCGCCGGGGGCAGGGGTGGGCGGCTGCCTGGCCTGCCCGCGTACAAACTGCCGTTACCGGAGGGAGGGAGAGCGGTGAACTTATTTGACCTGCTGGCTGAAGGGAAAGCCGTGATCGCCGACGGGGCTATGGGAACGCTCCTTCAAGATCAAGGGCTCAAGCCGGGCGAGTGCCCGGAAAGCTGGAACCTCATCTACCCCGAGCGCGTGCAGGCCGTGCATGCGGCCTATCTCGCCGCCGGAGCCCAGATCATCGAGACCAATACCTTCGGCGCCAATCGAGTTAAGCTCGCCGCCTGCGGGCTGGCGGCCAAGGCGCGGGAGATTAACGCGGCGGGCGTGCGCTTGGCGCGGGAGGCGGCCGGCGGGCGGGCGCTGGTGGCCGCGTCCATCGGCCCCACCGGGCGACTCTTTGCGCCCTGGGGGGACATTACTTTTGAGGAAGCATACGCCGTCTTTGCCGAGCAGGCTGAGGCCTGTGCCGCAGCCGGGGCGGACGTCCTGTGGATCGAGACCATGGGCGATCTGGCAGAGGCGCGGGCGGCGCTCCTGGCGGCGCGGGAGACCGGGCTTCCGGCGGTGGTTACCCTTACCTTCGGCGACGGTGCCCGTACGTTTACCGGCACCGACCCCGTTACGGCCGCGGTGGTTCTCGGCCACCTGGGGGCGGCGGCAGTAGGGGCGAACTGCTCGGGCGGGCCGAAGGAACTCTGGCCGGTTCTCGCCGAAATGGCCCGGGCGACGGCCGTTCCCCTCGTGGTGCAGCCGAACGCAGGCCTGCCCCGGCTGGAGGGCGGCCGGAGCGTCTTCCCCGTAGGTCCAGAGGAGTTCGCCGCCTGGGGACGGCGCTTTCTCGAGCTGGGAGCTTTAATCCTCGGCGGCTGCTGCGGCACCACGCCGGCCCACATCCAGGCGTTGGCCGGGGCCGTGAAAGGGAGCAATGTACCCGGGCGTTCGGTTATCCCGGGCCTGGCCCTGAGCTCGCGGAGCCGCACCGTTTTCGTAGGGACCGGGCACCCGCCGCTTCTCATCGGCGAGCGCATCAATCCCACCGGCAAAAAGGCCCTGGCCGCGGCCCTAAAAGCCCGCGCCTGGGACGAGGTGGTGGCCCTGGGGCGGGCCCAGGAAGAAGAAGGGGCGCAAGCGCTGGACGTGAACGTAGGCCTTCCCGGCGGGCCGGAGCCCGAACTCCTTCAGGGTGCCGTGCGCGCGCTGGCCGCCCAACTGAGTAGCCCGCTCGTCCTCGACAGCGCCAACCCCCGGGCGCTGGCGGCGGCTCTGCCGGAGTACCCGGGGCGGGCCCTCATCAACAGCGTGAACGGGCGACCGGAAAGCTTGGCGGCGATACTGCCGCTGGCCAAAAAGTACGGGGCGGCTGTGGTGGCCCTTACCCTAGACGAAAAGGGGATACCACCGCGGGCAGAAGAGAGGGTGGCCGTAGCCAAGAAGATCGTGGCGGCGGCAGAGAAGGCCGGCCTTTCGCGCGGGGACGTGCTGGTGGATTGCCTCACCCTGACGGCCGGGGCGGCCGAGGCCCTTCCCGAAGAGACGCTCCGGGCGGTGCGCCTCGTTAAAGACCTCGGCCTTTCTACGCTTTTGGGCGTAAGCAACGTCTCTCACGGACTTCCCGAACGGGAGGCCATAAACAGCGCCTTTCTGGCCATGGCGCTGGCGGCCGGGCTCGACGCCGTGATCGCCAACCCGGCCAGCGCCCGCATCAAGGAAACTCTCCTCGCAGGCGCCGTGCTGACCGGGCGCGACCCGGGGGCAAAAAGGTACATTGAGATTCTGGCCGGGAAGGAGCCGGCGGGTCCAACTTCCAAGAAGGCGGCCCGGGAGGAAGGAACGGCCCGTACTCAAGAGATAAGCCTGGGGCGGGCCCTGCGCCTGGGCGAAAAAGAGACGCTCGTCAAAGGCGTGCGGCAGGCGCTTACCGCCGGGCGCGATCCCCTGGAGCTCTTAAACGCCGAGCTCCTCCCGGCCTTAAGCGCAGTAGGTGAAATGTATGCCCGGGGAGAGTACTTTCTCCCCCAGCTTCTCCTCAGCGCCGAGGCCATGGAGGCCGCGCTTAAGCTCCTTGCGGAAGCCATCGGCACCTCTACGGTGGCCCGGGCGGGGCGCGTGGCCCTGGCCACCGTTGCCGGCGACATCCACGACATCGGGAAAAACATCGTGGCGGCGCTCCTACGGGCCAACGGCTTTCAGGTGGTGGACCTCGGCCGGGACGTTCCGGCGGAAAAGGTGGTGGCCGCGGTCAAAGACGGCGTGGATGCCGTGGGGCTAAGCGCCCTCATGACGACGACCCTGCCGAGCCTGGAAGAGACGGTACGAACGGTAAAAAAGGTCGCCCCGCACCTTCCGGTAATGGTGGGCGGGGCGGTGGTAACGGCGGAGTATGCCAAAAGCATCGGCGCCGACGGTTATGCAGCCGATGGGGTAGAAGCGGTGGCCCTGGCCCGGCGGCTCATCGCTCAGGCCAAGCGGAAGGAGGAAGCTAAGGATGGCCACGCTTAAGGAGAAACTGGCCCACGGCCAGTTTGTGGTGACGGTGGAACTCGACCCGCCGCGCGGGGCCGACCCGGCCCCCGTCCTGGCGCAGGCCCGGGAGCTCGCCGGGCATGTGGATGCCGTGAACATTGCCGACTGTCCCATGGCGCGCCTCAAGATGAGCCCTATTGCCGTGGCGGCATTGGTGCAGCGGGAGCTGGGGCTTGAGACCATCTTCCACCTCACCTGCCGCGACCGCAACCTCCTGGGCCTCCAAGCAGAACTCCTGGGCGCCTGGGCCTTGGGAGTGCGCAACATCCTGGCTTTAACCGGCGATGAGCCGGCCCGGGGCGACCACCCCCAGGCGACCGGCGTCTATGATGTGGACTCGACCGGCCTGGTGCGCATCGCCTCCGCCCTCAATGCCGGGCGGAGCCTGGCGGGGCGGGAGCTTCCGGGCACGGGCTTTCTCATCGGCGTAGTGGCCAACCCCGGGGCGAAGGACCGCGCACGCGAGCTTAAGCGCCTGGAGGAGAAGCTGGCTGCCGGCGCGCACTTTATCCAAACCCAGCCGGTCTTTGACCTGGGCCTGGCCGAGGCGTTTGCCCGGGCTGTCGAACCGTGGCGCGTTCCCGTGCTTTTCGGGCTCCTCCCGCTTACCGGCCCGAACATGGCCCGGAAGCTTGCCGAACACGTCCCCGGGATCGCCATTCCGGCAGGGGTGCTTGAGCGCCTGGCGAGGGGGCCTGCCTCCGGCCCCGCCCTCGCGCGCGAGCTCTTTGCCGAACTCGCTCCCTTAGGCGCCGGCATCCACTTCTTTCCCATGGGCCACCCCGAACGCGTTCTCGCCTGCCTGGCCGGGCAGGGCGAAGTCGCTGAGGGAGGTTTTTGAAGCGTACAGGCGCGCCGCACTTTTCTTTTCAATTACCCTTCCGGATGCGCGTCAGGGATTCCAAGAACAAAGCCATCTCGCGGGTGCGGGGCGGGCATCCGGGGAGATTATGCGTAAGGCCCACCGTGCAGGAACCTACCCCCACGCCGGAACCGACTTCGCCTTTAAAACCCTGGCCGATTTTGATCTTTTCCGGCAGGGCGGCGAGGGAACCGTTCTCCTTGAGCCGGGCGAGGGCGTGGAGGAGGTTGCCGTAGCAGATAGAGCAGGCCGCGCGTTCTTCCACCCAGCGGCCGAGCTCAAGGGCCAGCGGCGAGACCGGCGGCAAGGCCGGGGTGCGTTCGCCCGCCTGGAGTTCGATGATCTCTGCCCGGGTCAAGTCGGCGCTGCCGACGCCGAGTTCCTCGGCCAGGCGGATGTAGGCGATGGACCGCGGTTCGTAACCCAAAAGCTCGGCCGCATAGGCATCGGCCAACACCGGGTCGTAGGCGACAAAAATCCGGTTCATCGGAACGGGGTTGCCCCCTTCTTCGAACGTCAGGTCGCCGCAAAGGGCGTCCACCACTACAAGGCTTGAGCGTACGACCGTGTTCAAAAGCGCGATCGGCCGGTGTAATCCTAAACGGTGAAAGCGGCGCTTCTCGTCATCGGGCAGACAGCCCTTCAGGTTTTTAAGGGCGCAGGTGAGCTGAGTCTGGCAGTGGGCCTTGAGCACCGGGACATTGATGAGGTAGTCGAAACCGAGAGCCCTGCCGGCGACGCAGAGGTCGAGCCCCTGCACCTTAATCGTTTGAGTTCTGTCGTGCTTGAGGTCGATGAGCTTTACCCCATAGCGGGAGGCCAACTCCTCGTACCCGCACACGCTGAAAGCCCGCTTCGTGCTGTGCCCGATGGCGCTGCTTTCCAAGATGGTGATGTCCCGGCATCCGGCCTCTTGGAGGTAAACGATTATTGCCTCAACGAGTTCCGGCGTGGTTGTGGCCCCCGACGAAGACGGCTTTTCTACCACGAGGTTGGGCTTAATGCCGATCCGGGCGTTGGGGGAGAGCGAATCTTTCACCTTTAGCCTATCGAGGGCCGGGCGTACCATCTCCTGCGGTTTGGTGCCGTAGACGACGATGAGTTTATTCATTTCCTTCCCTCCGGGTTGCCGGCTGATGTAGCGGTTGCCATTAGATTCGCCACCAACCGGCTTGATACCTTTACTTTTTATTCCCCGCCGGTCGCCGAAAGAAATTTGGGCAAAGAGCGGCAGAAAAAACCCCCGTGGGTTACGGGGGTTAACATTGGAGGTAGTTCCAGGCAGTACCCGTTGACCGCTCCTGGCGCCTGCCGTGGAGTTTCCGGGGACCGGCAGCCGGCCCGCCCGATAGTTCATGCTCCCTTGGCCTTAAGTTCCTTGAAGCGGGCGGTGAGGGCGGGAACGATCTCTTTCACGTCGCCGACGATGCCGTAGGTGGCCAGGTCGAAGATGGGGGCATTAGGGTCCTTGTTGATGGCCACCACCACGTCGGCCTTTTGCATGCCTACGGTGTGCTGCACCACGCCGGAGAGGCCGCAGGCGATGTAAAGGCGAGGGGCGACGGTTTTGCCGCTCTGGCCGATCTGGCGGTCGGGGCCGATCCATCCTTCGTCTACCGGCGGCCGCGTCGCGCCGACCACGCCGCCCAGTACTTGGGCCAGTTCTTCCAGCAGCTTAAAATTTTCCTTGGAGCCCATGCCGCGCCCGCCGGCTACGATCACTGCCGCGTCCTCAAGGCGCACGGTGGGTTGGGGACGGGGAACGACCTCCAGCACCTTAAGGGGGATCTGATCTTCTACGAGGTTGACCGAAAGGCGCACCAGTTTTCCCTGCCGCGCCCGGTCGAGCGGCGGCAGCGGGAAGACGCGCGGGCGAACGGTGGTCATCTGGGGCCGGTGCCGGGGGATGGTGATATGCACCAGGACGTTGCCGCCGTAAGAGGGCTTGGTCTGTACCAGGAGGCCCTGAGGGTCCAGGGCAAGGTCCAGACAATCGGCGGTGAGGCCTGTGCCCAGGCGGGCGGCCAACCGTGGTGCCAGGTCGCGCCCGAGCGAGGTAGCTCCGAAAAGCACGATGTCCGGCTGCCGCTCCTTAAGCACGGGAAAGAGCACGTCCGCGTACGGCTGGGTACGGTAAACCTTGAGCGTAGGGTGATCGGCCAGGAGGACTTCATCGGCGCCGGCGGCAAAGAGGTCGCCGGCCAATCCCTCAACACCGCTTCCGAGAAGCGCCGCAACTACGGGCCGGCTCCCGCCGGCCAGAGCGCGTGCTTTGCCCACAAGCTCCAAGGCCACGCGCTCTAGTTGCCCATCCCTTTGCTCGGCGAAAACCAGGATTTCTGCCTCGGCCATTTGTTTACCTCCTAGAGGATTTTGGCCGCCTGCAGGCGCTCGGCCAGGGCGGCGGCGATCTCTTCCGGTTTGCCGCTCAGCATTTCGACCTCGCTGCGCCTGTGCCCCGGCGGCTCGAAGACGTCGGTCACCCGGGTAGGCGAGCCAGTCAGCCCTATCTTTTCAGGCGTGGCCCCGATGTCGGCGGCGGTCCAGACGGTGAGCGGCTTTTTCGCGGCCTTCATGATTCCCAGCGCGGTGGGGTAGCGAGGGGTGTTGAGTTCCTTGGTAACCGTAAGCAGGGCCGGAAGCGGTGCTTCCACCACTTCCCGGCTTTCCTCCAAGAGGCGTTCCGCCCTCACCTTGTTGCCGGTTATTTCGATTTTGCTTACATAGGTGATTTGCGGCAAATTGAGTCGCTCGGCTAGCTCCGGCCCCACCTGCCCGGTGTCGGCGTCTACGGCGTGCCGCCCGCAGAGAATCAGGTCAAAGCTTCCCATCTTTCTTATCGCCTGGGCCAAGGTGTAGGAGGTGGCGAGCGTATCGGCCCCGGCCAAGGCCCGGTCGCAAAGGAGGTAGGCGTCGTCGGCGCCCATGGCCAGACCCTTGCGCAGGGCTTCTCTAACCTGGGGCGGGCCCATGCTGAGCAGGCTCACGCTGGCGCCGTGCTTGGCTTTAAGCTCCAAAGCTGCTTCGATGGCGTTCTCGTCAAAGGGGTTGATAACGCTTTCTACCCCTTCCCGGATGAGGTTATGGGTCTTCGGGTCTACCCGCACGTCAAGCGAGGCGGGCACCTGTTTGATACAGACGATGATACGCACCTTCTCACCCCAGTTCCTTAATGGTACTAGTGCCGACGACCATGCGCAGGATTTCGGACGTGCCCTCACCGATCTCCAAAAGCTTGGCGTCCCTAAAGTAGCGCTCGAGCGGGTAGTCGCGGGTGTAGCCGTACCCGCCCAGGATCTGGATGGCGGCGCGGCAGGTTTTCATGGCCACGTCCGCCGCCAGCACCTTGGCCATGGCGGCCTGCTTAGAGTAGGGGAGACCGACGTCCCGGCGCCAGGCGGCCTCGTAAGCCAAGAGGCGCGCCGCTTCAATGCCGATGGCCATATCGGCGATCATAAACTGGATGGCCTGAAAGCGGGCGATGGGCTGGCCGAAGGCCTGCCGCTCCTGGGCGTACTTGGCGGCAACCTTAAGGGCGGCGCCGGCCAAGCCCGCTCCCATAGCGGCTATACAGGCCCGGCCGAAGTCCAGGGTGGACATGGCGATGCGAAAGCCTTGGTTTTCTTCACCCAACAGGTTTTCCGCCGGGATGCGGCAGTCGCTGAAGCCGAGTTCCGCCGTCACGGAGCCGCGACAGCCCATCTTGTCTTCTTTCTTACCGATAGTAAAGCCGGGCGTGCCCTTTTCCACGATAAAGGTAGAGATACCGCGGGCGCCCTTTTCCGGATCGGTCTTTACGGCCACCACGTATACCTCGGCCGGACCGGCGTTAGTGATGAAAGCCTTGGTACCGTTTAAGACCCAGGAATCGCCGTCTTTCACCGCCCGGCTCTGAATGCCGGCGGCGTCGGAACCGGCCACCGGCTCGGTGAGGGCGAAGGCGGCCAGCTTTTTGCCGGTTACCAGGTCGGGTAGGAAGCGTTTTTTCTGTTCCTGGGTGCCGAAGTGCAAAATGGGATCGACGGCCAGCCAATGGGCGTCCAAGGTCAGGGCGATGCTGGCGCTGCCTTTGGCCAGCTCTTCCATGACGATGAGGGCCGAGATGGAGTCGGCACCGGCGCCGCCGTATTCTTCGGGGAAGTAGACCCCAAAGAGGCCGGCATCCGCCAGCTTACGCACTATATCCGGGGGAAGCTCGTTGGCCCGGTCCATGGCGGCATCGCGGGGTGCCAGCTCCTTTTCGGCAAAATCGCGGACCGTTTTGCCCAGAAGCTCCTGCTCTTCAGTTAGCTTGAAGTCCATGCACTCCTGCCTCCTTGCACTTAGCTCTTTCGGTAATCGCCCACGCCCAAGCCGCGAGGATTTTGCTCCCGCATTTCCTGTGCGCTTTCTGTAGTATCTCCTGGTTAAAATAGGATAAACCCCTTGGGCGGTCTTTTTCCTGCCGGCAAGACCTGCTATAATGGAAAACACAGTGATAACTACTTGCAGGGGAAACACGGCCGCCCTGGGAATAATGAAAGGAGAATCGACAAGGGGAGGTACCGTTATGAATGTTTCTCTTTTTGACTTCTTCTGGCTCTTCCTTCTCGCCTCAAGCTTCATGCCCCTTTTAAAGCAGCGGCACATTGAACAGGAACGGGTGCGCCTGATCCGCCGTTTGGAAAAGAGCCGGGGGAGCAGGCTCATCACCTTGATCCATCGTCAGGAGTCTCTGACCCTTCTCGGCATCCCTATTAGCCGTTACATCAACGTGGAGGATTCGGAACAGGTCTTGCGCGCCATTCGCCTCACGCCGGACGACATGCCCATCGATATCGTTTTGCACACGCCGGGCGGGCTGGTCCTGGCGGCAGAGCAGATTGCCTCCGCCCTGTGCAAACACAAGGCCAAAGTTACCGTGTTTGTCCCCCACTACGCGATGTCCGGCGGTACGCTCATCGCGCTTGCGGCGGACGAGATTGTGATGGATGAGAACGCCGTCCTCGGCCCTGTTGACCCGCAGCTCGGAGAATGGCCGGCGGCTTCTATTTTGAAGGTGGTGGCCGAAAAAAATAAGGACGAAATCGACGACAAGACGCTCATCCTGGCCGACATCGCCCAGAAGGCCATGAACCAGGTTCAGGACTACGTGACCTGCCTTCTCCAGGAACGCATGCCACCGGAACAGGCGCGTGAGGTGGCGCGCTTCTTCAGCGAAGGCCGCTGGACCCACGACTACCCCCTCGGGCCAGAACGGTTGGAAGGCCTGGGCCTGCCGGTAAAGGTGGGGCTCCCGCCCGAGATTTACGCCCTGATGGACCTCTACCCGCAGCCTGCGCAGCGCCGGCCGTCGGTGGAGTACGTGCCTTTCCCCTACGGAAGAGAAAAGTAGAAGCGGGACAAATTACTTCACTTGCTGAGAGCCAAGAGTACCCGGCTTCAACCGGGAGAACTACTCCGTAACACTCTATTTTTGGGGGCTGAGCGAATTGCTGGTTGCGTCTACGGTCAAGATTAAACCGGAGAAGCTGGAAGCACTGAGGAAAGAGTTCCCGGAGGTAGAAATCGTCGTGAGCGAGGACCTAAATGCGCTCCGCGACCGCTGGGGGGAGATTGAGGTCCTTGTCACCTTCGTGGGGAGCGAGCTTACCCCTGAATTTCTGACCGAAGCGCGGAAATTCCGCTGGGTGCAGCTCTTTGCCGCCGGGGCCGACCGGCTGCCCTTTGCCGAGCTCAAGCGGCGCGGTATCCTTATCAGCAACGTGAGCGGCATCCACAAGACCTCCATGGCCGAGCAGGCCTTTTCCTATATGCTAAACTTCGTTCGCTTAACGCCAAGGTTTATCGAAGCGCAAAAGAGGCACGAGTGGGAACGGCCCAAAGGCTTTTTTGTCTTCAGGCAGCTTAAAGGCAGCACGCTGGTGGTGGTGGGCACCGGGCACATCGGCCAGGAAATCGGCCGCCTGGGCAGGGCCTTCGGCATGCGCACGGTGGGGGTCAACAGCGACGGCCGGCCGGTAGAGCACTTTGAGGTTATGTACCCTACCGGCCGTCTCAAGGAAGCCCTGGCGGAGGGCGATTTCATTGTGGTGGTGGTTCCGCTGACTCCCGCCACCCGCCGGCTGATCGGGCGGGAGGAACTCGCCGTCTTGAAGCCTACGGCTTTCTTCATCAACATCGCCCGCGGCCCGGTGGTGGACCAGGACGCGCTGGCAGAAGCCCTTAAAGAAGGGCGGATTGCCGGGGCCGGACTCGACGTATTCGAACCGGAGCCGCTTCCGCCCACGAGCCCCCTTTGGGACCTACCCAATGTCTTCATCACGCCGCACATCGCCGGCTGGTCGGCCGACTATAACGACAACTGCTTGGAGGTTTTCCGCACGAATCTCAAGCTCTTCCTGGCCGGTCAGCCGCTCAGCACGCCGGTAGACCCGGACCTGGGTTACTAATGGACGGATAGACCTCGGCTATTTTAGCGCCTACGAAATTCCGCTGCTTCCTGTTGCTCAGGTTGTGGCAGCAGTCCTTCGATACCCCCTTGGCTTTGGCCAGCCCTGGCTCGCGTGGTAGGGAGCAACTGAATAGCCGCTTTTGGACAGAAAAATAGCCGGGCGGAAGAAACCGCTCGGCTACTTCTTATCCCGGGAAGGCCTTGGCAGCTTGAGGACGAGGAGGCAGGAGACCGATATGCTGAGAAGAACGGCTACTGCCCTCAGAAGCGCCGTACGGGCGGCGGCCTGGAAAAACTCCTCGGGGAAAATGCGAATGAGGTTCTCCCGGGTCGGGTCCAGCTGCCAGAGGTCGTTGTTAAAGGAGAGCAGGTGAAACAGGGTAAACCAGCGGTTAAAGTTCGTGCTCACGAGCAGGATCCCGACTAGAAACAGAAGAAGGGCGAAGCTGCTCCCTACCAAGCCTGCGCCGGCCAGCCAGCGCCAGGCCCGTTTCCTCTGGCGAAAGGCCAAGAAGAGCGCGGCCAGACCGCTGGTAAGAGCGGCAGCAGTGCGGGCGGCAAAACCCAGGCGAAAAAGACGGCGCACGTCCGCCAGGTGGGCCAGCTCCCGCTGGTCGTAAAGGGGGACGGCTTGGCCGTCCTTGGGGAGTTCCAGCTGGGGCGTGGACAGGTCGCCGCGAAAGTATGCCCAGAGGCTCCGGCTGGCCTCGAGGAGCTCTTTTTCGGTGAACCCAGTGGCGGCCGGCCGATCGAGGGCGCGGAACTCGTACGCATAAAAGGAGGGAGAGAAGGCCACGCTTTCCAAGGCAAGGGCGAGGACGAGAACCGGCAGAGCGACGGCCAGGAGCGCCGCCGCCCCGCCGGCGAGGATGTCTTTGGCTTGTTTCACGCAGGTACCTCCCAAAGGGAATTACCGCTTTATTATACCATGCGAAGCAGAAAAAGGCTGTTTTCGTCCGAGAAGTTGATACAATTCTTTCTTGAAAAACCCTCTTTCGCTTTGATATACTTCACCTTAACCGCGCACACGCATGAGGAAGCGATGGCGCGGTTACGAACAAGCACCCCCTGGAAGCTACTTAAGGAGGAATGCTTGATGTCGCTTATCGCCAGAACCTGGTCCGAGCGACAGGTGATCCTGGATAACCGTGGGCAAATCTGCCGGAACACAGCCGAGCTTCTCGAGAGCCAGCTTTTTTTGGAAACGGTGAAGCGTTTCCTGGCCGAGCTCCGGGCTAGGCAGTCTCCTCTTCTTGAGCTTCTGGCGCCGCTGGGCGCACAAAATGACATGGCCCAGGTTCAGGCCCTCGTTACGGTGCTTCGGGAGCTGGGGCGAATGCCCCTAGCCAGAGTGCGCGAGTCCTTTCCTGCGCTGGCTCCGCTTCTCAACCAACCAGAGCTCCTGCACCAGTTTGTGGAGGAACTCTATGACTACTGGCGCCGTTTCGACCGCTTCCTTGTTTGTTATTCGGAAGAGAGGGGCGGGGAAGAGCTGGATCAGCGCCCTTACCGCACCTTCAATGAGCGCATGGAAAGGCTCACCCACCTGGTGCGGGCGGCCTACCGGGATATCTGTGAGAATATCACCGGTACTCATCCGCGCATTTACCGCCAGGTTCCGGCTGGCGTACAGGTGGGAGTGATCGTCACAGGCAAAACCTGGCCCTGCCCCGGTGCACCCTACCGGGTACTGGCAAACATCCCTTTTATCCGCCAGCTGATGCTGCGCCCGCCGCTTGTTATCGACCCGCCCATGAACAAGCGCACCGGTACATTTCAGCTGGTCGGTGATAATCCGCTGGTAGGCCTCGACATTGACCCGGCGGAATGGCTGTGCTACCCGGCGCGCGTAGGGCCGCTGACCGTCTTCATTTATTTTCACCAAATGTTCTTCGGCCTCGGGTGCTCGCTGGCGAACCTCTTTGAATTGGCTGAGGATGAGGATATCGAGCGGGGACCGGATGCTATCTACCTCTACGGTGCTCCGGCCGAGGCTATGGCCCGGTTCGGGGAACTTCCTACTGTCTTCTACGATGACGAAGCTGCCGGGCTCTTTGTTGGTGCGGTTCCGGGCGAGGACCGTTTCGGCTACTTTGGCTACCTCAAGAAGATGGTTCTCACCCTGCACAACGTAATCGTGATGAAAAAACTCGGCCGGCTGCCTTTTCATGGTGCCCTGACCCGTATCCAGCTGAGGGACGGGACCAAGGCCACGCTGCTTATTTGGGGCGACACAGGCGCGGGCAAGTCTGAGACCCTCGAGGCATTGCGCATCCTGGGGGATGAGCACATCCGAGAGCTCAAGGTTATCGCGGACGATATGGGTTCCCTCGAAATTGCGCCTGACGGGAAGCTAGTAGGGTACGGCACAGAGATCGGCGCCTTCTTGCGGCTGGACGACCTTCAGCCTGGTTATGCGCTACGGCAAATCGACCGCGCCATCATCATGAGCCCGCAGAAAGTGAACGCCCGTACCGTACTGCCCATCACCACCCTGGCAGAGATACTGAAGGGCTATGCCATAGATTACCTTCTGTACGCCAACAACTATGAGGAGATAACCTCCGCAAAGCCCATTGTGGAACCTTTCGCCAGCCCGGAGGAGGCGCTCGGCGTTTTCCGGGCCGGATATGCCATGGCTAAGGGGACGACCACGGCTGTAGGACTCGTCCAGAGCTATTTTGCCAATCCCTTTGGCCCACCGCAGTATCGAGATCTCCACGAAGAACTGGCCGCGCGTTACTTTGAGGCGGCCTTCCGGGCCGGCGTTTACGTAGGGCAGTTGCGCACCCGCCTGGGAATACCGGGCTACGAACGTAAAGGACCCGAGGCGGCCGGCCGGGAATTGCTTAAGCTTTTGGCCGAGCGTGGAAGCGGCAAGTGCATGCCGGGGACAGTGTCTGCCGCTCAGGCGGCTCAGGCCGACAGCCCGGACAGAGCGGCGCCGGCTGGGAGCGGCCGGCTTGAGCATAAGTTGACGCGGGAGATGGTTAGCCCGGACCTGGTGGACTAGCCGGCCGGGGATTGTCGCTCGCTCTGAAAACCGATACAATCAAGGGAGAAAGAGGGGTCGACATGACGGCACAGCTTTCTCCCTGTTTTCTTTGCCCGCGGGAGTGCGGGGCGCGGCGAAGCGAGGGGGAAAAAGGCGTCTGTGGAGCGGGGAACCGGATACGGGTGGCCCGCCTGGCGCTGCACGCCTGGGAAGAGCCCTGCATCAGCGGTACGCGCGGCTCGGGCACGGTTTTCTTTAGCGGCTGCAACCTGCGCTGCATCTACTGCCAGAACGCGAAGATAAGCTGGGAAGGCTTCGGCAAGGAAATGACCCCGGCAGAGCTGGCCGGCGGTATGCTGCGCCTTCAAGAGGCGGGCGCCCACAACATCAACCTGGTAACGGCCGCCCCCTATGTGCCGCTCGTGGTGGAGGCTTTGGACATTGCCCGGGCGAAGGGGCTGCACCTACCAGTAGTATACAACACCAGCGCCTATGAAAAGGTGGAGACCCTGCGGCTGCTTAAGGGCTACGTGGACGTCTACCTTCCCGATCTGAAGTACGCTTCAGAGGAAACGGCGCGGCGGCTTTCAGGAGCTCCGGACTACTTTGCCGTGGCCACGGCCGCCATCTACGAGATGCTCGAGCAAGTCGGGGGTGAGCCGGTGTTCGACGGCGCCGGGTTAATGGAGCGCGGTCTAATCGTCCGCCACCTGGTACTTCCCGGGCATTTGCCCGAAACGCAGGCGGTACTCACCTGGATTCGCGACAACCTGCCGCGCACCGTGCCGGTTAGTCTCATGGCCCAGTACCTGCCGTATCACAAGGCTCAGTACTTCCCGCCGCTCGACCGCCGCCTCACAGAAGACGAATACAACCTGGCCCTGGCCGCCTTCTTCGACCTGGGGCTGGAAAACGGCTGGGCACAGGAGCTTTCCGCTGCGGACGCAGAGTTCATCCCTGCCTTTGATCTGACGGGCTGCCAGGAGGAGCCCAAGAAAGAATGACCCCGTCCCGGGTCTGCGGAAAGCAGGGTTGAGGACAGGGCATAGGTGCGCCTACAGCCACGAACTGGTCGTAGCTTCCGGTTCCAGGTACTTAAAAAGTTCCTCGGCGGCCTTCATACGGTGTTCCTCCACCAATCGGCCTGCCGTCTCGGCATCGCCGGCCTTCACGGCGCGGACGATGGCTTCGTGTTCCTTTAGGGACTCTGCTGCCCGCACAGGGGAGAGCAGGAACACGGCGCGCAGGCGGTCCCGCCGCGCCCAGAGGTCATCCAGGATTTTGACCAAGTGCTTGTTGCCGCTCGCCACGTGGATGGTCCGGTGGAACTTCTTGTTTAAGAGGCCGTATTCCCTCGGCTTGTCGTCTTTTACGTACTGGCGCATGGTGGCCAGCATGGCCTCGAGTTCCTCGAGCACCTCAGGCGTCATTCGCCGCACGGCCTCACGCGTTGCCAGCCCTTCCAGTTCGCGGAGGATGGGAATATCTTCTTTAATGTCTTCCACCGAGATGCTGGAGACTATCGCTCCTACGTTCAGCGTCCATTTCACATACCCTTCCGCGTCCAGGCACTTAAGCGCCTCGCGCACAGGCTGGGTACTCACGTGGAGCTTCTGGGCAAGATCGGCCATGACGAGGCGGGTACCTGGTTTAAGCTGGCCGCTGATGATGGCTTCCTTTATGGCATCGTAAACCATGTCGCTTTTAGATCTAATTCGGGTTGCGCTCTGCTGCCGGGCCAATAGGGACCCCTCCTAAATGATGAAGCGGCGTAAATGATAACACACTTTCGTTTTCATTCAACAGAGAGAAAGCCAATTCCTTCAGTTGGCATGACCAAAAATGAGGTCCATTCCCTAATTGTTCAACCTGCACAAATGTATAAGGAAGGAAACCTGGAACCGGAGTGGTATATATCGTATATGCGCTCTTGGAAAGAGCACACTCTTCGGGCGCGATTGGCTCCCATGATGCGAGGAGGAGAATAAATAATGGAGAAAAAGCCTTATCGCAGCAGTATCATCGTGGACGGAATCGACCGGGCCGGCATGCGGGCGCACTTAAAAGCTATCGGCCTTATCGACGAAGAACTGTCACGGCCCTTTATCGGCGTTGTGAATTCCTGGAACGAAATGCACCCGGGGCACAAGCACCTGCGCGAGGTGGCCCAGGCGGTTAAGGATGGGGTGCGCCTGGCGGGCGGGGTGCCGCTCGAGTTCAACACGGTCAGCATCTGCGACGGCATCGCCCAAGGGCACATCGGCATGTGCTACGTCCTGCCCAGCCGGGAGGTGATTGTGGATTCGGTAGAGGTGGTTACGGAAGCCCAGCAGCTGGACGGCCTGGTGCTTATCGCCTCCTGCGACAAGATCGTCCCGGCAATGCTCATGGCTGCAGGCCGGCTCAACCTGCCCGCAGTGGTGGTGACCGGGGGACCGATGCTTCCCGGGAAGTTCCAGGGGCGGGATCTGGCCATCTACGAAATCCGGGAAGCGGCCGGGCTGCTTAAGGCCGGTAAAATGACGCCGGAAGAGTTTAAGGAAATGGAAGAGAACATCTGCCCCTCGGCCGGTTCCTGTGCCATGATGGGCACGGCGAACACCATGTCCTGTGTGGCCGAGGCTTTGGGGCTTACCGTTCCAGGGTGCGCAACGACCCATGCCGTGTATTCCCGGAAACTCCGGCAAGCTAAAGAGAGCGGCATGCTGGTGGTAGAGCTGGTGAAGAAGGGCATCCGGCCGCGAGATATTGTGACGCGTTCTTCCTTCGCCAATGCCCTCACCGTAGCCATGGCCTTGGGAGGCTCTACCAATACCCTGCTTCACATCCCGGCGGTGGCCCACGAATTCGGCTATACGGTGACGGCGGACGACTTCGAGGAGACCAGCCGGCGCACGCCGCATCTCGTGAACGTGAAGCCTTCGGGCAAGTACACCCTCTTCGACTTCGATCTGGCGGGCGGGGTTCCCGCTCTCATGAAAGAACTCGGCGAGAAGTACCTCGACCTGGACGCGCGGACGGTATCCGGCAAAACCTGGCGGGAGATTTTGCCCGGCTTCCGCAACCGCGACGAGCGGGTGATCACGCCGCTTTCGCAGCCCCTCCACGAACAGGGCAGCCTGGCCATCCTCAAGGGGAACCTGGCGCCGGAGGGGGCGGCGGTCAAACAATCGGCCGTCTCGCCCACAATGTTAGTGCACACGGGTCCGGCCCGGGTATTCAATTCCCAGGAAGAGGCCGTCGCCGCCATGTTCGCCGGGAAGATAAACCGGGGCGACGTTATTGTGATCCGTTACGAGGGCCCCAAGGGCGGGCCGGGGATGCGGGAGATGCTGGCGGCCACCTCGGTGCTCATGGGACTGGGGTTGGGCGACAGCACGGCCCTCGTCACCGACGGGCGCTTTTCTGGAGCCACACGGGGTCCGTGTGTCGGTCATGTGGCGCCAGAGGCGGCGGCAGGCGGCCCCATCGCGCTGGTTGAAGAGGGGGACCTCATTACCATCGATATCCCGGGCCGCGCGCTGACCATACACGTGAGCGATGAGGAGTTGGCCGAGCGGCGGCGGCGCTGGAGCCCGCTTCCGCCCAAGGTGGAGAGCAAATACCTGCGCCGCTACAGCCATCTCGTGGACAGCGTGTGGCGGGGCGCGGTGCTCAGGGATGAGTTTTAGACGCTGAGCTTACACCATGCCAAGCTAAGCAGGAGGAGGCAGCCGGATGAACCTCGAGGAGGTACGGGCAGCGGCCAAAGAAAAGCTTAAGGGCCTCTGCCGCATGTGCCCTGTCTGCGACGGCAGGGCCTGTGCAGGCGAGGTGCCGGGATTCGGTGGAATAGGCACTGGGGCGTCGTTTATGAATAACATCGAGGCGCTCCGCCGCTGGCGCCTAAACCTGCGCACCCTGCACGACGTGTTCGAACCGGACACCAAAACGACGCTCTTCGGCCAGACCCTGGCGGCGCCGATTCTAGGCGCGCCGATGGCCGGTACGGCGTCGAACCTTAAAGGACTTCTTAGCGACTACGAACTTACCAAGGCCATTATCCAGGGCTGCCGCCTGGCGGGAACCCTGGGTATGGCCGGTGACGCCGGCAAGTGGGCGCTTAGGGTCCTGGAGGAAGAAGAGGGCCAGGGGATCTTTATTTTCAAGCCCCGGGAACAGGAGAAGATTATAAGCTGGGCCGCGTCGGCGGCTCGAGCCGGTGCGCGGGGCTTCGGCATCGACGTGGACGGCGCCGGCCTCATCAACATGCGCTTATTGGGAATGTTTGTTGAACCCAAACCTTTGGCTAAACTGCGGGAGCTGGTGGAAAATATAAGCCTGCCTTTTATTGTGAAGGGGGTAATGACCCCGGACGAGGCGGAAATCGCTGCCGAAGCGGGGGCGCAGGCCGTCGTAGTGTCCAACCACGGTGGGCGAGTGCTCGATCACACTCCGGGGACGGCCGACGTGCTGCCGGCCATTGCCGAACGGGTTAAGGGACGGGTAACCATCATGGTCGACGGCGGCGTGCGCAGCGGCGCCGACGTCTTGAAGCTCCTCGCCTTAGGTGCCGACCACGTCCTCGTGGGGCGCCCCCTCCTTCAGGCGGCGGTAGGAGGCGGGGCGGAAGGAGTGCGGCTTGCCGTGGAAAAGCTTATCGACGAGCTCAAGGTGGCCATGATCCTCACTGGTACGGCCAGTGTGGCGCAGGTATCGCGGCGGGTTCTCTTCGGGTGGCCGGAAGGTGCCGCCAAGTGATGGCGTTAAGTACGGCCCACCTTCTCAGCATGGCGGCCACCTTGGCGCTGGTGGCGGCGGTCGGGGTGTACTCCGGCCGCCGGATTAAGTCAGCTGCTGACTTTTCCCTCGGCGGGCGCAGCACCGGTCCGGTGCTGGTGGCGGCCACCATCATGGGGACGCTGGTGGGCGGCGCTTCCACCATTGGCACGGCGCAGCTGGCTTTCCGTTACGGCCTTTCGGCCTGGTGGTTCACCCTCGGCGGCGGCATTGCCTGCCTCGTCCTGGGCCTTCTTCTGGCCAAACCGCTCAGAGAGACGGAAAACGAAACCATGCCGGAACTTTTGGGGAAAGCGTACGGCGGTTACGCCTCGGTGGCCGCCAGCCTGTTTTCTTCCGTGGGCACTTTTCTCAACCTGGTGGCCCAGGTCCTGTCGGCGGTGGCGCTTCTCACTTCGATGCTTGCGCTGCCTCCTTGGGCGGCCGCCCTGGCCGCGGCGGGGCTTATGGTAGCGTACGTGGTGTTCGGCGGCGTGTGGGGCACGGGGCTCGTCGGCCTGGCAAAACTTGCGCTGCTCTACGGGATACTCCTTATTACCGGCGTGCTGGCCTACACCGGGTTAGGGGGTTGGGAGGGGCTGCGGGCCACTTTCCCTGCCTATCCCTGGTTCAGCCTGCTGGGGCGCGGCGTAGCCACAGACCTCGCGGCCGGCTTCTCGCTCTTGGTCGGCGTGCTTTCTACTCAAACATACATTCAGGCCATGTTCTCCGCCCGGAGCGTTAAGGCGGCGAAAAGCGGCGCACTGCTCGCGGCCTTTTTAATTCCCCCCGCCGGGATTCCCGGCGTCCTCATCGGGCTTTTTATGCGCAAGAATTTTCCTGATTTGGAGCCGGCTCAGGCCTTCCCGGCTTTTGTGCTGCGCTTTCTCCCGGCGCCGCTCGCCGGCGTAGCTCTGGCTACTTTGCTCGTCGCCGTGGTGGGGACAGGGGCGGGGCTGGCCCTCGGCATCAGCACCATGGTCACCAAGGATATCTACGGGCGTTACTTTCAAGGTGCCGCGGGAGCGGACCGGAGCCTCCTCGTCTCCCGCCTGGTAATCGTTGCGGTCACGGGTCTCGGCCTGGTGGTGGTGCTGAGCGGCAACCTCAAGAGCCTCATCCTGGAGTGGACGTATCTTTCCATGGGGCTAAGGGGAGCAACGGTATGCCTGCCTCTTCTCGCCGCGTTGTTTTGGCCCGGCCGTATAGCGAGGCCGGCAGGGCGGCTGGCCATCGTCTTGGGCCCCTTGACGGCCATCCTATGGAAGGTGGGCGGCGCGGCGGCCGACCCGCTGTATCCCGGCCTGCTGGTAAGCTTCCTCACCCTGGCGTTTGGTGCTTTCCGGATGAATCCCGGCGCGGCGGGCGAGGTGAGACGACACAGGACTTAGGTGAATCTGTAAGGGAGGGCTGCTCTCTTTCGCGGGAGCCTTGCGCCGCAGGTAAATCCTCCTTCAAAAAACTACCACCGCCGCTACGTCCGGCGGTGGTAGTTTTTTCGGGTTCGCACGCTTGCTTTTTATCCGAGGAGTTTCCCGCCCGCTTAACGTCTGCCCTTCCTGGTTCGGCCGAGGTAAAAGCGGTGCGGATCGACTTCGAGGCGGAGCACCCTGAGCTCTTCTTCGCTCGGCGGGCGGAAGGGCCGGGCGTGGGAGATGTCCAAGTCCCACCCCGTATTTTCCCGTACCTCTTCCGGCGTGACTCCGGGGAAGACCTCGTCGAGAACGAGGATACCGGTGACCGGGTCCGGCTTGAGCGTGCAGAGGTCGGTTATAACCTTAAGGTCCCCGCCACGAAAGAGACCGTAATCAAAACGGCTTTCGCCTGCCGGGCCGCGGCGGCCGGCGACGGTGGTGAGGTAACTTACGCGCGGGGGAAAACGCCGCTTTTCGTGGACCATCATCACGACAATCTTGTCGGCCAAAGCGGCGATGGAATTGGCCCCGCCGCTGCCGGTTAGGCGAACGTCCGGCCCCCTGCCGGTCGGCGAGATGCCGGCGGGGAAGGGGCTGCCGATGGCCGTCGAGTTCAGATTGCCGTACATATCGCACTCGGCCGCGCCCAAGACACCTAATGTACAGTAGCCGCGAGCAGCAATGGTGCCAAAAGCATCGGCCAAGGTGCCCAGGGTTGCGGCGTTGAAGGCCGCGCGCGGGTCGGCGACCGAAATGGGAAGGTCGGCAATCTCCGGGTCGAACGTTCCTGCCTCAAGGATGATGGTTAGCGAAGGGGCCGTAGTCTTCTTGGCCAGCGTGGCGGCCAGGAGAGGAAGCCCCGTTCCGACGAAGGCAAAGGCTCCGTCCGTAAGTTCGCGGGCTACCGCGCAGGCCAGAAGTTCCATCGGCGTAAACTCCGAGGCCGTGAGGCCGTGTTGGGCGAGGTAGGCTTCGTACTTCGGGTCGAGCGCGCACATCTTCTATCATCCCTCTACTTAAACCGGCTAAGCTCCGGGTTATAGTGGTGGCGTGGATCGGCGCGCAGGGCGGCCAGGCGCTTAAGGCCCACGCGGTTTAGAAGGTAGTCCCAGTCGTCGCGGGTGGTCGCCACCTGTTCATGCCAGTACTCGTGCACCTCAGCCAGGGTTCGGCCGCGTACGGCCTGCCCGTACTCGCGGAACCATTCGTAGTCGTAGTCGTAATAATTCGGGACGGCGGTGGGATAGCCCCCGAACGGCTGCTCGACGATGGCGCTGACGAAGTGCCCGGGGATCTGATTATGTTCTGGGACGGCCCTGAGCTCCTCCGGTGGGCATATGCGCTCGCACTCAACTATAAGGATGCGGCCGGCGAGGGATTGATCTACGTCCGGCCCGAGCAGGCCTTCAATTCTTACCGTTCCGTCCAGGGCGACCCGCTGAGCCCGGACCACCGTGACCTCCGGCAAAAGCGGCGGAACCAAAGCCACTTTGACCCCGGGCTTCCCGGTGTACGCGGTGGGAAGCGAGTCGGCCCGGCGGTAGGCGTTGCTCTTGTTGGCACAGGTGTCGGGGCCGCTCCGGTAATCCCGCGGCCTCAGGCCCCAGCCCTCAAAGGGGTCGTCGATAACCGCATACTTGCGCGGCGGTATTCCCGGGTGCCGCCAGCGGCCTTTTTCGTCCCGACCTCTGAGGCCGGCCCTGCCGAAGGTGTCGTGGGTGATGAGGTCGCTCCCGAGGTCGCCTAGACACGGCATAAACGGCAGGCCGTAACGTGCGGCTACGGTGCGCAGGGCAAAGCTCCAGTTGCTGTAGTCTTCGACCAGCTCAATTTCGCCCTGTTCGATGGCCAGCCGCACGGCGTAGGCTACCGGCATGCCGCCTTCCATGCCCAAATAGGTGGTCTCCAGCCACTTGATGAGCCCGGCGCCCGCCAGCATTTCCTCTACGGTGGTACCGCCGTTCATGGTTACGAACAAATCGCCGATTCCCTGCCGGACAATTTCGCGGGCGATGGTCATGGGGCGGCGGAGGACGGCGAAACCGCCGAAAGCGATATGGGTTCCCGGCCGGATGAAACGCCGGACGGCCTCGGCGGCCGTCATAACTTTACTCGTAAGATCTTCATTGGCCATGGGCCAGCCTCCCCGCTTCCTCGAGGCTTTCTTTTAAAGCTTCGCACTCCCGCCAAAAACGGGCGAGTTCCGCTCGGAGAAAAGCACGCCGGTCGGCAGGAAGATCGGCCTCGCTCAAAAGATATTCTAAATCGGCTTTTGCTTCCGGCAGCTGCTTGAGGAGTATCTTGGCTTCCACCAAGCTTACGACTACGGCGTTAAAAAACCAAGCCAGGCGGAAAAGCTTAGAATCGGCGCTTATCTCGGCGTAAGGAACGTTGGGAGCGTTAACCGACATGGTCTTTCTTCCTCCAAGAAAGGCCGGCAGCCTGTTCCTTACGCTGCTTCCAAGCCATAAGCGCCAGCTTGAGCACCAAAGCCTGTTCAAAGCTCCTTGGGTTAAGGCCGGTCAGCTTGTGTATTTTGGCTAAACGGTAGAGCATAGTATTGCGATGGAGGTAGAGGTGCTTAGCCGCTTGGGAGACGTTGAGATTGTCTGCCAGGAACTGCTCTAAGGTTTCGATGAGTTCGGGACCGTAGTCGCTGGTCATAAGAGGCCCAATGACCTGGGCGCAAAAATCCTCTTGCGCGGAAGCGCTGATATTATTAAAAATTTGCGACACTTGGGGCGCGAGGCGAATTCCCGGCGTGGTCCGGCGGTTATCCATAACCAACCTACCCCCCAATTTTCACTTATTGGCTTTTGTCCGGCTTGTCTTGCATAGTCCACCGTTTCTGCTATTCGACTTCTTCCGTTAAAATCCTGCTGATCGTATATGATTTTATATGTGATTTTCTTGACAAGCGCCGGCAAAGTGGGAAAGACAGACCCATTACGGGCCTAACAGGGGGCTGCCGGCTCTCCGCCAGGCCATCGCGAAGAAGCTGGCAGCGGAAAACGGGATTGCTGCGGACCCGGACCGGGAGATAGTGGTCACGGTAGGCGCGGCAGAGGCCCTATTCATGGCTATGGTGGGGCTTCTCAACCCCGGGGATGAGGTCATCGTCATCGAGCCGGCCTTTATCAATTACGTGCAGGTCGCGCGCATGGTGGGGGCGGTCCCGGTTATCGTCGCGGCGCGGGAAGAAAACAGCTGGATCGTGGATCCGGCCGAGGTGGAGCAAGCCGTGACCGCCAGGACGCGTATGATCGTTATAAATACACCCACCAATCCGACGGGTGCGGTGCTGCCGCGCGATGTACTGGAAGAACTGGCCCGCATAGCCATCAAGCACAACCTCCTGGTCCTCTCAGATGAGGTTTACGAAAAGATCGTTTACCATGGCAGCAGCCATGTCTCCATCGCTTCCTTCCCGGGCATGGCAGAACGGACTATTACTGTTAACGGCTATTCCAAGGCCTATTCCATGACCGGCTGGCGGCTGGCATATGTGGTGGCTAAAGCGGACATCATTCTCCCTATGCTGAAGGTGCACCAGTACACCACGACCTGTGCTACAACCTTTGCCCAGTTCGGTGCCATAGCTGCCACCGACGGCTCCCAGAGCTGCGTGGCGGAGATGGTGGCCGAGTTTGAGCGCCGGCGTGATCTGGTGCTGCGCGGCCTGGCCGAGATCGAAGGGATTTCCTGTGTTCCTCCTCAGGGCGCTTTCTATGCTTTCCCCAATATTAAAGCTTTCGGCCTGACTTCGGCCGAGTTTGTGGAGACGGCCTTAACGGAAGCCGGCGTGGCACTTGTCCCCGGAACTGCGTTTGGCGCTTGCGGAGAGGGCTACGTCCGCCTGTCTTATGCCAACTCATACGAAAATATCGCGGAGGCGCTGAAGAGGCTAAAGCAGGTTTTAGCTAGGAAGGTAAAAAAGTGACCAACCGGCTGACAACGAGGAATAACTTAGTTAAGTCCTGTCCCCACCCGCGCAGGCGGGTGGGGATAACTTTGTGCAACATAGCTAAAGGTCTTGCTTAAGCTGAGGACGAAGTTTTGCTCCTGTTGAGCGGCGGGCAGAAGTAGCTGCTGCCTAGGCAGCTTTTTCTTTGGCCCGAGGGAGTGGAGGTGAAACGCATGGGGTACGAGAGCAAGGTCAACAAGAAATGGTGCAGAGGTTGCAGTATTCGAACTTAAGCGAACAGGTGCTGCTGCCCGGAGGCATTAGTTAGAGTCCCTTGAAAAAGTCTTCAGCGTAACGTCATCTCTTTCCATCTTAGGCTCATGAAATCTGGTTCATTATTTGCCTTGCTTCTTGTGCCTCTTCTTGTCTGTTTAGTTCCCCATTTCCAGGCTAAGCGCCGCGATTCTCCTTAGGTTGTAGGTGAGAATCGACAGAGCCACCCAGCATTTTGTGCCCGGTCTGCCCCTGAACAAACTACGGGGCAAACCATACTTGCGTCTCAGTAGTCCTATCGTACCTTCGCCACCAGCGCGCCATTTCTGCAGGCGCTTAAACCAAGGCGAAGACTCGAGCTGTTTTCTTTCCGCTGAGAGTTTTCCCGGCTTGGGGATAGCGAACTGACGCACGCACTTGCCACGAAGCATTTTCTCGTTGTCTTTACTGTAAAAGCCGCGGTCTGTGGATACTGCAAGCGGCGGCCTATGGAAAACCTTTTGGTAGCGTTGGATGGAGTCCTCAAGCAAGGTTTTGTCAGCGGGATTTCCATTGAGCAATTTGAAGCCTACGATGACCCTTTCTTCGCTTTCTTCAAGGATAAGCTTACGCCCAAACTCGGTGGGAGATTTGAGCTTGCCTTTTCTGATCGGACGAGCCTCAGGGTCAAAGAAGCTGATAATCCTTTCCGGAACGTGAGGGTTGCCTGATTGCACTTCCTTAGTTTGGGCGATAACTTGCCTGGTAGCTGCCACGCACTTCTCTAAAGCCGTAGTCAATCGTGCCACTGCTGCGCCGGATTTGTCTTTGCATTGGTCAAGAACTGCTTTCGCTTGGGCTACAGTTTTGTTGGCCACGGTGACAAGCTTGTCAGTGATCCTGCGCACTTCCTTGACTGCTTTGCCGCTGCGCCGCTTAAGAACCTTACCGATGGCCAGGAGCTCCTTCTTAACTGTTCGTGTCTGGTCGCAGAAAGAAACAACGGTTTCTCCTGCTTTTTCCACCACAGCTTTGATTCTCTTTACCGTGCGGGTAATGAGGCGCACGCCATCAGCCAGCAACCCCTGCATCCGTGGAATACTTGATGTCCACCACTGTGGTATCAATCCGCAGCTTCTTGGCTTTGATTATGCGTTCTCCTCTGGCTTTCAGGACAAGAAGGGTATTGAGTTCTTCCAAGGTTTCGTCTCCGTATTTCTTGGTCAGCTTGATTAAAGTCGTGGAGTGAGGTACAGGCATGTCAAGCGAAATGCGGTAGAAGAGCCTCCACGTAATGCTGTCCTGAACTTCTGCCACCAAGGTCTCATATCCCAGCTGATACCGGAACTTGAGAAACATGAGCCGAAGGTACGTGTCCACCGGAACTGTAGGTCGCCCAATGCGGGTATGGAACTTCTTAAGAAACGGCTCCATGAAGCGCTCATCGTCAAGCCACCGGCTGACCTCGGCTAGCTCGCCATTCAGAGTTCGAACCTCTTCTGGAAGTATCGTATCCCATAGACTCAGCTGTTCTTGACGCAGCACCAACACATTTGATCTTTGATCCCTCCAGCAGGATTTCCCTGCCGGCTGGCGAATACAGGTACCAAGGAATCTTCCCCCGGCAGGGAAGTGTTTTGGGTTGCTTCACCTAACATCTTCGCCAACCGGAGTGGGGATTCCTTTTCTATATCACTACGAGGGTCTTTCAGGGGACTCATCGAGAGGATATTCGGCGAGGCCAAAACCTGGCACGGCATGGCACGAGCCTGCTATCGGGGTCGTTTCCGTGTAGCTATCCAGGTCTTTCTAACTTTTATCTGCCTGAACGTCAAAAAGATGGCGCAAAGAATCGCGGCTCAGCTGGCTACGGCCTGCAAACGTAAGTGAGGGTCTTGCATAATTCGTTTACCGAAGGGCAAGAGACAGTAGGACAAGGTAATGTGCAGAGTCGTCAGTTTAAGATGCAGGAAATCAAACGG
>JASKKP010000002.1 GCA_030154105.1 Bacillota bacterium
TCACGAGACCAAGCTCCTTTCCATTGCTCTTGGTGTGGTAGCGGCGAGGAAAAGATAGGCTGAGGAACAAAAAACACCGGGGGTAGTTTGCCCCCGTTTTCTTTTTATCAAAAGAGGAATTACGCCCTAGTTGCCGAAATTCTATGTTGAAGAATGGTAGGACGGTAGTAGCAGAACAAAATCTGCGAAAGGGGGAAATAGCGTGAAGAAGCTTCTTTCGGGGGACGAGGCGATTGCGCGCGGCGCTTACGAGTATGGGTGCGCGTTCGCAGCCGCCTACCCGGGGACTCCGAGTACGGAGATTTTAGAGAACATCATCCCGTACAAGGAGATTTACGCCGAGTGGTCCTCCAACGAGAAAGTGGCCCTGGAAGTGGCTTTAGGCGCTTCCCTGGCCGGTGCCCGGGCCCTCGTGGCTATGAAGCACGTGGGGCTCAACGTGGCAGCTGATCCCCTCTTCACTGCCGCCTACACCGGAGTAAATGGAGGCCTCATTCTGGTTACGGCCGACGAGCCGAGCCTCCACAGCTCCCAGAATGAGCAGGACAACCGCAACGTCGCGCCCTTTGCCAAGATCCCCATGCTCGAGCCCAGCGACAGCCAAGAGGCCAAAGACCTGGTGGGCGAGGCGTTCAGGATCAGCGAAGAGTTCGACACCCCAGTGCTTCTTCGGATTACCACCCGCATCGCCCATGCCAAAGGCCTGGTGGAGTGCCGCGAACGTCGGGAGGTTCCGGTTAAGGAGTACAAAAAAGATGCGGCGAAATACTGCATGGTCCCGGCCAACGCCATGAGACGGCGGGTTTTTGTGGAAGAACGGACGCGCCGCTTGGCCGAGTTCGGCGAAACCTTCCCGTACAACCGCATCGAGTGGGGCGATCGGTCCGTTGGCATCATCACCAGCGGTATCAGTTATCAGTACGCCAAAGAGGTTTTTGGCGAGGGCGCATCTTATCTTAAACTGACCCTCACCTGGCCCCTACCCCAAAAGCTTATCCGCGAGTTTGCAGCCGGGGTGGAGAAGCTCTACGTTATCGAAGAGCTCGATCCTTTCCTCGAAACCCAAATCAAAGCCATGGGGATTCCCGTGGTGGGCAAAGAGATCGTTCCCACCATGTACGAACTTTCACCTGAGATCCTGCGCCAGAAATTCTTCGGCGCCGAGCCTGCACCGAACCCTGTGGCCGACCTTAACCTTCCGCCCAGGCCACCCGTGCTGTGCGCCGGATGCCCGCACCGGCCGGTCTTCTACATTTTAAAGAAGCTGCGCGTACCGGTGATGGGTGACATCGGCTGTTACGGGCTTGGCCTGCAGCCGCCGCTCGAAGCAGTGGACACCACCATCTGCATGGGGGCCAGCGTAGGCATGGCCCACGGCTTCCAGAAGGTAGGCGCCTGGAACGGCTTAGACCGCCGGACGGTGGGCGTTATTGGTGACTCCACCTTCTTCCACGGCGGCATGCCGGGCGTAGCTGACATGGTCTTTAACAAGGGTGCCGGCGTAGTTGTGGTGCTGGACAACCGTACCACCGCCATGACCGGCCACCAGCCCCACCCGGGCAGTGGCATCACCGCCAAAGGCGAACCCACAGTAGAAATCAAAATCGAGGACGTGGTGCGCGCCCTGGGCGTAAAAGACGTTCAGATTGTCGACTCCTACGACCTTAAGGCAGTTGAGGCCGCGGTGCGCCACGCCCTGGACTACGACGGGCCGTCGGTGGTCATCTGCCGCCGAGCTTGTGCCCTGCTTAAAGGCCTACCGGACTTGGGCAAGGCGGTCGTCAACCAGGAAAAGTGCACCCGCTGCCATGCCTGCCTCAGAACCGGCTGTCCGGCCCTTGTCAGCCACCAGGATGGAAGCGTTGCCATCGACCAAAATGCCTGCAACGGCTGCTTTGTCTGCGGCCAGGTTTGCCCCGTTGGTGCCATTGAAAAAGTAGGGGGTGGGGAGCGTGGCTAAAGTCACGAACGTCCTCTTGGTCGGCGTCGGCGGCCAGGGAACCATCCTCGCGACCCGCGTGCTCGCCGGGGTCCTGGTAGAAGAAGGTTATGATGTAAAGATGTCAGAAGTTCACGGCATGTCCCAGCGCGGCGGCAGCGTGCTTACCTTCGTGCGCTACGGCGACAAGGTGTACTCGCCGCTTGTGGAGCGCGGGACGGCGGACCTTATCCTGGCCTTCGAAAAGCTGGAGGCCGTCCGCTACTTGCCCTACCTCAAACCGGAAGGCACCTTGGTGGTGAACGACCTGGCGATTCTTCCTGCACCGGTGCTCCTGGGCAAAGCGGAATACCCGTACAATGCCTTGGATATCCTGAAGGAGAAGGTAAAAGACCTGGTGGTAATGGACGCTGCCAAGCTGGCCGAGGAGAAGACCGGTAACGTCCGTACCCAGAACATCGTTCTTTTAGGTGCCTTAGCAAGGCGCATGGATATTCCGCCCGGCACCTGGGAGAAGGTTGTCAGCGAAAACGTACCACCCAAAACCGTCGAAGCCAACCTTAAAGCCTTCTGGGCCGGCTGGGAAGGGGCCTAGTAGTTCACGTCATCCTTCGCCAGGGGTGCGAAAACCCCTGTTTCGGATTCGGCTTTAGGGGTCAAGGGACCCTGGGCAGGTTGTGCCTGCCCAGGGCTTCTTGTTATTCTTACGACTGCGCTTCCCGGTTTTCTGACTCTAGCCTCCGTTTGCTGGCTATGTAACTTGATGCCTGGCCTGGAGTATAAGGTGGTTATGTCTAGGGGCGCACATTAACTCTTTTAATGTCCGGTGCACCATTTCGTACTGCTACCTGGAGGATATTCCCAAAAGCTGTCCGGTCTAAGGAGAACCGGCCGGGAATAAGGATTTTAAGGGGAAAAGTGCCAAAGGGAGGTGTTGCAGGATGGTGGTACCGGGGGTACGAACAAGGTTACCGCGGGGTCGAGGGGATGCCCGCGCCTATCAACAGGCGGCCCGGCTCATCGTGTTTATCGTCCTTTCGGCCTTAGGGGCAATGGCTAAGCTACCGGGACCTTTAGGAGCCATAACCCTGGATGCAGCACCGGGTTATTTTGCGGCGCTCGCCTTCAGCTGGGGCGAAGGAGCGTTGGTGGCAGGCCTCGGCTCTCTTCTCAGCGCCTTACTCTCTGGGTTTCCCTTGGGAATGGTGGTCCATGTCTATGCGGCCGGGCAGGCGGCCCTTTGGGCTACCTGTTTGCGCTTAGCCTATGAGCGCGGCGGACCGGTCTTGGCCATGCTGGCTACGATCTTCCTGGCGGGGGTGGTCGCGGCAGCGCTTTCCTGGCCGCTTGGAGGCTTGGCGCTGGTGACGAGTTCCCTAGCTCCTTTAATAATCGCGGCGGCAGTGAACGTGTTCCTGGCTACCGCGTTCTTCGTAGTTCTCCTAAGGAGTAAGGTGGTATACGTAAGAAGACGGTAAAAAGGTAGTCGCTAACAAAGTCTCCCTCCGCCCAGAGCGGAAGGGAGACTTTGTTACACGGCGGCAGGCAAGAAAGAGGGACACCGCTATCTCGCAAATAGGATAAAACTTCATTTAGCCTGCACCCAAGAGGGCCGGCGTGGTTTTTTTATACTTCCTGGCTTTCTTGGTATTGCTCTGCTACGAGGTTCCAGAGCTGAAGCCGTTTCAGAATGAGCTTAGGGACCAGCATGCTTATCTGCACCACGCCTGGCAGGCGGCCGATGTCTACCTGTCCGGTTATGGTGCACCTGTTGCGTACCTCTGGCAAGGGGAGAGCCGTTAACTTGGACATGCGTGCTAAACCATTGGCCGTGGCGGCATTAAGATCTTTGCCTGTGCCTATTACCTGGATAGGTAGCGCTTCGTCCTCCAGGGCAAAGCCGTAGTGGTCGGCTATACGACGGGCACGCGCCAGGACCTCAGATGTGCGCGGGCGGACAATCTTGGGCAGGTCCTCCTGAAGCGGCAGAAGGATTGGTCCCTCAAGGGTAAGGCCTTTTAATACCTTGACCTCAATGATTACTTCGGCGGAGACATCTGTGGTATGACCGGCGATCTCGCCATCGCCCATCATTGCATGGACGTCGCCGACATATATTCCGCCGCCGTCCACTTTGACCGGCACGATGAGGAGGCTCCCTTCTACCACTTCATTGACATCCATGTGACCGTCCGTGCGCTTCTTAAGCTCTTCTTCCGACAAAGCATAGTCGTGGGGCGCTCCTACCAAAAAACTGCCAAAGTCACCGGCGTTGTGCGAGGCCGGCATGCGCACGGCCGGGCAGGTTCCTATATTGCCGACCATAGGCCGCAAGGGAGCGATAAGGCCGGGAAGGTCGCCGCGGGCAAAGAGGTTGGCGGAATATTGTCTGGATTCGGGCGGCAGGGCGCTGAAGCGAGCTGCATCGGCGGCGATTTCCTCGGCTACGGCGGGCGGAACGGTTACGCCAACCTGACGTTCCTCATCCATAAGTAAGGTATACGTGTTTTCGAGGAGGAAGGGATGAACGGGGCTGCCGCACTTTCGGCAGCGGATCGCACCCGGCCCCACTCCTTCGACGTAAGTGGAGGGGTTGATTAGGCCGCATTGCGGGCACCGCTTTGCCACGAAAGGATCGCCCAGATAATGTCCTTCCTGAGGTGCGTCGGTACCGGAAGTAGTCGCCAGGGAAAGAACCCGGATCTTGCGGATTTTCAACGCAATGGCGTCGCCTACTTTAGCTCCTTCCACGGCGACGGGCCGCGTTACCTCGTGCCCACTCGGATAATCCGGGGTTATCATAGCCCCCCAGCATCCGGGACTCACTCTGGCCACGATCGTTCCACCGTCTTTAACCGGTCCGGCAAAAGGCTCCGCCGGGTCGAGCACCCAGACCATCTCTGCCGTATGAACTATGGATTTGCCCATCCTGCGCCCTCCTCTTGGCTTCCAAATTCGCTTAGTATTTCTACATTTACCCTCTCGATCCTGCTTTAATTCCCTCCTCGGCGGCGCCGCGGCCAACAACTTCCTGCTTCGCTTTCAAGCCGCCATGCCGGATACCGAAGTGGAGCGGCCACGTTGTCAGATACCAGCGGAGCGAAAGACCTGCCGGGTGCTTCGGCAGGTCTTTAATTTATTGGGTCGTGACTCCTGGTACCAATTCCTGGTACCAATTACGGGTTGGCCGGTTACGGCATATGAGTTACAATAAGAAAGAGCATGCGGGGCATTTATCCGACGCTTACGTTCAGGGGGTTACGGTCCATGGCGCTTCTTGTTGCGCTCGCGGAACGCATGAGCGTAGTCATAACCTTGGCTTTTATCCTCACCCGCTCGCGCACTTTCCGCCGCTTGCTCGAGGAAAAGGCCAGCCTGCGGCAGATGCTGTTTCTTATCTTTGCTTTCGGCCTCCTCGGGATCTTCGGGAGCTACGCCGGCATTCCCGTGCAAGACGCACTGGCCAACTCGCGGGTCATTGCGCCGTTGGTGGGCGGCCTGTTCGGTGGGCCTCTGGTCGGTTTCCTTTCGGGGCTTATTGCCGGCGGCCACCGCTTCTTTCTGGGCGGCTTTACCGCCCTGGCCTGCGGAGTTTCCACCACTGTGGAAGGGCTTGTCGGCGGTCTGGTGGGCCGGGCGTACCGGGATCGCCGGCTTACCTGGCCCGTGGCTTTTATCACCGGTTTTGCGGCCGAAGGCCTGCAGATGCTCATCATCCTGGCCCTGGCGCGGCCTTTTGCGGCTGCCTGGAGTTTGGTGAGGATTATTGCCTTACCTATGATGCTGGTGAACGCCAGCGGTATCGCCTTAGCGGTAGTCATCATTCAGAGCGTGCTCAGGGAGCAGGAGCTTTCGGGCGCGCTGCAGGCGCAAAAGGCCCTGGAGATTGCCAACCAAACCCTGCCTTACTTGCGGCGCGGCTTAACCAGGGAAACTGCTCACCAGGCGGCCCGGATCATCCTTGCGGTGTCCGGCCTGGAGGCAGTGGCAATAACGAGCCGTGAAGAAATCCTGGCCCATCTGGGTGCCGGCAGCGATCATCACCGCCCGGGGCAGAAGATCCTGACCAACGCTACGCGCCAGGCGTTAGCCACAGGAAAAATCCAGGTTGCGCAGACGGCACAAGATATAGGTTGCCATCACCCTGGCTGTCAGCTAAGAGCGGCGGTGGTGGTGCCTCTTTGTTCCCGCGGCAACGTGGTGGGTACGTTGAAGCTCTACCACACGCGGGCCAATGCCGTAGGCCCTTTAGATCTGGAACTTGCTGCCGGATTGGGACACCTCTTTTCCACGCAGCTTGAACTCGCCGAAATCGACCGGCAGGAAAAACTGGTGGCACGGGCGGAGATTCGCGCTCTGCAGTCCCAGATTAACCCCCATTTTCTCTTTAATGCGCTAAACACCATCATGACTGTATGCCGGCAAGACCCGGAGAAGGCCAGGCAGCTCCTCGGCCACCTGGGTGACTTTTTCCGCCGCAACTTACAACACTTGGAGCGCCCGGTTACTTTGGCCACAGAGGTGGAGCACGTGCGCTCCTACCTGGCCATAGAGCAGGCCCGCTTCGGTTCCCGGCTGGAGGTGAAGATTGACGTGGACCCCAACGTGGCGACCTACCTTCTCCCGCCGCTCACCCTGCAGCCTCTGGTGGAGAACGCGGTAAAACACGGCCTGCTTTCTCGCCGCGAGGGCGGGCGCATAACCTTAACTGCGCGGGCGGTGGAAGGCGGGGCCCAGATTGCCGTCAGCGACAACGGGGTGGGCATAGACTTGGCCCGTGTTGCGCAGCTGCTCGCGGCCGGACCGGGGGACGGCAAAAGGGTCGGGCTGGCCAACGTGCATGAGCGGTTGCGGTTGCTTTACGGGCCGGAACACGGATTGCGTTTCCGGCTCAACCCGGGCGGCGGTACGCGGGTAGAATTCACGCTCCCACGGCCGGAGCGGGGAACCTCTGAAAAGGGGGTGGCCAGTTGATCAAGTCCATTATTGTCGATGACGAGGAACCGGCGCGGCAGGAGCTGCGTTACTACATCGAAAAAGATACGGATTTTCAGGTGTGCGCCGAAGCCGCCGGCGGCGCCGAGGCCGTGGAGCTTGTTGCATCGTTCAGGCCCGATGTGGTCTTCTTAGACATTGCCCTCTGGGACCTGGACGGGGTAGAAGTGGCGAGGCTCATCTTAAAACAGCCCAGGCCGCCGCTCATTATCTTCGCTACGGCTTACGATGAATACGCCGTTCAGGCCTTCGAGCTCAACGCCGTAGATTACCTCCTTAAACCCTTCACTGCCGAGCGGGTCGCTACCACTCTGGCGCGGGTGAAACAGCACTTGGCTAAGCGCGAGCCGCCGCCGATGGCCGGCCTTTTGGAGCGGCTAAGCGTGGGCCGACCGGCGCAGAAGGTAGCCGCCTGGAAGGACGAACGGCTGCTGGTGGTCGACCCCGGGGAAATCAATTATGCGGAGGTGCAGGGCCATCAGGTTTTTCTTAGGACGCAGCAGGGAACCTTGCGCTTCCCGGGCACCTTGCAGGAATTAGAAGCAAAACTGGACCGGCGTTTCCTGCGCGTGCATCGCAGTTACATTGTGAACCTCGACCGGGTGCGGGAAGTGGTACCGTACTTTCACGGTACTTACCACTTGCTAGTTTGCGATGCTGAAAATAATGTGGAGATTCCGGTCGGTCGTACTTACCTAAAGGAAGTTCGGGCCGTCCTCGGCTTTTAGGTTAAGATAGCGGCGTTCAGGTAGCGTTGGCGCCACTTGAGCGCCTTTTCTGGCAGCTCGGCCCCCTTCACCCTACAATTTTCTTTGGAAATATGCTGAAGGGGGTACGAGTGAGTGGTAACGTTCTGGTCGTCCATCCTTCTGCTCCTGGTCGGGTATTTTGTCTACGGCACCTTTGTGGAGAGGGTTTTCCGCCCTGAGACGGAGCGGCCTACGCCGGCGGTACGGCTGAACGATGGTGTGGACTATGTGCCCATGGACTGGAAACGGGATTTTCTCATCCAGCTCCTCAATATCGCCGGCTTGGGGCCTATTTTTGGTGCCATTCAGGGAGCGCTTTGGGGGCCGGTGGCCTTCGTCTGGATCGTCCTGGGAGGCATCCTTGCCGGGGCGGTGCATGACTACCTCATCGGTATGCTTTCTCTGCGGCACGACGGGGCCAATCTTCCCGCCATCGTCGGAGAGTACCTGGGCCCTAAAATGAAGCACTTCGTCAATCTTTTCACCGTTGTCGTCCTCATCCTCGTCGGTACCGTGTTTATGACCGGCCCGGCACAGCTTCTGGCCAAACTGACGGCGGACAGCTTGAACTACAGTTTCTGGCTTGGGGTCATCCTGGTGTACTATTTCCTGACCACCGTCCTACCCATTGATAAAATCATCGGCCGCATTTATCCTATCTTCGGCGCCATTCTCATCATCATGGCCGTCGGCATTATGGGCGGGATTATGGTCGAGGGTTATCCCATTCCCGAGCTTACCCTGGCCAACCTCCACCCGGGGGGAGCTCCTCTTTGGCCTCTGCTTTTTATTACCATCGCCTGCGGAGCTATCAGCGGCTTCCACGCCACCCAATCGCCGCTTATCGCCCGCTGCCTGGAAAATGAACGCTACGGGCGCCGGGTGTTTTACGGCGCCATGATCGCTGAATCCGTCATTGCCCTTATCTGGGCCGCTGCGGCCATTGCCTTCTTTCATGGAACCTCTGGCCTGGCGGACGGCCTCAAAAACTTAGGCGGCCCGGCCGGGGTGGTGAACAAGGCCTCCTTTACCCTCCTCGGAAGTGTAGGTGGCGTGCTGGCCATCCTGGGGGTGGTGGTGCTTCCCGTTACTTCGGGCGACACTGCCTTCCGGGCGGCGCGCCTTACCATCGCCGAGTACCTGAATATACCCCAAGGGCCGGTTTTAAATCGTTACAAGATCGCAGTACCCATCTTTGCCGTAGGCTTCTTCCTCAGCCAGATCGACTTTACTGTTGTCTGGCGCTACTTTGCCTGGTCTAACCAGACCCTGGCCATGATTGCCCTCTGGGCGGCGGCCGTGTACCTGGCCCGGCAGCGTGCCCTGCACTGGGTGGCCACGATCCCGGCGGCTTTCATGACCGCAGTAAGCATCACCTACATCCTCCAGGCGCCGGAAGGCCTGCAGCTTCCGACCAGTATCTCGTACCCCTTAGGGCTGGCGGCCGCTTGTGCGGCACTTCTGGTTTTCCTCTACCGGGTTTACGGCCGGGGAGGGGCACCGGTAGCGGCGAAACCCAAGGCCGAAACGCGCTGAACACGTTCATGCTCAATCCCCGGGGCACGGTGCCCCGGGGTTTTTCCATGCGCCCAAATTATTGACCGCGAAAGATACGAATAGTATAATCGAAAAGAGGTATGGCAGGGAATTACGAAAGGGAGGTGACGCCGGTGCCAACTTACGAATTCGTCTGCCGAGCGTGCGGCGAAAACTTCACCACCATCGTTTCCTACAGCCAAAAGAAAGATGTCCGTTGCCCCAAGTGCGGCGGCCGGGACCTGAAAGAAGTATTCGGCCTCGGCTTGGTCAGCGGAAGCGGCGGGGGCGGTACCGCCGCACCGAGCTGTTCTTTCGGCTGAGGGGGCAGGTAAAGGAACCGGTGGTTCCGGTGTGCTCGGGTGCCTTCGCCTGGAGGAAACCACCAGGCGACAGGCACCTTTATATTATTGCCGTAGTCTCCCGATCTCTTCTGGGGTCAATTCGCGATACCCTCCGGGCTTCAGCGCTTCATCCAGCACCAAAGGTCCCATGGCAATCCGTTTCAGGTAGGTTACTTCCTTACCTAGGGCCTGAAACATGCGCTTAACTTGATGGTATTTCCCTTCGTAAACGACGAGTTCAACCTCCGATTCCGGGCCGGAACGAAGGATCTTTAAGCTTGCCGGTAGGGTACGGTAGCCGTCGTCCAGGACTACCCCATGGGCAAATGCTTCCACATCCGATTCCGTAACCGTTCCCCTGACTACCGCATAGTACGTTTTTGCTACGTGCCTTCTTGGCGACAGGAGCCCATGGGCCAATTGGCCGTCGTTGGTGAGGAGGAGCAATCCTTCAGTATCTTTATCCAACCGCCCTACCGGGAAGGGGCGAAAGGCCCGGTATTGCGGTGAAATAAGATCGAGCACTACTTTCGCCGACCGGTCTTCGGTGGCCGACAGGACTCCCCGCGGCTTATACATCATCAAGTAGATGTGCTCTCGGTACTCAAGAGGTTTGCCGCTTACCTCAATACGATCACGCCCGGGGCGAACATGTAGTCCGGGGTCGCGGACCGGCTCCCCATTGACTTTCACCAGTTCCCCTTTGATTAGCTTCTTAACTTCTTGGCGCGTCCCAAATCCCATGTGCGCGAGTACCTTGTCCAAGCGCAGCGGCTTTTTCCCTACCACTTTTTGCACCTCACCGCTCTTCTCCTTCTACCCAGCGCCAGCCAGGAGGGAATTCATTCTTCAGAAAAGATCCTGCCCCTTTGGCCCACCCGAGTGGAAAACCGTCTAGTGATACCAAGTACCAACCTTTGGCCCATGCTTTTCCCTCATACTGGATGGTTTCTCCGCGCAGGTAACGTATGGCTTGAGAGCTTTCCTCTGCCCTTCGGGCCGATAGTTCAAACCGTTGTATTGCCGAGCACACGGCCTCCGGGGGCAGGCCCAAGGCAAAAGCAGGACTGGGCCGAAAGCGCCCTTTTTCCACTGTGCCCAAAAGCCACCCCGAACGAAGGACCTTGAGCCCCCGTAAAGGAGGCAAGAACGACTTTTCCCAAAGGACGTGGCCATCCCGTTCGACCACGTTTCCTCCGCCCGGCAACCACTCCTGCCAGCGCTCGGCACTACCCCAGACTTGCTGGGAGAATTGACCCAGCGCCCGCCATGCCGGTTCGGGAAGGCGAATGCCTGCCTCGTTCGTGGACGTATGTCCGCCCTGGGCGAAGGGGCGCTTTATTTCTCCTTTCTGCCCGGCGGCGCTCCTCATTTTGGCGGCAAACTGCCCTTCTCCTTTCACTTCGTAAGGCCACAGGCGCCGCATGGTGAGGAGTTCAAAACCGGGGAAAGAGGACAAGAACGAAAAAACCTGCTCTTCATTTTCTTCCTTGGAAAAGGTGCAGGTGGAGTAAACCACCTCTCCACCTCGGCGTAGGAGTTTGGGAACCTGCGCTAGAATGGCGGCCTGCCACCTGGCGTATTTGGCGACCTCTTCTTCGCTCCAATCTTTTGCCATATCCGGCTTCTTGCGAAACATCCCCTCTCCGGAACACGGAGCGTCGATTAAGATCTTATCAAAGAAGCCCGCAAAAACCTGGGATAACCGCTGGGGAGTTTCATTCAATACCACGGCGTTGACGACGCCATAGCGCTCGATGTTTTTTAACAATACCCGTGACCGCTGAGGATGAGGGTCGTTGACCACCAGAAGCCCTTCCGCTCCCAGCTGGGCAGCGAGCTGCAGGGATTTTCCGCCCGGTGCCGCGCACAAGTCGAGCACTCGCTCGCCGGGACAGGCTGCCAAAAGCTCGGCCGGAAACATGGCGCTTGGTTCTTGAATGTAATAAAGGCCTGCGTAGTAATAGGGAAGTTTCGCCGGCCGAACCTCTTGGTCGTTGTAATAAAAACCATCGCTAGTCCAAGGAATTCGTTCTTGTACAAAGGGAAGTAGTTTCTGTAAACCGGCCGGAGAAATTTTTAATCTGTTGGCGCGTAGCCCTGCGGTGGCAGGTTCGGTGTAGCTACTTAGAAGGCGGGGAAAATCACTGCCCAGTTGCCCCTGCATTTTCTGCAAGAATTCAGGAGGTAATCGCATTTGCCTACCCTTCCCGGTCCTACGTCTCTTGTTCCAAAAGTAGTTTATCACTTTTGGCCTTAAAGCGAAACGGCTCTAGCGCGCCCAGCGTAGAGGCTCTGGCCGGGAGGAAGTCGGACGGATGTGCCGAAATAAAACTCTGAAGAATGGCAGAACGGCCCGGTTACCGGTATAACCCAAACGGACGAAGGGGGAGAGAAGCATGTCGGGAGAACCGCTGATTTTAGCCGTCAACCCGGGCTCGACCAGTACCAAAATCGCCGTTTTTGCCGGCAAAAGGCCGGTGCTGGAGCGGAAAGTCGAGCACCGGCCGGAAGACCTCAAAGGATTCAAAAAGGCAACGGACCAGTATGAGTACCGCCTGCGCTTCGTGCGAGAGGCGTTGGCGGAGGCAGGGATCGATCTGAAGGCGCTCACGGCGGTAGTTGGGCGCGGCGGGCTGCTCAAACCCTTAGCCGGCGGAACCTACCGCGTCAACGCCAAGATGGTGGACGACCTGATCAACCGCCCCGGGGCCGACCATGCCTCGAACTTGGGCGCGGTAATCGCCTATTATCTGGCGGAGGAGCTAGGCATCCCCGCTTTCATCGTGGACCCCGTGGTTGTCGACGAGTATGAGGATGTGGCGCGGATCTCCGGCCACCCGGCCATCGAGCGCCTCAGCCGGTCCCACGCCCTTAATATGAAGGCAGTGGCCAGGAAGGTGGCGGCGGACTTAGGCCGTACTTACCGGGACGTAACCCTGGTGGTGGCCCACCTGGGCAGCGGGTTCTCCGTAAGCGTGCACCGGGGCGGCCGCATGATCGACACCACCAACGCCAACGATGAGGGACCGTTTTCCATTGAACGCGCCGGCGACCTGCCGACGACGCAACTGGTGGCCTTCTGTTACGAAAAGTTCCAACAAGGCCTCGGCGTCAAGGAAGTGCAGGATATTCTCACCAAAGAATCAGGCCTTTTTGCCTATCTCGGTACGAAAGACCTGCGGGAAGCCGAGCGGCGCGCGGCCGGTGGCGATGCCCGGGCGGCCCTGATACTGGACGCCATGATTTATCAGATAGCCAAAGCCATCGGGGCCATGGCCACGGTGGTGGAAGGAAAGGTCGACCGGGTGGTGCTGACCGGCGGGGTAGCTCATTCGGAACGGATTACCGACGGCATCCGGCGACGGGTGGAGTTCATAGCGCCTGTGGTGGTAGTTCCGGGCGAAGAAGAACTCCCGGCTCTGGCCCTGGGAGCCCTACGGGTACTGCGCGGAGAAGAACCGGCGAAGGAGTACGTTTAACAAGGTGTAGCGCCGGCGATAGGATACCGCCCATTACACGGTATAGTCCCCCCGAGGATCGGAAAACCTGAGTTCAGGAAAAGGGGGGACCTACATGGCAGATTGGAATTGGCGGCGAAAAGAGGGCTGGCACCCGGGCTGGTACCTGGTGGCGGGCGCGCTTTTTGCTTTGGGCCTGGCTGTGGGTATGCACAGCTTTCAGCTTCCGCGCGGATACTACAAGTACGGCCCCGACCCGCTGGCCATTCCCGGAGGATGTGACGAACTCAAAGTGGCCGTACAAGAATACATCAGAACTAAGCCGGGAACTTTCGGCATTTATTTTTGGGACCTAAAAACGGGCGCGCATTTCGGCATTAACGAAACCGTGGCCCTGCCTGCGGCCAGCTCCATTAAGGTGGTTGTTGCCCTCTACCTGTACAACCTGGTGGCGGAGGGTAAGCTTAGCCTGGACGAACGTATGGCCTACGATCCCGAACTGGATTATGAAGGCGGTGCGGGGGTAATCCAATTCACTGCTTCCCCGGGCCAGACCTTTACCTTACGGGAGCTGGCTTCTCTCATGATTCGTGTCAGCGACAACATCGCCTGGCATATGCTGACACGCCGCTTGGGCAAAGAGAACCTGAAGGCTTTTATGCGCAGCCTAGGAGGGAAGACGGTTTATCCGGACGATAAGAATTTCTCCACGGCCGAAGACCTGAGTACGTACATGCGCGCAGCCCTCGACTTCGCCGAGAGGAATCCCGATGTCGGAGGGCTTCTTATCGATGACCTCACGCACAGCATTTACAAGGACGGCCTGCCGGCCCTTTTGCCCGAGGACATACGGGTGGCACACAAGGTGGGGGCTTTGCCTGCGGTGGCCAACGATACCGGGATCGTCTTTCTTCCTAACCGCCCATATATCCTTACGGTGATGACTAAAGACGTCGGCGCCAGCGAAAACCCCGGTTTTCAGGCCATCGGGGAAATCTCCCGGATTGTGTACGATTATCAAACTCGTAAAGGCCAGGCGGGGGGAAGCGGGCCCTACGGACCGGGGCAGGGAAAGGGCCTGTGAAGGGGGGGGGGGTACCGAGTACGCTGGTCGCCGGCGGCAAAAGCACTTTTCCGGGGAAAAGCTGCGGGGCGGCAGGAAAACCCGGCGCTCTAGCCAATTCATTTCCCAAGAGAATGCGAGGGGAGAGGGGAAAACATGCGCGTAGTGATAGCGCCGGACTCCTTCAAGGGTAGCTTGAGTGCCTGGGAAGCCGCTGCCGCCATGGCGGAAGGCGTGCGGCGCCTGTGGCCGGAAGCCGAGACGGTGCTCGTTCCCATGGCCGACGGCGGCGAAGGTACTACCGAAGCCCTGGTGCGGGCCACAGGAGGTATAATCCGCGAGAAAACGGTGACGGGGCCGCTAGGCGAGCCCGTACGGGCGGCCTTCGGGATCCTGGGCGACGGTGAGACGGCAGTTATCGAGATGGCGGCGGCGGCCGGCCTCTACCTCGTCCCGGAAGAGAGGCGGGATCCCCGCGTTACCACAACTTACGGCGTGGGCGAGCTCATCCTCGCCGCCCTAGATGCCGGCTGCAGACGAGTGGTGGTGGGCATCGGAGGCAGCGCCACCAACGACGGAGGCGTGGGCATGGCCCAAGCCTTAGGCGCCCGCTTTACCGATGCCGCGGGCAGGGAAATCGGGCGGGGCGGAGGCAGCCTCAAGGCCCTGGAACATATCGACCTTAGCGGGCTGGACCGGCGCCTTGCGGCCGTGGAGATTCGGGTGGCCTGCGACGTAGATAATCCGCTCTGCGGCCCGCGAGGGGCGGCGGCCGTTTACGGGCCGCAGAAGGGTGCCACGCCGGAAATGGTGGCCGAGCTGGACGCCAACCTCGCCCACCTAGCGGAAGTAATAAAAAAAGACCTCGGCCTTAGCGTGGCCGAAATCCCCGGGGCCGGTGCCGCCGGCGGCCTCGGTGCGGGGCTCATTGCTTTTCTCGGCGCCAGCCTCATGCCGGGCGTGGAGATGGTGATTGAGGCCGTGAACTTGGCTGAGCGCGTAAAGGGGGCCGATCTGGTGCTCACGGGCGAGGGGAAGATTGATGCCCAGACGGCCTTCGGGAAAACGCCGGCCGGCGTGGCGCGCGTAGCCAAGGCCGCCGGCGTTCCGGTGGTCGCCGTCGCCGGTGGGATTGGGGACGATGTGGACCCCGTTTACGGTTGCGGCATCGATGCCCTGTATCCGCTTACACCCTACCCGCTTTCCCTAAGCGAGGCCATGCGCCGGGGCCGCGAACTTCTTGCTCTGGCCACCGAGCGCGCCCTGCGGCTGGTGGCGGTGGGGAGGAGAATGCGGTAAGCATCGACCCCATGCGGAGGACTCCGCCTAGTAATGGTTGATTACTCCGTATCCCCCCGGCGGGTAGTGCCAGATAATGTTTCCCTGAGCACAGGCAAAAGGGCAGGCTAAGCACTCAATGCAGCGCCGGTAGTCGGCCGCAAGTTCGCCGGCGCGCCAAGCAAATACGCCGCTCGGACAAATGGTAACACAGGAGTGCTGCTGGCAGCGGCCGCAGGCGGCCGGATCTTTAAGGGCGATGTGGGAGGCGGGGGCTACCTTGAGGGTAACAAACTGGAGGGGATCGTACTCCGGAGGCAGTTAAAACACCCCCCAGTTGTTAAGTCCGGCCCAAAGGTCGCGCAATGTCTTGGCCGGTGACTGCATGGATTTTAGCTTAGCGGCAATCCGCTGCATCTTCTCCTGGTGCGTGTCCAGGTCCACGCGGAAAAACTCAAGCATGGCGTTGTTGAGGGCTTTGGTAAGGAGCAGGTCGGCATCGCTGTGCGTCTGGTAATAGGTGTGCGTATGACGGTTGGCTTTGATGTCGGCCAGGAAAAAGCTGTCTTGGATTCGGCGCTCGTACGCGGAGAGGGAAGCCGCGCTAAAATCGCGCTTGGCGTGCGCCTGTACCACGGTTTCCCCGGCGTACTGGCCCGTAAGCAGGGCGAGGTCTGAACCGCGCCGCCCGCTGACCATAACGGCGGCGTCTCCGGCGACCAGGATTCCGGGGCCAACAAGCTGCGGAATGGCGTCAAAGCCCCCTTTCGGGATGATATGGGCCTGATACTCCAAGAATTCCGCTCCACCAATTAGCCGCTGGATGAGCGGGTGGGCCTTAAAACGAGCCAGAAGGGCGGGAAGGCTGTAGCCGGCCGCTTGGAGCTGGTTCATGTAGCCGCCCACCACGATGGAAACGGACTCGCGATTAGTCCAGATGCCGCCTTTGCCGATGATCCCCCCGGCGGGGAAGCCGACAAAGCCGAGGTTGGCTCCTTCCCCGGGGCCCAGTTGGAAGCGCTCTTCGATCTTGGCGGCGGGTAGGGCCAGTACTTCCCGGGCATAAAGGACCAGTTGGCTAGGACGAATGCTGCGGCGCAATCCGGCCTTCTGGGCGAGGAAAGCGGCGGCGCCTTCCGCCAGGACCACCGCGCTGCCTTCGATTACCTGCCCGTCCTCGAGCACCACCCCGGCCGCGCGCCGGCCGGCCAGCCCGTCCTTTTTCCAGTAAATGTCCCGAACCAAAGTAGAGGTATAGAGCTTTGCCCCGGCTTGGACGGCTAAATTGGCGAACCAGCGGTCGAAGGCGGGGCGGAGGGCGGTAAATTTATTGTAGGGCGGCCGGGAAAACTCAAGGGCGGTAAAGCCGAATTTCACTGCCGAAGCATCGTCCAGGAACCAGAGTTCCTCGGCGACCACCGGCCGTTCCAGTGGCGCCTGTTCCCAGAAAGCCGGTACCAGTTCGGCCGTAGGAAGGCGGTAGACGGTACCGCCGAACATGTTTTTGCTCCCGGGGCTTTCACCCCGTTCTAGGAGACATACCTTAAGGTTGTTCTTGGCCATGACGAGCGCTGCGGCACTGCCGGCGGGTCCGGCCCCCACCACCACTGCGTCATAAGTCTCTCCCACGCAAGTCACCCCGTGTTTAGTGTGACGGGGAGAGGAATATTCTATGCGAGCTGAAGTGCTAGGAACAAGATTACTGACGGCCTTCGAACCCGCGCCGGTCGAGGCCGACCCGCCTCAGGGCTGCCGCGAGGGGCAGGGAGATTATGAGACTACCACCTGCTTGGAAGGTATTGCCTGGAAGTTCTACGAGTGCGGCCGGGAGCCCGTAAAGGAGCACTTCGGCCGCGAAGTACCCCGTGGCCATGAGCAGCCCGCCCAGCACCAGGCCCAGCACGGCCGGTCCCAGGCGCCCGGCAGCGCTAAACGGCCGGTGCCCTACGTAGCCGGCCACATACCCTTCCAGTCCCTTGATGAAAAAGGTAAAGGGAGCCCAGTGGGGGTACCCGCTTAGGATGTCGGCCAGGGAAGAACCTAAGCTTCCTGCCCAGAAGGCGCTCCGTCCACCCCAGAGGAGGGCGGCGGCAAAAATAAAAGTATCCCCGAGATTGATAAACCCTTGAGTGGCCGGCACGGGCACCTTAAAGGCCATGGTAGCCAAGGTTACCAGGGCCGTAAACAGCGCGGTAAGGGCGAAGGAGCGAAAGACGGGTTCATTCATTAGGAACCACCTCTTCTTGTACTCGAGCCTGTCTTACTGGCTCACCGCCACGCAGCCGCACATGCCTTCGCCGTCCAGATACACGTTAAAGAGGCCGCTGTAAACGCGGACGGCAGGATGGCCCGTAGGTTCGGCCGGGTAGTTTTGAAACCAGGAGGTATTGAAGACGTTGGTGGGTATGGTGTCAAAGACCGGCAGATACAAAATGCCGTCTACCTCCAGGTCGGCAAAAAAGTGCGTGCCGTACGAAAGCTCGGGCACAAAATTGGCCTGCCGGATGCCCAGCTCTACCAGAAGGCCGCAGTTCGAGATTTCGCTGTAGTTCACCGGCACTCCAAGTTCTGGGCTCGTCGATCCCCAACGCCCGGGTCCGACCAGGATGTAGCGCTCTCCTTCCAGCCTTCGGTTAACCCGTCCTACTTCCCGGGCCACGGCGTGCTTGTCGGCCGTCTCCTGGTAGATGTACGGGTCCACATACACCAGGTGCCTGACGCCGAGCAGGGTTCCGTTGGTGAGCATCCGGTCTCCCTTAAGCAGAATGCTCTCCGGCGGCAGGTTGTCGGGGATGTGGACCGAGCGGTATTCTTCGTAACTGGAGAGGGGCCGCACCTGCACCAGGGTGAAAACTTTGTCCTCGGGTTCATAAGTAAACTCGATGTCCACCGGAACGCCCATTTCTTCTTCCAGAACGGCAAAAAGAGCGCGGGTTATATTAAAGAGCTCCGGATGAAAACGGGGGAAGTTCTGGAAGGTAAAAACGATCTTGTCGCCCGGACCGAGCGCGGGGACGAAGCTTCCTAAATCCCGGATTTCGTTGGTGCCGGCCAGGTACAGCTGTGCGTACTGGTTAAACCCCGGATGATAGTCCAGCACGCTCAGGCGGTGGTTGATGTTGAAGACGCGTACCTCTCCCGTAGCCAGGTCCACCGAGTCAAACCGCTCCTGCGAGTACTTGGCTATCTCGCGGGGATTATGGCCCTCCGGGCGTAGGCTGAGGTTGGTCAGGGAGAAGGTGCGGGCATACTCACGTCCCACGCAGCGTGTTCCCAGGCCGAAAACTAAGCGCACCACCCCGTCCTCCTTTTTGATCCGCTCCGTCCACCGCCGGTAATTCTTAGAAAACCCTACGCCTGCCGTCTCGGGGTAGAAGTACCCGCCTCGCTCCTTCCCGACCAGGGGTTGGATGAGCACCGCCATCTTATCCCCGCGCAGCCCGTGCTTGCGGCGGTACTCCACGGCGCTCGGCGAGTAAACGCTGGCCAAGACCCGCTTGATGGCCTGTTCGAGCGCCAGCAGCCGGGATTCCAAATCGCCGCTCGGCGAGACGAAGGTGGTAAGGTACTTTCCGGCAAAGGAGTACTTCAGGTTGTCTTCGAGGAGGGAGGAGGAGCGAACGGCCAGCGGACAGTCGAGTTCCCGGAGGAGGGTGGTAAGCTGTTCCCGGAACCAGGACGGTAGGGTGGCCCGAAGAAAGGCCGCTTCGATCTCGGGGAACTCCCGGCCGCTTTCGGCCAGAGTCTGCAGCTGGTTGTCGGCTACGAAGTCATCGAACACGCTCGTGGTCACAAAATAACTCTCGGGGATGGCTACCCGGGCCAAGAGCGGATCTCGACTACGCGCGAGGACCTCGCGGGCAAAAAGAAGGCCGCGGGCTTTGCCGCCGATCTTGCCCGAGCCGAAGGTGCGCGCCTTATAAATTGGATTTTCCAAAGGATTGAAAGCCAAGAATTGCGCGATCTTGCTGGCATTGGCCACCGCCACGGCCTCCCGTACTTGCTTTTTGCTTATTATAGCATAGACGGCCTTCCTGATAAAACCAAAAAACTTGTTGCCTGGCCGGGGTCTAGCGTTGCAGGGAAAAGGGGGGATGTGTTATAATGTTTTCCGGATCAGGCGGCCGACCTTACGGTCGGTGAAGCCGGGCACCTCGTGTGCAGCAAGTGGTGCAAGCACTTGTGGGACTGTAAAGCCTCACAAGTGCTTTTTTGATATTTGATACCTCAGGGTGCCTCTGGCGCGGAAAGGGGAGAGAGCACGTGATCCATCGCCTTACCGATTGGCTATTGGCCCTCTTTATACGCGGCGACGACAGCACGGCCGATCCGGCCACCAGGGCCCGGTATGGCTTCCTGGAAGGGTGGGTCAGTATCGTTACGAACCTCATCCTCTCGGCCGTAAAAGCTTTTCTGGGCCTGTCTTTGAACAGCGTCTCCTTGCTTGCCGATGCGGCCCACACCTTTTCCGATGTACTCACTTCGGTCGTCGTCATCCTCGGTTTTCACGCCGCGCGCCGCCGTCCGGACAAGGAGCACCCATACGGCCATGGGCGCATTGAGTTTGTGGCAACCCTCATTATCGCCCTTCTTTTAGGCCTTGTAGGCCTTGAGTTCGCCCGCTCTTCTCTAGAGCGTTTGCTCCACGGCAGCCGCGTTACAGGTACGACGGCCGCGGCCCTTATTATGCTGGCCTCCGGAGCGGTAAAGGAAGTCATGGCTCGAGTTTCGATTGATCTGGGACGGCGCATTCAGTCCGGCGCCCTGGTGGCCGATGCCTGGCACCATAGGAGCGATGCCCTGGCTTCCGTCCTCGTTGCCGGAGCCATAGTCGCGGCTCGGTACGGCTTTTACAGCCTAGACGCCGTCTTCGGGTTACTGGTGTCGGCCCTTATCGTCTACACGGCCTGGGAGCTGGGCCGTTCTGCTGGCAGCACCCTCATGGGGGAGGCGCCGACGGTGGGCTTGGTGCAGGAGATAATAGAGCTGGCTAAGGCTGTGCCCGGGGTCCTCAGCGTACACGATCTGGCTGTCCACGACTACGGCAATGTCAAAGCTGTCTCGTTGCATATTGTTGTGGACGAGTGCCTGAGCTTCGGCCATGCGCATGCCATCGCTGCCCAGGTTGAGAGCCGCATCCGGGAGCGGATACCCGGCACCGTGGTGGTACATGTCGACCCCAACAACGTGAGCGAAGATGAAGATGAGGAAACGGCTTTGACCCAATTGTCTTAACCTGCTCGGGCTTTAAGGCTGCTCGATGTAAGGCGAGAAAGAGTCGAAAAAAACCTCGTGGAGAAAAGAGGATTTTTGCCTGCGGGTGAGAATGTATATACTGGTTCGGCTAAGGCCTGGGGCCAGGTTTTTCTGTGGGTAAACTACAGGTAGTTTACTGGCCCTCCATTTGGCAACAAAATAGTGGAGGTGAAGAAAGTGGCCTACAAGATCGGGGAAGAGTGCATCGCCTGCGGCTCTTGCCAGCCCGAGTGCCCGGTGGATGCGATCAGCGAAGGGGACATCTACGTGATCGATCCTGAGAAGTGCATCGAGTGCGGTTCCTGCGCTGATGTCTGCCCGGTAGGCGCGCCCAAACCGGAATAATAAACTGGCAAAAAGAGAGTGCCGGGTTTTCCGGCACTCTCTTTTTGCGAACCGTTTTCTTTCGCTCTACCTAGACCTGGCGCGCCCGGGCGTGGAGGAAACTGCTCAACCTGAGGCTGCTGGCCACCGCCAGGGAAATAACCGCGTCGGCGGCATGATGGAGCAGGGTACCGATACCCACCAAGACCAAGGCTTCGTAGGAAGTGAAGCCAAAGGGCAGTACCACCAAGGCTTCGCCGAGGGCATGGATGGGGGCAGAAGCCAGGAGCGCGGTCCGAAAGCTCCTTCCCTGTTTGATAAGGAGGGCGCCTGCCAGACCAAAGAGCATGTGTACGGCGGCCCGGGCGGCAATCACAGGTCCCATTACCATAAGAAAGCCTACGGCGGAACCGGCTCCGACGAGCATCGCTGCCGCCGGGCTTACTAACATGGCCAACATTACCGGCACGTGTGAGGCCAACGTGGCCGAAAAAGGCGGCAGGTAGACCCGGAGGTAGTTCCCGAACGCCAAAGGGATGAGGAGCGAAAGGCCGGTGAGCAGCGCACCGTAGATGATATCCCGAACGCGCATGATAAACCCCTTCTTCCTCGTGATTTTGCTTTAAGCTTCAGGGAAATTCTACAGGAAAGAAGGGTGTCTTGTCAAGTGTAAAGTCACATGTAAAAACCTAGTCGAGGAGAATACCCAAGCGACGCAAAGCCTTTTCCGCCCGCTCGAGCGCAGCGGGAGTGGCCGCCTCCAGGGTGTGCAGGTGTACGCCGCCGGTAAGGCTCGAAAGAAGCTGGGCTCCTTGGCTTTCGAAGCGGCGAATGAACTCCTCCACATCGGCGGCTGTTTCCAGGTGCAGGAGCCCCCTGATTTCCCCGTAGAGTGGATGTTCTACAATAACGTCTACCACCCGGCAACCGGCGTCCACCATGGCCATGAGCTCGGTGCGCGTCTCGGCGGGAGAGTGCCGGCAGGCCAGGCGCCGAGAAGCTGCGCGTAAAGTACTTCCTTGCCCGTAGAGATACCCCTGGGAGGTGGCAACGATGTCTGCTCCCTGCGCGCGCAGAAGGGCTATATCTTGGACGATGACCTGCCGGCTAACGCCAAAGCGTTGAGCCAATTCCGTTCCCGTGACCGGTTGCCGGCGCTCCTTCAAAAGCGCCAATAACGCTGCACGCCGCTCATAAGTCACGCCTATCACCTCTAGATTCAGTATTCCCTGCCTTTCCTTTCTATTCCTGCCGCACCGCATTTTGCGCGTAAGAATTTTGCCGGCTCGGGAAAAGCTAAGGTTAGGAGGGAGGTAAATTGGCGCGCAAAGGAAGAAGGCCGGAAGTTCCCCAGGCAGAGGATGAACTGGACGCTTTAAAGTCTGAAGTAGCCGAAGATCTTGGCCTTGAGGACGACATCGCTGAAGAAGGCTGGGAAAACATGACCACCCGGGAAGTGGGTAAAATCGGCGGCCACATGGTTAAAAAGATGCTCCGCTTCGCCGAAAAGGAAATGAATCGGCGGGGCGGCCGCATCAAAGAATAATCGCCTAAGGCTCCGGAGTAAACGGAGCCTTTGTTTTAAGTGATAGTAACTTTTTCTTAATCAGTTCGTCTTATAATTTTGAGGGGTAAATGCGAAGGGGGAAGCCGATGCGCCTATATATGCGTCGCTTTGTATTGCTTCTTATGACCGTACTTCTCTTCAGCTCGGCCGCAACCGGCTGCCGGCCGCCAAAACCGCTCACGGGCGAAGAACCCTCCGCTCCTTTGCCGGCGGAAGTCTCTAAGCCCGGCCTTACAGGCGCGGACCCGGCTCCGTCTTCTCCTTCACCAACAAATAATCCCGGCGGGCAGGATGTATCGGAGCCTACTCTTTCCCCCCAGCCCCAACTTTCGCCCGAGCCCGCTCCTGTACTTTCTCCCGGCGTCGAGGTACAAAAAACGGAAGGGCAGACGGCTATCGGGCCTTTCTTCGGGATTCTCCCGGAACTTGCCTGGTCACCTGACGGCCGATACCTGGCCATCTACGGTGAGGCAAAAGGGTATGGCCTCTGGATTTGGGACAGGGTAGAAGGCAAGGTCCGGCGCTTGCTGCAGCTTGTTGACCGCAGTGGAGAAGGGAAAACCGCCGTTGCCTTTTTCGGCTGGCGCCGGGACGGTGGGGCGCTCATCTACGCCGTGGACGGAGTTCAGCCCGACGGGCCGCATCTGGGCCGGCCCGGAGTAACTGTGTACGCCACAAGCCTGGACGGCACCGTACAGCACATTGCTTGGCTTCCTGGCGGGCCGGAACTCATCCGCGGGCAACACTTTAATGCCGATACCGGCTGGCTCCTTCTGCACCGCGGAACCGACCTGTGGCGCCTAAACGTAGAGACGGGTGAGACGCGGCTCCTGAAGAACGATCTTCCCTCCTGGGACGGCTTCTTCAGCATTACCCCTGACCCCAACGGAGACATGGTGGTCTATCCAGAACCGGAACCGACCCGGCACGGTTTGATCGTCCTTGACGTGGCAAGCGGGAGAGAGGTACGGGTGGGAACAGAAAAGGAGTTTGCGTTTAGCCCGGTTTGGTCGCCGGACGGGAAGAAACTCGCCTTCTTGAGCGCCGCCCCAAAGGGCGAGGGGAAAGATTACGATTTCCAGGTCGGCGAAGACGGCCCCCTTCCGCCGGCGACACGCCTTAACATCGTCGACACTAACGGGAAGTTGCTTGCCTCTTGGACGGCTCCCTATGGGGAGAAAGTCGGGGCACCCGTCTGGTCGGCGGACGGAAAACACCTGGCCTTTCTAAGTGCGAAGGTAACTCCCGGGCCAGATGGTTTGGAGGAAGTAAGGTGGCAACGCCTCCTCTTGGCCAGCCCAGGCGGAAGTCTGGTCGACCTGGGGGCGGCCCAAGGGGAGTGGCTTACCGTGGCCGGCTTCACCCCCGACGGAGCCCAGGTGCTGGTTTACCGCTATGTTTCCAGCGGCGGGGTGACCATCCTCGCTTACGGCCCGCATCCCAACCAGGTTAGGGTGCTCGCCACTGAAGCCGTCGATGAACCGCTGGTGTGGTGGAAAGGCCAACTCCTTACGGCCCGCCTGGCGCTTACTTCTTCCGATGCGCTGGACACCCAAGTTTACCTAATGAGCCTAGACGGCCGGGCCGTAAGGCTCACCGGCTCCCCCGGCTGGAAGAGCCGCTTCACTCCCTTCGGCTCCCTGCTGGCCTACCTTAGCGCCGATAATCAGGCGCCCCCCTACCCGATTACGGTCCTGGTGCGGAATCTCCCTTAAGCGGAGCTTCCGCCCTCTTTTACCTCCCCGACCAATTGGTGCTTGTGCCGGCGGAAATGGTATTGTAAAATAATTCTGTAGAGTACGACCGAAAGGAGGGCGTAACATGGCCGTCTGGATGGACCTCCTCTTCGGTACCCTGTTTTTGGCGGGTGTGCTATTTTTCCTGGCCCAACTAGCCGTTCGCCGTTACGGTAATCGCAATCGTTCTTAGGTATGCCGACAACCTCCCTTGTAACCACATTTTAATGTAAAAAACTGCATATCCTTACTTGATTTGCCATTAACTCTTTGCTATTATTTAGTACAGCGTTAAAAAGGGGAGGCTGTCGGGTGAGTTCCAACCTGTTTTGCTCCATTGAAGCTCTGCGGGAAGAGCTTTACCGGGTAGCGGGTACCTTTGGTGGTAACATGGCGAGAGGCCGGGTGCTGGAGTTGAGCTGTGAGCTGGACAAATACCTGCTCCTGGCCACACGTGAACTTTCGGGTTTATCATCTTAAGAGGGAAGGAAGGCCTTTGCTCGTCGATTACCATGTTCACACCCTCGGTCACGATACCTTTCACCGAAGTGACGAGGACTTGGCCCTCTACTGCCAGACTGCATTAAGTCGCGGTTTAAAGGAAATCGGCTTTGCCGAGCACGACTACTACTACTTCGATTTTGATCCGGAACGTATTCTTGTCCAAGCCCGGCGTTTCCCGGAGCTTAACGTACGTGTGGGGGTAGAGGTGGATTTTGTCCCCGGCCGGGAAGCAGAAATCAGGGCCTTCCTCAAGGCGCGGCCCTTTGACTTCGTTATCGGCTCCGTCCACCAGGTGGACGGTTTCTCTTTTGATGAGGAAAGGGACATCCCCAAGTACGCTGAGTGGGAGACGACGGACCTCTTTCGTCGCTATTATTCCTGCGTGGCTCAGGCGGCGGTGAGCGGGCTTTTCGATATCATCGGCCATTTGGATCTCATCAAGATCTTCAATTTCGTCCCCCTTCAAGATGCGCTGGAACTGGCATGGCCGGCTTTGGCCGCTATTTCTGCTGCCGGTTTGTGTATAGAACTCAACACCAACGGCAGATATAAACCGGTACGCGATTTCTACCCCGGCCAGGCTCTTCTCACCGAATGTCGGAGGCTCGGCATACCCCTTACCCTGGGCTCTGATGCCCACCAACCCACGGACGTCGGCCGGGAGGTTCGCCTCGCGGCGGCTTTGGCCTGGCGGGCCGGGTACAGGAAGGTGGCCACCTTTTCTAACCGGAAACGATCTCTGGTCCCACTCGGGTAGAAGGGGGGTGGAGAACTTGGAAGTGGTCCGATCTAGCGAGGTGGCCCGGGCGGCGATCGAGATGGCGCTTTCACGAACGCGCGAGGATGAGCAGCGGCTCAAGGAGGTATTGCGACAAGAGGGAATTTACGCGGCGGCCGTGGATTACGGCGGAGAGTTCATCTCTTCCGTAAAAAAAGTCATCGAACGCGCGGTGGTAGCGGCTAAACGCGAAGGGCTTATAGCTGAGGTACAGGCGGAAGAGGGAGGGGTGGCCGGAGCCGCCCGCGAAGCGCTTTCCCAGATCATGCCCAAGGCGATTGGGCTCAACGTGGGCGGCAAGATTGGGATCGCCCGCAAGGGCGAACACATTGTGGTGGTTATCTTTTGCGGGATAGGTCTTCTGCACCTCAACGAAGTAGCCCTTGGACTGGGGCATCGCGCTGTGGCTACAACCAACGTTGCCCTTAACGAAGGGCAGGAGAGGGCTCAGGTTTGAGGAAGTCTGCCCTGCGGCCCAAACTGGACCTGGTCAACCAGGTCTTTTATTTTTTTCCAATCATAGAAGGAAAAACCACCTGCTAGAGCGAATCTATGTGGTGGAAAGTGGTGGAAAGTGGTGAAGTAGACAGGCGGGTGGGATGAGCGGCATGTTCATGGGTGAGTACCAGCATGCCCTAGACAGTAAAGGCAGGCTTTTTATTCCCGCTCGCCTCCGGGAGGAGCTCGGCGAACGCTTTATCATGACCCGGGGGCTGGACCGTTGCCTGTTCGTATACCCCCTTGCTGAGTGGGCTACGCTAGAACGTAAGCTGAAGGAACTGCCTTTTACCCGCAGCGACGCGCGGGCGTTCGTGCGCTTCTTTTTTGCCGGGGCTACCGAGTGCGAGCTGGACAACCAAGGCCGCGTTCTTATACCAGCCAACCTGAGAAACTACGCCGGGATCGAGCGGGAAACAGTCATCATCGGCGTTTCTACCCGGCTGGAGATCTGGAGCCTGGAAGCCTGGGAGAATTACAGCGCCAGCGTGCGCGAGAACTTTGCTGAATTCGCCGAAAAGCTGGTAGACCTCGGCATTTAGGAGTGATCACATGGCCTTCCGACACGAGCCCGTTCTCTTGGACGAAGTTTTGCACTACTTGGGCTGCCGCCCCGGAGGAGTCTACATCGACTGCACTGTGGGCGGCGGGGGGCATGCGCGAGAAATCTTGGCAAGGACCGCCCCGGATGGCATCCTCCTGGGTATCGACCGGGACGAGGCTGCCCTGGCTGCGGCGCGCGAAAAGCTCGGCCCTTATGGGGACCGTGCCCGGTTGGTGCATGCCAACTTCTGCCGCTTGGAGACCGTCTGGCGGGAGTCCGGGCTTCCGGCTCCCCAAGGCATTCTCTTTGACCTGGGCGTTTCTTCACCCCAGCTGGACGAACCGGAACGGGGGTTTTCTTACCAGGCCGATGCGCCGCTCGATATGCGCATGGACCGCACCCAGGCTCTTACGGCCTGGGAGGTCGTGAACACCTGGCCGCGCCGGGAGCTGGCGCGGATTATACGCGAGTACGGCGAAGAAAAATGGGCTCAGCGAATTGCCGGCTTTATCGAGAAACGCCGGCTGCGCCGCCCGCTCGAGACCACGGGGGAGCTGGTGGAGGTGATTAAAGAGGCCATTCCGGCGGCCGCCCGACGCCGGGGACCGCACCCGGCGCGCCGAACTTTTCAAGCCCTACGCATTGCCGTGAACGACGAGCTCGGCTGCCTCGAAGAAGGCCTGGTGGCGGCCAGCCACATCCTGGCACCGGGCGGACGCATCCTGGTCATCTCCTTCCACTCGTTGGAAGACCGTATTGCCAAACACACCTTGCGCCGCCTGGCCGAGACAGGAGAAATTGAGATTGTTACCAAGAAACCAGTTACCCCTACCGAAGCGGAAATCGCGCGCAACCCGCGCTCTCGGAGTGCCAAGCTCCGGGTTGGGGAGAAAAAGGCAAGGTTCTAGCCTGGAGGAGGGACGCATAAGGTGGTAGGGAAGTCTGCGGCGCTCGCTCCTATGCCGGAAGAAGCGGCTTCCCGCTCTGGACGCCGGATTGAGCAGCGGGCGAGAAAAAAGATTGCGCCTCTTACGGCGTACGGCCTTTTTGTGGCTACGGTTGTAGTTCTGGTACTCTGTTACGTGGCTCAATATGCCTATGTTGCCCAGCTCAACCTGCGCCTGGCGCGGGCAGAAAAGGAACTGGCCCGTTTAACTGCTGTGAAGGAGCAGCTGGAGCAAGAGGCCAGTGAACTGAAGTCGCTCGCGCGCATTGAAAAGGAGGCTACCCAGCGCCTGGGGCTGCGTGAACCGGAAGAGGTTAAGGTGGTGGCAGTATTGCCCAAGCCACCGGTTGCGGCTCAGACTACCGCAAAATCAGGGCCCGCACCGGACCCCAAGTCCGACAAAGTGACGGCCTTCCTGAACTGGGCTCAGTGGGTGCGTCGGGCTTTAGCTAAGGGGATCAGCGAGGAAAACTAAAGGTTGGTGGGCAGGCGTGAAGCAAACGCTCCTTATGCGGCGGCGAATAGCCATATTTCTCCTTCTAGTTACCCTTGCTTATAGCGGGCTGGCGGCCCGCCTTTTCTACCTTCAGGTGCTAAACAACGCGCGCTACCGGTCGGAAGCCCTGGCTCAGCGCCTGCGCGAGATCGAGATTCAGCCGAAACGCGGTATCATTACCGACCGCAACGGCAAAAAACTGGCCATCAACGTTAGCCTGGATAGTGTCGTGGTGAACCCGCGGCAGATCAGCGATCCGGAAAAGGTAGCCAGGGAGCTGGCAGCGGCCCTGGAGATGCCTGTGGATCAGGTCCTGGCCAAGGTTAAGAAAAACACTTCTTTTGAATGGGTTCAGCGTAAAATCGACCCGGCTAAAGCTAAGCGGGTGCGCGACCTAAAGCTCGACGGCGTATACCTGGTTGAAGAAAGCGAGCGCTTTTATCCCAACGGCACCCTGGCCGCTCACGTCCTGGGGTTTGCCGGCATCGACAACCAAGGTTTGGAAGGGTTGGAGCTGGTTTACGACAAAGAACTTCGCGGTACCCCGGGCCGTTTCATCGGCGAAACGGATGCCTACGGCCGGGAAATCCCCGGCGGAAAAAAGCAGTACGTGCCCTCAAAGAACGGCGACAACCTCGTTCTCACCCTCGATGAGGTCATCCAGCACATCGCCGAGCGCGAGCTGGACCGGGTGATGCAGGAGACGCAGGCGAAGGGGGCTACCATCATTGTCACTAACCCCCGCACGGGGGAAATCCTGGCTTTGGCCAACCGCCCTACCTTCAATCCCAATAAGCCCCTGGCCGTCCCGGAAATAAACCGCCGGAACCTGGCGGTTTGGTACAACTACGAGCCAGGATCTACATTTAAAATCGTTACCGCCGCTGCTGCCATCGAGGACGGCGTGGTGAAAGAGAGCGACAGATTTTACTGCCGCGGGGGCCTGCAGGTCGCCGACCATTATATAGGTTGTGTGGCTGCGCACGGCAGCCAGACGTTTGCGGAGGTGGTAAAAAACTCCTGTAATGTCGGTTTCATGACCGTGGGGCTTAGAATGAGCAAGGAGCGGTTTTATCACTACATAACCGCCTTCGGTTTTGGGTCGGTACCCGGGTCTGACCTACCGGGCGAGGCCGAGGGCATTCTCCTCCCGCTCGACCGGGTAGGCCCTGTGGAACAGGCCAACATCTCTTTCGGCCAGGGCATCGCGGTAACGCCGCTGCAGATGATCACCATGGTCGGGGCCATTGCCAACCACGGGGTTTTGCTGAAACCGCAGATCGTGCGCGAGATCCGGGATGATTCCGGGAAAGTAATTAAATCGTTCGCCCCGGTGGAAGTGCGCCAGGTGGTCTCGCCGAGCACGGCCGATCGAGTGACGCGCTTATTGGAAGGCGTTGTCGAGGAGGGGACGGGTCGGCAGGCGAAGATCCCCGGCTACCGGCTGGCCGGAAAAACAGGAACGGCCCAGAAGATCGTTGGCGGGCACTACGTGTCGGATAAGCACGTAGCTTCCTTCATCGGCTTTGGGCCGGTGGATGACCCGCGCCTAGCCGTCCTGGTGGTGGTGGATGAACCAAAGGGCGCCTATTACGGCGGCGTGGTAGCAGCTCCGGTTTTCAAGCGGGTTATGGAAGACAGCCTGCGCTATTTGGGTATCCCTCCGTCGGTTCCACCGGAGGAGAAAAAGGAAAACACCGAACCGGCCGTGGAAGTGCCGGGGGTGGTGAACCTCCCCCCGGAGGCGGCGAAGAAGGTGCTTGAGGACCGCGGCCTTCCGTACAAGCTGGAGGGGGAAGGCAGCGTGATCATCGATCAGACGCCGCCACCGGGTACGGTGGTAGCGCCGGGCACGCGTATCATTCTTGTTCAAGGCGAAGCCAAACCGTCCCCCGGCGTGGTGACTGTCCCTAACTTGAGGGGGCAGACTATCCGCCAAGCGGCTCAAACCTTGGCCGAGATCGGCCTTACGTTAAAACCGGTGGGAACGGGGCTGGCCGTACGCCAGGACCCGGCACCGCGGACCCGCGTGCCGGCCGGGTCTCTGGTGGTGGTCGAGTTCCAGCCGCCTACAGCAGATGAACAAGGGGAGGGTGCTGGGCCTCCGACTACACCATAAATTGTTTACTAAAAAGGGACTGTCAAAGCAGGAAAAGGCTCCTCACCACCGAAATTTCTAACCTGGCACGACCGAAGCTAAGACTTTACCGGAGTTGGCTGCCTAACCGGAGGAAATGACTGGATCAGGTACCAGAAAAAAGGCAATACTAAAGGGCGGAGGACGGTAGGGAGGCAAAGCGATGGAAAAGAAGCTGCGCGAACTTATTGCCGCCACGCCGGTTGTGCGCCTCGAAGGGCTGGAACCGACTGCCGATGTGACGGTGACCCAGATTGCCTACGATTCTCGCTGCGTGGAGCCGGGGGGCCTGTTCGTGGCCATACGCGGTTTCCGGCAGGACGGCCACTTCTTTTTACCCGAGGCCCTGGCCAGAGGAGCGCGGGCCGTAGTGGTGGACCGTCCGGAGGTGAGCGTTCCGCCGGGGATCGTCAAGGTAGTGGTTCCGGACAGCCGGCAGGCCCTGCCGGATTTGGCGGCGGCGTTTTTCGGCTACCCTTCGCGCCGGCTGCGCGTGGTCGGCGTAACAGGAACGAACGGGAAGACCACCACCACCTTTATGAGCGAGGCCATCTTTCGGGCGGCGGGGCACAAGACCGGGCTCATCGGAACGGTGGAAAACCACGTCGGCGACGAGGTACTGCCGGTGGAAAGGACCACGCCGGAATCGCTGGATGTGGAAGAGCTTTTTTACCGGATGACCGAGGCCGGCGTGTCGCATGCCGTCATGGAGGTATCTTCCCACGCCTTGGAGCTCGGGCGGGTGAAGAACATCGAGTTCGACGTAGCCGTCTTCACCAACCTCACGCAGGACCATTTAGATTTCCACCAGACTTTCGACAACTACCGCCGGGCCAAAGCTCGCCTGTTTGAGCAGCTCGGCCGGCCGGGTGCGAAAACCGGCCCCCGCACGGCGGTGATCAATGCCGACGACCCGAGCGGCGAGGCCATGCGCTGCGCCACTTCTCAGCGCGTCCTCACCTACGGTGTTCGGGAACCGGCCGACATCAGGGCGGAAGATGTGGACATCCAGGCGCAAGGGGTGGCCTTTACCCTGCGCACGCCGAACGGCACGGAGCGCATTAAGCTTCGGTTTACCGGCCTCTTCAGCGTATACAACGCGCTTGCCGCCTGCGGCGTAGGTCTCGCCGAGGGGATTTCGCTGGCCACCATAAAAACGGCCCTGGAAGGGCTGCCGGGTGTGCCGGGACGGTTTGAACTGGTCCAAGAAGGGCAGGACTTCGCCGTTATCGTCGACTATGCACACACACCGGACGGCCTGGAGAATATCTTAAGGACGGCTAAAGAATTTGCCCGCGGACGCATAATCTTAGTCTTTGGTTGCGGCGGCGACCGCGACCGTACGAAGCGGCCGATCATGGGGCGGCTGGCGGTAAGGTATGCTGACCTGGTGTTCATCACCTCCGATAATCCAAGGAGCGAGGACCCGCTGGCCATCATTCGGGAAATTGAGGCCGGGGCGCGGGCCGAGGAAGGCGCCACCGGCAAGTATAGCCTCGTTCCGGACCGGCAGGAAGCCATCCGGGAGGCCCTGGCGGCGGCCCGGCCGGACGATGTGGTCCTCATAGCCGGGAAAGGGCATGAAACCTATCAGATCATTGGGGACCGTATCTTGCCCTTCGACGACCGGCAGGTGGCGCGCGAGTTCCTCAAGGAGATGACGGGGCAATGCGGTCAATGACAGCAGCCGAGGTGGCCCGAGTAACAAACGGGCGCCTCAAAGGCGACCCGGAGGCGATCATCACCGGCGTGGCTTCCGACTCGCGCCGCGTGCGGTCGGGGGATCTCTTTGTGGCCATCCGGGGAGAACGGGTGGACGGGCATACCTTTGTGCCGGCCGTGCTGGCTGGTGATGCGGTTGCGGCCCTCGTGGAGCAGGAAGTGCCTGGCGAGGTGCCGGAGGGAAAGGCCCTGATCCGAGTTGCCGACACCACATCCGCGCTCCTTACGCTGGGTGCGTGGTACCGGAACTCGTTTGCCGTGCGTACGGTGGCCATAACCGGAAGCACGGGCAAGACCACAACCAAGGATTTGACGGCGGCCGTCCTTGGCGCCCGCTACGCCACGTTAAAGAACGAAGGGAACTTCAACACCGAGGTCGGCCTTCCCCTTACGCTCTTTAACCTGGAGCAGCACCACGAGGTGGCGGTGGTGGAACTCGCCATGCGCGGCCCGGGCCAGATTGCGCGCCTGGCCGGGGCGGCCCGACCCGAGGTGGGAGTGATAACCAACATCGGCCTAACCCATATCGAACTTCTTGGGTCGCAGGAAAATATTGCTCGGGCTAAGGGCGAGCTCCTGGAGGCTCTGCCGCCGGACGGGCTGGCCGTGCTCAACGGGGATGATCCCTGGGTCCGGAGCCAGGCAGCCAGGAGCCGCGCGCGGGCGGTGTACTTCGGGCTGGAGGAAGGGGTGGATTTCCGAGCAGAGGGCATCGAGCCGGTGGGAACAGAAGGCGTGCGCTTCAGGGTAAGCGGACCCTGCGGGAGGGGCGAGGTTTTTGTCCCTCTGCCGGGCCGCTTCACCGCGCTGAACGCCCTGGCCGCTATCGCCGTGGGGCACTACTTCGGCCTGACCCTGGAGGAAATGCGCGCTGGTCTCACTACTTTTCGCCCCGCGGCCATGCGTCTTAACCTCATCCGGCGGCCGGACGGGGCTCTCATCATCAACGACGCGTACAACGCCAACCCAACCTCCATGCGCGGCGCCCTGGAGACGCTCAAGGACCTGGCCGGCAATCGGCGCAAAGTGGCCGTCCTGGGTGACATGCTGGAGCTGGGCGAGTACGGCTTGGATGCGCACCGGGAAATCGGCCGTCTGGCGGCCGAAGTGGGTGTGGAGTGTCTCATCACCGCTGGGCCGCTTTCGGCCTATCTGGCGGAAGCTGCTCAGGCTGAGGGGCTACCTGCCGCTCAGGTGCTGACCTGCGCGGATGCTCGGGCGGCGGCCAAGGCGGCACGGCAGACCGTTCGGCCGGGCGACGTGGTTCTGGTCAAGGCTTCGCGCGGCATGCACTTTGAAGAAGTAGTGGCGGCCCTGACGGGGAAAGCGTTGGAGGAACGCTAATGTTAAATCGTGTTCTTGCGGCTACAGTTTTGAGCCTGGCTCTAACCTTGACTTTAATTCCGCCTCTCATCAGCTACCTTCGGCGCCTCAAGTACGGACAGACTATCCGCAGCCAGGGGCCGGCGCGGCACCAGGTTAAAGCCGGTACGCCTACCATGGGAGGCGTGGTGTTGATCGGGGCTGTCGCTGCCGCTACCCTGCTCTTTGCCCATGGCGCGCCGGATGCGCTGCTTGCCCTAGGCCTTACCGTGGGCTATGCCCTTATCGGGCTGGAAGATGATACACGCAAGGCCGTGCTTCGACGGTCTTTGGGCCTTAAGGCGCGGGAGAAGCTGGCGGCGCAGGTGATCCTGGCCGGCCTCCTGGGTGCATGGGTCTACCTCAATCCCGGCCTGGGCGACACCGTGCGCCTGCCGTTTCTGGGAACGTGGCACCTCGGCCTTTGGTATGTACCCTTCGTCATCTTTGTGGTGGTGGGTGCCGCCAACGCGGTTAACCTTACCGACGGCCTAGACGGTCTCGCCGCCGGCACCGCCAACATCGCCTTCCTGGCCTTCGCCTTCATCGCCTGGGGGCAGAGTCCAGGGCTGGCCGTCTTCACGGCGGCCTTCGCTGGCGCCTGCCTCGGATTTCTCTGGTTTAATTCCTATCCGGCCCAGATCTTCATGGGGGACACCGGTTCCCTGGCTTTAGGGGCGGGGCTGGCGGCCACCGCGGTGCTGACCAAGACGGAGATCTGGCTGGCCGTGATCGGGGGCGTGTATGTCCTGGAGACGCTTTCGGTGATCATTCAGGTGGCCTACTTCCGCCTTACCGGCAGACGCGTCTTCCGCATGAGCCCGCTGCACCACCACTTTGAACTGGGAGGTTGGCCGGAACCGGTGGTGGTACGACGTTTTTGGCTGGCCGGGACGGCCTTCGCCGCCTTCGGCTTGGCGCTATGGTACATGGGGGCTTGAACACGGCCTTAGGCCGTAGGGGGGTGTAATCGTGGAGGAATACGTGGGTAAACGCGTCCTGGTGATGGGACTTGCCCGGAGCGGCACCGCGGCTGCCGAGGTGCTGGCCCGGCAAGGAGTGCAGGTGGTGGCCACCGATGCCCGTCCGGAAATTGCCTTCACACCTGAGGTTCAAAGGCTCAGCGACCTGGGTGTCGAACTGGTTCTCGGCGAACACCCGCTTTCGTTGCTCCAGGGGGTTGACCTCATCGTGGTAAGCCCCGGCGTGCCGGATACGATACCGCTTCTGGCCGAGGCTGAGCGGCGACACCTACCCGTAATCGGCGAGGTGGAGCTGGCCGGGCGCATTTATCAGGGGCCGTATCTCGCCATTACCGGTTCCAACGGAAAAACCACTACGACCACGTGGGTGGGCCTTGCGCTTAGGGAGTCCGGCCTTCCGAGCATCGTCGCCGGGAATATCGGCGTCCCGCTTAGCCGGGCCGTTGCCGGCCTTGCCCCCGGCACCTGGGTAGTGGCCGAAGTTTCGAGCTTTCAACTGGCCCGTACGCAGCGCTTTCGCCCCCACATCAGCGCCGTCCTGAACTTAAGCGAAGATCACCTGGACCGGCACGGCAGTTTTGCCGCCTACAGGGCCGCTAAGGCCCGGGTGTTTGCCAGCCAAGGCCCGGACGACTACCTCATACTAAACGCCGACGACGAGCCCACTCGTTCGCTGGCCGGTTTGGCCCAAAGTAAAGTGCTCTTTTTCAGCCGTCGGCAGGTCCTAAAAGAGGGGGCATGGGTAGAGGAGGGCCGGCTGGTTTTGGGGTGGCAGGGGGAGCGGGAGCCCCTATGCCGTGTGGAAGAGGTGGGAATTCCGGGCGCGCACAACCTGGAAAACGCCCTGGCCACGGCCCTCCTCGCGCGGGCGGCCGGGGCCCAGGTGGCGGCCATCGTCCACGCCCTTAAGTCCTTCAGCGGGGTAGAGCACCGCTGCGAGTATGTGGCCACCATCGATGGTGTACGCTACGTAAATGACTCCAAAGGGACCAACCCAGACGCAGCCATCAGGGCCTTGGAGGCCTTTCCACCCCCCATCGTCCTTATTGCCGGCGGGCGCGACAAGGGCACGGACCTCACCGGTTTGGTCGAGGTTGTTAAGGCCCGCTGCCGGGCCGTGGTGCTCCTGGGTGAGGCCGTGCCCAAGTTTCGACAGGCGCTTCGGGCGGGGGGGTTTACGGCCGTACATGAGGTCGACTCCCTGACCGCGGCTGTGCGGCTTGCCCACACCCTGGCCCGGCCTGGGGATACGGTCCTGCTTTCGCCTGCCTGCGCGAGTTTTGACATGTTCGCCAACTACGAAGAGCGCGGGCACGCCTTTAAGGAGGCGGTGGCCGAATTGGGGAGGGGACAGGCGTGAGGAAGAAAGGACAGCCCGACTTTCTCATCTTTTTTGCCACGGTTACCCTCTTAGGGCTGGGGATTGTGATGGTTTTCAGTTCGAGCAACGTTGCGGCTATGGCGGAATTTAACGACAGCCTGTATTTCTTGAAACGCCAGGCGATGTGGTCGTTCATTGGCCTGCTGGGAATGAGTTTCTTCATGCAGATCGACTACCACCGGTTAAAGCGCTGGGGGGTTCCGGCGCTGACCATAGCCGTAATCCTGCTAGGAGCGGTGCTGGTTGAGGGGATAGGCACGGAGGGCGGTGGGGCACAGCGCTGGCTGCGGGTGGGCCCGTTAAATGTCCAGCCTTCCGAGGTGGCCAAGCTCTGCACAGTCCTCTTTCTGGCCGGGTTTCTTGCCGACCGCGGTGAAAAGATCCGTGATTTTTGGCGCGGCCTGTTGCCTCCCCTGGTCATCCTGGGCGGCCTTTTCCTCATGATCCTCAAACAGCCGGATTTGGGTACCGCCGTAGCCTTAGCCGGCACGGCGGGGATAATGCTCTTTGCGGCCGGCGCCGAGTGGAAACACCTGGCGGCTCTGGGGGTGGCGGCGGTGCCCGTACTTTGGTGGGCCATCATGGGCGAAACGTACCGCCGCAACCGTTTTCTCGCCTTCTTAAATCCGAATGCCGACCCGCTCGGGGCGGGATACCATATCATCCAGTCCCTTTATGCCATCGGGTCCGGCGGGCTCCTTGGGGTGGGGCTCGGCCAGAGCCACCAGAAGTTTCTCTACCTGCCGGAAAGGCACACGGACTTCATTTTTGCCATTCTCGGCGAAGAACTGGGGTTCATCGGTACCCTGGCGGTGCTGGCCCTCTTCTTTCTCCTCGCCTGGCGGGGTTGCCGAGCGGCCATGCTGGCGCCGGACCGCTTTGGATCGCTCCTGGCCGTCGGCATTATCGGCATGGTGACCCTGCAGGCGCTGGTGAACATCGGCGTGGTTACTGGCTCCCTTCCCATTACCGGGATTCCTTTGCCTTTTATCAGCTACGGCGGCTCCTCTCTCGTCTTCTCTCTGGCGGGGATCGGGATCTTGCTCAACATCTCCAGCCAAGGCCAGCGGGCGTAGCGCGAGGAGGAGAGGAAAATGCGCGTTCTTTTTACGGGCGGCGGTACCGGGGGGCACATCTACCCGGCCCTGGCGGTGGCTCAGCATTTGCGACGCGAAGACCCGTCCGTGAAACTGCTTTTTGTCGGCACTGAGCGCGGTTTGGAACACGAACTGGTACCCAAAGAAGGCTTTGACCTCGAAACCATCAGCTCGGCCGGGCTGAAGCGGCGGCTCACGCCGGCCAATCTCCGCATGCTGCTTCAAAACCTCTACGGCTTTGCCCAAGCACTCAGGATTATCTGCCGCTTCCGGCCGGAAGTGGTGGTGGGCACGGGTGGCTATGTTACGGTGCCTGTGGTCTTGGCTGCTGCTTTTTACCGTATTCCCGTTTTGCTCCACGAGCAAAATGCCCTTCCGGGGCTGGCCAACCGCTGGCTCAGCCGGTTTGCGCGGCGGGTGGCCGTTTCTTACGAGGATTCCGCCCGCTTTTTCCCCAAGCTCAAAGTCTTCGTAAGCGGCAATCCCGTGCGCGAGGCGGTGTGGCAGCGCGGGCGAGAAGAGGGGCGGAAGAATCTGGATATTGATCCAGCTGCCCGGCTGGTGCTGGTTTTTGGCGGCAGTCGCGGCGCCCGGCCGCTTACCGAGGCAGCTGTGGCGGCCGCCCCGGCACTTCTTACCCAACCTGGAAATATGCTGCTTATAGTGACGGGTAACGCTGATTTTGCTAAAATTGAGGAGAAAGTGTGCCGGGCGGGTATACCTGCCCCAGGGAAGGGGAAAATGTTACTGAGGCCGTATTTATATAATATGGAAGATGCCCTGGCGGCAGCCGACTTGGTAGTAACCAGGGCCGGTGCCACTACCATCGCCGAGATCACGGCGCGCGGCATCCCCGCCATCCTGGTGCCTTCACCTTACGTCACCGCCAATCATCAGGAATACAATGCGCGGGTTTTAGTGGACCGGGGCGCAGCGATAATGATCCGGGAAAAGGACCTGAGCGGCAGGCGGCTGGCGCAGGCCGTGCAGGACCTCTTGGCCTGCCCGGAGAAACGCGCCCGCATGGCCGAACGCGCCAGAGCCTTGGGGAGGCGCGAAGCAGCTGAAACTATTGCCGCGGAAATCAAGTGCCTGGCCGGTCGCCAGTAACACCTAAGCCGCTACATGCATAGAGTACAATGCAAAGCGCCACCGAAAAGTTACCCTACCGCGCGGGTAAAGACAGAGCTTGGAAGGAGAGAACCTGCATGTCGACAACAAAACGCACTATTCATTTTATCGGCATCGGCGGTGCCGGTATGAGTGCTATTGCCAAAGTACTACTTCAGGCAGGAAACATAATAACCGGTTCCGACCTCAAACGTTCCGAAACGACCGCGCGGCTAGCGGAGATGGGAGCTACGATTTATATCGGTCACCGAGTGAAGAATCTCGGCCGCCCGGATGTAGTGGTAGTTTCTTCGGCTATTCCGGCAAACAACGTGGAACTTGTGGCGGCCCGGGAAGCAGGCATCCCCGTCGTCCAGCGCGGGGAGATGCTCGCCCAGCTCATGGAGGGCCGTAAGGGTATAGCCGTAGCCGGAGCCCACGGAAAAACCACCACCACCTCTATGATATCCCTGGCGCTGGAGCGGGGAGGATTGGACCCTACGGTGCTTATTGGCGGCGAACTCAACGACATCGGGGGGAACGCCAAGCTCGGCGGCGGCGAATACCTGGTGGCCGAGGCCGATGAAAGCGACGGCAGCTTTCTAAGACTTAGACCGCGTATCGCCGTGGTCACCAACGTGGAAGATGATCATTTAGATTACTACGGTACCCCCGAGAAGATTGTCGAAGCTTTTTCTACCTTTGTCAACCAAGTGCCGGAGGACGGGTTGGCGGTCCTCTGTGCCGATAATGCCAATGCCGCCCATATTGCCAGTACCTGCCGGCGGCGTGTGGTGACGTACGGCCTGGAAAATGCGGCTGACTATGAGGCGCGGAGCATCAGCCACCATGCCCTGAAGAGCAGCTTTGAGGTTTGGGAGCGGGGCGTGTGTCTCGGCACTTTTAGCCTGAGCGTTCCGGGAAAACACAACATCCTTAACGCCCTGGCCACGGTTGCGGTGGCCCGGGAAGTAGGGATAGACCTCGGCGTGGTCCGACGTGCCCTGGCCGAGTTCCACGGTGTGCATCGCCGCTTCGAACTTGTGGGTAAGGTCGGCGGCATCTATGTGGTGGATGATTATGGCCATCACCCGACGGAGATTAAGGCCACCTTAAGCGCGGCCAAACTGGGCCATTTTAACCGCATTATCTGCGTCTTTCAGCCGCACCGCTACACCAGGACCAAGTTCCTGCACCGGGAGTTCGGCACGGCCTTCGGCCAGGCCGACGAACTCATTATCACCGACATCTATCCTGCGGGGGAAGCACCCATCGCGGGCGTGAGCTCCAAGCTCATCGTGGACGCGGTGGCGGCACAAGATGGACCATACCCGGTCTACATTCCTGAGCTGAAAGATGTTGTTCCCTATCTTCTCGGGCGGGTGCGCCCGGGCGACTTGGTGCTCACGGTGGGTGCCGGCAACGTGTGGACCATCGGTGTAGAGTTGGTGGCGGCTCTAGGGCAACAGGAAAAAAGCGTCGCTCAGGCCTGACGCTCGCTTGGCGGAGAGGAGAAACGGGGGTGTTTCCCGTATGGACAGATTCATCATCACGGGCGGGACGCCGCTTAAAGGCACCGTCCGCATCGCCGGGGCAAAAAATGCTACCCTTCCGATCATGGCTGCGAGCCTCCTTTGCCCTGGTACCTGCCAAATCAACGAGGTACCAGATCTGCGCGATGTTCGGGTTATGTGTGAGATTCTTCAGCTTATGGGCGCTCAAGTCGAAAGAGGTAAGGGCTGCTGCAGGATTGATGCCCGGAACGTGGCGGCCTGCGAAGTCCCGGAAAACCTTATGCGTGAGATGCGCTCTTCCATCTTCATCATGGGCGCCCTGCTCGGCCGCCTGGGCAAGGTGAAGGTCTCCTATCCTGGGGGCTGCGCCATAGGCCCGCGTCCCATCGACCTGCACCTTAAAGGACTGGCCGCCCTGGGGGCTAAGATCACCGAAAAGCACGGGTACGTGGTGGCAGAGGGCAAAGAATTGCGCGGCAGCGACGTACACCTGGACTTTCCCAGCGTGGGGGCCACAGAGAACATCATGATGGCTGCTGTGTGCGCCCGCGGGGTAACCTTTATCCGTAACGCAGCGAAGGAGCCGGAGGTGGTCGATTTACAGAATTTCCTAAATAAGATGGGCGCTAAGATCCGGGGCGCCGGGACGGATACGATAAAAATCGAAGGCGTCACTGACCTTTATCCGAGCAACCATTCCGTTATCCCGGACCGCATCGAGGCGGGCACCTTTATGGTGGCGGCGGCCATGACGCAAGGCGATGTCTACTTAGAAAACGTGATCGCCGAACACACCGAACCGGTCGCCGCCAAGCTGCGCGAGGCGGGGGCAGAGGTAGAAACGGTCGGGGAGGGCATCCACGTAACGGCGCGTCGGCTACAGGCGGTGGACATTAAAACCCTGCCCTACCCAGGTTATCCTACCGACATGCAGCCCCAAACCATGGCCATGCTGAGCATTGCCGAAGGTACCAGTGTGGTCATTGAGAACATCTTCGTCAACCGGTTTAAGCACGTGGATGAACTCCGGCGCATGGGCGCCCAGATTAAAATCGAGGGGCGGGCAGCTGTCATCCACGGCGTTGAGCGCTTAAGCGGCGCCTGCGTTGAAGCCTCGGACCTTCGGGCGGGCGTAGCTTTGGTCCTGGCTGGGCTGGTGGCCGACGGGCAGACGGTGGTAGACCACGTATACCACATCGACCGAGGCTACGAGGGTCTGGAGGAAAAGCTTAAGAAACTCGGGGCCCAGATACGACGGGTACAAGAGGCACGGTGAGACGATGCTTTCGCGGCGGGCGTTTCGAATTCTTCTCCTAGCCTTCGTGCTTCTCATGGGAGCTGCTGCAGGCCTTATGCGCTCCCCTTACTTTGCCGTAAGAAGCGTAGAGGTTGTCGGGACGCGGCAGGTGAAGAGCGAGGAGATCCAGGCCTTAACCGGTATCAAGCCAGGGGTCAACATAATCAGCCTGCGGGCCGACGAGGTGGCGCGAGCGGTGGCGGGCCATCCATGGATCAAAAGCATTCAGCTCATCCGTCACCTGCCCGGTCGGGTGGTGCTCAAAGTGGAGGAGCGCCGCCCCCTATTTCTCGTGCCCTACCGCACTTCCTTCTTAGAGGTGGCCGGCGACGGCGTGATCCTGGCCGTCCGGCCCGATCTTACCGGACAAGCCCTTCCGCTGATCACGGGCTTGAACATTGAGAGAGAAGTACGCCTGGGTCAGCGCCTGCCGGGGGAGGTAGTGCAGGACATCAGCCGTTGTCTACAGGGCCTGCCGGCTGACTTTCTGGCTAAGGTGGCGGAGATCCACCGCGACGCCGCGGGAGAATTCACCCTTTATACCCTGAGCGGTCAGCAAATACTCCTGGGTCGACCTGTTGACCTCGACCGTAAACTTGCGCTCGTTAACGGTACCTTGGCGGAGCTACGAGCCCAGGGGCAGGTGGCGGCCACCATTGATGTGCGAAACGGTACGGAAGCCGTTGTGCGGCTAAAACGGTAGAGATTGGCCCCAAACCCAACATGCCTTCGGACGCCGCCTGTGCTATAATGGGATGCTGAACGGGGGTGAACGACCATGAAGCGCGGCGCGCAAATTTGGATTACTCTCATCTGTATTCTTCTCGGCGTAATCTTAACCGCCCAAATCCGCACGCAGGCTAGCCTAAGAAACGACATCCCAACCAAGCGGATAGAAGAGATGGCGAGCCTGCTCAAGCAGGCGGAGTCTGAGCGAGACGCCCTGCGTACCCAAGTTAAGAAGCTTACAGCCCAACTTGATGAGGTGATGAGCAAAGAAAACAGCGTCACGGCGGGCATGCAGGAGGAGCTTAAGCGGGCGCGGCTTATCGCCGGCCTCACACCGGTAGAGGGGCCTGGCCTGGTGGTAACGCTTAATGACAGTACCCGGGTTGCTCAGCCCGGACAGGACCCCAACCTCTTCCTCATTCACGACGAGGACCTGCTCAAGCTTGTCAACGAGCTTAAAGCGGCGGGTGCGGAAGCCATTACGGTTAACGGCCAGCGTATCGTGGCGCTGAGCGAAATCCGCTGCGCCGGTCCGACTATTTCCGTAAACAACACGCGGATCGCACCGCCCTATGTGGTTGAAGCCATAGGCGACCCGGACAGTTTAGAAACAGCCATCAAAATGCGGGGAGGAATTCTGGAGACGGTTCAGTTCTGGGGCATTCAGGTCCAAATCGAAAAGAAAGATAAGCTGACCCTGCCTGCGTACGTCGGCGGCGAAAAATTCCGCTTTGCCCGTCCGGTAGAGAAGGAGGCACAGCCGTGATGTGGCTGCCTGTACTCGGTTTAATGGTTGGTGTGGCCATCGGCCTTATCTTTCCTTTCACCTTCCCGGTCGCGTACACGCGCTATGTGGCGGTGGCCATCCTGGCGGCGCTGGACTCCGTCTTCGGCGGTTTACGTGGCAGCATTGAGGAACAGTTTGACCCCGTGCTCTTCGTTACCGGCTTTTTCAGCAACGCCCTTCTAGCTGCCGGCCTCACTTACCTAGGGGACCGGTTGGGGGTAGAGATCTACTACGCCGCCCTATTTGCCTTCGGCGTGCGCATTTTCCAGAACCTAGCGGTGATGCGCCGCCATCTTGTGGACCACTTCCGGCGCCGGGCGGGGGCCAACCTGCGCTGAGACTCGGCTCCTCGCCAATCGGATCGGAGGCGGCGGGGCCTGAGACGATTTTCCAGCCTGAGGAGGGAAATTGTGCGGGGACGAATAATGTGGTGGGGGCTTCTTTTAGCGACGGGCGTGTTTGTCCTGGCTTACTTGTATTTTACGCTTCTGCCGGGGCCGGTGGAGCCGGCGGCGCGCCAATACTTCACTACCGCGGAAATTGCGGCGGGGCGCAAGTACGCGCAGGCAAACCGGTTGATTTTCTTGGCGAGCTTTGCCGCCGAGGTGGGCGTCGTCGCCTGGCTAGTTTTCGGTCCGGCGGCTGCGCGGCTCGGGCACGGGGCCATGAGGTTGGCCCAGGGGCGGCCGGTGGTGGCCGCGTTTCTTTTCTTCTTGGCCCTTTGGGCGCTGCTTAGGGCGGTAAACCTGCCCTTTAGCCTTTACAGCAGTTACTACTTGGAGCATCGGTGGGGGTTTTCCACCGAGAGCCTGGCCAGCTGGTGGGCCGACTACTTTAAAGGAGCGGTTTTGGACTTGGTGCTAAGCGGGGCCGGAGTGCTGCTCTTTTTCTGGACCACGGGGCGCTGGCCACAAACCTGGTGGCTCTACGCTGGGACCTTTCTGGCCGTCTGGTTGGTGGTTGCCAACTATCTCTGGCCGGTCCTGGTGGCGCCGCTCTTCAACCGCTTCACTCCGGCCACAGATCCGGAGATAGTGGCCATGGTGAAGCGCCTGGCGGAGCGGGCGGACCTTTCCGTGGACAAAGTGCTGGTGATGGACGCCAGCCGGCGCACCACTAAAGCCAACGCCTACTTCGCCGGCTTGGGCCGGACTAAACGGATCGTGCTTTACGATACCCTCCTCAGGGACTACCCCCGCGATGAAGTGGAAGCGGTTGTGGCGCACGAGATGGCCCATTGGAAGCTGGGGCATATCCGGCAGGGAACGATTTACGGCATCCTCGCCAACTTTGCCCTCTGGCTGCTCCTTTTTCTCTTCCTGCGCTTTTCCCTGGACCTCCCGCGCCGCGGCCCCTACCCGCCGGAGGTCTGGGCGCTGGTGGTGCTCTTTTTCCTCGTCGCTTCTTTCCTCGGTAATCCCGTCGCGAGCGGCATTTCACGGCGCATGGAGGCTGCAGCCGATTCTTACGCGGTAAAGCTTACCAGCGATCCGGCGGCCGCCGTGCGCTTGCAGGTGGACCTGGCGCGCCGTGATCTGGCCGACGTCTCTCCGCCGCCTTTCATCGAGTGGTTTTCCTACACCCATCCGAGTACCCTGCGCCGGATAGAAGCCATCCGCGCCGTGCCGTTAAAGGAAAGCCGGCCCTGATTTTTCCCGGCACAGCAAACGTACGTACCCGGTACCCTCACGAAACAAGTGCCAGGTCGTCGCGCCGCTTCAATCCCGACGAGAAGCGCCTAAATGAACGGCTCTTGGCGATAAGGAGAGGAGGAAGGACAAGTGCTTTACTTTGACAATGCGGCCACGTCGCACCCCAAGCCAGAAGTTACCTGGAAGGCCATGGAACACTACCTTAAGCATGTGGGGTGCAATCCGGGGCGAGGTGGCTACGCCGGCAGCATCGAGGCCGGGAAGATTATCTTCGCGGCCCGAGAGCGGCTCAAGACTTTGTTCAATGCTCCGTCGGAAAAACAGGTGATCTTTACGCCCAATGTTACCTACGCCCTGAATTTTGCCATCAAGGGACTTCTGTCTCCCGGAGACCACGTGATTTTAAGCAGCATGGAGCACAATTCTGTGGTGAGGCCTCTCCGGTTTATGGAAAAACACTGCGGCGTGGAGCTTTCTATCGTCCCCTGCGACCGCACCGGAAGGTTGAGCCCGGATGACGTCCGCCGGGTGCTGAGGAAAAACACCAAAATGGTTGTGCTCACCCATGCCTCCAATGTGACGGGAACAATCCTACCCGTTGAGGAAATAGCTGCTGCTGTCCGGGAGACGGAGGCCTTTTTTGTCCTCGATACGGCCCAGACGGCCGGCGTGCTCAGCATCGACTTTCAGGCGCTCGGTCTCGATTTCCTCGCTTTTACCGGGCACAAGGCGCTCTACGGCCCGCCCGGGACGGGAGGCTTTGTCGTCAGCGAGCGCGCTGCCGAGGGCTTGATCCCCTTGGTACAGGGAGGAACGGGCAGCAAATCCGATCAGGAGGAACAGCCGGACTTCCTCCCGGATAAATTTGAAGCCGGCACGGTCAATACCGTAGGCATTGCCGGGCTCGGGGCCGGGGTCCAGTTTGTCCTTGACACCGGGCTTGCGAAAATCAGGGAGCACGAAAGAAATCTAACCGAGCTTTTTTTGACCGGCATCAAGGAGATTCCCGGCGTGCGGGTGTACGGCCCGGAGCAGATGGACGAAAGGGTGGCCACGGTGTCTCTAACCCTAAACGGTGCGGATTTAGGGGAGGTGGCTGCGCGCTTAGAGGCCGAGTACGGGATTATGGTCCGCTCTGGCCTGCACTGCTCGCCGCTAGCCCATAAAACGATCGGCACCTTCCCGACCGGTACCCTGCGTTTCAGCTTCGGCTACTTCAACACGGAAGAAGAAGTACAAACGGCGGTAAAGGCCTTGCATACATTGGCAAGACAATACTGCTAAGCGGCCGGCAGCGCGCGGCTGCTGCCGGGTCTCCAAAAAGAACCGGCTCCCCAGCGAGGAGGGGAGCCGGTGTCCGGCAAGGGTGCCAGCGGTGCCGGCGAAGTCGAGGCGGTGGATGAGTTCCACGGGCTGGCCGCCGGCGAGCGGTTGGTAGTACAGGCAACCGACGGTACCGCGCAGGAGGCGCAGAATGATCAGGCTCCGGCCGTCGGGCGACGCGGTCGGATAGTAGTCGGCCGTCACCACCGGCGGCGAGGAGGCGCTCTCCGTCACGGAGTGGACCTGCCCGGTGTCGTCCTGCTGCCAGAGGCGCTGCCCGGGCACCAAGAAGCTGTTTTCCTGCGGCTCCCAGGAGGCATTCTCCGGCCCGCGGCAAAAGAGCAGCCCAGCTCCAGGGGTGGGCAGCCGCACGGGCTGGCTGTCCACCTGGCCGTCTTGGCCGGCGTTGGGGACGGTGCCGGTCGTCACGTCGAAGATGTGCAGGCGTTTGCCCGCGCTGGCTAAGCGGTACCGCCGGTCAAGCTAGGGCCGTGGCCAGGGCTTTCAGGAAGACGGCGTTCTCCTCCGCGCTTCCGGTGCTGACGCGCAGGCAGCTCTTAAGCAGGGGTTCCCGGCTGACGTCGAGGATCAGGATACCGGCGGCGAAGAGGCGACGCCATACCTCGGTCGGGGGTTTGGGCACCGAGAAGAGAATAAAGTTGGTGTGGGTGGGAAAGGGGCGGACGCCCGGCAGGGCGGCGAGCCCCGCCCAGAGCTTATCCCTTTCGGCGAGGAGCGCCGCCACCTGCGGCCGGAAAAGGTGGGCATTTTCCACCGCTACCCGGGCCACGCTCTGGGTAAACGTGTTCACGTTGAAGGGCAGGCGTACCCTGTCCAGGGCAGCCACCACCTCCGGCGAGGCAATCAGGTATCCTAAGCGGAGGCCGGCTAGCCCGAAGGCCTTGGAGAGCGTCCGCAGCACGGCCAAGCGCGGATGCCGGGCCACTTCTTTGGCCAGGGTAACGCCGGCATATTCATAGTACGCTTCGTCCACCACGAGGAAGGACTCCGTCTCGGTAAGGACCTTCAGGAGGTCTTCCGGCGAAATCAGGTTGCCGGTAGGGTTGTTAGGGTTTACGATGAAGACGATACTGGGTTTTTCGGCGGCAAGACGAAGGACGCGGTCGATGTCCAAGGCAAAAGGACGGGCGCCCTCGTCAGGAGCCAGGGGGACCTCAACGAGCTCTGCCCCGCTTAAAACGGCCTCGCGCCGGAAGGTGACAAAGGTGGGGCGGGGGATGATTACGCGTCGGCCGTTGCCGCCGAAGGCGGTGAGAAGCAGGTGGATGATTTCATCCGACCCATTGCCGCAGAAAACCATCTCGGGCGGGACCCCGGCATAGGCGGCCAGGGCCGCCCGGAGGGCTGTGGCGCTGCTGTCCCCGTACCGGGCGAAGTCGAGCCGTGCGGCAATCTCGCAGGCCGCCCGGCGTACCGGCTCGGGCAGCGGGAACGGGTTTTCATTCATATCGAGCTTTACCTTGGCCCCGCTGGGAAATGGCTGATAGGGCGGGAGGGCGGCCGCCTCTTGGCGTAGAAAGTCCAAAGCTTAGACTCCTCTCTATTGATTTTAGGTGGGCGCGGCTTTTACCCGGCGCCCCGTAAGCCGAAGTAAAGTATGTGACTACTTTCGCGAAAGTGGCGCGAATTCCTCCCCCAATAGTCCCCAAGCGACGCAAATCGGCAATAGCTTACGCCCCAAATTGGGGCTGGAATAAACGGGAAACGAAAATTATTCCAGGAAAAAAAGGGAATTTCTTCTGTGCGTTGAATGTTATTAGGCGAGAATAGTGAGCAGGCTAGAAGCTGAGGAGGGCGCCAGTTTATGCTGGAATTCGATATTGAGACCGACCGGTTTGCGAACATAAAAGTGATCGGTGTTGGCGGTGGGGGCAACAATGCTGTCAACAGAATGATTGCCTCGGGATTAAAAGGGGTGGAGTTCATTTCGGTAAACACCGATGCGCAGGCCCTGCTCCTTTCCCAGGCCAACCGTAAAATTCAAATCGGCGAGAAGCTCACCAAAGGCCTGGGGGCGGGGGCGAACCCGGAGATCGGCAAAAAGGCGGCGGAGGAAAGCCGGGAGATTCTGCAGGAGTCTCTGAAGGGGGCAGACATGGTTTTTGTTACCGCCGGAATGGGCGGCGGCACCGGCACGGGGGCGAGCCCTACAGTGGCAGAAGTGGCAAAAGAGCTCGGAGCGCTTACGGTGGGCGTGGTCACTAAGCCGTTTACCTTCGAGGGTCGGCGCCGCATGCTCCAGGCCGAAAAAGGCATCGCGGAACTTAAAGAGAAAGTGGACACCCTCATCATCATCCCCAACGACCGGCTGCTACAGGTGGTGGAAAAGCGTACTTCCATTGTGGATGCCTTTCGCATCGCCGACGACGTGCTACGCCAGGGCGTGCAGGGTATCTCGGACTTGATCACCGTTCCCGGACTTATCAACTTGGACTTCGCCGATGTTAAGACCATCATGGTGGACACCGGGTCGGCCCTTATGGGCATTGGACGGGCCAGCGGCGAAAACCGGGCGGTAGAGGCGGCGCGCATGGCCATTTCCAGTCCGCTCCTGGAAACCTCCATCGACGGGGCCAAGGGTGTGCTCCTTAATATTACTGGGGGTTCCAACCTCGGTCTCTTCGAAGTAAACGAGGCGGCGGCTATCATCGCCGAAGCGGCCGACCCTGATGCTAACATCATCTTTGGGGCGGTGATCGACGAGACTATGGAAGACGAGGTGAAGGTAACGGTTATTGCCACAGGCTTTGAACCACGTCCGGCGCGCCGGGAGAAAGAAAAAGAAAAAGAGAAGGACCGGCTGCTTAAGGACCTGGATATCCGTCCCTTTGCCAGCGATGAGTTGGACATCCCACCGTTCCTGCGCCGGAAATAGCCGGCGTTTTTTATTGCCCCTAGCTGACATTTTTTGCCAGCCAAAGCGGATATAATGGAGGTGTACTAGAGAAGCGCCTGGCCACATACACATGTTAAGGTAGAAGTAGGCATGCTTACCAGGAGGTGCGACTGTGCCCTATGTGTATTTGGATGTGCTAGTCGCGATCAACCTGGTGATGAACCTTATCATCCTTTTTCTAACTGCGTCTCTGGCGCAGGTATCGGCCCGGCCGCTGCGCTTGGCCTTGGGCGCAGGGGTGGGGACGGTGTATGCGGTGTACCTGGTCTTGGATCCGCCGGCTGCGGGAGCGGGATGGATGTCCAAGCTGGTGGTTTCGCTGTTAATCCTTGTGGCCGCTTTTGCCCCGCTGTCTCCAGTCCGATTTTTGCGGGCCGCCGGTTACTTTTATTTGGTCTCATTCACTTTAGGCGGCGCGGCCCTAGCTGTGTACTACCTGGGCCTGGCGCCGGCGGTGGCCACCAGCGGTCCCCTTCCTGCCGTGCCTTGGTGGACGTTGGCCCTGGGAATCGCCGTTGCCGTACCGGCAGCGCGGCTGGCCTGGCTGTATCTGAACCGTCGGCGGTGGCATCAGGATGTGCTGGCCAAGCTCAGCGTGAAGTGGGGGCACAAGGAGGCGGAAGTCAAGGCCATACTCGACAGCGGTAATCTCCTGGTAGACCCGCTCACCGGAGCTCCGGTAGTGGTGGCGGAGGCCAGAGCGCTGGCCTTTCTCCTGCCGGCCCGGCTCTTTACGGCCCTAGAGGGTGGAAAGCTGGACCTGGAGAGGCTCAGCCAGGTGTTGGCTACGGAACCGAAGGCGCACCGTTTCCGCATCATACCTTTTGACTCTTTGGGGCAGACGAACTCACTGCTCCTCGCGTTTCGTCCGGATCAGGTGAATGTTACGTATGCCGGACGCAAGGTGAAGATACCCCACGCCGTAGTGGGGCTTGCCTTGCAACGGCTGTCGCCGGAAGGTACCTACCAAGCGCTGGTTAACCCTAAAGTGCTTGCTCCGTACCTGGACGAAGCTTGAGAGGGGAGATGAGCATGAGGCTTTTTTCGGTTACGGGCCGCTTGGCGGTACGGCTCTTTCTTATCAGGTTATTGCAACTCTTGGGCCTCGAGCGTCGCGTCGTTTGGTATGTGGGCACGAGCGAAGCTCTCCCTCCCCCTTTGACGAGCGCGGAGGAAGGGTACCTTCTGGAACGGCTGCAGCGCGGGGACAAGGCGGTAAAAAGCCTCCTTATCGAACATAACTTGCGCCTCGTGGTTTACATTGCCCGGAAGTTTGAAAACACCGGCGTAGGGATTGAGGACCTGGTATCTATTGGCAGCATCGGGCTGATTAAAGCAGTTAATACATTTAACCCGGAGAAAAAAATTAAGCTTGCTACCTATGCCTCGCGCTGTGTGGAAAACGAAATCCTTATGTTTTTAAGGCGCACGAGCAAGCTTCGTTCTGAAGTATCCTTTGACGAGCCGCTGAATGTGGACTGGGACGGGAACGAACTCCTCCTTTCGGATGTTTTGGGAACGGAAAGCGACGTGATCTCGCGTTCGGTGGAGGAAGAAGTTGAAAAAAAGCTCCTTCATCAGGCGCTCCAGAAACTCTCGCCGCGGGAACGACTTATTATGGAGCTGAGATTCGGCCTCAAAGGAGAGCCGGAAAAGACGCAGAAGGAAGTGGCAGATCTTTTGGGCATTTCCCAGTCTTACATTTCGCGTTTAGAAAAACGCATTATCAAGCGACTCCGCCGCGAGATTAAACGCATGGAATAACCAAGCATAAAACCCCTTCCGCCTGGCAATACTGGGACTAGCGAGCCTTCCGGGAGGGGTTTTAGTGTTAGCGAACAAAGTTGAGATTTGCGGGGTTAACACCGCCAAACTCCCGGTACTGTCCAATGCTAAAATGCGCGAGCTTTTTAAAGCCATGAAAGATGGGGATACTTCCGCCCGGGAAAAGCTGATCAGCGGCAACCTGCGTCTGGTGCTGAGCGTAATTCAACGCTTTAACAACCGCGGCGAGAACGTGGACGACCTTTTTCAGGTGGGTTGCATTGGGCTGATCAAGGCCATTGACAACTTCGACCTGGAACAGAACGTAAAGTTTTCCACGTACGCCGTGCCGATGATCATCGGGGAAATTCGCCGCTACCTCAGGGACAACAACCCCATCCGCGTCAGCCGTTCCCTGCGCGACATTGCCTACAAAGCCCTGCAGGTGCGCGATTCCCTTGTAAACCGCTATGCCCGCGAGCCGTCGGTGGGGGAAATCGCGCAAGAACTCAAGGTGCCGCGCGAAGAGGTGGTTTTCGCCCTAGATGCCATTCAAGAGCCGATATCCCTCTTCGAACCGGTATACCATGACGGCGGTGACCCCATCTTCGTGATGGACCAGGTAAAGGATGACAAAGAGCAGGATACGAACTGGTTGGAAGATCTGGCCGTGCGCGAGGCTATGAACAAGCTCAGCCAGCGTGAGCGCCACATCCTTAACTTAAGGTTTTTCCACGGCAAGACCCAGATGGAGGTGGCCGAAGAGATCGGCATCTCCCAGGCTCAAGTTTCCCGGTTGGAAAAAGCTGCTCTGCAGCGACTGCGCCGGTATATTTAGGGAGGTGGTGAAAGTGCGCCGGATACTAGTTTTGGCCATAGGGCTTCTTCTTCTCACCGTAAGCTTTTACCCCGCCTGCCGCAACCGGGCTGTTCAGGCCTACAACACCACCAACCTGCTCCGTTTCGAGGCTGTGGCCAGCCCGCGCTTGGAACCGAAGGTCTAAGGGTTAAGTCTATCCCCTGGTGCATATATATAGTGTGCGGGGGAGGCGAGGGCCATGCTCATACGCGGTTCGGAACTCAGGACGCGGGAAGTGATAAACATCAGCGACGGGCGCAAGCTCGGGAACGTGGCTGATGTAGATATTGACGTAGAGGCCGGAAGGATCCGAGCCCTGATTGTTCCCAGCGCCGGCCGGGTGCTGGGCATTTTCGGCCGCAATGAGGACGTGGTGATTACCTGGGACAGGGTAAAACGCATTGGTTACGATGTAATCCTGGTAGAGCATCGCCCCTCAGCTCCTCCCCCAGCTAAGTAAGGAGCACCGGCTCGACCGGGCTTTTTTGTTGCCGGTTCGTCACCCCCTCGCCTCCAGGAGGGAACCGGGGAAGGTGAGCCGAATCGAATCATATAACGAGAGTAAAAACTAGGGAAGGGCGTAGCTCATGACCACTGGATTCACTTGGCAAAAAGCGGGGAGTCTGGTCTACCTTACCGCTGACCTTTTGACGGCCACCGGCCTCGTCCGACACGGCTTTAGCACCCGCCACGGTGGCACATCTACGGGAGCCGTACCAGGGCTGAACCTGGGTTTTAAGAACGGCGATGCGTTTGAGGTATTAGAAAACAGGCGGCGTTTCCTCACTGCTCTCGGCCTTAATCCCAGGGCCCTGGTGGCCGGCCGGCAAGTGCACGGTACACGGGTGGCCGAGGTACGGGCCGAAGATGCGGGCCGGGGAGCGCGGGCCTGGGAAGATGGTCTTCCGGCTACAGACGCGCTAATCACCAACGTCCCCGGCCTGCCGCTTTCCGTATACACTGCCGACTGTGTTCCCCTTCTCTTCCTGGACCCGGTGTGCCCGGCGGTGGCGGCTGTGCACGCCGGTTGGCGCGGCAGCGTGGCCGGGATTGTCCCGGCCACGCTGGCCGCTTTGCGGGTGACCTACGGAACGCGCCCGGCCGACGTCCTGGTGGCCATAGGGCCTTCCATCGGACCGTGTTGCTACGAAGTGGACGAGAAAGTGATTGCGCCGCTCAGAGATTTTCCTTTCTGGCAGGAAGTGGCAAGAGAGAGCCGGCCTGGCCACTGGTACCTCGACCTTTGGGAGCTTAACCGCCGCCAGCTTACGGCGGCGGGTGTGCCGGCGGAGAACATTGCCGTCTCCGGTCTGTGCACGTCTTGCCATGTGGAGGATTTTTACTCCTATCGAGCTGAACACGGCTGCACCGGCAGCCTGGCAGCGGTGATCGCCCTTAAGCCTTAGCAGGAATTTGCTTCCAGAATGTGGAAATTAGAAGGCAATCTCAGTGCACGAGGTGGCCTTCATGAGAACGACAGAACGCAAAGGGTGGCGCCTGCCCCTTTCCGTACAGGCCTTTTTTATCGTTTTCGGTTTGGTGGCCGCCATAAACACGGCCTACCTGGCCGGGCGGGCCGTGCTGGAACGGGCTGTAAAAAGTGCGACGGTGACCGAAGGGAAGCTGGAAGTGACGCTTAAGGGTGAGGCCCTTCTCCTCAGGCGTGAGGCGGTATTGGTGGCGCCGGCGTCCGGACTATGGCAGGTGAAGGTGAAGGCCGGCGAAAGGGTAAGTGCGGGGACCAAGATCGGGGAAATCCTTGACCCGGTGCTCCTGGCGCGTGCCCAAGCTTTAAAGGAAGAAGCCGAAGGCGAGCGTGCTGCCTGGCAGAGCGAGGTAGACTCCCGGCTTGAGCGGGTCAAGGAGGAATTGGCCGAAGTGACGGCTGACATACAGGCGGCGGTGGCGACGCTGCGCTCGGGTCTACACCAGCCCGGTCAAGGGGCACAGACCTGGCGCCTCGAACAGACCTTGGATAAGCTTGTGGCACGGCGTGTGGAACTTCAGGCCGAACAGGCACGGCTCGCCGAAGAGGCGGCGCGCGGCGGCGCCTGGCGGAAGAAGAGCCAGGAGGCAGAGCGGCTCCTGCGCTCGGCCGGCACACCTGTGGTGGCTCCGGTTCCCGGTGCGGTGTTCTTCGTCCTGGATGGCTGGGAAGAGGCGTTTGACCCGCTTCAGAGCCGAGCTGCCCTCACCTTGGTCGAACCTAAGGGCGCGGTGCTCGCTACGCCGGTGGGCGCTGGGGAAAATGTCGCCGCCGGCCAGATCTTGGCCAAGGTCGTCCAGGATGAACGCACCTTCTGCAAGGTGGTATTAAAGGGAGCGTCGGTACCCGTACCAAAGCTCGGCGATGATGTGGAGGTTACCTTTCCGGCTTTTGCCGCCCACGCCGGGGCTAATGTGACTGCTATTCAGCAAGGGGAGGCCGAGACTGCGATGCTCCTGGAACTTAAAAACTCCCCACCGGTCCTGGCCCGAGAACGAATGGCCCAGGTGGAAGTGATGGTCCGGCGCCTGCACGGTCCGCTGGTCCCTGAGAAGGCGCTGGTGCGGGAAGGCTCCCGGCTAGGGGTGTACGTGCGCCGTGGCGGCCACTGGCAGTTTGAACCGGTGGAGGTTCTGCTGGCTCAGAACGGGCGGGCCCTGGTGACGGGGTTAAAGGCGGGAGAGGAGGTTGCCGTCGGCTGGCGACCGTAACCCAACTTTCTTCGTCCTCATTCTAGTTTTTTCGCCAATCACAGAAGGAAATAACTGGATAGCGTCGAATACCTTAAAAAAGTCTCTGCCTCTAAAAGGAGGTTTTTCTCATGGGAACGGTGGCCGACAACGTGGCCGCCGTGCGCGAGCGGATTGCGAAAGCTGCTGTCCGTTCCGGTCGGCGACCGGAGGATGTGCGTTTAATAGCCGTAACCAAGACCGTAGGTCCAGAGCTGATTAAGGAAGCGCTGGCGGCTGGCATTACCGAGTTCGGTGAAAACCGCGTTCAGGAGGCGGCCGGCAAAGTGCCGGTCTTCCCCGAGGCAAGCTGGCACCTTATCGGCCATCTGCAGACCAATAAGGCGAAGCAGGCCGTGCGGCTGTTCCGGTTGATCCATTCGCTGGACAGCCTCCGCCTGGCCGAGACCCTGGAGAGGCGGGCGGAGGCGGAAGGGTGCACGGTAAAATGCCTGGTGGAGGTCAACGTGGCCGGCGAGGCGACCAAATACGGTGTTACACCGGAGGAACTGCCCGGGCTCGTTAGGGCGGTTTCGGCTCTTCGCCATATCGAAATTGAGGGGCTGATGACCGTAGCTCCATACGTAGAAAATCCGGAGGAGGTGCGGCCGGTTTTCCGCCGGCTTGCCGAGCTGGCGCGCGAGATAAATGCCCTTGGCCTTCCCCGGGTGAACATGAAGGAGCTATCCATGGGTATGAGCGGAGACTTTGAGGTGGCGATTGAAGAAGGAGCTACCATGGTGAGGATTGGCACAGCGATCTTTGGACGGAGGGACCCGTAATGGAGAGGCAAAAGGAAGGACGGTGATTATATGGCGAGCGGCCTGGTAGGGAAGTTCCTTAATCTCATAGGGTTTGAAGAGGTGTTGGAGGAAGACGCGCCGCAGGAGGAGCCGGCGTTAGAGCCGAGCCTGGCATACGGCGGGCCTAGGAAGGGCAAGGTGGTGGGGCTGCCGAGCTCTTCCGGCACAGGCAAAGTAGTGGTGGTGCAGCCGGAAGGATTTGAAGCGGCCAAAACTGTTGCCGACCACCTTAAGTCGCGCCGTACGGTAATTGTGAACTTGGAGGGAGTGGACGAAGGGACGGCACAGCGCATCGTGGACTTTGCAAGCGGGGCTGCGTTTGCCTTAAACGGGACCGTAGAGCGCGTAGGAGGAGAGATTTTCCTCTTCGCGCCCAGCAACGTGGATGTCGTTGCACCCCGAAAGGAAGAAGAGGACGCGGCTTTACCGTGGCTAAAGTAAAATAATGGGAGCGGAGGCAGAAAGAGTGATTAAAGAGACTTTAGGCTTTATCGGCGCTGGGGCCATGGCGGAAGCCCTTCTTAGAGGGTTCATTGCCCAAGGGTTGGTGGAACCAAAGAGGTGCCTGGTGAGCGACATCAGCGCCGAGCGTGCCCGGCATTTGGCGAACATGCTCAAAGTTGGCGTGGCCGAAAATAACCGCGAAGTACTGGCCGGGGCAGACATCGTCTTCCTGGCGGTCAAGCCGCAGTCTGCCCCGGGGGTGTTGGAGGAGCTGAAATCTAGTTGGGAGGCTCGGCATTTAGTGGTATCCATCATGGCCGGGGTACCTACTTCCTTCCTCGAGCCCTACCTAGGCCAAGCGCGCCTGGTGCGGGTAATGCCCAATACTCCTTGCCTGGTTCAGGCCGGGGCGGCGGGCATAGCCGGTGGCAGCCGGGCCAGCGAGCGAGATGTCCAGGTGGTAGCCGAACTCTTTAGCGCGGTCGGTAAGGCATTTGTCTTGAGCGAGGATTTGCTGGATGCCGTAACTGCCCTTAGCGGTTCTGCTCCGGCCTACGTATACATGTTCATCGAAGCCCTGGCCGACGGCGGAGTGCTGGCCGGCCTGCCGCGGCCGGTGGCGCAAACCCTGGCGGCGCAGACCGTCCTGGGGGCGGCCAAGATGGTGCTGGAAACCGGGGAACATCCCGGAAGCCTTAAAGACCGGGTGGCTTCGCCGGCCGGGACGACCATTGCCGGCATTGCCGCTCTGGAAGCGGGCGGTTTCCGGGGCCTGGTACTTCAAGCGGTGAAGGCGGGAGCCGAACGGTCGGCTGAGTTGGGGGCGGCCAAGAAATAGGCGGAGGTGAGGGTTTGTTTCTTTACTACGTAGCGGCGAGGCTTTTTGACCTGTATAACCTCCTCATTTTGATTCGTTTGCTCCTTTCCTGGGTTAGTCCGGATCCTTACGCCCCCGGCGTGCGCTTTATTTACCAGGTTACCGAGCCCTTCCTCGAACCCTTCCGTCGCCTCCTGCCGCCGGTGGGGATGATTGATTTTTCACCTATTCTGGCGCTCCTGGTGCTGTCTTTCATCCGGCGCCTGGTACTAGGTCTCATTCTAAACGTCATCGTCTGAGGTGGTAAGGAGAAGATGCTAACCCCGCTCGACATCCAAAAAAAGGAATTTCACCGGCGCCTGCGTGGATACAGCGAGGTAGAAGTGGATGAGTTCTTGGATCAGGTGCTGGAGGACTACGAACTTCTGTACCGCCAGAACGCCAGCCTGAAAGACGAAGTAGAGCGCCTGAGGGCCGAAGTAGAACGCTTTACCAGCCTGGAGGAGACGCTGAAGAACACCTTGGTACTGGCCCAAAAGGCCGCCGACGAGACCCGTAATAACGCCCAGAAAGAGGCTGAGCTTATCCTTAAAGAGGCCGAGGCGCGGGCCAGGGCGTTGGAGGAAGAAAGCCGGCGGCGGTTGGAGCTGCTCGAAGAGGAGTTTCGGGCGCTGCAGGGGAAAATTGCCACCTACAAGGCTCAGGCCAGGGCTCTGCTTCTGGGGGCGGCGGCCCTCCTTGACCCTAAGGCTGAAGAAAGCGCGGAGGGGGAAGCGGGGAATGCCAACGGAAAGGCTGCTGGGGGCGGTGAGCAGGGGACTTAAAAGCGCCCTTTCCGTGCTCTGGCTCCTGACCAAGGTAATGGTGCCGGTTACCATTGCCGTAACGTTTCTCGACCGTTCGGGCGTTCTGCCCCGCGTGGCCCGGGCTTTTGCACCGGCCATGGGCTGGCTGGGACTGCCGGGGGAGGCGGCGGTGGCCCTGGTGGTGGGGAACCTTTCCAGCATGTATGCAGGGGTGGGGGCTATGGCCGCTCTCCAGCTTACGGCCAAGGAGAAGCTTATCTTGGGCGCCATGCTCATGCTCTCCCACTCCCTACCCCAGGAGGGGGCCATTGTGGCCCAGGCGGGCGGCCGGGCGGCGGCGGTGGTCGGTGTGCGGCTACTCACCGCCGGAGTCACGGGGCTGATGCTCAACCTGCTGCTGTGAGGAGGACGGCGTATGTTTCTCTGGGAGACCTTGGCGGCGGGGCTACAGGCGAGCCTAATGTCCCTGGGTAAAATCGCCCTCATTCTCGTTCCTCTTTTTGTGGGGCTTGAGCTGGCCAAGGAGCTAGGTTGGCTGGCCAGAGTAGGCACGGGACTGGCAGGCGTTCTCAGGCGGCTCTCCTTGCCTGAGCATGCCGCCCTACCCTTAGCTGCCGGTATCATTATAGGCTTTACCTACGGTGCCGGCGTGATTCTGGCGGCCGTCAAAGAAGAAGGCTGGACGGACCGGGAGCTGATTCTGCTCTGGGTGTTTCTCGGTTTGAGCCATGCGCTCATCGAGGACACGGCCATCTTCGCCGCCCTCGGGATACCGGTGGCGGCCGTGCTGGTTGTGCGGCTGATCCCGGCCCTGGGGGCCACCTGGATCATTTCCTTGTGGCTGCATCGTCGAAAGAAAAGGGAAGGCGCGGCCGCTTGATTGACTTTTCGCCTGCAGGGCGGTATAATGGGCATAACTCTATATCTGAACGGCAATGAACGGGAGAGTAGGTCTGGTCCGACGGGCAGAGAGCCGGGGAAAGGTGCGAGCCGGTACGGCGGTCCGGGCCGAAGATCACCCGGGAGTTGGGCGCTGAACCCGGAAGGAAGTAGGCGGCCCCGGCGAAAGCCGTTAAGGGATAGAAGCGGGTGCATTTTTGCACCTAAGTGGGTGGTACCGCGGGAGGGAACTCTCGTCCCAAAAGGGGCGGGAGTTTTCGTTTTAAAATTAAAAAGAAGATTCGTCCGGGCGAAGCCCGGACTAAGCGAGGTTTTTGGAGGTGGACGAGGAGATGGATTACTCCAAGACCCTAAACTTACCCAAGACCAAGTTTCCCATGCGGGCAAACCTGCCGCAGCGCGAACTAGAGATCCTGGCCCGCTGGGAGGAGATGGACATCTACGGCTTGACCCGTAGGCGTGCGGCCGGCCGGCCGAAGTTTATTCTACACGACGGCCCGCCGTACGCCAATGGCAACATCCATCTCGGTACGGCGCTTAATAAGGTGCTCAAGGATATCGTAAATAAGTACAAGTACATGCGCGGTTATGACACGCCCTACGTACCGGGGTGGGATACCCACGGCCTTCCCATCGAGCACGCCGCCATTAAGAACCTGGGCATCAACCGGGCCGAGGTCTCAACGGCCGAACTCAGGCAAAAATGCGCCGAGTATGCCCTGCACTTTGTGGCGGAGCAGCGCGAGGAGTTTAAGCGCTTGGGCGTGCGCGGCGATTGGGACCACCCGTACCTCACCCTTACGCCGGAATATGAAGCGAAGCAGATCGAGGTCTTCGGGGCCATGGCCCAGAAGGGTTATATCTACAAAGGGCTTAAGCCGGTGTACTGGTGTACCACCTGTGAAACGGCGCTGGCCGAGGCCGAAGTGGAATACCAGGAGGCCAAGTCCGACTCGCTATATGTGAAGTTCCCGCTCAAATCGGACCCCAGCGGTAAGTTGACTGCTCTGGCGCCGGCGGAGAAGATCTTCTTTGTAATCTGGACCACAACCACCTGGACCCTCCCGGCCAACCTGGCCATCTGCCTGAACCCGCGCTTTGAGTACGCCCTGGTCGAGACGGACGGCGAGTACTATGTGCTGGCCATGGAACTGGTAAACGAAGTGATGAAGGTTACCGGGCGGCAGGCAGAGCGCACGCTCGGCACCTTCCGCGGGGAGGAGCTCGAAGGGATTGAGTGCTGGCACCCCTTCATCGAACGGCCTTCGGTCGTTATCCTGGGCGAGCACGTTACTTTAGACGCCGGAACGGGCTGTGTGCACACGGCCCCCGGTCACGGTTTGGAGGACTTCGAGGTTGGCCAAAAGTACAAGCTTCCCGTTCTCAACCCGGTAAACGGCAAGGGCGTCTTCACCGAGGAGGCAGGGAAGTTTGCCGGCCTACCGGTGCGGGAAGCTACCGGGCCGATCGTCGAAGAGTTAAAGAAGCGGGGGGCGCTCCTTCACTTCGGCTACATCACGCACCAGTACCCGCACTGCTGGCGCTGCAAGGACCCCGTGCTCTTTCTGGCCACGGAGCAGTGGTTTGCTTCTGTAGACGCCTTCCGGGACCAGACGCTCAAAGCCATCCAGGACGTCAAGTGGTACCCGGCCTGGGGCGCAGAGCGGATCAGCTCCATGGTGCGCGAGCGTTCCGACTGGTGCATTTCGCGGCAGCGGGTGTGGGGTGTTCCTATCCCCATTTTCTACTGCGAAAAGTGCGGCCAGGAGCTCATCACTCCGGAAAGCATCGCCGCGGTGCGCGAGCTTATTAGGCGCGAGGGCTCCAACGGTTGGTTCACGCATGAAGCGGCAGAGATCCTGCCGCCTGGTACCCGCTGCTTAAAATGCGGCAACACCGCCTTCCGCAAAGAAACCGATACTATGGATGTGTGGTTTGACTCCGGCTCCAGCCATTTTGCCGTACTCGAGACCCGGCCGGAGCTGGAGTGGCCGTGCGATCTCTACTTGGAAGGAAGCGACCAGCACCGGGGTTGGTTCCAGTCTTCGCTCCTTACAGCCGTGGCTGTGCGCGGCCGGGCGCCGTACCGGGCCGTGTTAACCCACGGCTATGTGGTGGACGGCGAAGGGCGCAAGATGTCCAAGTCCATCGGGAACGTAATCTATCCGCAGGAGATCATCAAGGAGTTTGGGGCAGATATCCTGCGCCTTTGGGTGGCGTCGTCCGACTTCAAGGCGGACATTCGTGTCTCGCGGGACATCCTGCTTCAGCTCGCCGAGGTCTACCGCAAAATCCGCAATACGGCCCGCTTCCTCCTCGGCAACCTGTACGACTTTGACCCGGCCAAGGATGCCGTGCCGTATGCTGAGCTTACCGAACTGGACCGCTGGGCGCTCTTGGCGCTGGCCCGTCTTACGGAAAAAGTAACGGCGGCCTACGAAAACTACGAGTATCACCTCCTCTATCACGCTCTGCATAACTTCTGTGCCGTAGACATGAGCGCTTTTTACCTGGACGTTATTAAGGACCGGCTGTATTGTAGTAGGGCAGACTCCCGCGAGCGGCGGGCGGCGCAGACGGTGCTCTACGAGGTGCTGACGACGCTGGTCCGCCTGATGGCGCCCGTTCTCACCTTCACGGCGGAGGAGATCTGGACTTACTTGCCGGGAGAGGGGAAAGAAGAAAGCGTTCAGCTCGCTTCCTGGCCGGAGGTGAAAAAGGAGTACTTGGATCCGGAGTTGGAGGGGCGCTGGCGGGAGCTTCTCTTGGTACGCGAAGATGTAACCAAAGCTCTAGAAGAGGCCCGGCAGGCCGGTTTCATCGGCAGTTCCCTGCGGGCGCGGGTGGATCTTTGGCTGCCGGAGGGCTTAGGGCAAACCTATGCTCTGCTTAAACGTTACGAGGACCTCTTAACCACCATTTTCATCGTCTCGCAGGTAGCCTTGCACGGTCCGGAAGAAGCGCCGCCGCCGGAGGCTCGGGAGATGGAACACTTTAGCCGAGCCCGCTGCCTGGTGACGCTCGCCCCCGGCGAGAAGTGCGAGCGCTGCTGGATGTACCATGAGGACGTCCAAGACGGCGTCTGCCCGCGTTGCCGCGCGGTGCTGGCGGAGGCTGGGCGGTAGAAGGTATCTCGGGCGGGGATTTTTCCGCCCTTTTTTGTGGAAAGGATTTCCCGCCCTCACGGCGAATCAAATTAAGGTACGGTGCACTAAGGGCGGCCTCCGGCGGGCATTCTAAAAAAGAAGAGGTGACGGGCGTGCCAACGGAGGCTGAGGGACGAGACCTCAAGGCACAGGTGGAGCGGCTGGCCCGGGCACTGGAAGAAAACAGGATTGCCGAGTACGTGTCGCTGCAGCAAAACGCCGGGCGCCTCATCTATCTCAATTTCCTCGCCGGCGTGGCGCGGGGCCTGGGCATGGCCGTGGGCTTCACCCTGGTGGGCGCCTTGGTCATTTACGCCCTGCGCCGGATGGTAAGCATTCCCGTCATCGGAACCTTCATTGCCCAAATCGTCGACATCGTCACTACGCAGCTCGGGAGGCAGTGAAATGGAGAATGCCCAGCGTTTCCGGGCCCTTTTGGAGAAGAAAAAGGCCGAGCTCAGCGACCGGGCCCAAAGGAGGCAGCGGTACGGCCTGGACGAGGCCCAGGCGGATTCGGTGGGAGAGCTTTCCGCCTACGATAACCATCCGGCCGATCTAGGGGCTGAAACCTTTGAGCGCGCAAAGGACTTAGGGCTTATAGATAATGCGCGCGTGCTTCTCGCCAAGGTCAAAGAGGCCCTGGCCCGGATTGAGGAGGGCACCTACGGGCGGTGCGAGCTCTGCGGGCGGGAGATCGACGCCCAACGCCTGGAGGCCGTACCGTGGACGACTCTCTGCCGCGAGTGCAAAGCAAGGGAAGAGCGGCGCGGGCGGAGGCCTGCCGACCGGCCGATCGAAGAGGTGGCTTTAGAGGAACCCTTCGGGCGTACCTTCCTTGATAACACCGACTACGTCGGCTTCGACGGCGAAGACGCCTGGCAGGCGGTGGCCCGCTACGGCACTGCTGATGGACCGCAGGACGTGGGCGGCGTGGATTCTTATAACGACACCTACATCAATTCCGATGAACAGCGCGGTGCGGTAGAAGACGTGGAAGAAGTAGTAATCGAAGACCCGGCCGAACTCTTCGGCCGCACCCGCCCCAGCCCGGGTCGGCTGAGGCGTCGTAGCTGAAGGCGGGGGAGAGGAGAAAAACGAAGGAGGACTTGTGGTGCGGGTGTTTGTCGGAGCAGGGTTGGTCTTGCTCCTGGACCAAATAACCAAGCTGGCGGTAAGGCGTTACCTTTTGCCTGGAGAGAGTCTTCCCGTCCTCCCCGGGATCTTTCACCTCTCTTACGTGCAGAACCCGGGGGCGGCTTTCGGTATCCTGAAGTACCAAACCGGTTTTTTCATTGCGATTACGGCCCTGGTGGTGGCGGCGATCATCTTCTATGCGCCCCGCGTAGATCCGGGACTTCTTAGGGTAGCCCTGGCCCTCGAACTGGGTGGGGCGCTGGGCAACCTCATCGACCGGCTGCGCTTCGGGTACGTGGTGGACTTTCTCGACTTCCGGATCTGGCCCGTATTTAATGTGGCCGATATGGCCATCGTGATCGGCGTGGGGCTCCTCTTTGTCCATTTCCTCAGGGCAGAGGGGCGTGTAGCGTGAGCGAAGCTAACCTGGAGGAAGGCTCTCGCCGGGTTTTTACTGTCCAAGGAGAGGCGGCGGGGACGCGCCTCGACGTCTTCCTGGCTAAGATTGCGGAGCTCAGGCTCAGCCGCTCCCAGGTCCAGCAGCTCATCCGCGACGGGCGGGTTAGGGTGGATGGCAGGCCGGCCAAGCCCAGCCTCAGGCTGGCTGCCGGGGCCGAAGTGGAGGTGATTCTGCCGCCTCCTGCTCCACCCGACCTGCGCCCGGAAGCGATGCCGCTTAACATTGTGTACGAGGACGAGCATCTGGTCGTGCTCGATAAGCCGGCCGGCCTGGTGGTGCACCCTGCGCCGGGCCATCCCGGGGGTACGCTGGTGAACGCCTTGCTGGCCCACTGTGGCTCCGAACTCGCCGGCATCGGCGGGGTGCTTCGGCCGGGCATTGTCCACCGACTGGACAAGGACACCTCCGGCCTCATGGTGGTGGCGAAAAGTGAGGCAGCGCACCGAGGTCTGAGCGCGGCCATCAAGGCGCGCAAAGTTGAGCGCGCGTACCTGGCCCTGGCCTTTGGCGAGCTTAAACCGGACGTCAGCACGGTAGATGCGCCCATCGGCCGGCATCCGGTGCAGCGCAAAAAGATGGCGGTGGTGGAGCGGGGCGGCCGGCCGGCGCGCACGCGCCTTCGCGTCCTGGAACGTTTTCCCGGCTATACCTACCTGGAGGCCACCCTGGAGACAGGGCGAACCCATCAAATTCGGGTGCATTTGGCCTTCATCGGGCATCCGGTGGTGGGCGATCCGGTATACGGACGTCGGCAGGGGAACCTGGGGTTAAATAGACAGTTCCTGCATGCGGCACGCCTCAGCTTTACCCATCCGGTGAGCGGCAAAGAGCTTAGTTTTTCCAGTTCCCTTCCTCAGGACCTAGCCCTTGTGTTGGCACGCCTGCGGCAAGAAAAATGCGGGGATGGGCAAAAACCGCTTGACGAATGAAAAAGAGCGTGGTAGAATCAGGCTAGCTGAAAAGAGCCTTGAAACTAGTCCCGTGAGGCTAGTAAGGAACGGAAAAAGAGCCTTCCTGCTGGCCGCGGGAAGGCTTTTAAGCTAGGGGGATGGCAGGGTGCTCAGAGAGAAGACCCAGCTTATGGATGCCGATGCCGTGCGCCGGGCCCTCACCCGGATTGCCCACGAAATTCTCGAACGCAATAAGGGAACAGAAAACCTGGTGCTTCTCGGAATTCGCACCCGAGGCTATCCATTGGCTCAGCGGTTGGCGGCCAAAATCCGCGAGATTGAAGGGCAAGAAGTTCCGGTGAGCCACCTGGATATTACTGCCTACCGGGACGACCGTGAAGGGCGGGGCGGCGAAAAGCAGCCCGAACTTACCGGGCTTTCCTTCAGCCTGGCCGGCAAAAAAGTGGTTCTGGTGGACGACGTGCTCTACACCGGACGCACAGTGCGCGCCGCGATGGACGCGGTGATGGACCTGGGCCGGGCCAGCGCCATCCAGCTGGCCGTGCTCATCGACCGCGGCCACCGTGAGCTTCCCATCCGCCCCGACTTTGTGGGCAAGAACGTCCCGACTTCCCGCCGCGAGGTGGTAGAAGTGAGACTGAAGGAAACTGATGGTGAGGACCGAGTAGTCCTCATGGAACCATAAGCGAAAAACCCCTTTAAGGCGGTCCCGTGAGGCCGGTAAGGGGGAGGAAAAAAGGCAACCTCCTTACCGGCACCGCCCGGTAAGGAGGTTTTTCTATACAACCACAAAAAGAGGAGGAGTAAGCATGCGGCGAGTCATCGACGTGGACGAGCGCCTTCCCCTGCTCACGACCCTGCCCCTTAGCCTGCAGCACCTGTTTGCCATGTTCGGGGCCACCATCCTAGTTCCCATCTTGACGGGGCTTAATCCATCCCTCGCCCTTCTCGGCAGCGGGCTCGGAACCTTCACCTACATCATCTGCACTAAGGGCAAAATTCCTGCCTATCTTGGTTCTTCCTTCGCCTTCATCGTTCCCATCATCGTAGCCAGCAAGTACTACGGCGTCCAGGCGGCCTTGGGCGGCGGTGTGGCGGCCGGCTTGGTGTACATGGCCGTGGCGGCTATCATCCACAAGGCCGGGACGGCCTGGATCGATCGCTTCCTGCCGCCCGTGGTGGTGGGTTCTGTAGTTATCGTTATCGGCCTCGCCCTGGCGCGCACGGCGGTAGATATGGCGGGGCTCTTACCTAAAGACGGGCAGGCGATCAACCTCCTGACTTCCCGAAACGTGTGGACGGCCATGTTCACTCTGGCGGCGGCCGTGGTCGCCTCGGCCTACTTCAAAGGGCTTCTCAACGTCATCCCCGTGCTGATCGGCATTGTGGCCGGCTATATCTTTGCCCTCACCCAGGGCCTGGTGGATCTCACGCCCGTCCTGGAGGCGAAGTGGTTTGCCCTGCCTCCCTTTATGACCCCCCGCTTCTCGCTCCCGGCCATCCTCCTCATCGCGCCGGTGGCGGTGGTGAGCATTACGGAGCATATCGGGCACCTTTTGGTGACGAACAACATCGTGGGGCGCGACTTCACCAAGGACCCGGGTCTCGACCGCTCCATCCTGGGCGACGGTCTGGCCACCTCGCTCGCCTCGCTCTTCGGCGGGCCGCCGAACACCACTTACGGTGAGAACATCGGCGTGATGGCCATCACCCGTGTCTACAGTGTATGGGTTATCGGGTGGGCGGCGGCCCTGGCCGTAGTCCTTTCCTTCGTGCAGAAACTCGGCGTGGCCATCCAGACGATTCCCACTCCTGTCCTCGGCGGCATTTCCATCCTCCTCTTCGGGACCATCGCTGCCGCCGGCGTGCGCATGCTGGTGGAAAGCCAGGTGGACTTTTCCGAGACGCGTAACCTCATTCTGGCCTCGGTGATCCTGGTAATCGGCATCGGGGGCGCCGAGCTCACCATCGGCAACTTCAGCATCCACGGAATGCCGCTTGCGACCCTGATCGGCATCGTGCTCAACCTCATCCTGCCTACGCCGCAAGCAGAAAAGGGAACAAAGGCCGCTCCGGCAGTGCGTAGCGAGGCCGAGCTTGCCGACGACCCCACCGCCAAAGCCGCTGCCGGGCGGTAAAGCAGTACGCCGTGCTTTAAAGGCCCAGGCGAAAAGCCCTCAGGAGAGTTTACTCCGGAGGGCTTTTATCTTTTCCTCCGCCGGCGTTACGTACACCGTACGTTGGTGGTCGTAGATCACGAATCCCGGCCGGGCGCCGGCCGGTTTTCGCACATGGCGGCAGTGGGTGTAGTCCACCGGCACTTGCGACGAATGCCGGGCGCGGCTGTAATAGGCGGCCAGGAGGGCCGCTTCGTAGATAGTTTCTTCGGGCGGGAACTTTCCCTCCGGGCAACGCACCACCACGTGGGCCCCCGGAATATCTTTAGCATGAAACCAGAGGTCCTCCGGCTTGGCCTGCCGCAGGGTGAGGCGATCGTTCTGCCGGTTGTTGCGTCCCACCAGGATCGTCCAGCCGGCCGACGAATAAAAGGTGAGGGGCTGCGAGCGCGTCTGGTGCGCCTGATTGCCGGCACGGTTAGGCTCTGGGTTTTTCAGATAACCTTCTTTCTCGAGCTCTGCCTTTATCTCTTCCAGATCGGCCAAGTCCTCGGCTGCGTCTAGTGCCAGCCCCACGCTTTCTAGGTAGTTAAGCTCCTCCCTATCGCGTGCCGCCTGTTCGCGCGCGGCAAGGAGGGTTTTCTTGGCCTTGGCGAACCGGCGGAAATAAACTTGGGCGTTCTTAGGCGGCGTAAAGCGCGGGTCGAGCGGGATGCGTACGGGGGCGCCCGTCTCCCAATCTTCCAGTTCTACCTCGGTGGTCCCGGCCGGGATCCGGTAGGCGTTGGCCAAAAGGAGCTCGCCGAAACGCCGGTACTTTTCGCTTGCGCTCGCCTCCCGCACGGCTTCTAGGTGAAGCCCCAGCTTCTTTTCCACCCGTTCCTGGGCCCGCTTGAGCCAGCTCATAAGATTCTGCCGGGTTGAGGTAAAGCGCTCCTCTTCTTCTTTCTTCGCGTAAAAAAAGTCTAAGGCAGCGCTCATAGTAGGGAAGGTTTCCCTCGGGAAGGCACCCAATAAGGTCAAAGGAAAAGGGGCCACCTCAAGCGCCTTGCCTTCAGGGCTTAGGTAAACCGTGGGGCTCCACCTGCCGTTGGCAATTTGTTCCCTGAGCTCAGTTAAAGCCTGCCAGAGCCTTTCGAGGTCGGCGCGGGAGGCCGCTTTCACGTTCAGTTCTTCGTCCAGCCCGGCGCGCACCACCACCTCGCGGGCGAGGAGCGGGCTGAAACCGGCTACTGTGCCGACGAGAGCCTTAACAACTTCATTTTTCTGCGCCTGCAGCTTGGAATAAAAAGCTAGCTCGGTCAGGTCTTCGAGCAGCGGCTTCTCTAAGGGCGGCGGGTTGCGGTAAGGAAGGCCCGGCAAGACCTCGCGGAAGCGGTTGACCTCTTCCGTTACGTGTTTGATGGCCTCCAGGATGAGGCCGGAGGCATTATTTACCAAGATGATGTTGCTGTGTTTACCCATAATCTCGGCGATAAGCTCGAGCTGCACCCGCTCCCCCAGCTCGTCGCGCCCCTCAAACTTCAGGCCCACAATGCGTTCGCCCGGCGGGCGCCGAATGCCGGTAAGGCGGGCTCCTTCCAGGTGGCGCCTGAGGTACATGCAGAAAGCGGGAGGGGTCGGAGGATTGGCCTGCGCGCGGGTGGTAATATGGAGCCGGGCCCGCTCGGGGTGGGCGCTCAGAAGCAAGCGAACGTTTTCGCCTTCTAAGCGCAGCGTAAGGACAAGTTCCAGGCGGGCGGGCTGGTAAACTTTGAGAACGCGGCTTCCCGAGAGCCCATCCAGTTCCGGTTTCAGAGCCGTCAGAACTGTGGCATCGAAGGGCATGCTATCGACCTCTTGCTCTTCAAACTTACACTTCAGTATAACCCGGCCGGGCGAGGGGGGTCAATTTGGCCGGGTCATTTTTTCTGCCTTCTGGGCATAGGGATTCTTGGGAATAAGCCCCAAGGAGGGGAGAACTCTGTGCAACCCTGGCATGCTTGGCCGCTTTCCGACTTGATCGCCTACCTGAAGACAGACCCGGGGGCCGGGCTGGAGCCGGCCCAGGCCCGCCAAAGGCTCCTTATATATGGACCGAATCAACTTCCGGCCGGCCGTAAGGCAGGCGCGCTCAAGCTTTTCCTTGCTCAGTTTGAAGACTTCATGGTGCTGGTACTCCTTGTCGCGGCCGTGCTTTCTCTTTTCCTGGGCGAGTGGTACGACGCCATCACCATTTTGGCCATCGTCGTACTCAATGCCGTGCTCGGTTTCTTCCAAGAGTACCGGGCAGAGCGCTCCCTATCTGCTCTAAGGAGGCTTACCGCTCCCCGGGCCCGCTGCCGCCGTGCTTTCCTGGAGGTAGACGTGCCGGCGGCGGAAGTGGTGCCGGGCGACCTCCTTTTACTTGCGGCCGGCGACCGGGTAGCGGCGGACGCCCGCCTGGTGAGGGCCTGGGATCTGGCCTGCGATGAGTCGGCCCTTACAGGTGAATCGGTGCCGGTGGCCAAAGAAGTGTGCGAACTACCGGCCGAGACGGCTCTGGCGGAAAGGCGCAACCTGGTTTACGCCGGCACGCTGGTTACGCGTGGCAGGGCGGAAGCGGTAGTGGTGGCCACGGGGCTCGGCACCGAGACGGGTCAAATCGCCCGCCTCCTTGGCAAGCACAAAGAAGAGTCCACCCCCCTTGAGCAGCGGTTGGACCATTTGGGCCGAGTCCTCGTAGCCGGCTGCATCGCCATCTGCGCCCTGGTCGTGGCCCTAGGGCTGAGGCGCGGAGGTTCAGCCTTAGAACTTATCATGGCGGGGATAAGCTTGGCCGTAGCCGCAATTCCGGAAGGGCTACCGGCCGTGGTGACCCTGGCCCTGGCCGTGGGAGTCCAGCGCATGGTGCGCCGGCGCGCCATTTTGCGCAAACTGCCGGCGGTGGAGACCTTAGGTTGTGCCACGGTGATCTGCGCCGACAAGACGGGTACCCTCACGGAAAACCGTATGACGGTACGGGAAATCCGGGCAGCAGACGGGAAACTCGCCCTTACTATTGGTGCGCTCTGCAACGATGCCACCTTAAAGCGGGAGGGGATCGGCATCGGTTCCCTCTGGCGCGGACGGCGCGCAGGGGGAGAGAAGTGGAGCGCCGCTGGTGATCCTACCGAGGCGGCGCTTCTTGTCGCCGCCGCCGAGGCCGGGCTGGTGCGTGGTTTTCTCGAGCAGGCTCATCCACGGCTGGGTGAGATCCCCTTCGACTCCTACCGCAAGCTCATGAGCACTGCCCACCGGTGGGGGAAGGGGGTACGCCTTCTGGTCAAGGGCGCTCCCGATGTGGTACTGGAACGCTGCCAAAACTATGATGACGGCAGGGGCGCCGTGCCTTTGGATGCCCGGGCGAAGGCGGAGTGGCTGGGGCAGAACGAAGAGCTGGCCGGGCGGGCCCTGCGGGTGCTGGCCGTCGCCTACCGCGACCTCCCTGCCTGGGGCGGCGAGCTCCACCCCAACTTGGAAAGCGAGCTTACCTTGGTCGGGCTCGTCGGGCTGAGCGATCCGCTTCGCCCCGGCGTGCGCGAGGCAATTGCCCGCTGCCGCCGGGCCGGAATCAAGACCGTCATGATCACCGGCGACCATCCTACCACAGCCGTGGCCGTGGCCAAGGAGCTTGGTCTTCCCTGGGAGCAGGGCGTGGCCACCGGGGCGGAGCTCGAGAGCTGGAGCCAACGTGAGCTGGAGAAGTGGGCGGGGAGGATCGCCGTCTACGCCCGGGTTAGCCCGCGCCACAAACTCCGGATCGTGCGGGCCTTAAAGAGGCGCGGACACGTTGTGGCCATGACTGGTGACGGGATCAACGACGCTCCCGCCATAAAGGAGGCGGACATCGGCGTGGCCATGGGGCAGGCCGGAACGGATATAGCCAAGGAAGCCTCGGCCATGATAATCGAGGACGATAACTTCACCACCATAGTGGCCGCGGTAGAGGAAGGGCGCGCCGTCTACGACAACATTCGCAAATTCATCCGTTATCTTCTCACCTGTAACATGGGTGAAGTGATGACCATGCTCCTCGCTGCGGTGTTCGGCCTACCGCTTCCCCTTCTTCCCATACAAATCCTCTGGGTAAACCTGGTGACTGACGGCCTCCCTGCGCTGGCCCTGGGCTTCGACCCGCCGGCTCCGGACATTATGGAGCGCCCGCCCAGGCACCCCGGCGAGAGCATCCTTTCCCGGGGCCTAGCCGGCAAAGTGCTTGCGCGCGGTCTGGGGATCGGCCTTCTTACCGTGGGCGTTTTTGTCCTGGCCGCTAGAGCGGGCGGAGGAATTGAGCGCGCGCGTACCATGGCCTTTACCGTGCTTGTGCTGCAGCAGCTCTTTTATGTGTTCGAGTGCCGTTCGGAGACCAAGCCGATCTTTGCCGTCGGGCTTTTTAGCAACCCGTATCTCCTGGTGGCAGCTGCCCTCTCTTTGGCCATGCAACTAGGCGCTTTGTACCACCCGTTTCTTAAGGTCGTCTTTCACACAGAGGCACCCGCAGGCCGTGAGTGGGCACTCCTTTTGCTGGTAGCAGGAGGACCGTTTTTGTGGCAGGGAGTGCTTTGGGCCTCCGGGTGGACAGAAAAGGGTGAGCTTGATATAATGGGTAATAATACATGAAAGTGGGGCCTTGAACGTGCATTTTCACAAAATCCACGGTCTAGGGAATGATTTTGTCCTTACCCGGGATTTGGATCCTGTCCGGCACGATCTGGCCCAGGCGGCGCGGGTCCTGTGCGACCGGCATTTTGGCGTTGGTGCCGATGGCCTGATCGTGGTGCTCCCAGGCGAGCGGGCGGACTTTCGCATGCGTATCTTTAACCCCGACGGCAGCGAGGCCGAAATGTGCGGTAACGGGATTCGCTGCTTTGCCAAGTACGTGTACGAAGAAGGGCTCACTCAAAAAACGGCCCTTACCGTGGAGACGCTAGCCGGTATTATCAAACCAGAGCTTAAAGTCGTCGGGGGCAGGGTGGCGGAGGTACGGGTGGATATGGGCCGGCCGCGCTTTGCGGCCGACGAGATCCCGGTCGTGGGTTTCGGTCGAGGCCCGGTAAAGGATGCCCGGATAGAGGTAGAAGGAACCGGCGTGTTTTTCACCGCCGTTTCCATGGGCAACCCCCATGCGGTGATTCCGGTGGAGAACCTGACCCAAGTACCGTGGCAGATCCTGGGCCCGGCCTTGGAAAGCCACAGCGCCTTTCCCCGCAAAACGAACGTAGAATTTGCCCAGGTTTTGGGGCCGCACGAGGTCCGGGTGGTGGTTTGGGAGCGGGGGGCAGGGCCGACGCTGGCCTGTGGCACCGGGGCGTGCGCTACGGTGGTGGCCCTCGCGCTTACCGGCCGGTTGGACCGGCAGGCCACGGTGCACCTGCCAGGCGGCGACCTGGACATTTTGTGGGCGGAGGACGACCATGTATACATGACGGGGCCGGCCACCACTGTTTTTGCCGGGGAATACCTGCTTGACCCGACCGAATTTACAAGGTGATAAGAACATACTTAAGGAGGTCTTGGCATTGGTACAGCGTGCCAGGCGGATTTCTGCTATTCCCCCTTATCTGTTCGCCGAGATCGACAAACTCAAGGCTGAGGCCAGGGCACGCGGCGTAGACGTGATCGACCTGGGTATCGGCGATCCGGATATGCCGACCCCTCAGCACGTGGTGGAGGCGCTGGCCGAGGCGGCACGGAATCCGGCTACCCATCGCTACCCACCTTACGAAGGCCTGCCGGAGCTGAAACAGGCCGTAGCTCGTTGGTACCGGGAGCGCTACGGTGTAGAGCTGGATCCGGAAACGGAGGTCCTCGTGCTCATCGGTTCTAAAGAAGGCATTGCCCACGTTTTTTGGGCCTTCGTCGACCCCGGCGATATTACCTTGGTACCGGACCCGGCCTATCCGGTCTACCGCACGGGAACGCTTCTGGCAGGCGGCACGCCTTATACCCTGCCCCTTACCCCTGAGCGCGGCTACCTGCCGGACCTCGGCGCGGTGGACCCGGAAGTGGCGGACAAGGCCAAGCTTCTCTTCCTCAACTACCCGAATAACCCCACGGCGGCCGTGGCTCCGCCGGAATTCTTCGCGGAAGTGGTGGAGTTTGCCCGCCGGCATGACATTATCGTCTGCCACGATTTTGCCTACTGCGAAACCACCTTCGACGGTTATCGGGCTCCCAGTTTCCTGGCGACGCCCGGCGCCAAGGAGGTGGGCATTGAGTTCAACTCCCTTTCCAAGCCGTACAACATGACCGGCTGGCGCGTTGCTTTTGCCGTAGGCAACCGGGAGGTTTTGGCCGCCCTGTCGGTGATCAAGACCAACATCGATTCCGGGGTATTTAACGCGGTGCAGCTTGCGGCCTGCGCTGCTTTGAACGGCCCGCAGGACGTCATAGAACGCATGAACAAAATCTATGCCGGCCGGCGGGATGTCATCATCCAGGGGCTAAACAGCCTGGGCTGGAACCTTAAACCCACCAAGGGCACTTTCTACGTCTGGGCGCCCGTGCCCGAGGGCTACACTTCCAAATCTTTTGCCGCGCTCCTTCTCGAGCAGGCAGGCGTTAACGTCGCTCCCGGCAACGGTTACGGCGAGCACGGGGAAGGCTACTTCCGCATCGCCCTCACCGTGGACGAGGACCGCCTGGCCGAGGCGGTAGAACGGATGCGGAAGGCAGGCATCACCTTCACAGGGAAGCGATAACGTGCGCAGCATGACCGGCTTTGGCCGGGGTAGCGCCCGGGCTGGCGAGACGGTTTTCACGGCGGAAATACGAACGCTTAACCACCGCTTCCTCGAGTGGCTTATCCATCTGCCCCGTGAACTTACCGAGTGGGAGGAACGCCTGCGCCGTAAACTAAATAAGGCGCTGGCCCGCGGCCGAGTGGAGGTGTGGGTGAGCGTAAGCGGGCAGTCCTGGCCCAAGATGGTGCGCGTGGACAAGCAGTTGGCCGCTTCCTATGCCCAGGCGCTATACGATCTGGCCCAGGAACTGAAAGTAGAACCGCGAATTGCGCCGGAATTTCTCCTTACCTTGCCGGAAGTGGTGCAGGTGGAGGAAAAAGCGGTGGACCTCGAAGCATGGTGGCCGGCCTGCGAGCAGGCGCTGGAAGAAGCCCTGGCGCAGGTTACGGCTGCCCGGGAGCGCGAGGGCAAGGCCTTGGCTGCCGACCTCAGGGAGCGTGTGGAACGGCTCAAGAGGCTTAAGGATGCCATGACCAGAGAGGCTGCCGAAGTTCCGCGGCTCTACCGGGATAGGCTAAAAGAGCGGCTGGCCACAATAGGGGTGGAAGGAAGCGTGGACGAAGTGCGGCTGGCCCAGGAGATAGCGCTTTTTGCCGAGCGCGCGGACGTTACCGAGGAGCTGGTGCGCTTGGGGAGTCACCTGGAGCAGCTGACCCACGCGCTTTCGACCCCCGGGCCGGTAGGCCGGCGGTTGGAATTTCTCCTGCAGGAAGCCAACCGAGAAGTGAATACCATCGGGGCCAAAGCTCAGGGCCTTAAGCTAAGCTACCTGGTGGTAGAGTGCAAGGCCGAGCTGGAAAAGCTGCGCGAGCAGGTCCAGAATATCGAGTAATCGCGGCGAGCGAAGAATAGGAGGCTGCAGTATGGAAATACGCCTGATCAACATTGGGTTTGGAAACATCGTTTCGGCCAACCGCATCGTAGCCATTGTCAGCCCTGAATCGGCCCCCATTAAGCGCATCGTGCAGGAAGCCCGGGACAGGGGCATGCTTATTGATGCCACTTATGGGCGCCGGACGCGGGCGGTGATCATCACCGACAGCGACCATATTATCCTCTCAGCAGTCCAGCCGGAGACAGTGGCCAATCGGTTGGTAGACCATGAAGAGGAAGGTGAAGATGAGGAATAAGGGGTGAAGGCCATGCCCAAGGGTTTGTTGATAGTGCTCTCGGGACCTTCCGGAGCCGGTAAGGGCACGGTCTGCCAGCTCCTCAGGCAGCGCAATCCCCGCTTGGCGTACTCGGTTTCGGCCACCACGCGGGCGCCTCGTCCTGGGGAAAAACACGGGGTTAACTATTTCTTTCTCAATCGGGAGGAATTTGAAACCTGGCGTGCCCGGGGAGAGTTCCTCGAATGGGCCGAGGTTTACGGCAACCTTTACGGCACCCCTCGCTCCTACGTGGAGGAGCGGCTGGCCTCGGGCCAGGACGTCCTCCTGGAGATCGATACTCAGGGGGCGCTTCAGGTCAAGGCCAGTTTCCCAACCGGGGTGTTCATCTTCCTCCTCCCTCCTTCGTTCGCTGAGCTTAAGGCCCGCATTACCCAACGTGGTACCGAGAGTGAGAATGAGCGCATGCGGCGCCTGGCGGCAGCCCAAAGCGAGATTGCGCAGTTACGTGCTTATGACTACCTGGTCGTAAATGATAAGGTGGAAGAAGCCGTAGCCCGGGTAGAGGCCATTCTCATGGCCGAGCATGCCCGGGTGAACCGCTTCAGCGACGAGGAACTTAAAGCGCAACTGGAGGGACAACTGGGATGAAAGGACCTGACCTGGAGACTCTCCGCAGTCGGATAGGCAACAAGTATCTTTTGGTTGCAGCTACCGCCAAGAGGGCCCGCCAACTCATGAATGGCGCAGCGCCCTGCCTCCAGGAAGTAGAGGGTAAGGCGGTGACCGTGGCCCTAGAAGAAATAGCGGCCGGAGTGGTGACGGTGGTGCCGCCCGGGCAGGGCACGAAATAGGGGTGGCGCAGGTGGAAAGAAAGACGGTTATCCTGGGTGTTACCGGCGGGATTGCGGCCTATAAAGCGGCGGACCTGGCCAGCCGCCTGGTGCAGAAGGGCTACACGGTTAAGGTGGTGATGACGAAGGCCGCTACCCGTTTTGTGGCGCCTTTAACCTTCCAGACGTTAACCGGCCAACCGGTGGTGGTGGACATGTTTGCCGCCCCACCGGTGTGGAACGTGGCTCACGTGGCCTACGCCGAGGCGGCCGATGTGGTACTCATCGCTCCTGCTACTGCCGACATAATCGCCAAACTGGCCCACGGCTTTGCCGACGACATGCTGACGACTACAGTGCTGGCCACGCAGGCTCCGGTGGTCTTGGCTCCGGCCATGAACAGCAACATGTACCTCAACCCCGCCGTGCGTGAGAACCTGGGCCTTTTGCGCGCGCGGGGTTTTTACATCGTGGAGCCGGAGACCGGTCGCCTGGCCTGCGGGGCCAGCGGCCCCGGTCGCCTGGCTCCGCCGGAGGCCATCCTGGAAGCGGTGGAGCGGGTATTAAGGGGAGCCCAAGATTTGGCCGGCTGGCGGGTGCTGGTCACGGCCGGCCCTACGCGCGAGCCGCTCGACCCGGTACGCTTTCTTTCCAACCGCTCGACCGGCAAAATGGGGTATGCTCTGGCTTCTGTGGCGGCGCGCCGGGGAGCGAACGTGACCCTCATTAGCGGGCCTACCTCGCTAGAAGCGCCGCCCAGCGTGAAGCGCGTGGAGGTGACCAGTGCCGAGGAGATGTGCGCCCAGGTTCTGGCCCACCTACCTGAGGCCACGGCCTTGGTGATGGCGGCGGCGGTAGCCGACTGGCGACCGCGGGCTTTTAGCCCTGAGAAGATCAAGAAGGAAGGCCGGGAGACCCTTAGGCTAGAGCTGGAACGGACCCCGGACATCCTGGCCGAGGTGGCGGAGCGAAAACGGGCGGAGCAGGTGGTGGTGGGCTTTGCTGCGGAAAGCTCGCACCTTGCCGAACGCGCCCGAGAGAAACTTGTGCGCAAGCGGCTCGACTTTATCGTGGCCAACGACATCACGCGCAGCGACGCCGGCTTTGCCAGCGATAGCAACCAGGTACAGATCATCTGGCCCGACGGGCGTGTAGAGGAGCTTCCACTGCTTACCAAAGAAGAGGTGGCGGCCGCCATTTGGGATCGGGTCCTTCGGGTGAAAAAGGAGAATCAACCTCCTTCGGCGAACTAAAACCTCGGGGAGGATGAGCCATGCCCGAGCTGGCCGCCGTGCTGGTCGATCAAGTAAATCCGGGAACGAACCGGGTCTTTACCTACAGCATTCCGCCGGAGTTGGCCGCGCGGGTGCGCTGTGGAACTAAGGTAAAGGTCCCGTTCCAGCAGCGGTACCTCACGGGATACGTGACGCCCGAGCCGGCACCGGCCGTGCCGGGCTTGAGGCCGATTGCCGCCGTGTTGGCGGAAGATCTTTTTACCCCTCAAGATTGGGAACTGGTGCGCTGGCTGGCCGGCCGCTACCTGTGCCACCTGGTTGAGGCTTTGCGCTTAATCCTCCCGCCTCAGGTAAGAAACGCCGGGCCGACTGAGCGCCGCATGGATTGGGTGGTGCCGACCCTGGCACCGCAAGAGGGCCGTGCCCTGCTCCGAGAACTAGAGCGCCGGGCTCCGGCCCAGGCGAGGTTACTTTCGGCACTCTTGGCGGCACCGGAAGGGATGCCACGCGCGCGGCTCCTTAAGGAACAAGGCGCGGGGCCGGAGAGCCTGAAGGCCCTCATCCGCCGCGGTGCCGTAGCCCTGCGGGAGGAAGGGCCGGCCTTGGAGGAAGAGGCTTGCGGGCATGAGCTCAGCCAGGGTAAGCTCCCCGAGCTTAACCCGGCCCAGGCGCAGGCCGTATCGGCTATTACCGCCGCCATTAGAGATGAACGCTTCGAGGCCTTTCTTCTCCATGGGGTGACGGGAAGCGGCAAGACGGAGGTCTACCTCCGAGCCCTCGCTGCTGCCTTGGAGAAGGGGAAGGGAGGCATTGTACTCGTTCCAGAAATAGCCCTGACGCCGCAAACTCTGGAACGTTTTTCCCAGCGGTTCGGGAGCGAAGTGGCCGTTCTACATAGCGGCTTGAGCGCACGGGTAAGATACGCTGAGTGGGAACGCATCCGGCAGGGTCGGGCCAGGGTGGTCATCGGCGCCCGCTCCGCGCTTTTCGCCCCGCTTAGGCGAACCGGCGTGATCATCCTGGACGAGGAGCAGGAGCCGGCCTACAAACAGGAAGAAAACCCGCGCTACCTGGCGAGGGAGGTGGCCATCTTCCGCGCCCGGCAGGACCAGGCCGCGCTCGTCCTGGGGAGCGCAACGCCTGCAGTGGAGACGTATTTTCAGGCCGAGCAGGGGCGGTACCGGCTGCTTGCCCTGCCGAAGCGGGTGGGGGGCCGGCCGCTGCCGGAGGTTCAGGTAGTGGACATGCGGGCGGAGCTTATGGCCGGAAACCGCAGCATCTTCAGCCGTGCCCTGACCAGGGCGCTGGACGATGTGCTTCGGCGGGGTGAACAGGCCATTCTCTTTTTAAACCGGCGTGGCTACAGCACCTTTGTGCTCTGCCGGCAGTGCGGCCTAGTGGCTGCCTGTCCCCACTGCGATCTCGCCCTAACGCTACATAACGATAGCCGGCGCCTGGTTTGCCACCACTGTGGTTTTACCCGGGAACCTTACCGCACCTGCCCGCGCTGCGGCAGCCGCCTCATACGGGATTTCGGCTGCGGTACGGAGCGGGTGGAGGCCGAGGTTGCCCGCCTCTTCCCGGCGGCCCGGGTTCTCCGCCTGGACGGCGACACCGCCGGCCGCCGCGGAGCCTATGACGAGATCCTCGGCGCCTTTTCCCGCCATAAGGCCGATGTGCTGGTGGGCACCCAGATGGTAGCTAAGGGGCTGGATTTTACGCGGGTTTCCCTGATCGGGATTATCAGCGCGGACCTGGCCCTGCACCTGCCGGACCCCTACGCCTGGGAGCGGACCTTCCAACTCCTGGAGCAGGTTGCCGGCCGTGCCGGGCGGGGCGAGGTACCGGGCCGGGTGGTGCTGCAAACGTACACCCCCGACCACCCCAGCATAGCCTGTGCCAAGAGGCACGCCTACCTGGACTTTTACCGGATAGAGCTGAGCCGGCGAGCACGCTACCGTTACCCGCCTTACTCCGAAGTGGTCTTGGTGCGCGCGGCGGCCCCGGCGGAGGAAGCGGCTCGCCGCCTCCTCGCCGATTTAGTCGCCCGCCTGGGACCTTTGGAGGTAGAGGTTGAAGGGCCGGCGCCCTGTCCTCTCCTGAAGGTGGGAGATCACTTCCGTTGGCAGGTCATCTTTAAGGGTACGGACCTCGAATGCCTCCGCCGGCGGCTGGCGGAAGAACTTCCGGCCATGAGCGCTGCTGGGCAGCGCATGGGGGCCAGGCTCAGCGTAGATGTGGACCCGGTTTCTTATTTGTGAGGGAGAGAACGCCATGAAAAATCTAGAAATCCGACTTTATGGTGATCCGGTGCTGCGCGAAAAGGCGCAGCCGGTCGAGCACGTCAATGCGGCCACGCGGCGCCTCTTGGCCGCCATGGCCCGGACCATGTATTTGGCGGAAGGCGTAGGCCTGGCGGCCCCACAGGTGGGAGTCTCTAAACGCCTAGTGGTGATTGACGTAGGGGACGGGCTGATCGAATTGGTGAACCCCGAGATAATCGCGCGCGATGGTGAGGTGGAGGGGGTAGAGGGGTGCCTGAGCCTCCCCGGTCTGGTGGGCGACGTAGTTCGGAGCCAAAAGGTTACGGTGCGCGCTCTGGACGGCCGCGGCCGGGAACGGGAGATTACGGGTGAAGGCCTGTTGGCCCGCGCCCTGGAGCACGAGATTGACCATCTGGACGGCATTCTCTTTATCGATAAAGCCAAAAACCTTCGTCCTGCGCAAAGCGAGGAAGAAAAAGCGGGGGACGAAAGAGGGAGGCGGGCAGAGTGAAGGTCGTCTTCATGGGAACGCCTGCCTTCGCCGTACCTTCGCTAGAAAAACTGGCCGGGGCGGGCTTTACGATCGAAGCGGTGGTGACCCGACCGGACCGCCCGCGTGGGCGGGGACAGAAGCTTAGTTCTTCCCCGATTAAAGAGAAGGCCTTGGCGTTGGGCCTTCCCGTTCTCCAACCGGAAAAAGTGCGCGAATCGGCGTTTCAGGACCGCCTTAAGGAGCTGGCACCGGATGTTATTGCCGTGGTAGCCTTCGGCCAGATTCTGCCGCCCGAAGTTTTGAGCCTACCGCCTCTTGGCTGCATCAACGTCCATGCCTCGCTTTTGCCCCGCCTTCGCGGCGCGGCGCCTATCCAGCGGGCCATTTTAAACGGGGATAAGGTTACGGGTGTGACCACCATGTACATGGCTCCTGAACTGGACAGCGGCGATATCATCCTGCAGGAAGAGGAGCCCATCGGTGAAGAAGATACTGCCGGTACGCTCGGCGAACGCCTGGCCCGGCGCGGGGCGGAGCTCCTCTTGGCTACCCTAAAGGCGGTAGCTGCCGGCAGAGCGCCGCGGCGCCAACAAGAGGAAGCGGAGGCGACTTATGCCCCGCCAATTACGCGGGCCGACGAGGTGCTCAACTGGGAGGAACCGGCACCGGCCCTGGTCCGGCGGGTGCGCGCCCTGAACCCTGAGCCGGGTGCGGTAACCTGGGTGGGGGACAAGCCGGTTAAAGTGTGGCGGGCGCACGCGCTGGCCGAATACGCCGGCCATCCAGGCCGGGTTCTCAAGGTTGGGACCGGCGGCATCGTGGTCGGCTGCGGCGAGGGGGCCCTCCTGGTCGAGGAGGTCCAGCCGGCGGGTAAGCGGGCCATGCCGGCGGCGGCTTTTGCCAACGGTTACCGGGTTAAGGAAGGCGACCAGTGGGGCAGGTAACAGGCGCAGGCTTTAGGGCCTTAGGGGGAGAAGGCGATGCTCGCTAGAAAGCGGCTTATTTTAGGAATAGCTCTGAGTCTCATCCTCATACTTTCCGGAATCACGGCCGGGCTGTGGTACCTATTCTTCCACGGCCTCAGCCCGCTGTCCCGGTTGGTTTTGCTCGGACTGGGCGTGTTGTTTGCCTTTTTCATCCTCATAGCCCTTCTGGGGCTTGCGGGCGTGGTCCTCATAATCCTTCGGCACCGGCCGCTGCCTTTCTTCGAGCGACCGGTGCGTATCCTCATTACGCGCCTTCTGCCTTTGGTGATGTACCTGGGCCGGATCTTTAACGTGGCGAAGGAAAAGTTGGAACGGTCGTTCATCGAGATTAACAACACCCTGGTGCGGACGCGCGCCGTGACCGTTCCGCCCTCGCGCCTGCTCATCCTGGCCCCGCACTGCCTGCAATATTCGGGCTGCCCGCATAAAATCACGGTGAAGGTGGACAACTGCCGTTTGTGCGGTCGCTGCCAGATTAAGGACCTTTTGCTGCTGGCGCGCGAACTGGGCGTGCAGCTGGCCGTGGTCACCGGCGGAACTTTAGCCCGGAAGCGGGTTGCGGAGCTTAGGCCGAAGGCCGTGGTGGCCGTGGCCTGTGAGCGCGACCTCACCAGCGGGCTCCAGGATGTTTACCCGTTGCCGGCGGTGGGCATCCTAAATGACCGCCCGCACGGGCCCTGTGTGGATACGCGGGTGGACATGGAGCGGGTACGCCAGGCAGTGCTGGACTTCCTCGGCCGGCCCGACCCAAAGGGGGCGCTATAGTGCCAATAGTGCTTTTCTTTCTCCTCCTGATTTTCTTCTTCCCTTGGTTGGTTTTGCCCCTTACCGCCTTCTTTCTGCTCAATTTGCTGCTTTTACCCTTCGGCTTTACCCTGCGGTCGCTGTGGAACTTCTTCACCGTGCCGGGAGAACTCTTACGCATTGCTTTAAATCCCAACCTGAGAAAGAACCATGCTCTGGAGCATGCCACCATCAACGTGCTGGAAGAACGCTTCGGCCCGCAACGCCTGTCCGGGAATGCGGCCGAGAACGGTTTTTATATCCACGGCGCAGCCGATCCCCAGCTCATCGAAGAGGCGGCCCGGATCGGCCACAGCCGGCTCTTGGCCGGCGAACGGCGCCTGGCCATCCACAAACGCTGTGGCACCACCATCGCGGCCGCCAATTTTGTCGCTTCGGCCGTCTTTCTGGCTTTGCTCTTGGGGAGCGGGCATTTTACCCTGCTCAACGTCGTCGCCGCTCTGGCGGTAGCCAATTTGGCCGGGCCCGTCCTGGGCAGCCTGCTCCAGGCGTACGTCACCACCAATACGGACGTGCGCGACCGCGTAATTATAGGCGTTGAATACGGCTTCGGCCGGCCGCCGGCTTTTGTGCCCTGGAGCTGGCAGGCGCTGCCTACGGAGTTTTTCGTTCGTACCAAGGTGATCAAGTAGGGAAGCTGGGAAATCAAGGAAAGCGAGGACGGTTGCGTGAAAAAAACGAAGTCGGCACGGGCTGTGGCCCTGGAGGTATTGCAGCGCGTTGAAAAGGGCGGGGCGTATGCGAACCTCCTCCTCCCCCGCACCTTGGCCAAAAGCGGTTTGGACGCCCGGGAACGGGCGCTGGCCACCGAACTTGTTTATGGGACGGTGCGCAGCCTGGGGACTTTGGATTGGGCCCTGAGCGAGCGGAGCAACATCCCGCTTGATAAGCTCGACCCGCCCATCCGGGCTTTGCTCCGCCTCGGCGCGTACCAACTTCTCTTCACGCGCATACCGCCGGCCGCGGCCTGCTACACCGCCGTGGAATTGGCGAAAGAAGTAGGACATGCGGGGAGCGCCCGTTTTGTGAATGCGGTGCTCAGGCGGCTGGCCAGGGAAAAGGACCGCCTGGCCTATCCCGACCTCGAGCAGGACCCGGTCCGCCACATTGCCCTTAAGTACGCGCATCCGGAATGGCTCGTCGCCAGGTGGCTCGAGCGCCTGGGTGCGGAGGAAACCATCGCCCTCTGCCGGGCGAACAATGAAGTGCCTCCCCTCAGCCTGCGCGCAAACACGATCCGCGTCAGCCGGAGCGAACTGGCCGGGTACTTTAGCGAGCGCGGCTTTGCCGTCGGGCACCACCTTTACGCCCCTGAGGCCATATATCTGAAAAATGCCGGGGAGGTGCAGAACCTGCCCGGTTTTGCCGAGGGGCTCTTCACCGTGCAGGACGAGAGCTCCATGCTGGCCGCGCACGCCCTGGCTCCCCGGGCAGGGGAAAAGGTGCTCGATGCCTGTGCTGGGCCGGGCGGGAAAACAACGCACCTGGCCGCCCTCATGGACAACCAGGGGGAGGTTGTGGCTTTGGACGTGCACCCCCACAAGTTGGAGCTGGTGAAGGAGGCCGCTGGGCGCCTTGGCCTCACCATCATTCAAACTCTCCTCGCCGATGCGCGGAATCTCCCGCCGGAGCTACACGGGCGTTTCCACCGAGTCTTGGTGGACGCCCCGTGTTCCGGCACCGGGGTGCTTAGACGGCGGCCGGACTTACGCTGGCACAAGTCGCCGGAAGAGATCGCTGCGTTGCCGCCCCTCCAACTCAGCATTTTGCAGGGCGCCGCGGCGGCCGTAATCCCCGGCGGCGTTCTCCTCTACAGTACCTGCAGCCTCGAGCCGGAAGAGAACGAAGGCGTAGTGCAGGCCTTTCTGGACCGAAACGGCGACTTCGTCCTGGAGGACCTGAGGCCCTACCTGGGCCGGTACTTAGCCGAAGAGAGCTTGGCGCGCGGCTATCTTAAGCTCTACCCGCATAAACATAAGGTGGACGGATTTTTTTTGGCCCGGCTGCGCCGCCACGGAGGTGAGCGAGCCCATGGGGAAGATTAAGCTCAAAGGTCTTAGCTGTACGGAACTTGCCGAGCTCCTTCTCTCCTGGGGTGAGGCGCGCTACCGAGCGGACCAAATTTACACCTGGGCCTTTCGCCACCTGGTCCGCTCCTATGCGGAGATGACCAACCTTCCGGCCGGACTGCGTGCGCGCCTGGAGGAGGAGACCGTGCTGGAGGCTGCGGCTATAGTTCGGAGGGAATTCTCCCCGGCAACCGGAACGGTCAAGCTGCTTTTTTCCCTTTTAGACGGGCAGGCCGTGGAGGGGGTTCTCATGCGCTACCGCAGTTGGTTCAGCGCCTGTATTTCCTCCCAAGCAGGGTGCCGCATGGGATGTCGTTTTTGCGCCTCAACGCTAGGGGGCCTGGCCCGCAATCTGGAGGCGGCGGAGATGGTGGAGCAGGTTGTAGCCCTAGAGCGCGAAGCACGCCGAGCGGGCGGGCGGGTCCGCAGCGTGGTGCTCATGGGAACTGGAGAACCCCTGGACAACTACGACAACGTCCTCCGCTTCATTCACCTCATCGCCCAGCCCCAGGGCCTAGGAATTGGGTACCGGCGTATCGCCCTCTCCACCTGTGGGCTGGTGCCGGGCATTCGACGATTGGCGCGGGAAGGGCTGCCGCTCACCCTTTCCGTTTCTTTACATGCCCCCAACGATGAGCTCCGAGGGCGCCTCATGCCCATCAACAGGCGCTACCCTTTAAGCGAGCTTCTTCCTGCCTGCCGGGAGTACAGCGAAGAGACCGGACGGCGGGTAACCTTTGAGTACGCTCTTATTGCCGGAGTGAACGATTCGCTCAAGCAGGCCCGGGAATTGGCCAAATTGCTTCAAGGGCTCACCGCCCACGTCAACCTTATTCCGCTCAACCCGGCGGTAGAAGGGAAACTTAAACGCCCAGAGCCAGGCCGAGTTGCCGCCTTTGCCGCCGTCCTAAGGGCCCGCGGCATCCCCACCACGGTGCGGCGAGAGCTAGGGACCGATATATCGGCTGCGTGCGGCCAGCTAAGACACCAGGTGCTCAGGGAAGAAGGGACGCTTTGGTGAGAGGATTTCGACCGGCGGCCAAGGTGGCAGAGTGGTGGCGCCGGTGGCAAGAAAGGCGCCTCCGCCGGCACTTACCGGAGCTCGTGCGCCTTAACCTGGTGGCGGCGCTGGAGGAAGGCGGGCGTAGGAGCAGCCGGGCGCGCGCCAATTGGTATACTGTAAAGCTTCCGCCGGCAGAATATGCCGTGGCCAGGAGCCTCCCCAGGTTGGCTGAGGAGCTGGCGGCGGCTCTTAAGGCCGAAGCCCGGCGGCGTGGTTACCAATTAGCCGGGCCTGTAAGGGTAGAGATTGTCCCTGGTGAAGGCAGGTTTATCCAGGTGGAGGCGCTGGAGCGCCCCGAACCTGCTTCGGAGGAACCGGCACGGGAGGCGACTATTACCTTCCGCCTGCCGCGCGCCAGGGAAGCGAACGCGCGGGCGGCGCCCCCTTCTCTGGCTGTCATAAGAGGGCCGGATGAAGGTACCGTCTTCACCCTGTGGGGCGAGAAAGTCTATGTAGGGCGGCGCGAGACCAACCATGTGGTGCTGCACGATCCTGGCGTATCGCGCGTGCATCTGGAACTCACTTGGAGGGGGGATAAGCTCTTTCTCAGGGACCTCGGCAGCCTGAACGGGACATGGGTAAACGGCCGGCCGGTTACCGAAGCCGAGCTAAAGCCGGGGGATCAGATTACTTTAGGCTCAACCTGCCTGGAATACCGGAGGTGAGGACCATGCCGGTGATGACGATCCTGCGCCTTCTGGTGCATATCCTGTTCCTTGCTTTTTTCTACCGGTTTCTCTACAGTATAGTTAAAGCCATAGAGCGTGATCTGGGAGCAGCAGGACGCAGACAAAGAAACGTAGGCAGTCGCTATCCGGGTTTGCGGGAGGGTGAGTAGCGTGCTGAGAAGCTGGGCAGAAACAGATGTCGGCCGCGTGCGCGCCAACAACGAAGATGCCTACTGGCTGGGCGGCGGCGAGGATTGGTACCTGGCCTTAGTGGCCGACGGCATGGGCGGCCATCGGGCGGGCGAGGTAGCCAGCCGGGTGGCCGTAGAGGTTATCGGCCGGGTAGTTGAGGCGGCCAATCCTGGCGGGAAGGACGGCGCGGCCTGTCAGGAGCTTCTCGTCCAGGCCATAGCCCAGGCCAACCGCGAGGTTAATCGCCTGGCGCGGAGCCGTCCGGCTTTTGCTGGTATGGGCACTACTCTCAGCGCCCTCCTCGTCCACGGTCAGGAGGCAGAGCTCGCCCACGTGGGTGACAGCCGGGTTTACCGGCTACGGGATGGGAAGTTGGAACTCCTCACCGAGGACCACTCCCTGGTTCAGGAGCTGGTCAATCAGGGGTCGCTCACACCGGAGGAGGCCCGTTTCCACCCCCACCGGAACATCCTTACCCGGGCCCTGGGGACGGAACCGAGGCTTAAGGTGGATATACGGCACGAAGGGGTGCGGCCGGGCGACGTCTTTCTGCTCTGCACCGACGGGCTTACCGGGGTGGTGACCGATGCCGAGCTGGAAGGGGTGCTGAATGCGGCCCCTCGGAGCCGTGCGGCAGCGGAGCTGGTGCAGCTGGCCAACAGCCGCGGTGGGAGAGATAACGTGACGGTAGTGCTGCTTGAGGCTGGGAGAGAGGCATGAGGAAGTCGGAAGGGAGAACCACGGAAGGGGAACTCCTGTTTTCCGCCATTGTTCTAGGCCTTTTGGCCTTCGCCCTGGTGTGGGCAGCCGTACAGCCCCGGGAGCCCTTAGCTTGGCTTTACCCGCTGGCTGTTTCTCTGGCGCTCTGGCTTGCGCACATCGTCTTGGGGCGCCTGGAACTCTGCGCCGATGAACTGATATTGCCGCTTATTGCGGTACCGCTTCTTCTCAGCATCGCCGTACTTTACCACCTGGACCGCCGGAGTGCTTTCTGGCAAGTTATCTGGGCCATTTTGGGGTTGGGCTCGGCGCTGGCAGTAGTGGCGTTTCTACCGTCTGTCGCCAGCCTCAGGCGCTGGTGGCCGCTTTTTCTTGTTCTCGGACTGGCTCTTTTGGCTACAACGCTCTTTTTCGGCGTTGAGGTGTACGGAGCACGCAGCTGGCTTGTGGTGGGACCGGTGCGTTTTCAGCCTTCCGAGCCGGCGAAGGTACTCTTCAGTCTCGCCCTAGCCGGGTATTTAGCCGGACGTAAGGAACTGCTTATGGTGCGCGGATGGCGGGTCGGCATCTTGACCTTACCCCATCCGGCTTACTTCGGACCTTTAGTGCTGGTTTTGCTCCTCGCGCTGGCCCTTATGGTAGGCCAGCGCGACTTGGGTACGGCGCTCCTTATCTTCGGCCTTTTCGCCTGTGAACTTTACGTGGCGGCGCCTCGGCTTGATTACCTTTTCTTGGGGCTTGTGGCCTTAGCGGGCGGGGGCTTTGTGGGCTACCGCTTCTTTGACCACGTCCGCGCACGCATTGATGTCTGGCTCAACCCCTGGGCTCAGGCCGGAGGGAGCGGGTACCAGCTTGTGCAGTCGATTCTGGCCGTAAGCGCGGGCGGAATCTTGGGAGCCGGTTTTGGACAGGGGCAGGCCCAGCTCATCCCGGCAGTAACTACCGATCTTACGTTTGCCGCCTGGGCCGAAGAAACGGGGTTGGCCGGGTCCCTGGCTCTCGTCGCCCTTTACCTCATTCTTACCGAGCGCGGTTTCCGCGCGGCGCTGGCGGCGAATGACGACTTTTCGGCCCTGGTTGGGGTAGGCCTGACCAGCTTGTTTGCCTTGCAGTCTCTAGTCATCTTAGGTGGGGCCCTGCGCCTTATTCCGCTCACCGGCCTTACGCTGCCTCTCTTCAACTACGGTGGAAGCTCCTTGGTGAGCACGCTCATAAGCTTTGGTTTTCTCTTACTTCTTTCGGCAGAGGGGCCGGCGGCATGAAAAAAAACACCCACTACCTGTTCCGCGCCTTTGTGGTGGGTTTTAGCATTGTCATGCTTATGCTCACCAACCTGACCGTATTCCAGCGGGAGAAACTAATGTCCACGCCGGCCAACAGCCGGCGGCTGGCTGGTTGGGATAACCAGAGCCTGCGGGGAGGAATTTATGCTAGAGGTGGCGAAGTTGTAGCGGAAACCAAGGTGATCGGAGGACCGCGCCGCTACAGCATGGGCTGGGCCTGGGGACCTATCGTGGGTTACCTGGACCGGAGACTGGGAGCTACGGGTCTAGAGGCCAGCTATGCTGCCGAGCTGAGCGGGCGCCCGCTCCTTTGGTCAGCCCTGGGTTTTAACCTACCTTTAACCGCCCGGGGCGAAGACCTCGTCCTGACTGTTGATGCTGGCCTGCAGGAGAAGGCCATGCGCCTTCTGGCCGGGAAGAAGGGCGCGGCGGTGGTGCTGGACCCGCGGACGGGCGCCGTGCTGGCACTCGCCAGTCAGCCCTCTTTCGACCCGGCAACGGTAAGCCGGGACTGGGAGGAAATCAGCCGGGACGAAGCAGCTCCGCTGCTCAACCGGGCCACACAAGGGCTCTATCCCCCTGGGTCGACGTTCAAGCTCGTTACGGCGGCTGCAGCGCTCAGCCGCAACCCGGATGTTCTCACGCGCCGCTACTTTTGCCCGGGCGAACTTAAGCTTACGGGATATACGGTTCACTGCCTGCGGGCCCACGGTACCCTCGACCTGGCCCGTGCGCTGGCCGTCTCCTGCAACGTAACTTTTGCCCGCCTGGGCTTGGAGATCGGGAACGGAGCGCTGGCCGCGCAGGCGGAACAAGCCGGGTTTAATGCTGGCCTGCCCTTTGACCTCCCGGTGGCGGTAAGTTCCTTTCCCCGGGGTAGGCCGGGGAAAGGAGAGACGGCCCAGCGGGCCATCGGCCAAGGCGAGGTTCTGGCAACGCCGCTGGAGCTGGCCCTCCTTGCCGCCGGCATTGCCAACGGCGGCGTGATCATGCGGCCGTACTTGGTTCAAGAGCGCCGCTTGGGTGCCTGGACTGTTGGCAAGACCGTACCTGAAAGGCTGGAGGTAGCCATGTCTCCCGGCGTGGCCAAGACTCTGACCGAGCTTATGGTAGAAGTGACGGAACACGGGACGGGGCAGGCGGCCCAGCTCCCCGGAATGAAGGTAGCCGGTAAAACGGGAACTGCCGAAAACCCCCACGGGAAACCGCACGCCTGGTATGTGGGCTTTGCGCCGGCAGGTGCGCCGCGGGTGGCGGTGGCTGTGGTGGTTGAAAACGGCGGGAGCGGGGGGACGGTGGCGGCTCCTATTGCGCGCGAGCTCTTCGAGACGGCCCTTGAGGTGGTGAGGTAGATGGCAGAACTCCTGGCTGGGCGGTATGAGCTGATGGAAACTATTGGCGCGGGCGGCATGGCGGTGGTGATCAAGGCCCGTTGCACCCTGCTGGACCGGCTCGTGGCCATAAAGCTCCTTCGCGATCAGTATGCTGCAAACCAAGAGTTTCTAGATCGTTTCCAACGGGAGGCGCGGGCTGCCGCCCGGCTTTCCCATCCTAATATCGTGTCCATATACGACGTCGGCCAAGAAGACGGTAAACAGTTTATCGTGATGGAATACGTGCCCGGCCGCAACCTCAAAGACTACCTGCGCGCCGAGGGACCGCTGCCGCCGCGGACGGTAGCGGAAATCGGCCGGCAGATAGCGGCCGCGCTTTTCCACGCGCACCAGCGAGGTATCATCCATCGCGACATAAAGCCCCATAACATCCTTATTACCCCTGAGGGCCAGGCAAAGGTTACCGATTTCGGCATAGCCCGCGCGGCCGCCGCCTCCAGCCTGACGGAGACGGGGGTGGTTCTGGGGTCCGTGCACTACTTCTCCCCCGAGCAAGCGCGAGGTGCGGCGGTGGACGCCAGATCGGATATTTACGCCTTGGGCGTGGTCCTATATGAGCTGTTAACGGGGAAGCTGCCCTTCGAAGGCGATTCACCGATTGCCATCGCTCTTCGCCACCTGGACTCCGACCCACCGAGCCCGCGCGCGCTACGACCTGAAGTACCCGAGGCCCTAGAGAGGATCATTCTGAAAGCCATGGCCCGCGACCCGGCCGAGCGTTACCAAACGGCAGGAGAGCTGCAGCAGGCGCTGAAGGCCTTTCTCGGCCTGGAACCGGTCGAGGAGGAGCCTACCCGCGTGCTGCGCCCGGCGACGATGGCGCCCCTTCCGACCGAGGCGGTAAGGCCGCGCAAGAGGAAGGGCGGACTGGTTTGGACGGCGGTGGCGCTCGTCTTCCTCGGCCTATTGGTGGGCGGGTTCCTGGCTTTCCGTTCCTATTTCCTGGTTCCGATAGTGAACGTGCCGGACGTGGTGGGACGGCCGGCGGACGAAGCACGCCGGCTGATAGAAGAAAAGGGCCTGGTATACAAAGTGCTGCGCTCTGAACACAGCGATAAAGCCCCGGGTATTGTGCTGGCCCAACAGCCGGAAGCAGGCACGCCCCGCAAGGCCGGCGTCGGCGAAGAAGTGGAGGTGGTGCTGAGCCTAGGGCCGGAAAAGGTAGAGGTGCCGGACGTGCGCGGGCAAACCCGTACGGCGGCGGAGGCGGCGCTGGCGGACAGGAAACTGGTTCTAGGGACGGTCCGCGAAGAGTACGATGCCGTAACCCCTGCCGGCCTGGTGGTGGCGCAGGACCCGGCTCCCAGAACGCCGGTGGAGGTAGGAAGCCGTGTGTCCCTGGTACTTTCGCTGGGTCCGCCTCCGCTGAGCCGCCTCCTGCCCAACTTGGCTGGGCAGGATCTTTCCCAGGCCGAGGATCTCTTAAACACGCTTAACCTCAAGGTAGGACGGATTACCCAAGAACCGAGCAACATCTACGGTGCGGGCAAAGTAATCCGAACCGACCCGCCGGCCAACACGCCGGTTACTGAAGGCGATGCCATTGACCTTGTGGTCAGCCAGGGCCCGCCACCGGAGCCGCAACCCCAAAGCACCACTTTCGACCTGAAATTTACCGTGCCGGACGGGCCGCCTGAACAACTCGTGGAGGTTTGGGTAGTGGCCGGGAAGAATACCCAGCGCGTCTACCGGCGCCGCCTGCCCCCTGGAACGGCCGTCGAGCTGGCCATCGATGTGCCGCCTAATAGTGCCGTGCGTGTAGACATCGACGGGCGGGTCTGGAAGGAGTATCCGGTGGGTGGAGCTAGTGGACAGTAAGAGCGGCTTAGTCTTTCGAGCCATTGGCGGCTTCTTCTTTGTCGCGGCGGGTGAAGACAGGTACCGCTGCGTTTTGAAAGGCACCCTGAAGAAAAAGGAAGAAGTTTTGGTGGGCGACCGGGTGGTTTTCACCCCTACCGCTCCTGGAGAAGGGGTGATCACGGCGCTTGAACCGCGCCGCCGGCGCCTGGTACGCCCCCCCGTGGCCAATGTGGATAAGGCGCTCATCGTTTTTGCCGTAAAGGTTCCGCCTCCCAGTTTTGCCATGCTCGACCGTATGCTGGTGCAGGCCGAGGCGGCCGGGGTGGAGGCGGTCGTCTGCCTGAACAAGATCGACCTGGCGGCCGACCAAAGGGAAATCGCCGGGCTCCTCGAACCTTACCGGCGGGCGGGCTACGTTACGTATGCGGTGAGCAGCAAAACAAGGGCCAACATCGACCTGCTCCGGTCCGAGTTGGCCGGCGTCATAACCGTGCTGGCCGGCCAATCGGGAGTAGGCAAATCCAGCCTGCTCAACGCCCTAGAGCCCGGGTTAAGCCTGGCCACGGGCGAGGTGAGCGAGCGCACTCTGCGAGGCCGGCACACCACCAGGCGGGTTGAGCTTCTGCCCCTTACGGGGGGTGGCTGGGTGGCGGACACGCCGGGCTTCAGCGCCTTGGAGCTGCCGGATGTGGCCCCGGAAGAGCTGGTCTATCTTTTCCCCGAGCTGGCGGTTTTGGCACCTAAGTGCCGTTACCCCAGTTGCCGGCACGAGCTGGAACCGGGATGTGCAGTGCGCGCGGCGGCCGACGCCGGTGAAGTAGCCACAAGCCGTTTGGCTTCCTACTACGAGATGGTGCGAGAACTCAGGGAACGGAGGAGGAAAAACGAATGGTAAAAATAGCGCCTTCGCTCCTGGCGGCCGATTTTGCCGCCCTGGGGCGGGAGGCGGAGCGGGCAGAGAAGGCAGGAGCCGATCTTTTGCACCTGGACATAATGGACGGCCACTTTGTGCCTAACATTTCTTTCGGGCCGCAAATGGTGCGGGCGATCCGTGCCCACACCAGCGTGCCCCTCGATGTACACCTTATGATTACCAACCCGGACGCTTTTCTCGCGGACTTTGCTGCTGCCGGGGCGGACATCATTTCCGTCCACGCGGAGGCGTGCCTCCATCTTCACCGCACCCTGGAAAAAATCAGGGAACTCGGCAAGACCCCGGCTGTGGCCCTTAACCCGGCCACACCGCTGGCCGTGCTCGAGTACATACTGGACCTTGCGGGCATGGTGCTCATCATGACGGTAAACCCTGGGTTTGGCGGCCAGAAATTCATTTCAGCGGTGCTGCCCAAGATTGCTGCCCTGGCCAAGATGCTCAGAGAGCGGGGACTCAGTGTCCCGATCGAGGTGGACGGCGGCATCGGCCCGGATACGGCCTTTAGGGCAGTCAGGGCGGGAGCGACGGTGCTGGTGGCCGGCTCGGCGGTGTTCGGGCGGCCGGACCTTAGGGCGGCCATCGCTGAGCTTCGCGCGGCATCTCTCGGGGAGGCGGGCGGCGCATGAGGGCCGTTGTGGTGGCGGCGGGGGAAGGAGTGGACGAACGCGTGCGGCCTTACCTCGCCGGGGCCGACTTGATCGTGGCGGCCGATGCCGGAGCCGCCGCGCTTCTGGCTTTGGGCTATGTGCCGCAGGCCACGGTTGGGGACTTCGACTCCTTGGGAGAAAAAGAATTGGAGCGCTTAAAAGATCTGGGGTGCCTGCTGGTTGGGGCGAAGGCGGAGAAGGATGAAACGGACACCGAGCTCGCCGCGCGCTATGCCCTGGCCCAAGGAGCCAGGTCGGTTCTTCTTTTGGGGGGCATCGGCTCGCGCCTAGATCATACCTGGGCCAACTTGATGCTCCTGGCCCGCCTGGCGCGGGAAGGGGTTGAAGCGTGCGCGGCCGCGCCGCCTGTGACCGTGTACGCCGTAAGCGGCGAGCTGACCCTGTCCGGCCGGCCCGGCGATATCGTCTCCGTTTTCCCCGTGCTCGGTGAGGCTACGGGGGTTACGGAGGAGGGTTTTAAGTATTCCCTAACCGACAGTACTTTAGAGGCTTCGGCCATCCTTGGGGTGAGCAACGAGCTCTTGGGGAGCGAGGGAAAGATCTCCGTAAAGCGCGGTGTGCTGCTTGTTTTCCACTACAGCTTCTAGTGCCCGGGGGAACCGGGCCTTTCTTGTAGCGGCAGAGGAGCCAAATCAAAGGGGCGGGAATATAATGTAGCAAATCCAGGGGGGTGCTAGTACAGAAGGAGGTGGTGAGGAGGTGAGACGGCGGACGCGGTTCTGGGGCAGGGCCATAGGTGGAATACTCGCCGCTGGCGGGGCCATTATCTTTGCTCTGGCGATCCCTGGCTGGGCCTGGACTATGCTCCTGGGGCTCCTCCTGGCTGCGCTGGGAGGCTATCTCTTCGTCAGGTCTGGTTAAGGAGACAAAAAATTACCAGGCGGTAGTGATTAACCCACTCTTCTTATCGCCGCCTCTTGGGAAAGTGAGGGCAACTCCTTCTGCGGCCTGAGTTCTTAATCCCGCCGCGCGGCTATCGTGGGTTCGTCCAAAAACTATATTAATTACGAGGAGGGTATAGAATGCGTATCCACGTAATCCGTGTGCCCAAGTTCCTCGGCAGCATCCTGATGGGCCTCCTCAACGTGTTTCGCCGCGGCGAGTGAGAGTGCGCCCAGGTCTTATAGGGGGTGAGACAGGGAAGGGAGAGAAGAAAGGTGGGCGAAAAGCTTCTCTGCAAGACCAGCGGTTATCGCCTCGTCGACACAGCGTACCGACGGCTGATTCTCTATGAAGTTCTCCTGGCAGAGATTAACCAGCTCTATCGAAAGATCGAAACGGACGACGTGAAAGAAGTCTACTACAAGCTTGAGGTTACCGGCCAGTGAAGGGTAACCTCTTTTTTTGAATTCTTAGGATTGCTGGGGGGAAAGAGAGATGCTACAATATTGGTGTAAAGGTCTGAAAGAGGTGAGAATGTGGCTGCTGTAGGACTGGCGCCAGGGGCTAGCGCTACCATCCAAAAGCTAGTGACGGAGGCGGATACGGCCCTCCACTTCGGTAGCGGTGCACTCAAGACCATGTTCGCTACACCGGTGCTCGCAGCTTTGGTGATCGAAGCCGCGGTGAAGGCGGTGGATCACCGGCTGCCGGAAGGCTTGGTTACGGTGGGTACGGCGATCAACGTAGAACACACTGCTCCCACACCCCAGGGCATGACAGTTACTGTTAAAACCACGCTAGAGCGAATCGAGGACAATCGGCTCTTTTTCAGTTTTATTGCCTGTGACGAAGTAGGTGAAATCGGGCACGGTTCGCACGAGCGCCGCATAGTCAATCTAACCGGCATTCTGGCCCACGCACAGGCTAGGCGGGAGAAGCTCCTGGGCGCACAAAAATAAAAAGCGCTTAAAGCGCTTTTTAGAGGGCCCGCTGTACCTTACCCGCCCGGAGGCAGCGCGTGCATACATTTACCCGCCGTGGAACCCCATCGACGAGGATTTTTACCCGCTGAATGTTTGGACGCCAGGCCCTTTTGGTACGGATGTGCGAATGGCTGATTTGCATTCCTATTTGCCTCTTTTTACCACAGACGAAACAAACTTTGGACACGTTTTCACCTCCCAGCATAGGTAAAACGAAGAGCGCGGTCATGAGCCCATGTGACAATTCTAACACAGGAAAAGATATTCCGCAAGACCTGGAAAAAGGCGGCGGCGCCGTAACTTGAGGGGGGATGCCTAAGAAAAGTGCTGGGTACTGAAGTTAGGCCAGAGAAAGGGAGGGGAAGCACAAGTGAAGCTATGGGTCAAGATCCTGATTGGCTTTGTTCTGGGTGCTGTCGTGGGGCTAATAGTAGGTCCGCCGGCCGCCGCCTTAAAACCGCTTGGCGACCTTTTCATCCGGCTTATTAAGATGCTCATTGTGCCTTTGGTTTTTTCTTCTCTCGTGGTTGGAGCGTCCAGCATTGGAGACTTGAAAAAACTGGGACGCGTGGGTGTAAAGACCGTTGTATATTACCTGATGACAACCGCTATTGCGATTACCTTGGGGTTGGTACTCGCTACGCTGATTCATCCGGGTGCCGGCTTTGTTTTGAAGAGCGTGGGCAAGTTTGAGCCCAAGCCCGTGCCGGGCTTGGTGGAGACGCTCCTTAACATGGTGCCCACGAACCCCATCAATGCCATGGTCACGGAAAATATGCTCCAGATCATCGTCTTTGCTCTCTTTGCCGGTGTGGCCCTAGCCCTGATCGGTGACAAGGGCAAACCCTTCCACGACTTCTTTGACAGCACGGCCGAGATCATGTACAAGATTACCGGGATGGTCATGGAGTTTGCGCCCATCGGTGTCTTTGCGCTGATCGCTTGGGTGACGGGAACTAACGGTCCCGAGGTCCTTGTCCCGCTGGCCAAGGTGATTTTTGTCGTTTACCTCGGGTGTATTCTGCACGCTATAGTCACTTACTCTGGGGCTGTTTATCTTTTCGCGCGTATGAGCCCGGTGCGCTTCTTCAGCGGCTTCTTCGAAGGAATGGCGGTGGCTTTCAGCACCTGCTCCAGCAGCGCTACACTTCCGATATCCATGCGCTGTGCCCAGGAAAACCTGGGCGTGCCCAAAGATATCTCCAGCTTTGTCCAGCCTTTGGGTGCCACCATTAACATGGACGGTACGGCGATATACCAGGGAGTGTGCGCCCTCTTCATTGCCGAGGTATACGGCATCCAGCTCGGGATGCCCCAATACTTGACGATTATCCTCACTTCTACCTTGGCGTCCATCGGTACGGCCGGAGTGCCGGGAGCGGGGATGATCATGCTCACCATGGTGCTCCAGGCGGTAGGGCTCCCGCTCGACGGCATCCTCCTGATTGCCGGAATCGATCGCGTGCTGGACATGATCCGTACCTGCATGAACGTAACCGGCGATGCTGCCGGCGCCGTGGTGGTCGCGGCCACCGAAGGCGAGCTAAAGACCCTTCCCGCTGGCACAACGGTAGGTGCGAAGTAGGGCGCAATACGCGGCGTGCCCCGAAAGTACTCCGTGGCCCTCGCCCGTCGGGCGGGGGTCTTTTTAATGCGAAAAGAATTCTCCCTTACCTTGAGCTTGAGGCTGGGAAAAGTTATACTTAGAAGGAACAGCTCAAGGAAGGGGGCGGGCATATGCTGAGCGAAAGCCGCACCGAATATGGGAATATAGCCATTGGCGATGAGGTGATTGCCACCCTGGCCGGCGCTGCGGTCATGGAGTGTTACGGCATAGTGGGCATGGCTTCCCGGCGCCTCACGGATGGCTTTGTTGAGCTTTTAGGCCGGGACAACTGGAGCCGGGGTGTAGAGGTTAAGATGGACGGCAACAAGGTTTACATCACCCTGCATATCATCGTGAGCTACGGCGTGCGCATCTCGGAGGTTGCCAAGAACGCCATGGAAAAGGTCAAGTACGCGGTGGAGCGCGTCACCGGACTCACCGTTGCCCGGGTAGATGTTCATGTGCAGGGTGTACAACTAAGCCAGGCACGTCCAGGGGGGCAAAAACGGTGACAGAAGGCGCACTAACGGGGCACCACCTGCGCGCCATGCTCCAGGGGGCGGCTCGTTACCTGGAGAAGAACAAGGAGCAGGTGAATGCCCTGAATGTGTTTCCGGTACCGGATGGTGACACCGGGACGAACATGTATCTCACGCTCGCGGCGGCCTTAAAGGAAGCCATGCAAGGGCCGGATGATCTGCCAAAAGTGGCAGCGGCGGCGAGCACCGGTTCGCTTATGGGGGCGAGGGGAAATTCCGGAGTTATTCTGTCCCAGCTGTTTCGCGGGGCGGCCCAGGCCTTAGCCAACTGCCAGACGGCAGGGCCGAAGGATGTGGCTCAGGCGCTGGTGGAAGCAACGCGTACGGCCTACCGTGCGGTAATGAAACCGGTCGAGGGGACCATCCTTACCGTGGCGCGGCTGGCAGCGCGAAAAGCGCTTGCGGCCGCTCGGGACGGTGGGGACGTAGAAGCAGTACTCCGGGCGGCTTTGGCCGGGGCCCGCGAAGCCCTGGACAAGACGCCTTCGCTGCTTCCCGTCCTCCACGAGGCAGGGGTGGTAGATGCCGGCGGCCAGGGACTCGTGCTGATACTAGAAGGAGCGCTGGCGGGGCTGACGGGGCGCGAGGTGGGCCCTACGGCCGGCACCGTACCTGCCGCTTCCAGAGCAGTCGAGCCGTTGTTCCCAGCGAAGGAGGAGAGTACGCCCCAGAATATTACCTTCGGTTACTGTACAGAAGTACTTCTGCGCGGCCATGAGCTGGACGCAGGCGCTATCCGCGAAAAGCTCGGCCGGCACGGCGACAGCCTGCTGGTGGTGGGCGACGCGGAGGCGGTAAAGGTGCACATTCATACCAACCACCCCGGGCAGGTATTGGAGGAGCTCCTCAGCTACGGAACGCTACACGACATTAAGATCGACAACATGCGCGATCAGCACCGGGAATACCTTAAGGGTGGAGGAGGAGAGGCAAGCGGCAAAAAGCGGATCGGCATCGTGGCGGTAGCTCAGGGTGAAGGCCTCATGGCCGCCTTCAAGAGCCTGGGGGCGGATGTGGTCCTGAGCGGCGGCCAGACCATGAATCCCAGCACGGAAGAGTTCGTCAACGCCGTAGAAGAGGTCCCGGCGCCGGAAGTGCTTGTGCTGCCCAACAACAAGAACGTCATTCTCGCCGCACGGCAGGCCGAAGGATTGGTGCAAAAGAAGATGGCCGTGGTTCCTACCCGGAGTATTCCGCAGGGAATTGCCGCCTTGGTGGCCTTTAACCCGGAAATGGATTTGGAAAAGAATGCCTCTCTTATGGCTGAGGCCGCCCAAAAAGTGAAGACGGGTGAGGTGACGTATGCCGTCCGCTCCTCGCGCGTGAACGGGCACGAAATTGCCGCCGGGGACATCCTGGGCCTCATCGACGACCAACTTGTGGTTACCGGCCGGGAAGTAGAGGAGGTGGCCGAGCAGGTTCTGGCGGTCATGGTAGACGACGAGAGTGAGCTTATCACCCTTTTTGCCGGCCGGGACGTTCCACCGGAGGCGGCGGAGAAGCTTAGGAAGCGTACCCAAGAACGCTTTCCCGGCTGCGAAGTAGAGCTTCATGTCGGTGGCCAGCCGCTCTACTACTACATCCTCTCCGTCGAATGACGGCGTTAAGCGCTTAAAAAGCTCTTCCGTTTAACTACTCCCAAACCCTGTGCCTATTTCCGCCTCATTCCTGGGAAGTTACTGCAGATAACGCTCACCTTCGGCGGAGTTTATGCCCGGGTGCAGGGCGGCGTTGAGGCCGCTGGCGAGGACGCGGGCCATGTCGACGATGAGGGCATCGATTTCTTTGGGGGTAATGAAGAGGTCCTCCCACTGGCCGGGAAGGAGCTTGTGGACAAGCCGTTCGCGTTCTGCCGGCGAAAAAATGCGACCCAGGTTCCCCCCGCTTTCGCTTCCGGTATTTTCTAAGCGCCCGAGCAGAAGGCCTAGGGCGTCGCTGGCCAGGGTAGTGGCGTGGATGACGGTGGGGACTCCCACGCCGATCACTCGGACGCCCAAAGATTGCTCCGTTAACCCCAGGCGTTTGTTGCCGATGCCGGAACCGGGGTGGATGCCGGTGTCGGTGAGCTGTACGGTGGTACAGACCCGTTCTAGGCTGCGGGCGGCCAAGGCGTCTACGGCTACCACGAGATCGGGATTTATCCGTTCTACTACTCCTTTGACAATCTCTTCCGTTTCGATGCCGGTAACGCCCAGCACGCCGGGGGCAAGGGCGGCCACCGAGCGAAGGCCTCCCTTGAGTTCCTGCGGAGCGTACTCGAAGAGGTGTCGGGTAACCATTACCGCGTCCACAACCCGGGGGCCGAGGGCGTCGGGCGTGGCATTCCAGTTGCCCAGGCCGATGACGAGGATACTGGCTTTTTCCGGTAGGTTGGCCAGGCGGCCCAGTTCCTGCGCCAGCACCTCGGCCGTTTCGCTGGCTACCACCCGGCTCCCCTGCCTGAGCTCGGGCGCTTCAATAGTGATGTACGTGCCGGGAGGTTTGCCCAGGCGTCGGGCTCCGGCTTCGGAGGTGACCTTCACCTTGGTGACGCGTGTATGGGCTGTGGTTCGAGTGGTGGAGTTGACCCCTGCCACTTCACCCCGGGCTTCCTGAAGCAGAGCTTCGCGGGCTTCCAGGGCCAGGTCGGTGCGGACAAGGCCGCGCGCTGAGCTTTGCATTTTTCACCCTCCTGCAGAAAGTTTAATGGCGGCCGGGGAGGGCCGCCATTGGGAGAGGAGAAACCGGAGGAAAGAGCTTATGGGGGAGAAGTGAAATCTTAGCTACTCAGATTATTGCCCAAACGGCCGGTGTTTATACGCGCAAGCCCCGCGGGAAAATATTCCAGCCAAAGTGAAGGTGATCCCTATGAGGCGGGTAACCAGCCCAAAAAGTATGAACGGCAATCTTTCAAGCAATGTGGCCGGCGCACTGGCGGCTGTGGGTTCGATTACGCTCAGCCAGGATGAGTTCCGGCTTCTTGTGGATTCTCTTTCTGATGGGGTTATCCTTACCGACGCAGCTGGTATCGTTCTTTTGGCTAACCGCAACTGGGAGAAGATAAGCGGCATCGAACGGCGGGAAGTGGAAGGGCGGAACGTACGCATCCTGGTACGGGAGGGCTATTACTCGCACTCGGTGGTAGCCCAGGCTCTGAGCGAAGGCCAAACGGCGACCTCGCTGGTGCGCTTTAGAAATGGAACCGAGGCGCTGGCCACGGCCATCCCCGTGCGGTACGAGGGGAAGATTAAGCTCGTTATTTGTAGCGTGCAGGACGTAGAGGAACTGGAGGCCGGCTATACGGCTTGGGAAAACAGCCGCTACTTGAAAGAACACCTGCCGGCCGAGTGGGAAGAGCGTTCTCAGAAAATTCCGGAGCTCAAGAACCTCGTGGCGCACAGCTCCGCCATGCAGTCCCTCCTGCGCTCACTCCTGCAAGTAGCCCAGGTTGATTCCACGGTGCTCCTTACCGGCGAGTCGGGGACGGGCAAAACTATGCTGGCGCGTCTTTTGCATTCTCTCAGCCCGCGTTCCGGCCGGGGTCGGTTCCTGGCCATCAATTGCGCCGCTGTTCCTGCCACGCTCCTCGAGTCGGAGCTCTTCGGGTACGAAGGCGGAGCCTTTACAGGAGCGCGCAAAGAGGGTAAGGTAGGTCTGGTGGAGGCGGCGCAGGGAGGCACCCTCCTTCTCGACGAGATAGCCGAACTGCCGCTTGAGCTCCAGCCGAAACTCTTAGAAGTGCTCCAGTCTAAGACTTTCGTCCGTGTTGGTTCTACGCGGCCGCGCTTCAGCGACGTGCGCTTTGTTTGCGCTACCAACCGCAACCTGGAAGAGATGGTGGCCCAAGGGCGTTTCCGCGAGGACCTGTATTGGCGAATTAACGTGCTCCCGGTGTACGTACCGGCCCTAAGGGAACGGCGGGAAGATATTCCCTTCTTGGCCCGCCAGTTCTTGGCGCGCCTAAATGAACGCTATCAGCTGGAAAAGCAACTTGCTCCCGATGCCCTGGCCTGCCTGCAGGCCTATTCTTGGCCGGGCAACGTGCGCGAACTGGAAAACGTTCTGGAGCAGCTCGCGGTGTTCACGCCGGGGAACACCATCACCCGAGGTGACCTGCCGGCGCGTTTAAAGCGCAGCTGCGGCAGCGGCCGCTGGCGTGGCCAAACTCTTAAAGAGGCGGTAGCCGAATTCGAACGAGAAATCATCGAAGAGGCGATCGCAACACATCCCAGCCTGGCAAGCGCCGCGGCCGCCCTGGGAATAGACGTTTCTACTTTGACAAGAAAAAGGCAACGCTACCGCCAGCAAGGCTTGCAGAATCGCAAGGTATGTGCAGAACTGCATAATCACCTGCCTGGAAAACTGGGATAAAGAAGCCCTGACCTGGCTGTACTTGCCGGTAGCAGGCTAAGAGCACCCTTGAACTTATGCAAAAATGCACAACAAGCCAGCCTTGGGAAGAGGTTTGTTGCGTTAACGACCTGCCAAATTCGGCAGGTCGTCGCGCTTTTTGGGCCGGGGTAACCTGGCAAGCTTTTTGCAAAAGAAGATAACTGGTCCGCCGCTCGGCCGGCCGGAAGCGGTTGGACTAAGAAATTCGTAGGGGGCTAGGTGGATGGACTTTAGGCTGAGTGAAGAGTTGGAGCTGTGGCGAAAGACCGTGCGTGAGTTTACGGAGAAAGAAGTTGCGCCTTACGATGCGGAGATGGACCGGGCGAATGATCTCCCCTGGGACATCGTCCGTAAGATGAGCGAAAGCGGCTTCTTCGGCGTTCCCTTCCCGGAGGAGTACGGCGGAGCGGGGATGGGTTCGCTGGCGGCGGTCATCACCATTGAAGAGCTGGCGCGGGGCTCGGCCAGCGTAGCCCTGACCCTGGACGCCCACTGGTTGGCTACCGACCCGATCTTCATGTTCGGTACGGAAGAGCAAAAGAAGAAGTACCTGCCCGATCTGGTGAGCGGTAAGAAACTTGCCGCCTTCGCGCTTACCGAACCGGTCGCCGGCTCCGACGCTGCGGGGATCATGTCCACCGCCGTGCGGGACGGGGACTACTGGATCCTCAACGGTACAAAGGCCTTCATCACCAACGGCGGAGCCGCCGAGACGTACGTAATTGCCGTAAAAACCGACAAGACGAAGGGTGCCCGTGGGATTTCTACCTTCATCGTGGAAAAGGGAACCCCGGGCTTCAGCATCGGCAAGAAGGAAGACAAGATGGGTTGCCGGGGTTCGGTAACCACGGAGCTCATTTTGGACAACTGCCGGGTGCCGGCGGAGAACATGTTGGGCAAGGAAGGCGAGGGCTTTAAGGTGGCCATGGTTGCCCTGGACTTCGGCCGCGTCTGCGTGGGGGCCATGGGCGTAGGCTGCGCTACAGCCGCCATGGAAGCAGCTGGGCGCTACGCCAACCAACGCCAAGCCTTCGGCGGCCCGCTGGCCAAGCTCCAGGCCGTGCAGTTCAAGATAGCCGATATGGCCATGGGGATCGAGGCGGCGCGTCTCCTCACCTACCGGGCGGCCTGGCTCAGGGACGCCGGCCAGCGCTATACCACGGAGGCGGCCATGGCTAAGGTCTTCGGCGCCGAGGTGGCCATGTCGACCTGCAAAGACGCCATCCAGATTTTCGGCGGTTACGGCTACACCCGCGATTACCCGGTAGAACGTTACCTGCGCGACGCCAAGCTACTGGAAATCGGCGAGGGCGCCTCGGAGGTCCTGCGCATGGTCATCGGCATGAACACCCTAAAAGAACTAGCCTGACGTGAGGTGGACAGTTTGCACATCGTCGTCTGCATCAAACAGGTGCCTGCTACTTTGGATGTGCGGGTGGACCCTGTCACCCACAACCTAATCCGGGAAGGCACAGAGAGCGTCATTAACAGCTTTGACGAAAACGCGTTGGAAGAGGCTTTACGGCTTAGAGAAAAATTCGGTGGAACGGTGAGCGTTATCAGCATGGGCCCGCCGCAGGTGAGGGAAGCCCTGCGCAAAGCCCTGGCCATGGGTGCGGATGCGGCCTACCTTCTCTGCGACCGGGCCCTGGGCGGGGCGGACACTTTGGCCACCGCCTACACCCTGGCCCAGGGTATCCGCCGCTTGGCTCCCTTCGACCTTATCCTGTGCGGGCGCCATGCCGTGGACGCGGATACGGGCCAGGTGGGGCCGGAGCTGGCCGAGCGTTTGAACCTGCCCCAGGTGACCATGGTGAAGAAGCTCGAGTGCGATGGGAAGACCATCGTAGCCTGGCGGGAGTGTGAAGAGGGCACTGCCGTCTGGGAACTGCCCCTGCCGGCCGTGGTGACGGTGGAGAGTAAGATCAATACGCCGCGTTACCCCAGCCCCATCGGCATCGTGCGCTCGGCCAAGAAGCCGCTCACCGTTTGGACGGCCAAGGATCTCGACGTTGACGAAGACCAAATAGGGCTTAAAGGATCGCCCACGCGGGTGTTGCGCTTATTCTCGCCCCAGCGAACCTCCCATGTGGAGATACTTCCCGGAGAACCGGAAGAGGCCGCCCGCGCTCTGGTGGCCAAGCTCCGGGAACAGAAAGTCCTTTAGGTTTAGGGAGGTTTACCAGGATGCAGGAAATTTGGGTTGTTGCCGAAACCTACCAGGGGCGCTTGGCCCCGGTGACGTTGGAACTAGTCGGCAAAGCGCGAACGCTCGCCTCTGGGGCCGGAGGGAAGGTTACTGCGGTCCTCTTGGGAAGTAGAGTAACGGAACTCGCTTCCGAGCTTATCGCCTGTGGTGCGGATACGGTGCTCGTTGCCGATCATCCCGAGCTCGCCCTCTACCGCACCCTACCCTATGCTCGCGTTCTGACCGACCTTATCGAGGCGCGCCACCCAGACGTGGTCCTCTTTGGAGCTACCAGCCAGGGCCGGGACCTGGCGCCCCGGCTGGCGGCTCGCCTCAGGACGGGCCTTACCGCCGACTGCCTTGATCTAAGTTTCGACAAAGACGGCCTGCTCGTTCAGACGAAGCCTTCTTATGGTGATAACGTGATGGTCGACATCGTGATTCCCCGTCACCGGCCCCAAATGGCCACCGTGCGGCCGCACGTCTTTCCCGCCCCGGAAAAAGATGCCGGGCGGGAAGGACGCGTGGAGGTAGTGCCGGTGCATTTAGAGCAGGCCGATTTGGTGGCGCGCGTTCGGGAAGTGATTGCGGAAGTCGAAGAGGCTTCTAAGCTAGAAGAAGCCGATGTGGTTGTGGCCGGCGGCCGCGGCATGGGCTCCAAGGAAAACTTCAACCTTCTTTATCAGCTGGCCCGGGCCCTCGGCGGGGTAGTGGGGGCAACGAGGCCGCCGGTGGATGAAGGCTGGATCGATGCCGCCTATCAGATCGGTCAAAGCGGCAAAACTATAGCGCCCAAGCTTTACATTGCCTGTGGCATCTCGGGCGCGGTCCAGCACACCGTGGGCATGGAGAAGGCCAAAGTCGTGGTGGCCATCAACAAGGACCCGAGTGCCCCGATCTTCAACTTAGCCACTTACGGGATTGTTGGGGACGTGCGCGAGGTAATTCCCGCCCTCATTGCAGCCCTCGGTGCCCACAAGTAGTTCTTTGTACCCGCGGGCAAACTACTTTCTAGCCAAACTTCAGAAAGGAGTGGACGCCATGAAGTCGAAAGAGGTTTCTCTCGACGCAGCCTTGAGCCACATCAAGGACGGCATGACCATCATGATCGGCGGCTTTTTGGGCTTGAACGAGCCGCTAGCGGCCATCGACCGCTTGGTAAAGCTCGGCGTGAAGGACCTCACCTTGATTACGGCCGTAAACGCCTACCCCGGCGGCGGGTTCGGGATCGGGAAGCTGATTGAAAACCACCAGGTAAAAAAATACATCGGTTCGCACATCGGCACCTGCCCGGCGGCAGTCGAGCAGTACAAGAACGGCGAGCTGGAAGTGGAATTTTACCCCCAAGGCACGTTGATTGAGAAGATCCGCGCCGGCGGCGCCGGCCTGGGCGGTATCCTTACCCCGACGGGGGTGGGCACCCTGATGGAGGAGGGGAAGCAAAAGGTAACGATTGATGGAAAGGTGTACTTGGTAGAGACGGCGCTCAGGGCCGATGTGGCCATTATTCGCGGCTATAAAGCCGATAAAATGGGCAACATCCTCTACCGCGGTACCCCCAACTCCAACCCGATCATGGCCCTGGCGGCGGACTACGTGATTGCCGAAGTGGACTATGTGGTAGAACCGGGCGAGATTGAACCCGATCGGGTAGGAACGCCGGGCATCTTGGTGGATGCAGTAGTCAAAGGCTACGGCGAAGAAAAAACGCGGGAGATTTTCCGCGAACTTTGGATTAAGAACAAGAAGCTGGCGTAAAAGGGGGAAGAAGAAATGGATGCGCGCGAGCTCATTGCCCGGCGGGCGGCTCAAGAATTCAAGGACGGCTATGTGGTGAATCTGGGGTTCGGCATCCCCGTTCTGGCAGCGTCCTACATTCCGGAAGGGGTGGAGGTCATCCTTCAGGCCGAGAACGGCATCCTGAATTTTGAGGCGGTAACCCGCTTGGGCGAAGAAGATCCTTATATTGCCGATGCTGCCTGCCAGCCCACCCGCATCCTGCCCGGCGGCTCCACCTTCGACCTGGCCATGTCTTTCGCCATCATCCGCGGCGGCCATGTGGATGCCACCATCCTTGGGGCGCTGGAAGTTGATCAGGAGGGCAACATTGCCAACTGGGCTCTACCCCTCTCTCCCGGCAAATGGTCTCCGGGCATGGGCGGAGCCATGGACCTTCTGGTGGGAGCTAAGCGGGTCATCTGCACCCTGCAGCATACGGACAAGAAGGGCCGTTCTAAGATTCTCAAAAAGTGCACCCTGCCGCTCTCGGCAGCCAAGGTGGTCGACCTCATCATTACCGAGCTCGCCGTTATGGAGGTTACGCCGGAGGGGCTGGTTCTTAAAGAAGTGGCCCCGGGGGTTTCGGTGGATCAGGTGAAGGCGGCAACCGAAGCCGACCTCATCGTTAAAGGGCCGGTACCGGAGATGCGCCTCTAACCCTAGACTCCGAACGGGGGAGCGGTGGAGCACCCAGCCGGGCTCCAGCGCGCCCCCGTTTGCCTTCTTGAAGCCGTGGTTTTCCCGGCAGGCATGTGGTAAAATAAAGAAAGCGCGGGAAGTAACGCATGACCGCGTAAAGGGTTGATTTTCCCGACAGGGAGTGGGAAGGTGCGCGTTATCGCCGGACGAGAGCGTGGGCGAAGGCTCCTTTGCCCCGCCGGGCTACGAGTACGCCCGACTGCCGATCGGGTGAAGGAAGCCCTCTTCAACATTCTTCAAGGACGGATACCGGGGGCCCGCGTTCTGGACCTCTTTGCCGGCACCGGTGCTTTGGGTATCGAGGCCTTGAGCCGCGGCGCCAGCTACGCCGTTTTTGTGGACAACCACCCGGCTAGCCTGGCTGCCATCCGCGCCAACTTAAACCAGTGCCGTTTTAGCGCCGAGGCCCAGGTAATTAGAAGCGACGCTGTGGCCTTTCTGGGCCGCAGTGTTCACCCTGCCGGGCCGTACGACTTGATCTTTGCTGACCCTCCTTACCGGCGGGGTTTTGCCGGGATCTTGCTTGAGAAGATCACGCCGTCCGTGCTCGCCGTCGATGGGATCCTAACGCTTGAACATGCTCGGGATGAGGGGGTGCCTGAGCGTGCCGGGGCTATGGTGCGCGTACGGTGCGAGCGCTATGGAGACACGGCGCTGAGTTTTTACCGGCTGGAACGCAATTTAGCCTGACTTAAAACGAAAGGGAGATTCTCATGCCTATAGCCGTCTATCCAGGGAGCTTTGATCCGGTTACCAACGGCCACCTAGACATCATCAGCCGCGCTGCCCGTATTTTCGATCGCGTGATTGTGGCCGTGGGACGCCAGGCCAATAAGAAACCGCTTTTTTCTACCGAAGAGCGCGTCGAGATGCTACGTGCCGTTACGGCCGACCTGCCGAATGTAGAAGTAGATAGCTTCGATGGGCTTTTGGTACGGTACGTGCGACGGCGGGGGGCGAATATCGTCGTCCGGGGCCTTAGGGCCATTTCCGACTTCGACTACGAATTTCAGCTGACTCTTACCACCAAGAAACTGGATGACGGGATCGAAACGCTGTTTATGATGACCAGCTCCGAGTACAGCTTTTTAAGTTCCAGCATTGTTAAGGAAGTAGCCAGTTACGGTGGATGCATCCGGGACATGGTACCGCCGGTGGTGGAAGCAAAGCTTAGGGAGAAGTACAAGGTCGGCTAGAAGTGGGGAGGGGAAAGCAGGTGGATGTTTTCGATCAACTCGACCAGTTGGAGGCCCTCATTGAACAGGCGCCGCGCATTCCGCTTACCGGAAAGATCCTGCTCGGCGAAGATGAGATCATCGAACTCATTGAACAGCTCCGCCATAGCCTGCCGGAAGAAATCCGGCAGGCGCGCTGGCTGGTAAAGGAGCGCCAGCGTTACCTTAAAGAAGCTGAGGAAGAAGCGCGCAAGCTGGCCGAACAGGGCCAGGCCTACGCCCAGAAATTGGTGGAAGAGCACGAGATTATTAAACAGGCCCAGGAGAAAGCCCAAGAACTTACTGCCCAAGCCCAGAAAATAGCCCGGGAGATCCGGGCCGGAGCCAACGAATATGCGGAGGGGGTACTCAGCCGCCTTGAAGAATACCTCACTCAAGCCTTGGCTAGCATCCGCCACGGGCGCGAGGCGTTGAAACCCAAGGAGTAGCTAGCGGCGGAGAAAGAAGGACACAAGCCGTGCGCGGCGCAGCGTGGTCAGGAGGCCGTTCAAGAGGCCGAGCAGGAAAAGAAGGAGGAGCGGGTAAAGCCCAAGCTGTACGATTCGCCAGTGCCAGAAGGCGCCGGGGTCTATCTCTACACCAGGAGCAAAGACGGGAAGAACTAAGGGGGCGCTCGAGTGCATCACGTGCGGCATGAGAAGGTAGGCGACGATTCCGGCGAAAACGGCGTGGAGCGCGCGGGCCAGGATGTAGGGCGTAAGGCGCAGGTCGGTGTCGTTTACCATGGCGGCCACCTGGAAATGGACGGAAAGACCGCTCCAGGCTATGATGGCGGCGGCAACTACGGTGCGCTGCACCAAGGGAAGGGCCCTACCGCCGGCGTCGGTGGCCTTGGCGGCGAGATCGCTGCCGATGGTGATCTCGAAGAGGCCGCTGACCAGTGCGGGCGCCAGGTGGGGGTCCAGCCCGAAAAGGCGGAGGGTGTGCCCAAAAGCTCCGGCTAAGAGGGCGGTGAATCCTACCGTAATGGCGATTCGAATAACCACGGAAAAGAGCATAATAAAACCACCGATGACCAGCAGGGTGTTTACCGATTGACGAATGGCGTCGCCGAGAAGCCGGCCGAACGGGCGGCCGTCCTCAACCCGTGCCCGGTAGAGGGCCTTAAGGGCGCGGATAAAGACGTTGCCCCGCCCGATATCCTGCGTTATTCGCTCGCGATCGCCGGCGGCATAAAAGCGCAGGACTAAGCCGACCAAGAGAGCGCTGATGTAGTGGGAAAGGGAGATGACTACCCCCAGCTGCACAATGCCGAACATGCCCACGGCCACGGCGCCGATCATAAAAAGCGGGTCTGCAGTGTTGCAGAAGGAGTACAATCGCTCCGCTTCGACGCGCGTACATAACTTTTGTTTGCGCAGTTTGGCGGTGAGGATGGCGCCGATGGGGTACCCGGAGGCCAGACCCATGGCCATGACAAAAGATCCGACTCCCGGCACGTTAAAGAGGGGGCGCATAAAAGGTTCTAAAAGCACGCCCATGGCGTGAACTACGCCCAGCCCCATGAGTATTTCTGAGAAAATGAAAAAGGGCAAAAGGGCCGGAAAAACGATTTCAAACCAAACGCCCAGCCCGTGGACCGCGGCTTTAAAGGCCACGTCGGGATAACGTACCATAGAGACGGTTAGAATAACGGCGACTCCGGCCATGGTGTACGCCCAGAGGTACCCTTTGAGGTGAGTGCGCCTGAGGAGATGAGCCATGCGCTTGAAGCCTCCTTCTCTGGGCTCGGTAATTTCCTTTGAGATTATATTGGCAGGGAGGCAGGAATATGCCAGAGGGCCGGCCGCCGCAGGGAGGGGGAGAAGGGTGAATGTGAGAATCGCGCTGGCGCTCGGGGCAGGGGCCGCCCGGGGCTTGGCCCATATCGGCGTGCTCCAGGTGCTTCAGGAGGCAGGGTTTGAGATGCAGTATCTGGCCGGCACCAGTGTGGGGGCACTGGTGGCGGCTCTTTTCGCTGCCGGCGTCGACCTGTACGAGTTGGAAAAAGTGGCCAAGGGTCTGCGACTAAAACACCTGGTGGACTTCGTTCTGCCCGGGCCGGGCCTCATCGGTGGCGAAAAACTGCGCGGCTTTCTAAACCTGTTCCTGCGGGGAAAGACCTTTGCCGATCTTTGTATTCCTCTAGCGGTAGTGGCTACCGACCTGCAAACGGGGGAAGAGGTAGTCTTGCGCGAAGGCCGGGTGGTAGAGGCGGTCCTGGCCAGCTGCGCCATACCCGGCGTGTTTGTCCCCGTTCGTTACCGCGGCCGGTTACTGGTCGACGGCGGCTTAGTAGACCGGGTTCCGGTACAGGTGGCCCAAGAGATGGGTGCGGAGCTGGTGGTAGCCGTGGACGTAGGACCGAGCCTCAAGGCCAGCCGCCTCCGCAGCCTCCCCGAGATTACCATGCAGGCCATCGACATCATGCAGGAAGAGGTTATGCGGCTCAAAGCCCGGACGGCAGACGTTTTTATTCGCCCGCCGGTGGGTGAATTCAGTGCCCTAAGGCTGGACCGGGGCGCAGAGCTTATACGCCTGGGGCGCGCGGCAGCTGAAAGGGCCGTGCCGGAGATCAGGACGGCCTGGGAAAAAAAGACGGCTGTATGTCTTAACGCACCCGAGTAAACCTGGCCGACTGTCGGCCGGGCAGCAGGAAATCACCGGGCAATGTCGAAGAGGAACAAGGCGTAGGCAACATATTTCTCTGCGGGCCGCGGCTGACGGTGCAGCAAAATGAAAGCTCGCGGGTTTAGTAACGAGCCTCCCCTGTTCGACCCTTCACGCGAAGGGAAAATTAGGCGGAAAGGAGTGGATTCTGGCCAGGGAGGTCGCCTGCGGGAGGACCGCAGGTAGGATGCCAGAGGATGCTATGGACGTGATGAACCATATCTACGAGCAGGCTCGTCGGTTGGGCAAAGCCATCGCGCTACCGGAGGGGGCGGAAGAGAGGACCGTCCGCGCCGCGCTCATTGCTAAAGAAAAGGGCCTGGCGCGCCCCATTTTGCTCGGCAAGGAAGAGGAGGTCCGCGCGGCCCTTAAGGAGGCCGGTGGCCAAAGCGCGGAAATGGACATTATCGACCCGGCGAAGTCGCCGGAGGCGGAACGGTACGCTGCAGCCCTGTACGAACTTCGGAAAGAAAAGGGGCTCAGCCTCGATGATGCCCGGAGGCTGGTTGCCGACCCGATGTATTACGCGGCGATGATGGTTAAGGAGGGAGATGCCGACGGGTACGTTTCCGGCGCGGTGAATACTACGGCCAATACCTTCCGCCCGGCCCTCCAGATCATCAAGACTGCGCCGGGTATTCCGCTCGTCTCCAGCGCCTTTATCATGGTGGTGCCGGATTGTTCCTTTGGGGAGGAAGGGGTGTTCGTCTTTGCCGACTGCGCCCTAAACCCCAATCCCAACCCGGAGGAACTGGCCGCCATTGCCATAGCTTCGGCCCAAACGGCCAGGTCGCTTGTAGGCATGGAACCGCGGGTAGCCCTTCTTTCCTTCTCGACCAAAGGGAGCGCCGAGCACGAGCTGGTGGACAAGGTGGTCAAGGCGACGGCCATTGCCCGCCAGAAAGCGCCGGATCTCCTTCTCGACGGAGAGCTGCAGCTTGATGCGGCCATCATCCCGGAAATCGGCCGGCGCAAAGCCCCAGACAGCCCGGTGGCCGGGCGGGCCAACGTCCTCATCTTCCCCGACCTGCAGGCCGGGAACATAGGTTACAAGCTCGTGCAGCGCTTGGCCAAGGCCGAAGCCATCGGGCCGGTTTCGCAGGGAATGGCTAAACCGGTTAACGACCTCTCGCGCGGGGCGAGCGTAGAGGACATCGTCAACGTGATCGCAATTACCGCTGTGCAGGGGGCGTAGGCCGGATGCGCGGCGCCCTCAAAGAAAAGGAGCTGGTGGCAAAGTGAAGATTCTGGTTATAAATTGCGGCAGTTCGTCCCTAAAGTATCAACTCATCGATATGGAGGGTGAAGAGGTCCTGGCCAAGGGCCTGGTAGAACGCATTGGCCTTGAAGGCTCCCTCCTCACCCATCGAACCAACGGGACGAAGACGGAGATCAAAAAGGAGATCCCTAACCACAAAGTGGCCATTCAGCTGGTTATCGATGCTTTGCTCCACCCGGAGCATGGGGCGCTCAAAAACCTGGGCGAAATCGCGGCTGTCGGCCACCGTGTCGTTCACGGCGGAGAGAAGTTTGCCCGCTCTGTGGTGATCGATGAAGAGGTTATGGCGGCGCTGCGAGAATGCTCTGACCTGGCGCCCCTACACAACCCGGCCAACATCATCGGCATCGAGGCCTGCCAGGCCTTACTGCCCGGTGTGCCCCAGGTGGCGGTCTTCGACACGGCCTTTCACCAGACTATGCCCAAAGAGGCCTACATTTACGGCCTGCCGTATGAGTTCTATGAGAAATACGGTATCCGGCGGTACGGCTTCCACGGTACTTCCCACAAGTACGTAGCCCGGCGGGCGGCCCGTCTCCTGGGCCGGCCCCTTACCGAGCTCAAGCTCGTCACCTGTCACCTGGGCAACGGTTCCAGTATTACTGCCGTCAAGGGCGGCGTCTCGGTGGATACTTCGCTGGGCTTCGGAACCATTTCCGGGACGATCATGGGGACGCGCTGCGGCGATATTGACCCGGCCGTGATACCCTTCCTGATGGAGAAGGAAAACCTCACCCCGGGTGAAATGAACGACATCTTATACAAGAAGAGCGGGCTGCTCGGCCTTTCCGGTGTGTCCAGCGATGCGCGCGACATCGAGGCAGCGGCCGCCGCAGGCAATGAGCGCGCCCAGCTGGCGCTCAACGTCCTGGCCTACCTTACCCGCAAGTACATCGGCGCCTACGCGGCGGCTATGGGCGGGCTGGATGCGATTGTCTTTACGGCTGGTATCGGTGAAAACAGCGACCTGATCCGGCGCATGATCTGCACCGGCCTAGAATTCCTCGGGGCAGAGCTCGACGAGGAGAAAAACCGGGTGCGGGGGCAAGAGGCGGACGTGGCAACTTCTGCCTCCAAAGTGCGCATCCTGGTTATTCCGACCAACGAAGAGCTCATGATCGCCCAGGAGACGGCCGAGCTCTTGGGCTAAAGATGTGTGCATTGACAGGCACCACCCGGAAAAGTATAATACAAACGTTGAGCAGGTGAGGCGCGTGGAGGTTGATGTCGGCTCCATCAGGTATTCTGTCGGCGCCAGCCTCAAGGTGGAGCTTAAAGAGCGCTGGGGTGCTATTACTTGGGGCGGCGAAGAGGTCGAGCTGCTTGACCCGGTGACGGTTAAACTCACGCTGACCAATACGGGAGAGCTTCTCTTGGCCAACGGCCGGCTTGAGACCAGCTTGCTCCTTACGTGCAGCCGTTGCCTAGAACGCTTTCCCTATGCGTTGGACGCGCCGTTTGTCATCGGTTACAGGGAAGTGAAAAAGAAAAAGGTTGAAGAGCCGGAGGACGAGGATCTGGAGGTTAGAGGGTTCACCGGCGACCGGATCGACATTACCGAAGACGTTCGCGATACTCTTTATCTGGCACTTCCCATGAAGCCTCTCTGCCGCCAGGATTGCCTGGGCCTGTGCCCACGCTGTGGGAAAAACCTCAACGAGGGGCCCTGCACCTGCGAGAAAGAAGAACCGGATCCGCGCCTGGCCGTTCTCCGCGACTTATTCAAGCAAGAATAGCATGAGACAGGGGGTGCCAGCATGGCTGTACCAAAGAAGAAGATGTCCCGCGCCCGTACCCACCGGCGGCGCGCGCAATGGAAACTCACGGTGCCCGGGCTCATCCGTTGCCCGCAGTGTCACGAGCTGACCCTGCCGCATCGCGTTTGCCCGGCCTGCGGTTACTATGGGGCTAAGCAAGTGGTGAAGGTGGAAAACGCGGAGTAGAAAAGATATAGTCCGGCAGCTCTAGAAGAAGCTAGAGCTGCTTCTTTTTTCTTTTTCCACCAGCTTTTCCCTTGCATAAGGGCCGTACGGCGTTTATACTTTATTACAAGCTACCATTATGACCAGGTAATAAAGGTAGGTGCTAATAATGGGCGCGCGCAGGTGGCCGAAGAAGGAGCGGCTGGCGGCCTTAAGGCGTGCGGTGGAAGAGAATCCCTTTCTCACCGATGAAGAGCTTGCTCGGCGCTTCGGAGTAAGCAGCCAGACCATCCGCCTCGACCGCCTGGAACTTTCTATTCCCGAGGTGCGGGCGCGCACCCGGCGCGTAGCCGAGGGAGCCTACCGCCAGCTGAGGGCGCTGCACGGGCGAGAGATCGTCGGCGAACTCTATGAGCTCGAGCGGGGTGTTAGCGCCCTTTCCGTTCTGACCACCACTCCGGACATGGTTTTCGAGAAATCAGGTGTGGTGCGCGGGCACTACATTTTTGCCCAGGCTGAATCTCTGGCGCTGGCGGTGATCGACGCCGAGGTGGCCCTTACCGGGGTGGCCAACATTAAGTACAAGCTCCCCGTAGGCGTGGGGGAGAAGTTGGTGGCGCGGGCTGAGGTAACCAGGCGCCGGCAGAATAAATACTTCGTAGCCGTGCGCACGCAGGCGAAGGGGCGCGAAGTGTTTCGGGCGAAATTCATCATGGTGTCGCTGGCGGAAGGGGGCAGCGCAGAGTGAAGATCGCAGTGGATGCCATGGGCGGCGACTATGCCCCCCTGGAGGTGATAAAGGGCGCGGTAGCGGCGGCCAGGGCGGGCGAGGCGGAGATCATCCTCGTCGGCGACCCGGCGGAAATCGAGCAGGTAGGGCGTGAAGCCGGGCTTCCGTGTCCGGGAATTGAAGTGGTGCCGGCCAGCCAAAAGGTGGAGATGGGGGAGCACCCGGCCGCGGCGCTCCGCCAGAAAAAAGACAGCTCCCTGGCCGTAGGGGCGCGCCTCGTCAAGGAGGGCCGGGCCGGGGCTTTGGTCTCGGCCGGCAACACGGGGGCAACCATGGCCTTTTCCCTGTTTACTTTGGGCCGCCTGCCGGGAATCGAGCGGCCGGCCATCGCCGCACCGCTGCCGACCGTGCGAGGCTTTGCCGTCTTAATCGATGCCGGGGCCAACGCGGAAGTGAAGCCGCGCTACCTACTCCAGTTTGCGCAGATGGGAAGTATTTACGTGGAGGCTACCTTTGGGCGGGCCCGGCCGCGGGTGGGACTTCTAAATGTAGGGGCGGAAGAAGAAAAGGGTACGCCCGAGCTCCAGGAGGCGTACCGGCTGCTTGCCGCTTCCGGGCTCAATTTTGTCGGTAACGTCGAAGGAAGGGACGTTCCGCTAGGAGCGGCCGACGTTATTGTCTGCGACGGCTTTACCGGGAATGTTCTCCTCAAGTTCGCCGAGGGTTTGGCGGAGGGGCTCTTTACCCTTCTCAAGGGGGAACTTGTGGCCAGCGTCGGCGGTCGGCTCGGCGCCTACCTGGCCGGGCCGGCATTTAGGCGGCTGCGGAAGAAAATGGACTATGCGGAGTACGGAGGGGCGCCCCTTCTTGGCCTGAAGGGCCTTACCATCATCAGCCACGGCTCTTCAGATGCGCGGGCGATAAGAAACGCCATCCGCGTGGCGCGGGAATCTTTAAAGCAGGATGTAATCGGCAAGATTGCTCAGGTCGCCGCTCAGGCACAGGACGTTCAAGGAAGCGAGGAGTGAGGATGCAGGGTCTGCGCGGGGTGAAAATCGAAGGTTGGGGGAAGGCGCTCCCCGAGCGCGTGCTCACCAATCATGATCTCGAGCAAATGGTGGATACATCAGATGAATGGATCGTAAGCCGCACCGGAATCAGGGAACGGCGCGTGGCCGGGCCGGAGACGGCCGCTTCAGATCTGGCCCTTGTCGCGGCGAGGGAAGCCCTGGCCAAAGCCGGGCTTGATCCGGAGAGGGTAGATCTCATCATTGTGGCCACGGTTACCCCGGACATGGCTTTTCCGGCGACGGCCTGCCTGGTGCAGAGCGCGCTGGCGGCGAACCGGGCGGCGGCTTTTGATCTGGAGGCAGGTTGTTCCGGTTTTCTCTACGCCCTGGCCATCGGTCGTGAATTTGTGGCCAGCGGCACCTACGATCACGTGCTTGTAATCGGCGTGGACATTCTGTCCCGCATTACCAACTGGCAGGACAGGAATACGTGCGTTCTCTTCGGCGACGGTGCCGGAGCGGTGGTGCTGGGTCCGGCCGTTCGGGGCCAAGGAATCCTCTCCACCTACTTGGGTTCGGACGGCAGCGGCGGCGAGCTCCTCTGCCTGCCGGCGGGGGGATCGCGGCGTCCTCTCGCTCCCGAACATATGGAGCAGGGACTGCAGTACATCCACATGAACGGCCCCGAGGTTTTTAAGTTTGCCGTCCGGGTAATGGGAGAGGCAGCGGTAAAAGCTCTGGAGCTGGCCGGGCTGGGCCTGGACGACGTCACTTATCTGGTCCCCCACCAGGCCAACCTGCGCATCATCGACGCCGCGGCCAGGCGCCTGAAGCTTACGAGCGAGCGGGTTCTCGTAAACCTGGACCGCTACGGCAACATGTCTTCGGCTTCCATTCCCGTAGCGCTGGCCGAGGCGGCCGATGCGGGCCGTTTCCGGCCGGGGGACATCCTGGTGCTGGTCGGTTTCGGCGCCGGCCTGACGTGGGGTGCCAGCGTAGTGCGCTGGTAGGAGTCGGAGCCGAATGGAAAAACGGCAGGTAGCCTCGAAAAGGAGTGAAGGGCATGCGGACACCTCTCTGCGACCTCTTGGGTATTGAATACCCGATTATCCAAGGCGGCATGGCGTGGGTGGCCACGGCCGAGCTGGCTGCGGCCGTCTCCAATGCCGGGGGCCTCGGCATAATTGGCGCCGGCAACATGACTGGCGAACTTCTCCGGGCGGAAATCCAAAAGTGCAAGGCCTTAACCTCGCGCCCTTTCGGCGTGAACGTCTATTACCTCTCTCCGTTTGTAGAAGAGGTTATGGAGACGGTCATTGCGGAACGCGTACCGGTGGTAACCACCGGCGCCGGGAACCCGGGCAAGCACATCGAACGCCTGCATGCCAACGGGACCAAGGTAATACCCGTGGTGGCCTCCGTAGCGCTGGCTAAACGCCTGGAACGCGTGGGTGCCGACGCGCTTATTGCGGAGGGTATGGAGTGCGGCGGGCACATCGGGGAAATCACGACCATGGCTCTGGTACCGCAGATCGTTACGGCGGTGGACATACCGGTAATTGCCGCCGGCGGCATTGCCGACGGGCGAGGTTTGGCCGCTGCCTTGGCGCTGGGCGCGCAGGGAGTGCAGATGGGTACCCGCTTCGTCTTGAGCGAAGAGTGCACCGTACACCCGCGGTACAAGGAAGCCCTTCTTAAGGCCCGCGACCGCTCCACTGTAGTTACCGGAGCGAGCACCGGACACCCGGTACGGGTTTTGGAGAACAAGTTGGCGCGCGAGTTCCTTCAGCGCGAGCGGGAGGGGGCCAGCAAAGAAGAATTGGAGAAACTCGGCACCGGCCGGCTGCGTGCCGCCGTACGCGACGGCGATGTGGAATACGGTTCGGTCATGGCCGGACAGATCGCCGGCTTTATCCAAGACGTCTTACCGGTACGGGAAATCATCATTCGGACGGTGCGCGAAGCGGATGACATTCTGGCCGCCCTCGGGCGAAAGGCTGCTCAGAGCCGACGAGACGTAGGTATCCTGGAGGTGTAATCGTGCCGAAGATCGGTCTTTTGTTTCCCGGCCAGGGAGCCCAGTACGTGGGCATGGGTCAAGACCTGGCCCAGGAGTACCCGGCGGCGCGCCGGGTGTTTTCCGCGGCCGATGAGGCTTTGGGTTTCCCCTTAAGCGAAATGTGCTTTAACGGGCCGGAAGATGAGCTCACCCTTACCGTAAACACCCAGCCGGCCATTTTGGCCACCAGCCTGGCCTGTTGGGAGGTGCTCAAAGGTTACGGTATTGAGCCGGCCGCAGCCGCCGGCCTCAGCCTCGGCGAATATTCGGCGCTGGTCGTTGCCGGGACCTTTGAATTCGCCGAAGCCGTGCGCCTGGTGCGCAAGCGCGGCGAGTTCATGGAAAATGCCGTTCCGGCCGGCCGTGGCACCATGGCGGCCGTGCTCGGTCTGGATCGAGGCGAGGTAGAAGAGATATGCCGGGCCGCATCGGCCAAAGGGGTGGTAGAGCCGGCCAACTACAACTGCCCCGGTCAGATCGTCATCGCCGGCGAGACGGAAGCCGTGGCCGAAGCCGGCCAGCTGGCCCTGGCCCGCGGGGCCAAGAAAGTCATTCCCCTCAAGGTGAGCGGGCCGTTTCACAGCCGCCTCCTCCTGCCGGCCGGAGAGCAGCTGGCCGGCGAGCTTGCGCGGGTGCGGCTGAGCGATCCTAACCTTCCGGTGGTGGCCAACGTTACGGCCGACTACGTGCGCAGCAAGGAGGAGGTTAAGGACCTTTTGGTACAACAGGTCAGCCGCCCGGTACTGTGGGAAGATTCCATCCAGAGGATGCTGGCCGACGGCATTGATACATTCATAGAGATAGGGCCGGGCCGCGCCCTTTCGGGCTTTGTTAAGAAGATCGACCGTAAAGCGCGCTGCCTGCAGGTTAGCGATGTTGCGTCGCTTCAAAACACCCTTGCGGAGCTCGAGGGGGTTGGATAAAATGGTATTGATTCCAGGGACCGCCGTGGTTACCGGTGCCTCACGTGGCATCGGGCGGGCCATAGCTCTGGAGCTTGCCCGGCTGGGGGCGCCGGTGGCGGTAAACTACGCCGGCCGGCGAGAAGCGGCACAAGAGGTGGTAGACCTCATCACCGCCCGAGGTGGAAGGGCGGTGGCAATTCAAGCCGATGTGGCCGAGCCGGCTGAGGCTCAGCGGCTGGTAGGCGAAGCCGAGGCCCTCTTGGGGCCGGTAGGGATTCTGGTCAATAACGCCGGTATTACCCGCGATAACCTTCTCTTGCGCATGAAAGAAGAGGACTGGGAGGATGTCCTAAAGACCAACCTGAGCGGTGTTTTCCACTGCACGCAGGCGGCTTTAAGGGGCATGCTGAAGAGGCGAAACGGGCGCATTATAAGCATTGCCTCTATCGTGGGTCTTACCGGCAACGCCGGGCAGGCAAATTATGCGGCGGCCAAAGCCGGTATCATCGGGTTTACCAAGTCCGTGGCCAAAGAAGTGGCCTCGCGCGGGATCACGGTCAATGCCGTGGCACCCGGCTTCATCGCCACGGAGATGACGGGAAAGCTGCCGGTGGAGGTGCAGGAGGCTTACCGGAACCGTATCCCGCTGGGGCGCTTCGGCGAACCGGAGGATGTTGCCCGCGCGGTGGCCTTTCTCGCCAGCGAAGAGGCTGCCTACATAACCGGTCAGGTGTTGGCCGTGGACGGCGGCCTTGCCCTGTAGGGCATACGCGGTGCCTTCGCGGTTTACCCTAAGGGTACTCGGGAGAACGCGAAAGGAGGTGAGGGCCGTGTCGATTTTCGACCGCGTCAAAGAGATCATCGTCGACCAGTTGGGGGTAGATGAGGAGGCGGTTACGCCCGAGGCATCATTTGTCGACGACTTGGGGGCCGACTCTCTGGATATCGTAGAACTGGTGATGGCGCTGGAAGAGGAATTCGGGATCGAAATTCCCGATGAAGATGCCGAGAAGATAACCACCGTCGGAGATGCGGTGGAATACATCAAGGCAAACACCTAGAATGGAGGAAGGTTCCCGTAGTTTTACGCTACGGGACTTTTCATAAAGGTCGTCTACCCGGTGGCCTTCATTTTTCCGATGGTGCCGCCTCGGCGGCAGCTATCCTCTGAAGTTAGGAGCGTGGAGTGAGTGCGCAAAAGGGCAGTCATAACGGGTATCGGTGCCCTTACCCCCATCGGGTGCGGTAAGGACGCCTTTTGGGAAGGGTTGCGCACGGCCAGAAATGGCATTCATCGCATCACCCGCTTCGATCCGACGCCCTTCGCCAGCCACATGGCGGGAGAAATTAACGACTTCGACCCTACAGCTTACATGGACAAGAAGGAAAGTCGCCGCATGGACCGTTTCTGCCAGTTCGGCGTAGCGGCTGCCCGCCAGGCGGTGGCAGACGGCCGGCTCGACCTCAGCCGTGAAGATCCCACCCGCATAGGCATCGCCATAGGTTCGGGTATCGGCGGAATTGAGACGTTTGCGGAACAGGTCCAGGTTCTGGAAACCAAAGGGCCTGACCGGGTTAGTCCCTTTTTCATCCCGATGATGATTCCCAACATGGCTGCCGGGCAGATATCGATTCTTCTTGGCCTTAAGGGGCCAAGCCTAACCACCGTTAGCGCCTGTGCCTCCAGCGCCGATGCCATAGGTCAGGCCCTGCGGCTTATTCAGCGGGGCGAAGCCGATGTGGTGTTGGCCGGCGGAACGGAAGCGCCCATCGCGCCGATAAGCCTGGCCGGTTTCGGCAGCATGAAGGCCTTATCTACGCGAAACGACGACCCGGAGCATGCCTGCCGTCCCTTCGACCGCGACCGCGATGGCTTTGTCATGGGCGAAGGCGCGGGGATGGTTCTGGTAGAGGAGCTGGAGCATGCCCGGGCCCGCGGGGCCCACATTTACGCCGAACTCATCGGCTACGGGGCCACGTCCGACGCTTATCACATAACGGCTCCGCCGCCGGGGGGAGAAGGTTCGGCACGGGCGATGGCTGCGGCTTTGGCCGATGCTGGGCTTCGCCCAGAGGATGTCGATTACATCAACGCCCACGGAACGTCGACCAGCTATAATGATCTTTACGAAACCCAGGCCATCAAAACTGTCTTCGGCGAACATGCCTACCGGGTGCCGGTAAGCTCTACTAAGTCGATGACCGGCCACCTTCTGGGCGCTGCCGGGGCGGTAGAGTTAATCGCCTGCCTTTTTGCGCTCCAGGAAGGGCTCCTCCCCCCTACCATTAACTTAGAAAACCCCGACCCTGAATGCGACCTTGACTACGTCCCCAACACACCACGACCTGCCCAGGTGAACGTTGCCCTCAGCAACTCTTTCGGCTTCGGCGGCCATAACGTAACCCTCGTCTTAAGAAGGTATAGCGGTGATTAACGGACCGGCGCTGGAACAGCTGGCGGCCAAGCTGGCCGGCTGGCAGATTGCCGTACGACCGGAGCTCCTGGCGGAAGCCGTAACGCACGCTTCTTACGCCTACGAGCACAATACTGCCTCCAACGAACGCCTGGAGTTTCTCGGTGATGCCGTGTTGGAGCTCCTCGTCAGCGAGCGGCTGTATCAAGCTTTGCCTGAGGCGTCGGAGGGAACCTTAACGCGGCTTAGAGCTTCCATGGTCTGCGAGCCCACCCTGGCCCGCTGGGCCGGCGAACTTGGTCTGGCCGAGGCACTTCGCCTGGGGCGGGGGGAAGAGGCCCAGGGGGGACGCGAGCGTCCCGCCCTCCTCGCCGATGCGGTGGAGGCCCTGCTGGGGGCCGTTTATCTGAGCGGCGGGCTGGAACCCGCCCGTGCCCTGGTGGCGAAGCTGGTGGACCCTTTCCTCAGCGGCGCGCGTGCCGTGCCGAGCGACTACAAAACAGAACTCCAGGAACTATTACAACAAACTGGAGACGTGAACATCGAGTACCGGGTGCTGAAAAGCGAAGGCCCCGATCATGCTCGCACTTTCACGGTCGGCCTGTTCGTCAACGGCGAGGAAAGGGCCAGGGGTAAGGGCGGGAGCAAAAAAGAAGCAGAGCAAGAGGCTGCCTGCCGCCTTCTGCGCGCCCTCGCCGAGAAAAACAGGGATTAACTTTCTTCTCCGCCGGGGAAAAGCAGGAATTTTTCGGCAGGAGGCGAATACAATTAATGAGCCCAAAGGTCGATGTAACTGAGGGAGGCAGAGAGGTGGAAGTACTTAAAGTATCAGCTCAATCCAACCCCAAGTCTGTGGCCGGAGCTCTGGCGGCTGTTCTCAGGGAACATGGTGCGGCGGAGGTGCAAGCGGTGGGCGCAGGCGCGGTGAACCAGGCGGTAAAGGCTGTGGCCATTGCGCGTGGTTTTGTCGCGCCCAACGGTATGGACCTGGTTTGCGTGCCTGCGTTCGCAGAGATCGAGATCGATGGCGAGGAGCGTACGGCTATTAAGCTGATCGTCGGGCCGCGCTGAAGAGCTCCGGCCTGAGCGACAACTTGTACGGCCTGCCTGCAGAGGGCGGGCCTTTTTGTTGCAGGGCTAGGCGGGCTCTCCTCACCTGTGATAAAATGGAAGAAGTGGGGAGGGGGCGCTATGTACCTCGAACGCCTTACCATACAGGGTTTTAAATCCTTTGCCGAACGCCTCGAGCTCGTTTTCGAACCCGGCATTTCCGCCATTGTCGGACCTAACGGCAGCGGCAAAAGCAACATCGTCGATGCCATCCGTTGGGCTTTAGGAGAACAAAGCCTGCACGCTTTGCGCGGCGAGCGGCTGGAGGACATCATCTTTAGCGGCTCCGACCATCGCCGCGCCCATGGTTTGGCCGAGGTAACCCTTACTTTCGCCAACGCCGACGGCGGCCTACCGGTTCCGTATTCCGAGGTGGTCATAACCCGCCGGGCCTACCGGTCCGGTTCCAGCGAGTTTCTTCTAAACGGCGTGCCCTGCCGGCTGCGGGATATTCAGGAACTTTTTTGGGATACGGGGTTAGGCCGGGAAGGATATTCTTTTATCGGCCAGGGCCGTGTGGAGGAGGTGCTCAACCTTAAACCCGAGGAACGGCGAGTGTTTCTGGAACAGGCGGCAGGGGTGTGGAAGTACCGGCAGCGGAAAAAAGAGGCAACGGCCAAGCTGGCCGAGATCGACCAGGACCTTCTGAGACTCGGCGATCTCCTAGCCGAGCTGGAACGGCAGCGGGAGCCGCTGGCTGAGGAAGCGCGCCGGGCTGCAATTTACCAGGAGCGGGCGAGGCGCCTTCGCGAGCTTAAGGTCTTTCTCGGCCTCAGTGAGCTCCGAGACCTGGAGGGACAACTTAAGGAGGCAGAGGAAGAGCTTCAGGCGGCGAAGGCGGAGCTTGCGGCCTTGACCGGCCGGCGCAGCCAGATGGAGGCCAGGTTGGAAGAAGACAAGCTTAAGCTGGCCGAGAAAGAGGCCTGTTGGGAGGACCTGAGGAAATCGGCAAGGCGGCTGGAAGAAGAAATTACCCTGCTCACGAAAAGCCTCGACGAGCTCGCTGCGGCCGGGAGGGAAAGGGCGGCGCGCTTAGAAGCCCTTGCCCTCCGCAGGGCAGAGATGGAGGGGGAAAAAGCAGGCCTTCTTAACCTTGCCCTCAAGGAAAAGAAGGAACGGGAAGCGGTATGCGCCGACTTAAAGGAAAAGGGCGCCCTTCTTCACGAGCTCGAAAGAAAACTTACGGACATCGAGGCGGAACGGGCAGCAGCCGGCCGGGAACTGGCTGCCCGGCGCGAGAAAGCCATCGCCCTGATGAGTGAGCGCGCTCTTCAGGCCAATGCCCTGAAGGCCTTTGAGCACGAAGAAGCCAGGCTGAACGAGCGCCGGGAGCGCGTACTGGCGACCGGACGGGCGGCCGCAGAGCGGTTGGCCGAGTTGGGACGGGCCAGGGAGGAGGAAATTGCGGCCTTGGCGGCGGCCGAAAAGGAACTTGCGTCCTTGGCGGCAAAACGGGAGGCCTGTGCTGAGGAGCTCGGCCGTGCCAGGGAGATGCTGGAAGCGGTTCGGAGCCGGCATACGGAGTCTTGGCGCAGTTTGGAGCGGCTCAAAATGGAGCTGGCTACCGAGAAGAAAATGGCGGAGAGCTACGAAGGTTACGGCCAGGGCCCACGCGCCGTGCTCAGCGCCCGGCTGCCGGGAATTCACGGCGCGGTGGCCAACCTTCTGGAAGTGCCGGCCGGCCTGGAACTGGCTTTGGAGGCGGCTTTGGGGGCCGCCCAGGAGTATTTGGTCGCCGAGACGGATGAAGATGCTGCGGTGGCCATCGCCTGGCTGAAAGAGAAAAAGGTGGGCCGGGCCACCTTCCTTCCCCTCAATACGGTTCGGCCCGCTGAGCCGCGGCCGGAAGAAAGGCGTTTGGCCGGGCGGGCCGACGTAATAGGATGGGCGGCGGAGCTCGTAAGTTTTGCCCCCGAACACCGCCCTGTCGTCCAGCACCTTCTCGGGCGGGTACTGGTGGCCCGTACTTTGGACGCCGCGCGGGCCGTTGCCAGAGCGGCGGGATTTCGCCTGAAAATCGTTACCCTGGAAGGTGACCTTCTGAGCCCGGGAGGAAGCATGAGCGGCGGCAGCCGCAGGCGCGAACGGCATTCCCTCTTGGCCCGGGCGCGGCGCCTACGCGAGCTGGAAGAAGCGGTTGCGGCCGGGCAGGAGAAATTGGCCTGCAGCGAAGCCGCGCTCGAAGCGGCCCGTGCGCGCGTTGCCGGGCTTGAGGCGGACTTAGCCCGTTTGGCGGAAGAAATAAGACAAAAAGAAGAAGCCGTAGCCGAAAGGCGTCGCCGGCTGGCCCACTACGAGGCCCAGCTCACCGAAACGCAACGGTCGCACGCGACCTGGGAAGAAGAGGCGACCGCTTTGGAGCAGGCCTTGATCGAGGTGGCCGGCAAACGCGCCAAGGCGGAAAACGAAAGGAAGCGGTTGGAGGCCGAAGTCGGGCGCTGGGAAGCAGAAACCCGGGCTTGGGAGGAAAAAGAAGCGGAGCTTGGGGCGGAGGCGGAAGCGCTCCGGGAACAGGTAACGCAGCTGCGCCTGGCAATAGCCGCAGCGGAAGAAAAAGCCAAACAGCTGGCCCGACGCGAGGAAGAACGGAAGGCGGCTCTCGACCGCTTGGAGCAGGAGCTGGAAGCCCAGCGCCAGCGCGCCCGCGAGCTGACCGAGCTGGAGGAGGCGGCAGCTTACGAGCGAAGGCGCCTCGAAGGGGAGAAGGCGGCCAAGCAAGAAGCCGGGGCCTTAGAGCAGGAGAAAGTGGCCCGGCTGGCGGCGGAGGTAGAGGAGCTCAAGGCGGCCCTTGGCGAGGGAGAAAAGGCTGTGCGCTCCCTGCGGCGGCAGGAGGAAGAGATGCGCCAAGAGGTCTACGAGCGCGAAGTTACCGCCCAGCGCCTTACGGCCCAGATCGAAGCAACCCAGAGGCGGCTTTTTGAAACCTTAGGCGTGCCGGTGGGCGCGCCGCTTCCGGAAGTTGGGGTGGATATACCGGCTGCCGAGGCCGAGGTGGAGCGGCTTGAGGGCGAGCTGGCATCTTTGGGCGAAGTGAATCTTCAGGCGCCCAAAGCTTTGGCCGAGCTCAAGGAACGCTACGACTTTCTTTCGCGGCAGGTCAGCGACTTGGAGGCGGCGCGTGCGTCCCTGGAACGGATGATGCGGGAGATCGACCGGACCGTCTTAAACCGCCTGGAGGATACTTACGCCAAACTTAGGGCAAACTTCCAGGAGGTGTTTAAGCGCCTCTTCGGCGGCGGCCAGGCCGACCTCGTCTTAACAGGCACGAAGGATCTCTTAACCGCCGGGGTGGATATTTGGGCCCAACTGCCGGGCAAGAAGATGCAGCCTCTCAGCCTCCTTTCCGGCGGCGAACGGGCGCTTACGGCAATTGCTTTTCTGTTTGCCCTCCTGCGCTCCAAGAGCACCTACCTGTGTGTGCTGGACGAAATCGACGCCGCTCTCGACGAAGCCAACGCCGCCCGCTTCTTGAACTACTTGGAGGAGTTGGCGCAAGATACGCAGTTCATCATGATTACCCACCGCAAACAAGCTATGCTCCGCGCGCGTTCTCTTTACGGCCTGGCTATGGGTGCCAGTGGAGCATCGCGCCTGGTCTCCATACGACTGGAAGAAGCAGTATGAGCTAAGGAGGCAGTATCTTGGTTGGAATTTGGTCGCGCCTAAGCGCCGGGTTGGCCAAGACCCGTAGCGCTCTTACGGAGAAGCTTCAAGGGATTGTACCCCTGGGCGGGAAGCTTAAGGAGGAGACTCTAGAAGAGCTTGAGGAAATCTTGCTCGGCGCCGACGTAGGGGTAACGGTAACGGAAGACCTTTTGGATGCAGTTCGCCGGGAGCGGGTAAATTCCGCCGAGGGCCTAAAGGCAGCTTTAGCCAGAAGGCTGGGCGAAATCCTGGCGGAAGGGCATGCTGAGCTGGCTGCTTCTCAAGAGCCGCCCCTCGTCATTTTGGTCGTAGGGGTCAACGGTGCCGGAAAGACCACCAGCATTGCCAAGCTGGCGGCGCGCTACCGCCGAGAAGGGAAGAAGGTCATCCTGGCAGCTTGCGACACCTTCCGGGCGGCGGCGGCGGAACAGCTGGAGGTGTGGGCGAAGCGGATAGGGGCGGATGTCGTCCGCCACCAGGAGGGGTCCGACCCGGCCGCCGTGGCTTACGATGCCCTGCAGGCCGCCCTCGCCCGCCGGGCCGACGTTTTGATCGTCGACACGGCCGGGCGGCTGCAGACGAAAAAGAACCTTATGGCCGAGCTGAACAAGATTTACCGGGTGCTTAACCGCACCCGCTCCGACCTCCCGCAGGAGGTGCTTTTGGTGCTGGACGCAACCAGCGGACAGAACGCCCTCAGTCAGGCGCGCCTCTTCAAAGAGACGGTACCTCTCACCGGCGTGGTGTTGGCCAAGCTGGACGGGACGGCTAAGGGCGGTATGGCCGTTGCCGTACAGCGGGACCTGGGGGTGCCGATAAAACTGGTTGGGGTCGGCGAAGGCCTCGAAGACCTGGAAGATTTCGATCCCCATGCTTTCGTGGCTGCCCTTCTAGGGGAGGGCCGCGATGAACAGGCTTGACAGAAGCCCGGCCTTTCCTTAGAATGTGAGCTGTGGGTGTAAAGTAGAAGTGCTTAACAGGGGCGGAGAAAATGGATGCTCGCGTGCGCACCGGTCTCCTTTACGACTTCTACGGCCCCCTCCTTACCGAACGCCAGCGGCGCTTCGTGGAGCTTTACTTCGGCGAGGACCTCTCTCTGGGGGAGATTGCGGCCGAGTTCAGGGTCAGCCGCCAGGCGGTGCACGACATCCTGCACCGCTCAGAAATGGCCTTAGAGGCCTTTGAGGCCAAGCTTGGGCTGCTCAAGGCTTACCAGCGGCGGGAGGCACTGCGCGGGCGCCTTCTGGAGCTCCTGGAACGGTTAAAGGCAGAGGGACTGACTCCGGCACAGGAAGAAACGGTGAAAGAGATCACGGCCCTAGTGGAGGCCATGGGCCGAGAGGGTGATTAGAGTGCTGGAAAATCTAGCCGAAAAGATTCAAGGTGCGCTGCGCAAGCTCGGCGGCCGGGGACGGCTCACGGAAGGCGACGTCAAAGAGGCCCTGCGCGAGGTGCGGCTGGCCCTTCTGGAAGCCGATGTCAATTTTAAGGTGGTTAAGGATTTCATAGAAAAGGTCCGTCAGGCTGCAGTGGGGCAAGAAGTTTTGTCCAGCCTCACGCCGGCCCAGCAGGTGGTGAAGGTTGTCCACGAGCAGCTGACCGCCCTTCTTGGCGGTGGTACCAGCCGCCTGACATTTGCCTCCGAACCGCCCACCGTCTTCATTCTTGTGGGTCTGCAGGGCGCCGGAAAGACCACTACGGCGGCCAAGCTGGCCAACTTTCTCGCTAAGCAGGGACGGCGGCCGCTCTTGGTGGCGGCGGACATATACCGGCCGGCGGCGATCAAGCAGCTCGAGGTTTTAGGGGCGAAACTGAAAATCCCTGTTTTCAGCCAGGGGGAGCTAAACCCGGTGCTTATTGCGCGGGCGGCGGTGGAAAAGGCGCGCCGCGAAGGCTTCGACACCGTGGTTATAGACACGGCCGGGCGTCTGCACATCGACGACGAGATGATGGGCGAGCTCGCGCGGATTAAGGCAGAGGTCCGCCCGCAGGAAACCATCCTGGTGGTCGACGCCATGACCGGTCAAGATGCCGTAACGGCAGCCAGCGCCTTCCACCAGCAAATTGGCCTGGATGGGGTTATCCTGACGAAACTGGACGGCGATGCACGGGGCGGGGCGGCCTTGTCCGTGCGGGCGGTGACGGGGGTACCGATCAAGTTCATCGGCACAGGCGAGGGGATCGAAGCGCTGGAGGTATTCCACCCGGACCGCCTGGCGGCGCGCATCCTGGGCATGGGCGATGTACTTAGCCTCATCGAAAAGGCTCAGGAGACGCTGAACGCGGAAACGGCGCGGAAACTGGAACAGAAGCTGAGGCGTGAGGAGTTTACCCTGGAAGATTTTCGTACACAGCTTAGGGAAGTGCGCAAACTCGGCCCTCTCGACCAGCTCCTGAGCTACCTACCTGGCTGGTCCCAGATGAAGAAACTTTCGGCCATGGAAGTGGATGAAAAGGAACTGGTGCGTGTGGAAGCCATCATCAACTCCATGACGCCGGAGGAGCGGGCCCATCCGGAGATCATTGACGCCAGCCGCAAACGGCGTATCGCCAGAGGAAGCGGCACCACGGTTCAGGACGTGAACCGGCTGCTGAAACAGTTTACCGATATGAAGAAGCTCCTCAAACAGCTCGGCCGCGCGGGTAAACCCGGAAAGGCTCCTTTCGCCTTCGGGCCCTTTACCCGCTAGCGGCAAGCGGCTCAACGAAAGGAGGTGAAAATATGGCAGTTAGGATTCGGCTGCGCCGCATGGGCGCCAAAAAGGCTCCGTTTTACCGCTTGGTAGTGGCGGACTCGCGCATGCCGCGCGACGGGCGGTTTGTGGAGAGCATCGGTTACTACAACCCCACTAGAGAGCCGGCGGTGATCGAAGTAGACGAAGAGAAGGCCCTAACCTGGCTGTCCCGTGGGGCCCAGCCTTCCGAGACGGCACTTAAGCTCTTGAAGAAGGTTGGGATTTGGGAAAAATTTACCGAAAAGAAGGCGAAGGGCCAGGAGGTTACCCAGGGCTAAGGGGGGCGAGACCAGGTGCGGGAACTTCTAGAGGTTGTGGCGAAGGCATTGGTAAGCAACCCCGATGCTGTGGCCGTGAATGAGGTACAGGGAGAAACTTCGCTGATCCTGGAGCTCAAGGTAGGCCCCGAAGACATGGGCAAAGTAATCGGCAAGCAGGGGCGCGTTGCCAAAGCCATCCGCACGGTAATGCGAGCTGCCGCTGCCCGGGACGGCCGACGGGTGACGGTGGAGATTGTCGAGCACTCCTGAGGAGGCAAAAAAGTTCTGCTCGAAAGCCGAAGGCGCAGGCGGAGCAGGTGGGGGGTGCGATAGATGCTGGTTAAGCGGACGATCACATTGAAGGCGGTAGTTACCCCCGAGTTCCAACAGGAAATGCTCCGCGATCTCGCTAACACCCTGCAGAGGTTGGAGTTGGAACTGCAGCAGATAGAATTTCAGGGGAAACGGTTGCTCCTGGAAGCCGAGAAGCAGGGGCACCAGCAGGTGCTGGCCGCCAAGCAACAGATTGAGCAGGAAAAGGAGAAGCGCTTAGAAATGCGCGGGCGCCTGCGGCAGAAAATGGAAGAAGTAAAAAATTGGGAGATCGGGAGCGAGGTAGTCCAGGGGATGCTAGAAGGCTGGGTAGAGATAAAAACCGGCGACAGCATCGCCCGCCTGTTGGGGGCAGAGATCGTGACAGCCAATGGCAAGGTCGTAGAATTGCGCCATGAATAGGGATGAGCTGGTTACCATCGGTCAGGTGACCTCGGCGCACGGCGTGCGGGGCGAGATGAACCTAGCCCTCCTTACGGATTTTCCCGAGCGTGTCCGGCGCTTAAAACGGGTCTACCTGGTCTCGGGGGAGGAAGTGCGCGGACCGTACGCGGTAACGCGGGCACGCCTCGCGGGACCTAAGGCCATCATCAAACTCGAAGGTATCGATACCCGGGAAGCGGCAAAGGCGCTGAGTAGATGGGAAGTGGCCGTGACCAAAGACGATGTGGTGGAGCTTCCACCTGGCCATTACTACTACTTTCAACTCGTCGGCCTGCCCGTGTACACGACCGAGGGCGAATACCTGGGTAAGGTCAGCGAGATCATCGACCTTCCCAGCAACGACGTCTATGTGGTCAGAAATGACGCCGGGCAGGAGGTCCTACTGCCGGCCACGCGCGAGGTGGTCAAGGAGATCAACCTGGAGGAGAAGTACCTCAAGGTATACCTGATCCCTGGACTACGCTAAAGGAGGGAGGATATGCGCCTCGACATCCTTACCCTCTTTCCCCGCATGTTTGAAGGGCCGTTCGATGAAAGCATCATCAAACGGGCACGGGAAAAAGGCTTGGTTGAACTCAGAGTGGTTAACATCCGGGACTTCAGTACGGATAAACATCGGGCGGTGGATGACTACCCCTTCGGCGGCGGGGGCGGCATGGTGCTCCAGGTGGAGCCCATTGCCCGCGCAGTGCGCTCGCTTGACCGGGAAGGGAAGGCCCGGGTAATACTTACCAGCCCGCAGGGACGGCTGTTTAACCAGGATCTGGCTTGGGAGCTCTCGCGGGAGGATCACATCATTATAATCTGTGGCCACTACGAGGGCGTTGACGAACGCGTGCGGGAGGCGCTGGTGACGGACGAGATTTCAGTAGGGGATTTCGTGCTCACCGGTGGCGAAATCCCGGCCCTCCTAATTGCCGACGCGGTGGTTCGCCTCCTACCTGGGGCCCTAGGTGCGGAAGAAGGGGCGGCAGAAGACTCCTTCAGCACCGGCCTCCTGGAGTACCCCCAGTATACGCGGCCGGAGGTCTGGGAGGGGCGGTGGGTTCCTCCGGTGCTCCTCTCGGGCAACCACGAAGAGATTCGCCTTTGGCGCCGGCGCGAGGCTTTGGCGCGCACGCTCGAACGTCGCCCGGACCTCCTCCGAACGGCCCGGCTTAGCGAGGAGGACTTACGGCTTTTGGCCGAGATTGAGCGGGAACGCGAGCGAGAGGGCGAATAGTTGTGTTAAGCTAGAGATCGTGATATAATAAGCCTTGTTCTCTGCCGAAGCGAAAAGTAGCGAAGGCACACGCCGGAAGGGCTGCGCGGCGAAAAGAACGAAAACAACAAACGTACGGGAAAGGAGGCGCGAACGTGGATCTTCTGCAGTCGGTCGAGCAGGGCGAGATGCGGACGGACATACCGGATTTTGCCCCCGGCGACACCGTGCGCGTGCACGTGAAGGTGGTCGAGGGCAACCGCGAGCGCATCCAGGTTTTTGAAGGAACGGTTATCGGACGCCGGGGTAAGGGCTCGCAGGAAACCTTCACTGTGCGGCGGATTTCCTACGGGGTCGGAGTGGAAAGGATTTTCCCCGTCCATTCCCGGCGCATCGAAAAGATTGAAGTGGTGCGTAAGGGCGAAGTACGCCGGGCCAAGCTGTACTACCTGAGAGACCTACAGGGTAAAGCGGCCAGGATTAAGGAAAAACGTAACCAAGCGAGGGACTGAAAAAGTCCCTGCTTTATTATAGCGAGTCGGGCATTTAGTGCCTGAGGCCTAAGCGAGACCGGGCAGAGCCCGCACAGGGTTTGGGAGGGGTAACGCATGGAGAAAGTGCGAAAGGTACTGTGGGAGTACGTCCAGAGCATACTTCTGGCTTTTGCCTTGGCCCTGTTTATTATTACTTTTGTGGTCCAGTCTTTTATCGTTACCGGCCCCTCCATGGAGCCGACCCTGCGCAGTGGCGAGCGCCTACTGATCAACAAGTTCATCTATCGTTTTACCGAACCCAAACCGGGTGACATCGTCGTCTTCCACCCTGCAGCCCGCCCGCGCGATGACTACATCAAGCGGGTCATAGCGGTGGCCGGCCAGACGGTAGAAATACGGGACGGAAAGGTCTGGGTGGACGGGAAGGCGCAGGATGAGCCATATCTGAGTGAACCCACCTACGGCCAGTTCGGCCCGGTGCGCATTCCTCAGGGGCGGATTTTCGTTTTAGGGGACAACCGCAATAATAGCCAAGACAGCCGGTACCCGGAGGTCGGCCTTGTGCCGTTAAAGAGCGTCATCGGCAAGGCTGTCCTCCGCTATTGGCCCCTGAATCGCTTAGGGCTGGTGGGCCAAACCGGGAGGTGAGCGCTTGCCCATCCAATGGTTTCCAGGGCACATGGCCAAGGCGAAGCGGCAGCTCGCCCAACGCCTGCCGCTCGTCGACCTGGTATTGGAAGTGGCTGATGCCAGAGTTCCCGCGGCAAGCCGCAATCCGGACCTGACCGCGTTGCTCAAGGACAAGAAGCACCTTTTGCTGCTCAACAAATCCGACCTGGCGGACCCGGTCCACACCCAGGCCTGGCTGAAGGCACTGGGAGAGCAAGGCCTTGTTGTGCTTGATTTTTCTGCCCGTAGCGACGGGCGGGAAAAACTTTTAAAGTACATAAGGAAGCTTGGAGCGCAGGCTGGTTGGCGGCGCAGCGGTGCCGTCCGCGTCTTGGTGGCCGGTATTCCTAATGTGGGGAAATCGGCGGTGATCAACCGCCTGGTGGGGCGGCGTAGTGCCAAGGTGGGGGCGCGGCCGGGTGTTACGCGCGGCCAGCAGTGGCTGCGCGTGTCGGCGGAGTTGGAACTCCTTGACACCCCGGGGCTCCTACCGCCAAAGCTGGTTACGGAGGAGGTTGGTTTCAAGCTGGCGGCCGTGGGGGCCATCCGACCGGAGGTGTTGCCGGTCGAGGAGGTGGCTCTGTGGCTGGTGGAGAAGATTCTTAAGTTTAAACCGGAGAGCCTGGTCGAGACGTATGCCGCGTCTACCCGCGAACCGCTGGAAGTAATCGGCTGTGTGGCCAGGCGGCGCGGGCTTTACCTTCCGGGAGGGCGGCCTGACCTGGAGCGTGCGGCGGCCGTCCTTCTGCATGAATTCCAGGAAGGGAAGCTCGGGCGGATCACGCTCGAGGTGCCGGATGAGAAGGGGGCTAAGGAGTGAAGAAGGATCACGCTCGCGCGCTATGGAACTGGGAAAGGCGGCTGTGGGCGGCCGGATACTCCTATGTAGCCGGAATCGATGAAGCGGGACGCGGCCCTTTAGCCGGACCGGTGGTAGCCGCAGCGGTGATCTTGCCGCCGGGCGTCCACCTGCCGAACCTTAACGATTCTAAACAGCTTACCCCCCGGGAGCGAGAGGAGCTTTACCCCCTTATTGTCGGGCAGGCGGTTGCCGTCGGCGTAGGGATTGCCGATGTTTACTACATAGAAAGATACAACATTCTTCGGGCGACGAAACGGGCCATGCTGCTGGCGGTCCGAAACCTCCCCGTGCGGCCGGACTACCTGATCATCGACGCCCTTTCTCTTGAAGAAATTGAAATTCCGCAGGAAAGCATCATCAAAGGCGACACGTTGAGCGCGAGCATTGCCGCCGCTTCCATCGTCGCCAAAGTTCGACGGGACCGAATCATGGCGGCCTGGGAGAAAGTGTACCCGGGGTACGGCTTTGCCCGGCATAAAGGCTATGCCACCCGCGAACACATTATGGCGCTAAAGCGGCTTGGGCCATGTCCCCTTCACCGCCTGAGCTTCCGGCCCGTGCGCGCCGGCGGGGAGGTTAAGCTCCATGAACCATAAGGTTTTAGGAGCCGAGGGGGAAAAGATGGCGGTGGCCTACCTTGCCACACGCGGGTACCGCATCCGGGAGCGCAACTTCCGCTGCCGGTTGGGGGAAATCGACGTTATTGCCGAGGAAGGGGGGACGCTTGTTTTTATCGAGGTAAAAACCCGCCGGAGCCGGCGCTTCGGCCTTCCTCAGGAGGCAGTTACGCCGGCCAAACAGGCGCGCCTAAGAAGGCTCGCCGAGTATTACTTTCTCACGCACGGCGGCGCCGACCGCCCCTGCCGCTTCGACGTGCTGGGCATAACAATCGGCCCCGACGGGAAAGCCCGGATGGACCTAATCAGGGGAGCCTTTTAACGGGACCTGCGGTGAGTTTTCCGGCGTCATGGCCCTTAATCGGACATGGCTTTTAAACGAAGCGCAATCGTTTTGTCATCCGCTCTTAACATGGGTCTGCTACCTTATAACCAAGCTATCCTATACCCCCTTCTTCACATACATTATTTCTCCGCCCGGTTCGCCCGGGCCATTTTTTTTGGCCTCGTGCAGCCCGCCGTTGGGAGAGCCGGTGCGGCGCCCGCGCGTTTTGGCGTAAGGCATGTAGCGGGCGAGCGCTCGAGGGAGAGGTTTTCCTCCCGGAGGTGGGAAAGTGCGCCGTTTACCCGTATCCGCACCCTGAAACTATAACGCTCCCCAAGTATGTAAAAGGGGTAAAGAGGGTAACCAATTTGGGGACTGTTTTACCCCAGGCTTACGCCGAGCTTATCAAGACCATGGTTAAGCTGGGGATCGTTGAGAATGAACCGATCGACGTAAACGGCACGCCGGTTTCACCCCGGGAATTCACTATTTCCTACGTGCTCAAACAAAGGCGCAGGTTGCTGGATGAAGCGGGACTCAAAGAGCCGGTGGGCTGTTTGAGGCTGGTTGTCAGCGGAACGCAAGAGGGAGAGAAAATTACGTATGCAATTAATCTGAGCTCGCGTGGGCGCGGGATGGGCGATGCTACAGGTATACCTGCAGCCATGGGAGCCATCCTCATGCAGCGCGGAAAGCTCCGCGGTACCGGGGCGCTGCCTCCAGAAGCGTGTGTAGATCCTCTGGACGTATTTGCTTTGGCCCGCGAGGTCCTGGCGCCGGAAAAGATGGCGGGACTGCCGGTGACCATCGAGAAGATGACCGAAGAGGGCCGGGTCTTCCGGGTGTTCAGCCTCATGGAGGCAGTGGAAATGGCTAGGGCGCAGAAGGGCAAATAACTTTTCCTCCCGGGGGACGCACATGAAAGAATATATATTAGCCCATGATGTGGGTACCGGTGGGTGCAAATCTGTGCTGGTGAGGCCGGACGGGAGGGCGGAAAGCAAAGTCTTTGTCCCCTATGCCACCTACTACCCGGCACCCGGATGGGCCGAACAAGACCCGCAGGACTGGTGGGTTGCCGTTTCGAAGGGGACCAGGATGTTGATCGAACGCACGGGTATTTCTCCTGCCGCGATCCTGTGTGTCACTTTTAGCACTCAGCAGCTCGGCATTGTGCCGATGGGGTCCTCCGGGGAGCCCCTCCGTCGGGCGATTATTTGGATGGACAACCGCGCAGAGGTAGAAGCGCGCCGTGCGATGAAGCGCTTTGGAGGCCCGGTGATATTTGCCGCCATTGCCGGCACGCCGCTGTCCGGTAAAGACGGCATACCCAAGCTCCTCTGGCTCAAGCGAAGGGAGCCAGAGACCTACGCCAAAATGGTCTGCTTCCTCGATGTGGGGGGCTACCTCTTATACCGAACGACCGGGCAGATGGCAATGGAGCTCAGCGGTGCTGCGGTATTCGGCCTGGACCTAAAAAGGAAGACGTGGCTTACGGGGATCATGTCGTACGTGGGCCTCGATCCCAAGAAACTGCCTCCGCTGGTGAGGTCCACGGACATCGTGGGGAAGCTAGGGCGGGTTGCGGCGTCGGAATGCGGGCTACTGGAAGGGACGCCGGTGGTGGCGGGAGCCGGCGATGCGCCCGCAGCTGCCGTAGGGGCCGGTGCCGTAGAGGACGGCGACGGTCACGTATACCTCGGTACATCGGCCTGGGTATCTTTCACCACAAACCGGACGTTTACCGGCAGGTACGGGGCAGTAGTCATTCAGGCTGCCGACCCGGAAAAGAACTTCCTACATGCCCAGATGGAGAACGCTGGCGGCTGCGTGCGATGGTTTACTGAACAGTTTTACCGGGATTTACCGGGCGTGCACTCTTCTGACGATCTCTATTCCCTGTTTGACGAGGACGTGGGAAAATCTCCCGCCGGCGCCAAGGGACTCCTTTTCACCCCGTGGATATTTGGGGAAAGGGTTCCCTTTACTGATACTTTTGTCCGCGGCGCGTTTCTGAACCTGAGCGCGCAACATTCCCGGCCGGATCTCGCGAGAGCCATCCTGGAAGGGGTGGCATACAACCTGGCCTGGACGTTGGAATCTGTAGAACGGGCATTTGGGTTTTTCCTTCCAAGGCTGAGGGTAGCCGGAGGAGGGGCGCTGAGTTCAGCCTGGATGCAGATCTTGGCCAACGTCACCGGCAGACCAGTTGATGTTCTAGCGGATCCGCAAGAGGTCAGCGCCGTGGGTGCGGCTTTAACGGCGGCTGTAGGTTTAGGGCGATATCCGAACTTTGCGTCGCTCAAAAAGCTTCCGAGGATCGTTCAAAGCTTTGAACCGCAGGGCGGCATGGGGGAGACGTACGCGCACCTGCTGCGCGAGTACCGGGTCGTGTACCGCCGTTTGCGCCCGGTGTACCGCCGGCTAAATAGAGAAGGGGAGGTCAAACCTCCCGCCGAACCTGAGATGTCGAGCGTGCCCTAAAATCCAGGAGCCAGTAGACTCTGACGTATATGTGTGCAGATTTTCTCTAAGGTAGTTTGCGGTACAGAACCAACTCGTACGGCCGAAGGGCCGTTTTTTGTTGCCTAATCCCGGCCGATCTCCAGGGCGGCTCTTCGGAGGGCGTTTTCGGCATAAAAGCGAATCAAAGCAGCGAGGATGGCCTCAGCACTGCCGGCGCTTTCATCTTGGTTCCGGGGATAAATTGGCGCCGTAGTTTCTTCGGGTGTGTCCCGCCGGACATCAGCAGGAGTGCTGTCCGGGCCGCTCTGGCCCACGCTTTCTTCGCCGCCTTCATGCATGTACTTGAGCACCCGGCTTACATAGGCCCTGGTTTCTGCGTACGGAGGTACCCCGCCGAAGCGAGATACCGCCCCGGGGCCGGCATTATAAGCCGCTAGGGCCAGGGTCAAGTTCCCGTGAAACTGATCCAGAAGATGTCGCAAGTAGCGGGCTGCCCCCTCCTCGCTTTGAACCGGGTCCAGCAGGTTGGAGACACCTAAGCTCTTGGCCGTAGCCGGCATAAGCTGCATTAGCCCCAGGGCACCGGCCGCAGATACTGCTGCGGGATTAAACCCGGATTCCACCGCGGCTACGGCTTTCACCAGCCCTCGCGGCAGCCCGTAGCGTCGCTTGTTTTTTCACCGCGCTACTGGTTGCCGGAGGACATTGGGCTCACGGCAGATCGCAGGTCAGAATGGTCTCTGATGCTTCGTCCGCCAGGGCCACCAGCGCGCCTTCCGGATCGGCAATTAAGCTGTTTCCTAGGCTGATGAGGCCGATATGGCTGCCTACCGCGTTGGCCAAAAGGACGTGGAAATGGTTTTCCACCGCTCTGGCTATGGGGAGGGCGCGATTTTTCTCTATTTTCCACCGCGCTTCCCGGGGTGGATAATAATGCGCCGACAGGATAAATAGCGCACTGACCTTTTGGGAAGCAATGTCGCGGGCGAGCTCCGGGAAGTTCTGATCGCGGCAGATGATGACGCCGAACTTGCGCCCCTGGAACTCGAACACGGCAGGGGCTTTGCCGGCGGCGAAATACCTTTCCTCTGCCGAAGTGAGGTGAATCTTATGATACGTCACTTCCCTTCCGTCGGGTAAGATGGCGGTGGCGGCGTTAAACAAAAGTTCGCCCGCCAGATCGGCCCTGCCGACGATGAGGCCCATGTTGCACTCCTTAGCCTTGTCCCGGAGTTCGGCCATGGCGCGGTCCAAATCTTCCTTAAAACTGGAACTTCCCAGCACCTCGGGATTATAGCCGGTAAGGCTCATTTCCGGGAAGGCCAGGAGGGTAATGCCGCGCCGGCTGGCTTCCTCCGTCAGCTGGAGAATTGTGGACGTGTTCTCCTCGATGCTGTCCGCTATGTACATTTGGGCCACACCTAGCCGCATAGGAACTCACCTCCAACGAACGTTGAGGGACGAAAGAGTATTTGGGAGCCGGCATTAGCCAGGAAACGCCTCTTATTACATTAAGGAAACTACCGATTTAAGATTTTGCTACGCGTTGCCGAAGCGATTCTTAAGCTTCGAGCGGCCGGTCCAGGGCGCGGTACTGGAGGGCCTCGGCGACGTGGGCGGCTTCAATGCGCTCGGAGGCTGCAAGGTCGGCTATGGTCCGGGCCACTTTCAGTATACGGGCATGGGCCCGGGCGGAAAGGCCGAGGCGGTTATAGGCGGCCCGAAGCAGCGCCTGGCCTTCTTTATCCAGCCGGCAGAAACGCGTAAGCTCGGCCGGGGTCATGTCGGCGTTGGTGCGCGTAGGCGTACCGCGGAAGCGCTCGCGCTGAATGTTTCTGGCCGCTTCCACCCGAGCGCGGATGGCGGCGGAGGATTCGGCGGCGGCGTCGGAAGCGGCCAGGTCTTCGTAAGGAACGCGCGGAACTTCTACGTGGAGGTCCAGCCGGTCGAGGATGGGCCCCGAGACCCGTGCCCGGTAGCGCTGAATGGCATAGGGGGTGCAGGTACATTCGCGGGTCGGATCGCCGTACCAGCCGCAGGGACAGGGATTGCTGGCGGCCACAATGAGTGGCCGGGCAGGGTAGGTGTAGCTGGCCTGGGCGCGGGAGATGGTGACTACGCCGTCTTCCAACGGCTGGCGCAGGGCTTCTAATATCGAGCGGGAGAACTCGGGAAATTCGTCGAGGAAGAGCACGCCCAGATGGGCCAGGGTAATCTCGCCTGGGCGCGGCAGGCGGCCGCCGCCTACGAGCCCGGCGGCAGAGATCGTATGGTGGGGAGCGCGGAACGGCCGCTGGGTGATGAGCGACTGGGCATCGCTGAGCAGGCCGGCCGCGCTGTAAATCTGGCTGAGCTCTAGTGCTTCCTCGAAGGTAAGGGTGGGAAGAATACCGGGAAGGCGCCGGGCCAACATGGTCTTGCCGGAACCTGGCGGGCCGATGAGGTAAACATTATGGCCGCCGGCGGCGGCGATCTCTAGAGCCCGCTTGGCATGTTCCTGGCCGCGTACTTCGGCAAAGTCGGGGTAGGGCTGGCCTCGTCCTGGATCAAACCGCGCCGTGGGAACGGGCAGGGCTTCGCGCTCGCCGCGCAGGAGCTCCACGACCTGGGCCAGGGAGGCCAGGGGGTAGACCTCTACCCCTTCGACCCAGGCGGCTTCGGCGGCGTTGGCCGGGGGGACGATAAAGCGCCTAAAGCCGTGGCCGCGGAGGGAAGAAACCAGGGGGAGAACTCCGTCGACGCGCCTGAGCGATCCATCGAGGGAAAGCTCCCCTAAAAACACCGCCTCTTGCCAATCCCCGAGCGTTGCCGTACCGGACGCCGCCAGGATACCTACCGCCAGCGCCAAATCGAAGGCCGGCCCTTCTTTAGGCAAGTCGGCAGGAGCCAAGTTCACGGTTATCCTTCCCTCGGGAAACTCAAAGCCGGCGTGTTTTACGGCCGAACGAACCCTCTCCCGCGCTTCGCGCAATGCGGCGTCGGGGAGACCGACGATTGTAAACTGAGGCAGCCCTCCGCTAATATCCACTTCCACGGCGACCGGTATTCCGGTCAGGCCGTGGAGGGCAGCTGCGTTTACCTGCGCGAGCAAGGAAAAAACCTCCTTCCCCCGGCGAATATTCGCTTCGGGGGGAAGCTTTTCCTGCCGAAAATGGCTGTATGAAGCCTGGGCCGCAAAGTTATGCTAAAAGCGAGGAGGGAAGGCCATGCGCTCTTTATGGCGCGGCTCGGTGAGCTTTGGCTTGGTGAACATCCCGGTGCGCCTTTACGCGGCGACGGAAAAGCAGGACATTAAGTTCCGCTACCTGCACAAAGAATGCCTGACCCCCATCGAATACGAAAAGCGCTGTCCCACCTGTCGGCGCGAGGTGGCCGGCGACGAAATTGTTTGGGGCTACGAGTACGAAAAAGGGCGGTTCGTCGTGCTTAACGAGGAGGACTTCCAGCGCTTACCTTTACACACCACCAAGACCATTGACATTTTGGACTTTGTGGCCCTGAAAGAGGTAGACCCGGCCCTTTTCGAGCGCACCTACTTCCTCGAGCCGGCGGAAGGGGGAGCTAAGGCCTACCAGCTACTTCTCAAGGCCATGGAGAAAACCGACCGCGTCGCCATCGCCAAGGTGACGCTCAGGTCCAAAGAATCCCTGGCCGCCGTTAGAACGCGGGAAGGGGCGCTCGTGCTCTCGACCATGTTTTACGCCAACGAACTCCGTTCTCCGCAGAGTTTGAATCTGGGGGCCGAGACGGTGGAGATAAGCGACAAGGAACTCGAGTTGGCCGTCCGGTTGGTGGAAGAGCTTACCACCAAATTTACCCCGGAAAAGTATACCAGCGAATATCGCGCGGCCCTCTCCGAGCTTATTCAGGCCAAGATTGCCGGTAACGAACTCAAGGAAGTTGAGCCGGGGCCGCGCACCGAGGTGGTGGACCTCATGGAGGCACTCCGGGCGAGCCTGAGCGAGGCGCGTAAAGAACGCAAACCCAAAACCAAAAGGACCCGGGCGAGGACGGCGGTCTGATGCTGCCGGAAACCATTGTGCCTATGGAACCTACCCTGGTACGCACTCCTTTTGACGACCCTGAGTTTTTCTTCCAGGTAAAGTGGGACGGCATCCGCCTCCTAAGCTTTATTGAGAACGGCGAGCTGCGCCTTCAAAATCGCCGCCTCCGTCGGCGCGACGGTTTCTACCCTGAGTTGGACGCCCTCCCCGACCTACTCGGGCGCGACGGGGTGGTGTTGGACGGCGAGGCGGTAGCCTTTAAGGAAGGTAAGCCTTCTTTTCCCCTCATCCTGCGACGGGAACAGGTTACGTCACCCAGCCGCGCCCGCGAGATGGCCCGCCGTGTGCCAGTCGTCTACCTGGTGTTCGATATCCTTTACTTGGAGGGCGAACCCCTTCTCGGCCGGCCGCTTGCGGAGAGGCAGGAACGGCTGCAAGAGGTGCTTAGGCCTGCGGCTGAAACCCTGGCGCTCGTCGAAAATTTTCCTTCCGGCACGGCGCTTTTCCGGGCGGTTCAGGCTAAGGGGCTGGAAGGCATAGTGGCCAAACGCCGAAATAGCCTTTACGTGCCGGGAAAGTCGCGGGACTGGCTTAAAGTCAAGGTACGCCGCCGCCAACTGTGCCTGGTGGGCGGTTACAGCGCCGAAGGAAAGCGCCTTAAGTCTCTTTTGGTTGGGGCGTGGCATGGAGATAAACTCGTTTACCTCGGACGGGTCGGCACAGGGCTGACGGCCCACGAATGGGACCGGCTGGCCCCGGTGCTTGAAGACCTGGCCTCGCCAATTTGCCCCTTTGCCGCCTGCCCGCGCGGGCGAGACTACCGGTGGGTGAGGCCTGTGCTCCCGGTTTGGGTCGAGTACAGCGAATGGACGGAGGACCTTAAGCTCAGGGCACCGAGCATCGCCGGCTTTGCCCGCGCCAAGCCGGAAAAGTGCCGCTTAGAGGGCGCCACCTGAAAAAGGAGGAAAGGTGATGCGGCGGGTGGAGAAACGCGTGCGCATTGAGGGGCGTGAGCTCGTACTTACCAACCTGGATAAGGTCTTTTGGCCCGCCGAAGGTTACACGAAAGCCGACGTTCTGGCCTACTATGTAGACATATATCCCTATCTCGGCCCCCACCTGAAAGACCGCCCGTTGGTGGTTACCCGCTACCCGAATGGGATCCAGGGGAAGTTTTTTTACCAGAAAAACCTGCCCGAGTACGCACCGCCTTGGATTCAAAGCTGCCCGCTCCCTGTAGAAAACGGGAAGCGCCTCGTCAAGTTCGTCCTCTGCCAGGACCTGCCCACGCTGGTATGGTTGGTCAACCAGGGGGCCATCGAGCTTCATCCCTGGCTTTCCCGGTATGACAAGCCGGACTACCCCGACTTCGCGGTGTTTGACCTGGACCCGGACCCGCCCAGCGGCCTGGCTGAGGTGCGCGAAGTGGCCCTGGTGCTCGGGCGCCTTCTCAGCGACCTCGGCCTTAAGGTTTTTCCTAAGACATCCGGGGCGACGGGGCTGCACCTTTATGTTCCCTTGGCCCGCCGGGAGACGTACGAGGAGGTCAGAGAATTTTGCGGCGCCGTAGCGCGGGCAGTAGCCCGGCGGCTGCCGGAGCTCGTCACGGTGGAGCGCCGGGTACGTGCCCGGCAGGGAAAGGTGTACATCGATTGGTTACAGAACATCCGCGGCCAGACCATCTGCGCTCCGTACAGCCTCCGCCCCCTGCCGGGCGCACCCGTCTCCGCCCCGCTCTTATGGGAGGAAGTGCCTGCGCTCGCTACGGGGTTCACGCTGAAAACTATCGGACGGCGCGTGGCAGAGCACGGCGATTTATTTGCTCCGGCACTGGGTACGGGTACGGCTTTGCGCATGGCGCTTCGGGAGCTTCTACACCAATGAGGACCGGCGGCCGGAAGGAATCGGCAAGGCGAGTGGCTAAGTACCCCTTCAGGTATTACGGGGGAGGGGAAGGCGACGATGAAGTTAAGCGAACGCGACCTGTGGCTGGCCGTTTCTGGGACACCGGGCATCGGTCCCCGCTCTTTTTATCAGCTCCTCGACTTTTTTGGCCGTTTGGAACATTTTTGGTCTGCCTCCGAGACGGAGGTGCGCGAGCGGGCTGCACCGCTTGGGGCGAGGCGCCTGCAGGCTTTGCTTCGGACGCGGCAGACTTTTAACCTCGAGGCGACTTTGGAGCGCCTGGCTCGGGCCAAGGCTAAGTACGTTACGCTGCTCGATGCTGATTATCCTGAGAACCTCAAGACCATATTCGACCCGCCGCCCGTTTTATACTACCGGGGAGAGCTTAAGGCAGAAGATGCTTTGGCGGTCGCCGTCGTTGGTTCCCGGCGCGCCACTCCTTACGGGAGGGAGGCGGCCACGCGCCTGGCCCGCGAGCTGGCCCGAGCAGGAGTAACTGTCGTGAGCGGTTTGGCCCGGGGCATTGACAGCTGCGCCCACCGCGGAGCTTTGGCGGGCGGGGGGCGCACGTTGGCCGTCCTGGGCTCCGGCTTGGATGTCATCTACCCGCCCGAAAACGCCCGGCTCTACGCCGAGATTGCCGAAAACGGAGCCGTCATCAGCGAGTTTCCCCTGGGAGCTCGGCCCGAGCCCGGGCACTTTCCGCTGCGCAACCGGGTAATCAGCGGACTGAGCCGCGCCGTGGTCGTGGTAGAGGCAGCGCGGACCAGCGGTTCGCTCATCACCGCCGACTGCGCCTTAGAACAAGGGCGCGAGGTGTTGGCCGTGCCCGGGCCGATCACCAGTCCTCTGAGCTGGGGGACGAACAACCTCATCAAACAAGGGGCCAAGCTCCTTCAGGAGGCGGCCGACGTCCTAGCCGCCCTGGGTGTGCCTTCCCCGGGGGCGGAGGAGGCCACTAGGCCTGACTTGACTTCCCAGGAAGAGAAGGTGTATTCTTTCTTTTCGGAGCGCGCCCTGCACATTGATGAGTTGGTGCGCCTTTCTGGGTTGACAGTGCAGGAAGTCACTGCCATACTAATGATGCTGGAGCTTAAAGGCCTGGTGCGGCAATTACCTGGGAAGATGTTTTGCCGGCTGTATTAAAAGAAAATGAAGCGTAGGAACGGAACAAACATCGGACAAACTCCGTCCTTAAGGCGGTGGGGGTGTCAGGATGGGCAACTGTGTTCTAATAGTTGAGTCGCCGGCAAAGGCGAAGACTATCGAGAAGTTCCTGGGAAAAGGCTACTCCGTGGAAGCTTCCATGGGGCATGTGCGCGACCTGCCGCGCAGCCAGTTCGGTGTGGACGTGGAGGATAATTTTACGCCCAAATATATAACCATTCGCGGGAAAGGAGAGGTCCTGAAGAGACTCCGCGAAGCCGTAAAAAAGGCCGACAAGGTGTACCTGGCGGCCGACCCGGACCGGGAAGGCGAGGCCATCGCCTGGCATTTGGCCTACCTTTTGGGCTTGAACCCATCTTCGCCCTGCCGCGTGGAGTTCAACGAAATCACGAAGCAGGCAGTGCGCGAGTCGCTCAAACACCCGCGCCCCATCGATCAAAATCGGGTGGACGCCCAGCAGGCGCGCCGGGTGTTGGACCGGCTGGTGGGGTACAACCTGAGCCCACTCCTTTGGGACAAGGTTAAGCGCGGGCTTTCGGCCGGACGCGTGCAGTCGGTCGCGGTGAAGCTCATCTGCGACCGGCAACGCGAAATTGACGCCTTTAAGCCGGAGGAATATTGGACGGTCACGGTGCACTTGGCGAAGGAGACGAAAGAAGAGTTTCCCGCGCGCCTGGTGGCCCGGGGCACCGACAAGCTGGAGATCAAAGATGAAGCATCGGCTCAGGCCTTAGTGGCTGAGCTGAAAAAACAGGAAATAATCGTGCTGGATGTGACGCGCCGCGAGCGGCGCAAAAACCCTCATCCGCCCTTTACTACCAGTACCCTCCAGCAGGAAGCCGCGCGCAAGCTGGGTTTTACCGTGAAGAAAACCATGTCTCTCGCCCAGCAACTTTACGAAGGGCTGGAGGTGGGTAAGGAGGGCCGCGTCGGGCTCATTACTTACATGCGCACCGACTCGACGCGCATTTCTCCCGTAGCGCGGCAAGAAGCTTTGGAGTACATTGAGCGGACATACGGTCCCGAATACAAGGGGGCGGGAACCTTTGCGGCCACGCGCGGCAAGATCCAGGATGCCCACGAAGGCATTCGGCCCACCCAAGTGAATCGCCTGCCTCAGGATGTGGCCCCGTACCTCACCAGGGATCAGCTGCGCCTCTACACCCTGATTTGGGAGCGTTTCGTGGCCAGCCAGATGGCCCCGGCCGTTTACGACCACATAACCGTCGACATTGCGGCCGGCGAGCTCAGGCTTAAGGCCACCGGCTCGCAAATCAAATTCCGCGGATACACCGCGGTATATGAAGAAAGCCGGGAAACCGAAGACGAAGATAAAGAGCTGGTCCTACCGCCTCTTCAACCGGGAGAAAAATTGACTCTGGTGAAGACGGTGCCCGAGCAGCACTTTACCCAGCCGCCGCCGGCGTACACGGAAGCTTCCTTGGTGAAAACCTTGGAAGAGAAGGGCATCGGCCGGCCGAGCACGTACGCGCCTACGGTAGAGACGATACTTAAGCGCGGTTATGTGAAGCGGGAGCAGAAAAAACTTAAGCCTACCGAGCTCGGTTATCTCGTTACCGACCTCCTCAGGGAATACTTTCCGGAAATCATCGACGAAAAGTTCACCGCCGAGATGGAAGATAAATTGGACCAGATCGAGGAAGGCAAAGCCAAGTGGCGTCAGGTCGTGGGCGAGTTTTATCCCGGATTCGCCAGCCAGGTTAAGCAGGCCAGAGAAAAAATGCAGGAAGTGCGCGTGGCGGAAGAGGTGAGCGACGAAGTCTGTGAGCTTTGCGGGCGACGCATGGTGGTTAAAGAGGGGCGGTTTGGGAAATTCCTGGCCTGCCCCGGCTTTCCCGATTGCCGGAACACCAAGCCGCTCCGCGAGGGCACGGGGGTAAAGTGTCCTCTTTGCGGCGGCGAGATCCTGGTGAAGACCTCGCGGCGGGGGCGGCGCTTTTACGGCTGCGAAAACTACCCCACGTGCCGGTTTGTCACCTGGGACCCGCCGACGGACAAGCGGTGTCCTCGGTGTGCATCGCTCCTCGTCCGCAAAGAAAGTAAGCGGCACGAACCGTACCTAGCCTGCAGCAACAAGGAGTGCGGCTACACCGAAAGCACCAAGAAGAATAACGCCGGGCCGGGTGAAGAGGAACGGCAGGAGAAGGTGGGCTTATGAACGCGCAAGAGGTAACGGTTGTCGGGGCCGGCCTGGCCGGGAGCGAAGCCGCCTGGCAGCTCGCCAAGCGAGGCCTAAAAGTGCGCCTGGTGGAGATGCGCCCGGTGAAGTTTACGCCGGCCCACCATACGGACAAGTTTGCCGAGCTGGTTTGCAGCAACTCGCTTAGGGCGGCTTCTCTGGAAAACGCTGTGGGCCTGCTTAAAGAAGAAATGCGGCGTTTGGATTCGCTCATCATGCGCGCTGCCGATGTGAACCGCGTCCCCGCGGGCGGGGCCCTGGCTGTGGACCGGGAGGGGTTTGCCGATTTTATAACCCGAACCTTGACCGAGCACCCCAACGTTACCGTTGAGCGGCGGGAAGTAACGGAGATCCCCGAAGGGATTGTGATCATCGCCAGCGGCCCGCTTACCTCCGATGCTCTGGCGGCGCGCCTGGGAGAGCTTACCGGTGCCGAGCAACTGTACTTTTACGATGCTGTTGCGCCAATCGTCACCCTGGAATCGGTAGACACAAGCCGCTGCTTTTGGGGTTCGCGCTACGGCAAAGGAGAAGAAGCATATCTTAACTGCCCTTTGACCAAGGAAGAGTACGAACGTTTTTGGGAAGAGCTGGTACGTGCGGAGCGGCATCCGCTTAAGGAATTTGAAGAGCTGAAGGTGTTTGAGGGCTGCATGCCCATCGAACAGATGGCCCTTAGGGGGCGGGAAACGCTGCGTTACGGACCGCTCAAACCCGTGGGCCTAATCGACCCGCGCACGGGCAAACAGCCCTACGCCGTAGTGCAACTTAGGCAGGACAATCGGGAAGGGACGCTGTACAACCTGGTCGGCTTTCAGACCCAGCTTAAGTGGAGCGAACAAAAGCGCGTCTTCGGCCTGATCCCGGGGCTAGAAAACGCCGAATTTGTCCGCTACGGCGTGATGCACCGCAACACCTTCATCGCCTCGCCCAAGGTCTTGGCTCCTACCTGGCAGCTCAAGGCGAATGAGCGGCTTTTCTTTGCCGGGCAGGTGACGGGGGTGGAAGGGTACGTAGAATCAGCAGCCTCGGGCCTGATGGCCGGCATCAACGCCGCGCGGCTGGCGCAGGGACGCGAGCCCTTGGTGCTGCCCCCCATAACTGCCTGCGGTGCCCTCGCCCACTACGTGACCACGGCCAGCCTCGGAAACTTCCAGCCCATGAACGTTAACTTCGGCCTTTTCCCGCCGCTCGAACGGAAAATCCGCGGTCGCCGCGAACGCAACCTGGCGCTGGCCGAGCGGTCATTGGCATGGTTTGACAATAATTGGAAACATTTCGAATTATAGTGTTGCCTAAATTATCATTTTGTGCTAGTATAGGGCCGTATCGAATCCTCATTAAGCTGAGGATGAGGAGGTGGCCCCGGTGGACTGGGATGATTGGCAAGATGAGTACTTGGGGTATCTGGCCCAAGATCGGGGGTATTCCCAGCACACAGTAGCCAGTTACCAGGACGACCTCCAAGACTACGCCGCCTTCTGCCGGGAACAGGGTGTGAACCCTGTTTCGCCCCCGCAGGGCTTCCTCCGGGCCTATTTGGCGAATCTGAACGAGCGGGGCTACGCCCGCCGCACCATTGCCCGGCGCCTCGCCGCCCTGCGCTCCTTTTTCCGTTTTCTTGAGCAGGCAACCGGAAAGAGCGAGAACCAGGCGCAGCAGATCCGTAGCCCGAAGCTCGGCCGTACCCTTCCTATCTTTTTGTCGGAAGATCAGGTAGAAGCGCTGCTTCAGGCCCCAGACACCAGGACTCCGCTGGGGCTACGGGACGCGGCCCTGCTCGAGGTGCTTTATGCCACCGGTGCCCGAGTAGGGGAGCTGGTTGCGCTAAACTTAGAGGACGTCAACCTGGCTGTAGGGTGCGCCCGGGTGCTGGGCAAAGGGCGGCGCGAGCGGATCGTACTTCTCGGCGGGCGCGCCGTGGATTTACTTAAACGCTACCTCAGCGCCGGGCGCCCCGAGCTGGCCAAAAACGGCGCGCCGGAACCGGCCCTCTTTTTGAGCCGCCTGGGGCGGCGCCTAACGGTAAGACAAGTGCGGCGACTGGTGGCCAAGTACTCCGAAGCGGCGGCTTTAAACTTGCACGTGAGCCCCCATACCCTGCGCCACACTTTTGCCACCCATCTCCTGGAACACGGAGCCGACCTGCGCAGCGTGCAGGAGCTGCTCGGCCACGCCAGCCTCTCTACCACCCAAATTTACACCCACGTCACCCGGAGGCGTCTTTACAGCGAATACCGAGCAGCGCATCCGCGGGCGTAGGGAGGGAAGAAGGAGGGGAAAACCGTGTTTCACGGCACAACCATCGTCGCCGTCCGGCGGGGCGGTCATGTGGCGATGGCCGGCGACGGGCAGGTAACCTTCGGCAACAATACCATCATGAAGCAGGGGGCGCGCAAAGTACGGCGCCTCCACGGCGGGAGTGTGGTGGCCGGGTTTGCCGGCTCGGTGGCCGATGCCATGACCCTTTTTGAGAAGTTCGAGACGAAGCTTGAGGAGTACCATGGTAATCTGCAGCGGGCGGCCGTGGAGCTGGCCAAGGAATGGCGCCTTGACCGCATGTTAAGGCGGCTGGAGGCCCTCCTCATTGTGGCGGACAGCGAACGCCTGCTCATCATCTCCGGGAGCGGCGAGGTCATCGAGCCGGACGATGAGGTGGCGGCCGTGGGCTCAGGGGGGCCCTACGCTTTGGCGGCGGCCCGGGCCCTCATTAGGCATACCCAGCTCAGCGCCCGCGAGGTCGCTGAGGAGGCCTTGCGTATTGCGTCGGGTATCTGCGTCTACACCAACGACCAGATCACCGTAGAGGAGCTGTAGCGTCATGATTGAGGAGCTGCGTCCCCGCGCCATTGTCGAAGAGCTCGACAAGTATATTGTCGGACAGGCGGAAGCTAAGCGCACGGTGGCCATTGCCCTGCGCAACCGCTACCGGCGGGCGAAGCTGCCGCCTGAGCTCAGGGATGAGATCATACCGAAGAACATCCTCATGATTGGCCCTACCGGTGTCGGGAAGACGGAGATAGCCAGGCGCCTGGCCAAGCTGGTGAACGCCCCTCTAGTGAAGGTGGAGGCCACCAAATTTACCGAGGTGGGTTATGTCGGCCGGGACGTGGACGCCATGATTCGCGACCTGGTGGAAACGGCAATCCGCATGGTTAAGGCCGAGCGGATGGCCCAGGTGCAGGCTAAAGCGGCGGAGCTGGCCGAAGAGAAACTACTGGATCTTCTGGCGCCGCTTCCAGAGCGGTCTAGAGGCGGGGTCAATCCCCTGGGTCTCTTGTTTGGGGTAAAAGAAGAGGTGCGCCCGGAGGAGGAGAACTACAGCGCCCGCCTTTCGGAGGCGAAGGCCCGGCGCCTTCGCTTAAAAGAGCAACTGGCGGCAGGCGAGTTGGAGGATCAGCTGGTAGAGGTGGAGGTTGAGGACAACACCCCGCCTATGTTGGAGATCTTCTCCGGCGCCGGTGTGGAGGAGATGGGGATCAATCTTCAGGAAGTCTTGGGGAACATCTTTCCGAAGCGGCGCAAGAGACGGCGCGTTACCGTAGAAAACGCCCGGCGCATCCTCACCCAGGAAGAAGCCCAGAAGCTTATCGATATGGATGAAGTCATAGCGACGGCCATCGAGCGAGCTGAACAGTCCGGCATCGTCTTCATTGACGAGATCGACAAGATCGCCGGGCGGGAGGGCGGCGTCGGCCCGGATGTGTCCCGCGAGGGAGTCCAGCGGGATATACTGCCTATTATCGAAGGCTGTACCGTAATGACTAAATACGGGCCGGTAAAAACGGACCATATACTTTTTATCGCCGCCGGTGCTTTCCATGTGGCCAAGCCATCGGACCTCATCCCCGAGCTTCAAGGGCGTTTTCCTCTGCGCGTTGAACTTAAGCCCCTGACGGAAGAGGACTTCCGCAGGATCCTCACCCAGCCGGAAAACGCCCTGATCAAACAATATACCGCGCTTCTGGAAACAGAAGGTATAAAAGTCAAATTCAGTGACGATGCTATAGAGGAAATTGCGAAAACAGCAACGCTCGTAAATGAGCAGACCGAGAACATTGGGGCCCGCCGCCTGCACACTATCTTGGAAAAGGTCTTAGAGGACATTTCCTTTACTGCCGGCGAAAACGGTCCTGAGGAAGTGGTGATCGACGCCCGTTACGTACGGCGCCAGTTGGAAAACATCGTCAAGAACCGGGATCTCAGCCGGTATATCCTGTAAGTGTGAAAAAGGAGGATTCAAACGGTGAACCTACTGGAGAAAACCCGTACTCTCAATCGCCTGTTGCAAAAGTCGGCGGGGCACCCTGTCGACTTTGACGAGATTTGTCACATCTTAAGCGAGCTTATCCAGGCCAACGTCTATGTGGTTAGCCGCCGCGGCAAAATCTTGGGCCATGCCCTAAAAGAGGGTTATCGGTGCGACGTGATGGAGGCCGACGTCCTTAAGGCCGAAAAGCTGCCGGGCGACTTCAATGACCGGTTGCTTCGGGTGCTCGATACGACCACGATGAAACAAGATCCTGGGCACTGCGTTTTCGATGCCGAAGTAAGTTGCCTCTTACCTTCCCAGGAAGTGACCATCGTACCGATCAACGGCGCCGGCGAGCGGCTGGGCACCTTGCTGGTGGCCAAGTTCGAGCTGCCTTTCACCGAAGAGGACCTCATCCTGGCCGAGTACGGGGCCACGGTGGTAGGCATGGAAATTCTCCGGGCGAAGAGCGAAGAGATAGAAGAAGAAGCACGCAAGAAGGCCGCCGTGCAGATCGCCCTCGGGACTCTGTCTTATTCCGAGCTGGAGGCGGTGGTGCACATCTTCGAAGAGCTGAACGGGCCGGAAGGGCTTTTGGTGGCGAGCAAGGTGGCCGACAGGGTTGGCATTACCCGTTCGGTTATTGTTAATGCCTTGCGTAAATTCGAAAGCGCTGGCGTCATCGAATCTCGTTCCTTGGGCATGAAGGGCACCTACATCAAGGTGCTAAACGACCGGCTTCTGGACGAGCTGAAGAAGATAAAGTAGAGTTTTTGCCGGTGCCAGAGCCTCCTTCGTCTGGGAGGCTCTTTTTTTGTCCCCTGGTGCACTCTTAATTTCTGGTAAAATCATACTGGCCAGCAGGAGTTTGGCTAAAGATGCCGAAAAAGGAAACTTAAGGGCGAGGAAAAGAGACAAGGCAACGGTCGAGCCTCATTCTGGCGGAACGAGCTGACAGCGAAAAAGGGCAAACCTGGCGAAAGCCAGGGACGCAAAGCCACGGGCCTGTAGCCTTAAGCCATGGCAGCCGGGCTGCCGCGCGTCTGGCCGGAAACCTCAAGTGGTCCTGCCAGCTGAGGTATTTTGTTATTTGGCAAGGAGGTGGGAGCATGCCTTTCGCCGTGTTTGCCGACGGACTGCTCGACAAGATTAGCCTCGGACTAGACTGGGCGGCCCTACGCCAGCGGGCTATAGCCAATAACCTGGCGAATGAGGATACGCCCGGCTATAAACGCCAGGATGTCTCCTTCCCCGAGGTTCTCCGCCAGGCCGAAGAAAGTGAGGCTCCGCATTTGCCTTTGGCCGTTACCGCCCCAGGGCACCTGGTGCCCAACGCACAACCAACTCTGATGGTTTATCGGGATGCCAGCACCAGCTATCGCAACGATGGCAACAATGTGGACATCGACGTGGAATCAGCTGAGCTGGCCAAGAACGCCCTTTATTATAATGCCCTTATCACTCAGGCAGCTCTATATCTGGCCAACCTGCGGCTGGTGATTAGCGAAGGGAGGCGCTGACGATGTTCGCCAGTCTTGATATTGCTGCTTCCGGCCTTACGGCTCAGAGACTCAGGCTGGACGTAATCGCCAACAACCTGGCCAATGCCGAGACGACGCGCACTGCGGCCGGCGGGCCGTATGTGCGTCAGCTCGTAATCTTTGCTCCGCGGGAAGTGCCGCCTTTCAGCCACTTTCTCAGCGCGGCCGCGGCATCTCAGGTGCCGGGCTATGGCGTGCGGGTGGTGGGGATTGTGCTCGATCAAAGCCCGCCGCGCCGAGTTTACCAGCCGGGACATCCGGATGCCGATGCAGCGGGATACGTCGCCTACCCCAACGTCGACGTAGTGAGAGAAATGGTGGACATGATCTCGGCCAGCCGGGCCTATGAAGCTAATGCCGCAGCCTTTAACGCCGCAAAAGGCATGGCCCTCAAGGCCCTGGAGCTGGGAAGGAGGTAGGCTAGACGATGAACGGTGTGACGGCGGCGCGTGCTACCACCTTCACGAGCGCGCCTTCCCGTCCTGCGGAACAGGGCACGGCGGGGACGAGCTTTGGCGCAGTTTTGGGACGGTACCTTGAAGAGGTCAACCAACTTCAGTTGGATGCCGAGGCCAAGACGCGCCAGTTCCTCGCCGGCCAAGACATTGAGCTCCACCAGGTGATCTTGGCAACCGAAAAGGCGGCTTTAGCTCTGGAGCTTACCCAGACACTGCGCAACAAGGTTATCGAGGCCTACCAGGAAATCATGCGCATGCAGGTCTAAAGGCGCGAGGTGGTAGGCATGGAGCTCGGTATTAAAGAGCTTTGGTCCAGGGCGCGCGCTTTCTGGCAGAACGCCAGCCCCGGTCTCAAGCTGCGGCTTTTGGCCGGCGTTTTGTTGGGCTTGGGTCTGGTCGGGGCGGTGGTTTTTTTCTCCCACCCCAGTTACGACGTGCTTTTTGCCAACCTCGCGCCGGCCGACGCCGGGGAGATTACCCAGCGTTTGGAAGAGCTCAAGGTCCCCTACCGGCTGGGCGGTGATGGAAGGAGCATCCTGGTTCCGCGCGACAAAGTTTACGACCTGCGCAACCGCCTGGCCATGGAGGGCTTGCCTAAAGGCAACGCCGTAGGCTTTGAGATTTTCGACCAGACGAAGCTCGGCGTCACTGATTTTGAGCGGCGCGTGCAGTACATTCGGGCCCTCCAAGGAGAACTCACGCGTACTATTCAGCAGATGGAGGGAATTCGTTCTGCATCGGTGCAGATCGTCCTCCCGGAAGAGAGGCTCTATCAAAAAGATTCACGCCCTCCTACCGCGTCCGTCCTGGTGGATACGGTAGGCGAGATTGGGCCGGAGAAAGTGCGTGCCATTATCCACCTGGTCTCGCACAGCGTGGAAGGATTGACGCCGGACAACATCACCGTGGTGGACACGAGTGGCCAGGTGCTCTCGGACCTGGTGCAGACGGAAAACACGCCGACCGGGCTTACCAGCAGCCAACTGGAACTGACGCGTTCGGTGGAGCGCCAGATCGAGCGAAGCATCCAGACCATGTTGGAGGCGGTCTTGGGGTCGGGCAATGTGGTGAGCAGAGTCAAAGCCGAACTCAATTTCGATAAGCGCGAGGTTACCAACGAGTTTTTCCAGCCGGTGGCAAATGACGAAGGTATTCTGCGCAGCATTCAGGAGCTGCAAAAGACGTTCGACGGACAGGGCGGTCCGCAGGGTGCCCCAGGTACGCCGACTAACGTTCCTCCTACATACCAGGCCGGGACCGGTGGGCCGAGCCACTACGACGAGCGGCAAGTTACCCGCAACTACGAGATTAATCAGACCAAAGAGCACTTGGTCGTAGCTCCGGGCAGCGTCCGGCGCCTGAGTGTGGCCGTGATGGTGAACGGGAACCTGACTCCCGAACAGCAACAGGCCATCCAGGCGGCGGTCAGCAACGCCGTAGGTTTGCAGCCCAACCGAGGAGACCAGATCAGCGTGGTTTCCTTCCCCTTCCAAGCGCCGTCGCCGGCCCAGCTCTTGGCGCAGCAGGCGGCCGCCGAGCAGGCGGCGCGGAACAGGCGCCTCGTAGTCTTAGCCGTGGGCGGTGCGGCGTTGCTTCTCCTGGCGGGGCTTGTCGTCTGGCGGCTCAGACGGCGGGCGCCGGCTGAAGTTATCCCCATGCCGGTTCAGGCTGCGGCGGAAGAAGCGGCGCCGGCCGGCGAGGAGAGCGAACAAGAGCGCATTCGCAAAGAAGTGGAGCGCCTTGCGCGGCAGCGTCCGCAGGAGGTGGCGCAGGTACTTGCCACCTGGCTCAGCGAATAGAGGGGGAATGAACGGTGCGACAGGCACTGGCTGGCAAAGAGAAAGCTGCCATCCTCTTGATTTCTCTGGGTCCGGAGCTATCGGCCCAGGTCCTGAAGCACTTGCGGGAGGACCAAATTGAGGAGCTTACTTTGGAGATTGCCAGCATGCGGCGCATCGACCCGGAGGTGCGCGACCGGGTAATGGAAGAATTCCACCAGCTCTGCTTGGCCCGCGAGTACATTGCCCAGGGCGGAATTGAGTACGCGCGGGAGGTCTTAGAACAGGCCCTCGGAACTCAGCGCGCCCTCGATATAATCAACCGCCTGACGGCTTCGCTTCAGGTGCGGCCGTTCGACTTCGCCCGCAAGACGGACGCGGCCCAGCTTCTTAATTTTATCCAGAACGAACACCCGCAGACGATCGCGCTGGTGACCGCCTATCTTCAACCCGAGCAGGCTGCGGCCATTCTATCGGCGTTGCCGCCGGAAAAACAGATCGATGTGGCCAAGCGCATGGCCCTCATGGACAGCACTTCACCGGAGATCATCCAGCAGGTGGAGCAGGTGTTGGAGCGTAAACTCTCCACCTTGACGAACCAGGAGTACGCCCGGGCGGGCGGCGTAGAGACGGTCGTTAAAGTGCTGAACCAGGTAGACCGCGGTACCGAAAAGACCATCCTAGAAGCCCTCGAGCGGGAGGAACCACAGCTCGCGGAAGAGATCAAGCGGCGCCTATTTACCTTCGAGGACATCGTCCAGTTGGACGACCGCGCCGTTATGCGCGTGCTGCGCGAGGTGGACTTAAACCGCGACCTGCCGCTCGCTTTGAAGGTGGCCAGCGAAGAAGTACGGCGCAAGATCTTCAAGAACATGTCCAAGCGGGCAGTGGAGACTCTACAGGAGGAAATGAGCTACCTGGGACCCGTGCGGCTTAGGGACGTGGAGGAAGCACAACAGAAGATCGTCAACATCGTGCGTAAACTCGAGGAGAGCGGGGAAATCGTGATTGCGCGCGGCGGGGAGGATGAACTCATTGTCTAGCATTTGGAAGCGTCCTGCCTTAAGCCAACCGGTGATCCTGGCGGCAAGCCTCGCGGCTGCACAGGAGAAAGAAGAAGCGGACGGCGTTTCGGCTGCCTGCAGTGAGTGCCGGGCCCAGCTTATGGCCGTGCTGGAGTCCAACCTCCTCGCCGCCGCCCGGCTCCGGGCGGCGGCATTGGAAAAAGAAGCCGCCCAAAGGGCCGAGGCTCTGCTCAACGAGGCACGCCGGCAGGCGGAAGAGATCAAGGCTGCCGCTAAGGCCGCGGGGCATAAAGAAGGTTACCAGGCCGGCTACGCGGAGGGCCGGGCGGCCGCCGAGAAGCTCATCAGGGAAGCCCAAGCCTGCCGGGAGGAGGCCGAAAAAGAACGGCAGGCCCTTTGGGCGGCCCTCGAACCGCAGGCCGTCGAACTCGCTTTTACCCTCGCCCGCCTTATCCTGCGCCGTGAGGTAAGGCGCGCACCGGAGGATGTGGAGGAATTACTGGCTGCGGCGGCGGGCAAACTCCCCGCCGGTACGCCCGTTACCGTTGAGGTTGCCCCGGGGGAACGCCCGGCCTGGGAGGCGGCACGCGCCCGGGTAGAAACGGCCCTCGGCGACCGGCCGTATGTGTTGGTGGAAAATGCCAATGTTCCTCCCGGCCAGTTCCAGCTTACCAGCGAAATGGGCACGGTGGACGCCCGGTTCGAAAGCCAGCTCGCCGCCTGTGCGAAAGAAGTCCAAGCGATTGGGGAGACGGGCCATGCGGCCAAATAAGGGAGACCTCGGCCCCTACCTGGCGCGCCTCAAAGGCTTTGACCCTCTCCCTGTTTTTGGCCGGGTTACCCGCCTGGTGGGCCTTACGGTGGAATCTCAAGGGCCGCCGGCCGAATTTGGCGAACTATGCTACATCGAAGGCTGCGGCGGGCGGACCATTGCGGCGGAGGTGGTGGGCTTTCGCGACCGGCAGCTCATCCTTATGCCCATCGGAGATCTTACCGGTGTGGCTCCGGGAACCAGCGTTTATGCTGCAGGACATCCGCTAACGGTGGCCGTCGGCCCCGGGCTCAAGGGCAGGGTGCTGGACGGCCTCGGCCAGCCGCTCGACGGCCTCGGCCCCCTTCGGGCGGCCGAGTTCTATCCCTTACGGGCCCAGGCTCCCCATCCGCTAAAGCGCCGGCGCATTACAGAACCGCTTCCACTAGGCGTCAAGGTTGTGGATGGCCTCCTCACCTGTGGAAAAGGGCAGAGGCTCGGCATCTTTGCCGGAAGCGGTGTGGGGAAAAGCACCCTCCTGGGGATGATGGCCCGCAACACCTCCGCCGACATTAACGTGGTGGCGCTCATCGGCGAGCGCGGCCGAGAGGTGCGCGAGTTTATCGACAAGTCCTTGGGACCGGAGGGGCTGGCCCGGTCGGTCGTGGTGGTGGCCACCGCCGACCAACCGCCTTTAGTGCGCGTAAAAGGGGCCCTCGTAGCCATGAGCATTGCCGAGTATTTTCGCGACCAGGGCCTAGACGTGCTCTTTATGATGGATTCGGTGACCCGTTTTGCCATGGCCCAGCGCGAAATCGGTCTGGCCAGCGGCGAACCACCGACCACCAAAGGTTACACCCCCTCGGTATTTGCCATGCTTCCCCAGCTTCTAGAGCGGGCAGGGGCTGCGGAGAGCGGGACCATCACCGGGCTGTTTACCGTGCTGGTCGACGGAGACGACCTGATGGACCCCATTGCCGACGCGGCGCGGAGCATTTTGGACGGGCACATCGTGCTCACCCGTTCGCTGGCCAGCCGCAACCATTACCCGGCTGTAGATGTGCTCCAGAGCGTGAGCCGGGTGATGCCAGATGTGGTTCAGCCGGCCCACCTTAGGTTGGCCCAAAAGGCGCGGGAGGTTTTGGCCGTGTACCGCGAAGCGGAAGATTTAATCAACGTGGGAGCCTACGTGGCCGGGAGCAACCCGGCTATCGACCGGGCACGGAGCCTCATCGGCCCGCTGGAAGAGTTCCTTAAGCAGGATGTGAAGGAGAGCTTTTCCCTTGCCGAAACACAGTGGCTCCTGGCAGAGGCAGTGGGCGAGCGCTGGGAGGAATCCGCATGAAGTTCCGCTTCCGCCTGTCACGTGTTCTAAGCGTAAGGCAAATCAGGGAGAACCAGGCCAAACTCACCTTGGCGGTACGCGCTGCCGCGCGGCACGAAGAGGAACGCCGTCTTGAGGTGCGGGCAGCCTCCTTGGATGCGGCGTGGGAGCGGCTCACGGCGGAGGGACTCTACAGCGCCCGCCATTTAACCCTGGGTGCCGCCGACCTTAAGGCAGCGGAACGGCTCTATGCGGAGCAAGAGGAGCGGGTGAAAGGGGCCATGGCCGCCTGGGAAGAGGCACGGCAGCAGTTTTTGCGCCGGCGCGCCGAACGCCAGGTGCTCAGCCGGCTTAAAGAGCGGGCTAGGGAGGAGTACATGACGGTTTCCCGGCGCGCCGAGAACAAGGAACTCGACCAGGTGGCGGCCGTAGCCTATGTACGACGAAAGGGGAATGGGTAAGGTGGCACGCGCAGCTCCTCTGCCGCAACATCAGCCGCGGCGGCCCATCTTGCTGAGCGTACTTTTAGTGCTACTCATCCTTGTCTTGGTGGGAGGCTTAACGGCCCTCCTCCTCAACTTTCTCGGCGTGTTCTCCTTCTCCTCGCTGAAGGCCGTCTGGCCGGGAGCGAAGCCTGCCGCTCCCCAGACCGATGCCCTCGCCGCCGAAGTCGCGGCCCTGAAGACGGAGAAGGCGGCCTTAGAGGCAGAACGAAACCAGCTTAAGGCCCAACTGCGAGAGAGCGAGACTAAGATTCAGGAGTTGACCGCCCAGGTGGCCAAGCTGAAAGCCGATCTGACGGCGGCCCAAAAAAAGAGCGCGGACCAGAAAAACCTAGCAGCTGTTTACGGGAGCATGGCGCCCAAAGATGCGGCGCGCATCCTGGCCGAACTGCCGGATGACCAGGTGGTAAGCATCCTACTGCAACTGAGAAGAGACCAACAGGCGGCCATACTGGCGGCTTTAGACAGCCGCCGGGCCGCGCGCTTGACGCAGATGATGGCCGGCCAATCGCTGGCCGGCTAGAAAGACGGCCGTGAAAGGAGGTGAAAAGATGGTATCTGGCTTTGAGGCGGTACCTTCGGTGAGCCTCGTTCCCGGAAGCCCGTTATGCCTGCCGGGGAGCCAACCGAAGGCCGGCCCTGCGGCTGAGGGCAGATTTGCCGATCTCCTGGCCGTTCTCTTGGGCTTGAACCTTGCCGCCACGCCCGCGCCGTTCCTCGATGGCGGATCGACGGCCGGCGGCGAAGGGAAAGCTGCCGACCGGCTGCCGTGGATCGGCGGCAAGGGCGCCGGGGCGGAATTACTTCTTCCTTTGCCGGGAGGGCAAATCGCGCAGGCGACCCAGGGCGAAAGAAACCAGCCTTCGCCCCTTGGTTTGTTGCCGGGTGGCGAGGGGGCCGTTGCGGCGGTAGCTGCCGGGCCTGAGGGCGCGGCGGCCGAAAGCGGGCCGAAGAACCGGCAGGTGATTTTTACCCTGACCCCGAAAGCTGGCGAGCTACGAGTGCCTGCGGTAAAAGAAGGCCAAGAGCCAGCCGAAAAGTTTACCCTGATTGCGGGAAACAAAGAACCGAAGCTTACGGGGGCGCCGGAGCGGCCCGAGCAAACGGCCGGTGAAGGCCCGCTGGCTGCTAAAGCGGCGGTGCGCCCGAGCGAAACGGCGAACGATGCCGTTCCGGACCAGGGGATGCCCAAACCGGGGAAGGAGGAGCAAGAGCCTCCGCTTCGCTTTGAGCGCCTTTCCGGGAGCGATGAAGCTTACTTCGCAGCCAAAAGTTCCGGGCAGATGCAGCGTCCGGGCGGAAAGGACGAGGCGCCCGGGCAGGAGTTCCCCGCAGTGCACCTTGGGGCTGGCAGCGGAGGGGGAACGCGCCAGAGCGAGGTTCCGGCCGTAGCGGTGAAGGAAGTTCCGGCCGTTTTCCGGCGCCTGGTGCAAGAGGCGCACCTGGTGGAAGGGCACGGGCGGCAAGAGATAATGCTGCAGCTCGAGCCGGAAAAGCTCGGGCGGGTGCACCTTACCATTCTTCATCAGGGCGGAACGGTCAGCGCGCGCTTTGAAGTGGAAAATGCCCTGGCGCGCGACGCGCTGCAGGCCGGGCTCGTCGAACTTAGGCAGGACCTGGCGGCGCACGGCCTGCGGGTGGAAGAACTTCAAGTCCTGGTGGGGCAAAACGGCACCGGCGGAGGTGCCGGAATGGGCGGCCAGGACGCGGCCTGGTCGTTCGGGCGACCGAGTGGCGGCCGAGCAGCTGTCCTGCAGGAAGTCCCGCAGGGTCAAGAGGCCGGCGCGGCAATGATCAGGAGAGCCAACGGCCTTGATTTGCGCGTATAGGAGGTGGGTGCATGAACGTCAGCTCAGTGGGCGGCGCCGGCTCAGGGACGGGCTCCCTTCTCAGGCCACAGGAGTTGGGAAACGGGGATTTCCTGCAACTTCTCGTTACTCAGCTCCGCCTGCAAGACCCGCTCGAGCCGGTGAAAGAACAGGACTTTATCGCCCAGCTTGCCCAGTTTGGCACTTTGGAAGGGGTGAACAACCTCGCCGCCGAGGTAAGAAAACTCAACGACCTTGTTTCGACCCAGCTTCTGCAGAGCGCCGGATGGCAGGCCGTAGGGCTTATCGGTCGCCGGGTGACGGTCGTCCTGGAAAACACACAGGTGACTGGTGTGGTGACCGGTGTGCGTTGGGCGGACGGCCGACCGAAGCTTTTGATCGGCAAAGAGGCCTACGACCTGGCCCAGCTTAAGGAGGTACAGGCAGAATCTCCGGCTTTGACCGAGGAGGGAAGCTAGTGAGCAATGCCGGATAAGGTGTTTCTCCCACCGCCCATTCTAAGCCCGGTAGGACGCCCGGCGGCGGTGCCCCAACCGCAAAAGGCGGGGGCGGCGGAAAAGGAATTCTCTGAGTACCTAGCGGAAGCCACAGGGCTTCGCCTTTCCCACCACGCCCAGGAGCGCCTGGCCCAGCGGCGAATTCCGCTAACGGGTGACACCTGGCAACGGGTACTGGCGGCGGTGGCCAAAGTGGCGGAAAAGGGAGGCCGAGACTCGCTCGTCCTCGTAGACGACCTGGCCCTGGTGGTGAATGTGCCCAACCGGACTGTGGTTACCGCGGTAAACGGAGAAAGCCTGAAAGAACGGGTTTTTACCCAGATCGATAGTGCCGTAATCGCATAGGGCTGGACCTTTCCGGGGGCCCTGCGCTGCCGACCGACGGAAGCAGCGCTAAGGCGAAAGGAGGAAAGTGTCATGATGCGTTCCATGTACGCGGCCGTCTCCGGCCTGCGCAATCACCAGATCCGTATGGACGTCATCGGCAACAACATTGCTAACGTGAATACCATTGGGTTTAAGAAGAGCCGCGTCACCTTCCAGGATGCCTTCACCCAGATCCTGCGCGGCGCCAGCCGACCGCAAGGCGGGGTAGGAGGAACAAACCCCATGCAGGTGGGCCTGGGAATGGTGCTGGGCTCCATCGATACCATCCATACCAAAGGAAACACCCAGACCACTGGTAATATGACCGACCTGGCCATTGACGGCGAGGGGTACTTCATCCTGAACAGCGGCAGCGGTTCCCGGGTCTACACCCGGGCCGGGGCGTTCCGCTTCGACAGCGAAGGCAACTTCGTGAACCCCGACGGCCTCAAGGTGCAGGGCTGGTACCTGGATGAAACGGGCCAGCGGCTGTCCGGGCCCGGCGGCGCCGTTGATCCCAGCGCCGCTCCTACCGACCTGATTCTCCTCCCCAGCCTCACCAAAAGCCCGCCTAAGGCTACCGCCAAGGTGGTCCTGAACGGGAATCTAGACGCGGGAACCGCAGAAGGCGGGACCTTTACGCGCAGCTTTACGGTGTACGATAAACTGGGGAATCCATATACGGTGAGCATTAAGTTCACGAAGCTCGGCCCCACTACGACTCCGCCAGCCAACAATCCTAACGAATGGCAATGGGAAGCATTGCCTGCGGGGCAAACTGCAGCAGCTAAGGGTGTTCTTACCTTCAGCTCTGACGGCAAACTTACCACGGTACCTTCGACAGTGAACGTGACCTTCGACCCTGACGGTACGGCAAATAGCGGCGACGAATGCTCCCAGACCTTCGACTTCTCCGGCATTACCCAGTACGCCGACCCGCGGGGTGAGTCGACGATCAGCGTGACCCAGGACGGGTACGCCAAAGGAGATCTTGAAGAGATTACGGTGGACGCGGCCGGCGTGGTCTCCGGCAGCTACTCGAACGGCGTAAGCCGCCCGCTCTTTAAGGTGGCGGTGGCGACCTTCGCCAACCCAGGGGGGCTGATCAGCAAGGGCGGATCGCTCTTTGCCGTCTCTAATAACTCCGGCGAACCGGAAATTAGCGAGCCGGGAACCGGCAGAGCCGGGGCCATCTCTCCGAGTTCGTTGGAGATGTCCAACGTGGACCTTTCGGAAGAGTTTACGGACATGATTGTGACCCAGCGCGGTTTTCAGGCCAATTCCCGCGTGATCACCGTTTCCGACGAGATGCTGCAGGAGCTCGTTAACCTCAAGCGCTAAAGCGCTGGCTTGCGGCCGGGTGGAGCGCCCGCCCGGGTCCTCCACCTGGCCTGATGGAGGTATAAAGATGGACGTTGCGACAATGCTGGGGATAGTTTTCGGTGTGGCTTTCATCCTGATCGGGATTTTCCAAACGGGGACACTTCAGACCTACTGGGACCTCCCCTCGTTGATGATTACCTTTGGCGGCACCATTGCCGGTACTCTCATAGCTTACCCTATCAGCCAGATTATTGGCGTCCTCAAAGTGGTGCGCAACGTGTTCCAGCGCCGTCTTCCATCCCCAGAGAGCGTGATTCAGCAACTCGTGCATTTCGTGGAGAAGGCCCGCCGGGAAGGTATCCTCGCTTTGGAGGACGAGGTTGAGGCCCTTGATGACGAATTTCTGAAAAAGGGACTCCAGCTTGTGGTCGACGGAAGCGACCCGGAACTGGTGCGGAACATCTTAGAAACGGAACTGGCCTTCGTGGAGGAACGCCACAAAGCAGGGCAAAGCATCTTCATTACCATGGCCACCTTGGCACCGGCTTTCGGCATGATCGGAACCTTAATCGGCCTTATCAACATGTTAAAAAACCTGGACAACCCAAGCGTCATCGGGCCGAACATGGCAACTGCCCTAATCACCACGTTCTATGGGGCAATTTACGCCAACCTGATCTGCATTCCCATCGCCACTAAGCTGAATGTCCGTTCGGGGGAGGAGATTCTTCTTAAGGAGCTGGTGATTGAAGGCGTGTTGTCGCTGCAGGCCGGGGAGAACCCGCGGCTGGTAGAAGAAAAACTCAAGGCCTTCCTGCCTCCGAAGGCGCGGAATTCCTTTAGCGCCCGTACCGGCGCCCAAGTGGGGGGCTAAGCATGGCCAGGAGTAAAAGGCGTGAGAGCGGCCTGGAGTTGCCTTCGGCTCCAGGCTGGATGACCACCTACGGCGATATGATGACACTTGTCCTCTGCTTTTTTGTGCTCCTTTTCTCCTTTTCGCAGATTGATCTCGCCCGTTTCCAGGATGTGATCATTTCTGTTCAGGGGGCGCTAGGGATACTCGAAGGCGGAAGTTCCCTTACGCCAGAACCTATGCCAGGGGGGGCGGCCGATGAAGCTGCGCTTAGGTGGCAGGCCGAGCAGCGGCGTCTCGAAGAAATCCTGGGCAAGGTAAATGAATACGTGCGCGAGAAAAACCTGCAGGGCAAGGTTCATGCTTCCTTGGACGAGCGGGGGCTGACCATCCGCTTTTTGGACACAGCCCTCTTCGATTTGGGAAGGGCAGATCTGAAGCCTGAGGCCCGGGTCATCCTGGATAACGTGGCGCGTCTGCTTAAAGCGATTCCCAATCCGATTCGGGTGGAGGGGCACACGGACAACCTCCCGATAAATACTTACCGCTTTCCTTCCAACTGGGAGCTTTCTACGGCGCGGGCTACCACGGTGGTACGCTACCTGGCAGAGAAGCACGGCATCCCTCCTGAGCGGCTTTCCGCGGCCGGTTACGGCGAATGGCGACCAGTGGTGCCTAACGATACTCCCGAACACCGTGCCCAGAATCGACGTGTGGATATTGTGGTCCTGCGTACCGACCTAGCGAAGCAAGAACCCCCCGGCGGGTCGTTGCCGAAAGGGGGTGGAGAAGGGAAATGAGCGAAGGCAAACAAGCTTGGAGCCCCGGCCGGATTATCATCTTGGTAGTGGTTTTGTTCGCCCTGTTTGCCGTGAGCACCTTGGCCTTTGTTCAGTACCTGCTCACCCGAGAAACGGCGCCCACAGCGAGAAAGCCGGCTCAGACGGGAATGGGGCCGACCTATTCCCTCGATAGCTTTAACGTAAACCTGGCCGATCAAGACAGCCGCCACTTCCTTAAGACCACCATAACCCTAGAGCTGGGAACGCCTGGCGTGGCCAAAGAACTGGAGAAGCGCCAAGCCCAGGTGCGCGATATAATCATTTCTATCTTGCGCGAGAAAACAGCGGAGGAACTAAAGGACGGTAACGCTACAGTCCAGAAATTAAAAGATGAAATCAAGAGCCGGCTAAACAACGTGCTAAGTAGCGGTCAGGTGACGGCCGTCTACTTTACCGAGTTTATAGTGCAGTAGGAAGAAGGTGAAGCTGTGGCGGAGGTTCTTTCGCAGGCAGAGATCGACGCCCTGCTCGCCGCCCTATCAAGTGGTAGTATAAGCGTTGAACACATCAAAGAGGAAGAAGAGCAGAAGCGGGTCCGCGTCTACGACTTTAAACGCCCCAATCGCTTTTCTAAGGAGCAGATTCGCACACTCTACATGCTGCACGATAATTTCGCCCGTCTCCTAAGTACCTTCCTCGTTACTCAACTCAGGGCGCCGGCCCAAGTGAACCTCATGTCGGTGCAGGAGATGACTTTCGATGAGTTCATGCGTTCCATGCCCAACCCTACGCTTATGGCCTTGACGCGGCTTACCGAATTTACCGGACAGATTGTGGTGGAGATGAATCTCTCCCTGGCTTTTGCCCTGGTCGAGAGGCTTTTTGGCGGCAAGGCCCTGGCTTCTACCGCGGTCAGACCGCCGACGGATATTGAGCTTGCGGTGCTGCAGCGCATTCTAAGACGCATGCTCGAAGTTCTGGATGAAGCCTGGTCCCGCGTCTCACCGCTTAAGCCGGAGCTTGACCGGATCGAGATCAACCCCCAGTTTGTTCAGATCATCTCGCCTTCGGAGATGGTGGCGCTCGTTTCTCTAAAGGTACAGGTAGATGCCGCCGAAGGGCTCCTTAACCTGTGTTTCCCCTATATCATTCTTAAGCCCGTCGTGGCTAAGCTTAGCGCGCGCCACTGGTTTTCCACGCTCGAGCAAGGCGTAGCGTCGCCGGGACAAGGGCTTCTTAAGCAACGCCTGACGCGGGCGGAGGTGCCTTTGGTCGCGCTCCTCGGCCGGGCCAGTATTACCGTGCGCGACCTCCTCAACCTCCAGGTGGGCGATGTGATTGAACTTGACGCGCGGGCAAGCGAGGCCATTAAAGTTCTGGTGGGCAACCGTCCCAAGTTTCTAGCACGTCCCGGCCAAGTCGGCCGTCACCTGGGTGTGCAGATTACCGCCCGCTACAAAGGAGATGAGAATGATGGATGATAGGCTCCTGTCGCAAGAAGAGATCGATGCCCTGCTCAAAGGCGGCCAGGCCGGGGTAAACCGCGAACTGGACCCCATCGAAAGCGATGCCCTGGGCGAAATTGGGAACATCTCCATGGGAACCGCGGCCACGACCCTGTCCATGCTTCTCGGCCAGGAGGTTAAGATTACCACCCCACGGGTATCGGTGACCACGGAAGAAGAACTGCGGCGCGAGTATCCGTATCCTTACGTTCTCTTAGAGGTCCGCTTCGTCCAGGGCTTGGAAGGCAGCAACCTTTTGGTGGTGCAGGAAAAGGATGCCCTCCTCATTTCCGAACTCATGATGGGAGGAAGCGGAACGCCCAGCGTGGAAAAGCTTGATGAAATGCGCCTTTCGGCCGTTGGGGAAGCCATGAACCAAATGATGGGCTCGGCGGCCACGGCCATATCCTCGGTTTTTCAAAAGAAGGTCAACATCTCCCCGCCCAAGGTCCACTACGTAAACCTGGCGGAGAAAAGTCTGGACCTGGTAAGCCAAGGAGAGTACCTGGTCAAGATTTCCTTTCGGATGACTATCGGCACCCTCGCCGATACCGAAATCATGCAGATTCTGCCCCTGGACTTCGCCAAGCACATGGTGGCTACCTTGATGGGCTCCTTCGGCCAGAGCACGGCCGAACCCCAAGAGCCTGCAGCGCCTGCAGCTCCGCCCCAACCATCCCAAGAACATAAGGCGCCTGCGGCCGCGGAGCCGGCGGCACCCAGCGCGGGGCGAAGGGGCGAACAAGAGGTGGGGGATAAGACGGTACAACCGGTCTATTTTGCTCCTCTCACTCCGGCGGAGCCGGCGGCTGGAAGCAGCAACCTAGACCTTCTCCTCGATATTCCCCTGGAGGTTACGGTGGAGCTGGGTCGGACTAAACGTTTGATCAAAGACGTTCTGGAACTCGGCGTCGGTTCCGTAATTGAGCTGGACAAACTGGCCGGCGAGCCGGTCGACGTGCTGGTAAACGGAAAACTGGTGGCTAAGGGCGAAGTGGTCGTTATCGACGAAAACTTTGGAGTGCGCATTACCGAGATAATCACACCGGCCGAGCGCGTGAAACAACTGCAATAACAAGCGGGAGGGGACAGCATGGCAGGACGAATTCTAATTGTGGATGATGCAGCTTTTATGCGCATGATGCTCCGCGACATCTTGACCAAAAATGGATATGAAGTGGCCGGCGAAGCGGCGAATGGGGCCATCGCCGTGGAGAAGTACAAGGAGATCCGCCCGGACCTGGTGACCATGGATATCACCATGCCGGAGATGGACGGCATCACGGCGGTAAAGGAGATACGCAAACTCGACCCCCAGGCCAAGATAATTATGTGCAGCGCCATGGGCCAGCAGGCCATGGTCATCGAGGCCATTCAGGCCGGAGCCCGCGACTTCATTGTTAAGCCTTTTCAACCGGAGCGCGTGCTGGAAGCCGTGCGCAAGAACCTGGGCTGAGGTGGTATGCCTATGCCCGGCACACTGGGGCGTACCCTCGCCCTCATCCTCGTTTTGACTATGATTTGGGCTAGCGGTAACGTGGCTCTGGCTGTATCTCCGCCCGCCGCTTCAGACAAGGCGGCTGCGGCGCCCACGCCCGACAACCCCGGGTACCTGGCTGCCCAGCCGGAAGATGGGCCGCCGGCCTTTAACCCTACGGTCCTCGTTCTCAGGATGCTTGCCGGACTCGTACTGGTGCTCTTGCTGCTTTACCTCGCCACTCGGTTTATCACCCAGCGCTTGGGGCTGCCGCGTGGCGCCGGGCGGCATCTGGCCGTGCTCGATACGCTGCCGCTCGGACCGGGGAAGGGAATCCTCCTCGTGCGCGCCGGCAAACGGCAGCTCCTCATCGGGGTGAGTGGCGATCGGATTGCGCTCTTGGGTGAGTTGAACGAAGGCGACCTAGCCTCCAGCCAGGAGGTTGTAGACTTCCAAGCAGCGCTCAGCCAGGCCGCGCAAAAAGGCCTGCGCCTTATGCCGGAAAGCCTGTGGCGGGAAGCGGCGGCCGCGATTCGCCAGCAGGTGGGACGCCTGCACGGCCACAGGCAGGATTCGGGGGGAGAAAGTTTATGAGGCGCTGGGGTTTCATTTGGTGGCTGATAGCGTTGCAGCTTCTCTTGGGGGCAGCGCGCCCTGCCGTGGCCGCACCGGTTCTTCCACGCGTGGAGCTGGGGCTAAGCCCGGCCGGAAAGCCCGAAGATGTAGCCGTGAGCCTCCAGATTCTCTTTCTCTTGACTGTCCTTTCGCTGGCGCCGGCTATTCTCATCCTTACAACTTCCTTCACCCGAATCGTGGTCGTGCTCTCCTTTGTAAGGAGCGGTCTGGCCACCCAGCAGGTACCGCCGAACCAGGTGATCATCGGCCTGGCTCTTTTCCTTACCTTTTTTGTCATGGCCCCTTATTGGCAAGAGGTCAATCAGGCTGCCCTGCAGCCGTATTTGGCCGGGCAGATACCTGCCACCACCGCCTTCGAGCGCGGTGTTCAGCCCATCCGTAACTTTATGTTCAAAGAAACGCGGGAAAAAGACCTGGCGCTTTTCGTCCGGCTGGCCAACTTGCCGCAGCCGCGGGGCCCCGAAGATATCCCTACGCACGTGCTCATTCCCGCCTTTGTCATTAGCGAGCTGAAGACGGCCTTTGAAATAGGGTTTCTCATCTACATACCTTTTTTGATCATTGATATGGTGGTAGCCAGCACCCTTATGTCCATGGGCATGCTCATGTTGCCGCCGGTCATGATTTCCCTGCCGTTTAAGCTTCTCCTGTTCGTGCTGGTGGACGGCTGGCACCTGGTGGTTCAGGCCTTAATCCAGAGCTTTTGAGCCTAAGAGGGGGGAGCAGAGTGAGCGAAGAGCTGGTGATCAGTCTAGGGCGCGATGCGCTCCTTACAACGTTACTGGTAGTGGGGCCACTTCTCGGGCTCAGCCTGGTGGTGGGCCTGGTTGTCAGCATATTTCAGGCCACCACGCAGATTCAAGATCAGACCCTCGCTTTTGTGCCCAAGATTCTGGCCGTTCTCATTGGCCTGGTGGTTTTCGGCCCCTGGATGTTGCAAGTGCTCACCCAGTTCACCCTGCACTTGTTTGCTGCACTCCCGCGGTATTTGAGGTGAGCGCATGCCGGACCTGGAGTACTTATCCAAAGCGTACTTTCTGCTGCTCCTCCTCGTCGCCCGTTTAGGCGGTTTCTTGACCATGGCTCCTTTTTTCGGCAGCCGCAACATTCAGCCAAGCCTGCGCTTTTTTCTCGCGTTTCTCTTTGGCCTTACCTTCCTACCCCTTTTTCCCGCTGCGGCCTACCCCGAGCCCGGGACGCTGGTGCAGGCTGCTTGGCTGCTTTTAAAAGAGGTGCTTCTAGGCATCGTGCTAGGCTTTGCGGCAGGCGTGTTCTTTTCCGCTTTTGCCGTGGCGGGGCAGATTCTGGACCTTCAGATTGGCTTCGGCATCGTCAACGTCTTCGACCCACAGAGCGGGGTGCAGGTGCCTCTTTTAGGTAACCTCCTCTACCTGATGGCTCTAATCATTCTACTCAGCACCGACGGCCACTATTTACTGCTCCATGCCCTGTGGAGGAGCTTCGAAGCCGTACCGCCGGGCGGGAACTGGGGCGGGCCGGGCCTGGTAGAGGAAGTCGTACGGGCTACGGCGGTGATGTTTGTGGCCGGAATCGAAATTGCCGCTCCGGTATTGGGAGCTCTTTTCCTGGCCGATTTGGCGCTGGCCATCATGGCGCGTACCATGCCGCAGCTAAATGTTTTTGTGGTGGGTCTACCCCTTAAGGCGGCTCTGGGCCTGGGGCTGCTTGCCGTCTCTTTGCCCGCTTACGGCCTTTTGCTCAAGGCTCTTTTGAAGGAGGTGGAGAACAGCCTTGAAGCCATTCTCCTGCTCCTACCTCCGGGCTGAAGCCGGGATCAGGCCCTTTAACCTACAGCTTTTCGCCGGAGAGGAAAAAACTGAACCGGCTACGCCTCACAGGCGACGGGAAGCGCGCCGGAAAGGGCAAGTTTTTCACAGCTTGGAGTTGAATGCCGCCGCCGTGCTCCTAACTTGCGGCCTAACGGTGTTTTTCCTCCTGCCCCTTTGGCAGGCGGAACTTGTAGCCTTTACCAAGGAGACGTTTCTTACCCCGGCTGCTGATTGGGAGGTGGCCGACGCTTATCGCCTGCTCCTCTACTTCCTGCTGCGTTTTGCCTACCTGGCGGTGCCCGTGCTCCTGGCAGGCTTGACCGCTGCTCTGTTGGTAAGTTACCTGCAGGTTGGGTTCGTCTTTAGCCTTGAGCCGGTGGCTTTTCGCCTGGACCGCCTGAATCCTGTGGCCGGCCTGGGCCGCCTCTTTTCCCGCCGTTCCTTGGTTACGCTGGTGCGGAACCTGGTGAAGCTTGTCATCGTCGGTTGGGTGGCGGTAAGCAGCATCAGGGGCGAGTACGCGCTCATTCCACGCCTACCGCTTGTCGGTATAGAAGGCTTTCTCGCCTTTCTTAAAAGACTCAGCTGGCGTCTCGTCTGGCAGAGCGGGCTGGCGGCGCTTGTCCTTGCCGTCTTCGACTTCCTCTACCAGCGCTGGGAGTACGAGCAGAGCCTGCGTATGTCACAGCAGGAGATCAAAGAGGAGTTGAAGGAAACGGAAGGAAGGCCGGAAACTCGGGTCCGCGTGCGCGAAAGGCAGCGCCAGTTGGCGCGTGCGCGGATGCTCCACCGCGTGCCGGAGGCGGATGTGGTGATCACGAACCCTACGCATTACGCAGTGGCCCTCAAGTACGATGCCGCGCGCATGGCTGCTCCCGAGGTGATTGCCAAGGGGGCAGGGCTCATTGCCGAGCGTATTAAGCAGCTGGCCCGCGAGCACGGCGTAAGCATCGTGGAAAATAAACCTTTAGCCCAGGCGCTTTATCGCACGGTGGAAGTGGGAGAGAGCATTCCTGCAACTTTTTACCGAGCCGTGGCCGAGGTATTGGCCTACGTGTACCGGCAAAAGGGTTTGATTTAGGGCAGGGGGGAGGAGAAAGTGGAACAGCTTCCGAGCGCAGCTTCTGCCCGCAGTATCAAGTACGGTGATCTGTGGGTTACGGTGGCCGTGGTGGCCGTGGTAGGTATGATGATCATCCCGCTGCCCACCTGGCTCCTTGACCTCTTACTTACGTTCAACATTACCTTTAGCTTGACGGTACTCTTGGTCACCATGTACGTGCATCAACCGCTGGAGATTTCCGTGTTTCCCTCGCTGCTCCTCATTGCTACCCTCTTTCGTTTGGCCCTCAATGTTTCCTCCACGCGGCTCATCTTAAGCCAGGGCGACGCCGGCCGGGTCATTGCCGCCTTCGGCCAGTTTGTCGTCGGCGGGAATCCGGTGGTGGGCTTCATCGTTTTCCTTATTCTGGTGGTTATCCAGTTCATCGTCATCACCCGCGGCGCCGAACGCGTGGCCGAAGTGGCCGCCCGCTTCACGCTGGATGCGATGCCCGGCAAACAGATGAGCATTGATGCCGACCTCAATGCCGGGATCATAACCGAAGAAGAAGCCCGGGCCAGGCGCCGGGAAGTGCGGCGGGAAGCCGATTTCTACGGAGCTATGGACGGTGCCAGTAAGTTCGTGAAGGGGGACGCCATCGCCGGCCTCATCATAACCGTGGTAAATATTCTCGGCGGTTTCATCATCGGGGCCCTACAGGGGAACATGTCGCTGCCAGAAGTGCTGGCCCATTACACGCTCTTGACCGTGGGAGACGGGCTGGTAAGTCAGCTCCCTGCGCTCCTCATTTCTACCGCCACGGGCATCATCGTGACCCGGGCCGCTTCCGAAGGGAACCTGGGCGAGGACCTGACCCAGCAGATCTTTACCGAACCCAGGGTGCTCTGGGTGGCGGCTGCGCTCCTTACGGTGCTGGGCCTGGTTCCAGGCCTGCCGCACCTTGCCTTCCTTTCCCTGGCGGCGCTCTTTGCCTTTCTGGCCTGGCGGCTGAGGCCGGAGGCGGGCCCTGCTGTGCCGGAGAAAACTCCTGCCCGCGCTAAAGAACTGGAAGATATGCGGCGCCCAGAAGCCGTGGCCGCCCTCCTTCCGGTGGACACCCTGGAGGTGGACCTAGGTTACGGTCTCATCGGCCTAGCCGACGCTGAGCAGGGCGGCGATCTCCTCGACCGGGTGGTACTCCTCCGGCGCCAGTTGGCTTTGGAGCTTGGCCTCATCGTACCCACCGTGCGCATCCGCGACAACATTACCCTTGCTCCCAACACCTACGTGATTCTTTTGAAAGGAGTAGAAGTGGCTCGAGGCGAAGTGCTGCCCGGCTATTACCTGGCTATGGGCGAGCTAAAAGAGGGGCCGGCGCCGGGGCTTCCTACTCGCGAACCGGCTTTCGGTCTTCCGGCCTGGTGGGTCAGCGCCGCCGACAAAGAGAAGGCCGAGCGCGCGGGCTTTACGGTGGTAGACCCGGCTACGGTCATCGCCACCCACCTTACCGAGGTAATCAAGGCCCACGCCGACGAGATCCTCGGGCGGCGGGAGCTCGAGCTCATGCTGGATACCCTGCGCAAAGACAATGCCGTCCTGGTGAATGAGGTGATTCCCGGCGTGGTGTCGGCCTTGGATCTCAAAAAAATCCTGGGCAATCTTCTGCATGAAGGCGTGTCCATCCGCGACCTGGGCACTATTCTCGAGACCCTGGGCAATTTCGGGCGCCTGACCAAGGATACGGACATGCTCACAGAATACGTTCGCCAGGCGCTGGGGCGGCAGATTTCGCGGCAGCTTGCGCCTGAGAAAGGCCCCCTTATCGCCTTAACCTTGGATCGCGAGGTGGAGGAGGCCATAGATAAAAGCCTGCAGCGCACCGAACAAGGAACGTATCTGGCGCTCGACCCCGCACAGGCTGAGCGCATCCTGGCTAACCTTAAGGCACAACTTCAGCGCCTGCAGCCGGGGGAGCAGCCCGTAGTCCTTTGTTCGCCTTTAGTGCGTTTCTATTTCAAACGGTTGACGGAACGAGTTTTTCCGCGCCTGGCCGTGATTTCTTATAACGAGCTGGACCCCAGTCTGCAGGTGGAAGTGGTTGGAAGGGTGGGTCTTAAATGAGAATTCGGCGTTACGTGGCCGCTTCGCTGCCGGCGGCGGTGGCCCAGGTGAAAAAGGATTTAGGCCCGGAAGCCGTTATCTTGGAGGTAAGGCGTGTGCGCGCGCCCGGGCTAATCGGCTGGTTTCGGCCGCGCCGGGTGGAGGTGACGGCGGCGGGGGGCGAACCTTACCCGCGGACGGAGGCCACATCGTGCCCGTCCCCCAAGGCTTCCACCCCGGCGGGCCCCGCGCCCCCTCCCGCAGCTACTTGGGCCGTGGGTGCCACGGCATTACTTCCGACCGAGCTTCTTCCCGAGCGTCTCCGCCGGCCTTACGCGTTGGCCCGGGAACAGGTGAGTAAATTGGTGCAGCGCGGCGTACGTCTCGAACTTGCCCAGGAATTGGTGGAGCGGGCGCTGGCCAACGTCCCGGAAGATAGACTGGCCGACGGTGCCGCCCTTACCGAAAGCCTGCGCCGGGAGATGCTCAGGCTCTTTCCGAGCAGCCCGCCCGAGCCGCTTTCCGGCCGTGTGTTTGCCTTTATCGGCCCTACGGGAGTGGGCAAGACCACTACCATTGCCAAGCTGGCGGCCATCTATAGCCTGCAGAAAGAAAAACGGGTGGCCATCCTGACTCAGGATACGTACCGCATCGCCGCTGTAGAGCAACTCAAGCGTTACGCCGAGATTCTGCGGCTGCCGCTGGAGGTGCTGTTTACCCCGGACGACCTGCCCGCAGCGTTAGAGCGGCAAGGCCAGGCCGACCTTATCCTCCTCGACACGGCCGGACGCAGCCCAAAGCAGGGGATGCACCTGGCGGAACTCCGCACCTTTCTCGGCCGCTGCCCGGAAATACAGAACGTCCTGGTGCTAAGCGCCACCACCAAACCGGATGACCTGGAGCACGTCTTCGAGCGGTTCCAGCCGCTTCATCCCAGCCAACTGTTATTTACGAAACTGGACGAAACAACAAGCGTAGGCTCCATCCTTAATCTTATGGCCCGGGCCAAGATGCCCGTTGGCTACGTAACCAACGGGCAAAATGTGCCCGACGATGTGGAAGTGGCATCGCCGGAGCGGCTGGTTGATATGGTTTTGGGAGGAACGCCCGATGCCTGACCAAGCCGAACGCCTGCGCGAGCTCGCTAGAGAATGGGGAAGAAAGCAGCTGAAACCGGCCGGGCGCGTCATCGCTGTGGCCAGCGGCAAAGGAGGGGTAGGCAAGACCAACTTTGCAGTTAACTTGGGCCTGGCGCTTCGGGAACTGGGTAAGACCGTTACCATCCTGGATGCGGATTTGGGCCTAGCCAATGTGGACGTGGTTCTGGGGATCACTCCTACTTACACCCTGGCCCATGTGGCGCGGCGGGAGAAAAGCCTGCCGGAAGTCGTTTGCCTGAGCCACGGTCTTAAGGTGGTAGCCGGGTGCAGCGGGTTTGAAGAGTTGGTGGACCTGCCGGATCATGAACTGGGACGGTTAGTTAAGGAGGCGGCCGAGCTCGAAAGCGATTTCTTTCTCATTGATACGGGAGCCGGCATTGCGCGCCCGGTTATCAGCCTGGCGTTGGCGGCGCAGGAGGTCGTGGTTATTACCACACCCGAACCGACGTCCTTAACCGACGCTTACGCCCTTATCAAAGTCCTTTTCCGCCGCAACCCGCACATTACCCTGCACCTGGTGGTAAACCGGGTGGCCAGCTTGGCCGAGGGGGAGCGCGTGGCCGAAAACCTTAAACGCGTGGCTGAGGAATTCTTGGACGCCAAGCTCAACCACCTGGGCAGCATACCCGAGGACAGCGCAGTCCGCTCTTGCGTGGCCAGACAGGAACCTCTCATGTGTTCATGTCCGGGGGCACCGGCGGCCCGCGAATTTCGCCAGATTGCCGCGGCCCTTTCCGGCTGCGCTGTGCTGCCGGCAAAAGGTGGCCTGCCCGGTTTTCTCGGTCGCCTGCGCTTTTTGGTCCGTTAGGAGGCGGTGCAATGTCGAGTGAGCTGCGCCTCAACCAAAAGGTCGAAATTGAAAAGATCAAGGACGACGGGCGGGAAATTTACCCTTCTTACATTGTGGCCATAGATGATAATACCATCAGCTTGGCCGCGCCGCTTTCAGGCGGGTACGTCGTTTTTTTCGCCGTCGGCGAGCCGGTGCGGGTTTACGCCGGGAGGATAGCTTTTTCCAGCGAGGTGGTGGCGCGAAAGTTTTTTCCCGACCCCCTCCTCATTGTAAGCAGGCCGGAGGTGTTGGAAAAGGTACAGCGTCGCAGCTTTGTCCGTTTGGAGGCCAGCCTTCCGGCCGTGGTGCGCGTATACGAGGCAACGGCCGGGGGACCGGGCCAGGCCATGGAGGAAGTTAAGACTTACACGCTGGACGTCAGCGGTGGAGGAGCCCTTTTAGCCTTTCCCCACGCTTTACCGCCGGAGACGCCGCTGGAACTTACCATTTCGCTGCCGGACGAAAAGATCTCCTGCCAGGCCAAAGTAAAGCGCGTTGAGGAAGGGACGGCTTCAGACCGCCCGGCGCGCCTGGGAGTGGAGTTTACGGCCATCAGCCCGCGGGACCAGGATAAAATCGTCAAGTTCATTTTCGAGCGGCAGCGAGAACTGCGCCAAAAAGGCCTCCTATGAAGATTGTAGGTGTAGCTGCTTCAACAGGGGGACCGCGGGCCCTCATCCATCTCTTCCAGTTACTGGCACCAGATCTCCCGGCGGCCTTTCTTGTGGTTCAACATCTTCCCCCCGAATTTGTTTCCCCCTTTGCCGAGCGCCTGGCGGCCATGACGGGCTGGCCGGCACATGTGGCCAAAGACGGCGAGGAGCTCTCCCCCGGGGCGCTCCTGGTTGCACCAGGAGATACCCATCTCCTAGTCGAAGGTTTCGGTTCGCCTCCGGAGCGCTGGTTGGCCCGATTAAGCTTAGCGCCCCCGGTGGGTGGGCATCGCCCGTCGGCCGAGCCCCTCTTCGCTTCGATGGCAACGGCTTGCGGGCGCCTGGGAATAGGGGTGGTTCTCACCGGAATGGGAAGTGACGGCGCGCAGGGTCTCCTTAAACTCAAGGCGGCCGGCGGCCTTACCTTGGGCGAAGCGGAGGCCACGTGCGTGGTCTTCGGGATGCCGCGGGCAGCTTGGGAAAAAGGCGCTTTGGCCGAACTTCTCCCCCTTCCCCATTTAGCCCGCGCCATCGAAGCTGCCGTGCGCGCACCTTGAAGGTTTTTGGCCCAGGAGGCTTCCGCCTCCCGGTTGTACTTACTTGGCAACTAAGCACCTAAGACGATATTTTGCGAGGTGAGGCACGTGATGAATGATTCCGCCCGCTACCGCGAGGTATTCTTTGCAGAAGCCGAGGAACATCTGCAGGAACTTAACGAAGGGCTTCTCACCTTAGAGAAAGACCCTGCCGCCAAAGACGCCGTCAACACGGTTTTCCGGGCGGCCCACACCATTAAGGGCATGGCGGCAACTATGGGATTTCAAACCATCACCACCCTAACGCATCGGCTGGAGGACGTTTTGGACCGCGTCCGCAGCGGCACTCTCTCGGTAACACCTGAACTTTCCGACCTCTTATTTAGGGCGGTGGATAGGCTGGAGGAATTGCTCGGCGCAGCGCAGGCCGGGAACGAGCCGCCTGCCGCCTCCCTGGAAGATATTCTTCCTGAACTTTCCCGCTGGGCAGGAATGAGCGAGGCGCCGAAACTACCTCAGACGAACGAGGCATCCTCGGCTGCGACCGATCTAAGCGCCTATGAAGCGCGCGTAATTCAGGAAGCCGGGCCTCAGGGCTTTCAGGCGTTCTTTCTTACCGTCTACCTGGCTCCGGACTGCATCATGAAAGGTGTGCGGGCCTTTCTCGTCTTTAAAAAGCTGGAGGGGAAAGGGGAGGTCCTACGCGCGGAACCGCCCGTGGAAGACCTGGAAGAAGAGAAGTTTGGCACGAGCTTCCGGCTCCTCTTTCTCACGCGTGAAACTCCTGCTGCCCTAGAGGCCCTTTTGAACGGCGTGAGCGACGTAACCAAGGTGGAAGTACGTCCTGTCGTGCTGAAGACGCCTGAGGAAGCCAGAACGCCTGATGTAGCACCTTCCCGGCGAGAAAACCGGGAGGAGAAACAGCGACACCTCAGTACGCAAACCGTTCGCATTGACATCCACCGCCTCGATAGCCTCATGAACCTGGTAGGCGAACTGGTAATCACGAAAACCAGGCTTGAGCAGCTTCTTTCCGGATCTTCTCCTGAGGTAGAAGAGACGCTAAAAGCGCTCACGCGTGTGGCGGGCGGGCTGCAGGATGCGGTGATGAAGGCGCGCATGGTACCCCTGGCCCAGGTGTTCAGCCGTTTTCCGCGCATGGTGCGCGACCTGGCCCGCGAGCTAGGACGCCAAGTGGAGTTCGTCATCGAAGGCGAAGACACCGAGCTCGACCGCAGCGTCATCGACGAAATCGGCGACCCGCTGGTCCATCTCTTGCGCAATGCGGTGGACCACGGCATTGAACCGCCCGCGGAAAGGGAACGGCGCGGCAAAGAGCCCACGGGCCACGTACGCCTGTCGGCTTGTTATGAAGGCAATCACGTCCTCATCGCCGTTGAGGACGACGGTGAAGGGATCGATTGTCAGGCCGTTCTGGCCAAGGCCGAGGAGCGCGGCCTCATTACGGCTCAGGAAGCGAAAACGATGTCCGAAAAGGAGATTTACCGCCTCCTCTTCCTGCCCGGTTTTTCTACGGCCGCGCGCATTACCGACGTCTCCGGCCGCGGCGTGGGGCTGGACGTGGTGCAGAACAAGATTGAATCCTTAGGGGGCAGCGTGGAGGTAACAAGCCGGCCCGGGCAAGGCACCAGGTTTGCCATTCGGCTGCCGCTCACCCTGGCCATCATCCAGGCCTTGCTCGTAAAGAGCGGCACCGAGACATATGCCCTGCCGCTGGAGAACGTGGAAGAGATTCAAGTGGTCCGCACCGCCGACCTCAAGAAGGTGCGCGGGCGCGACGTGCTCCTCCTGCGCGGGGAGGTGGTACCCTTGGTCAACCTGCGGGCTCTGCTGGGAGGAGAAACTGCGGGCGAGGGTGAAGAGGAAGAAGTCCCGGTGGTGGTGATTCGCAGTGGAGAGCGGGCCGGTCTGGTGGTAGACGGGCTTGTAGGTCAGCGGGAGATTGTCATCAAATCGCTGGGGCGGTTCCTGGGGAATGTACCCGGCATCGGTGGGGCAACCATCCTCGGCGACGGGCGCGTGGTCCTCATCCTGGACACGGGCGGGGTCCTGGCCCTGGCGGAAGGCCGGATGGACAGGCGGCGAATGGCTTCTTAGCAAAACAGAGGAAAGGGAGGAGAAACCATGCAGCGCAAAGAACGGCAACTGGTTGTCTTTACCTTAGGGAAGGAGGAATATGGCGTAGATATCTTGCAGGTGCAAGAGATCAAACGTCTGACGGAGATTACCCGCGTGCCTAACGCGCCGCCTTTTGTCGAGGGGGTAATCAACCTGCGCGGCAACATAATTCCCGTGATCGATTTGCACAAGCGCTTTGGCTTGGGGGCCTTCGAGCCGGGTCCCGAAAGCCGGATTGTTATCGTCACCGTACGCGACATTACCCTGGGGATCATGGTGGATTCTGTTTCCGAGGTACTTACCCTGGAAGAGGCCGCCATCGCTCCGCCGCCGCCATTGGTAGCGGGAATTGAGGCTAGCTTTCTTGAGGGAATCGGGCGGCTGGACGATCGCCTGCTGATACTCCTCAACATGGATCGCATCCTCGGCCTTGAGGAAGTGGCCGCTGCCCAGGAGTTTCAGAACAAGGCTGCGGAGGCAGGTGCCGGCCGGTGAATGAGGGCTTATCCGAATTCCATTATGATGTGCTTCGGGAAGTGGGCAATATCGGTGCCGGCAATGCGGCGACCGCCCTGGCGCAGCTTGTCGGACGCCCCATTCATATGGAGGTTCCCGCCGTTCTCTGGGTTCCGCTAGACGAGGTTGCCGCACACTTGGGCGGGCCAGAGAAACCGGTTGCCGGGATCCTGTTCAGAGTTGAAGGCGAGGCGCCGGCGACCATTCTCTTTGCCCTTCCGTTAACCCAGGCTTATACGCTGCTCGATATCATCCTAGGGCGTCCCTTGGGAGCAACTGCCACTTTGGGCGAACTCGAGCAGTCTGCCCTGCAGGAGACCGGCAACATCCTAACCGGCGCGTATCTCAATTCCCTCAATACCTTTACCCATTTAGGTTTTCGCCCCACCGTACCTGCCCTAGCCGTGGACATGGCCGGCGCGGTGCTGGATTACGTGCTGGCGGAATTTGGGCAAATGGCGGATCAGGTCCTACTCATCGAAACCGAATTCCAGGCGGAAGGTCAGGAGATAACCGGCTACTTCTTTCTGGTCCCTGAGCCTCCCTCCCTGAATGTTATCTTCCGAGCCCTGGGGGTGGGGTAAGTGGGCGAAGTGCGCCGGGTAGGGATGGCCGATCTGGCGGCAGGCCGGGATCCGGTGGTGCTGGTGACCATCGGCTTGGGCTCGTGCGTTGGGGTGGCTCTTTACGATGACCAGGCTAAGGTGGGTGGATTGGCGCACATCATGCTGCCTCAGGCGAACGGGCTGCCGGTAACCAATCCGGCTAAATTTGCCGACACTGCCCTTCCCCTGTTGGTGAAAAAGATGGAGGAGTTGGGAGCTGATCCGCGGCGGCTTACGGCCAAAATTGCGGGCGGGGCGCAGATGTTTCAACTGGCCCAGCCTACAGAGATGATGCGCATCGGAGAGCGCAACACGGAGGCGGTACTCAGCTGGCTCCGGGTGGCTGGTATCCGGGTGGTGGCCCAGGACACCGGCGGCAGCTGGGGGCGGACGATTGAACTAGATACCAGCACGGGCGAACTTAGGGTAAAGACCATTGCCCACGGGGAAAAGCGGCTGTAAGGAGGTTCCTTAGAGAAAGGAGTGACGCTGGTGGACGAAGGCGACCTCTGGCGGCGATACCGGGAGAACCAGGACCAGGCGGCCTGGGAGAAGCTGGTTGAGCTGTATGCACCGCTGGTTAAACATGTGGCAGCGCGGTTGCGCCTTGTCTTGCCGGCGCATGTGGAGTTCGAAGATTTGGTTAGTAGTGGCGTCTTCGGGCTGCTCGCCGCTATCGAACGCTTTCAGCCAGAACGGGGGATCAAGTTCGAGACCTTTGCGACGCCCCGGATCCGGGGGGCAATCCTCGACAGCCTGCGGGCGGCCGATTGGGCACCGCGTTCACTCCGCCAGCAGGAGCGCCGCTTATCCCAGGCTTATGGCAGGCTTGAGCGCAGGCTAGGGCGGCCGGCCACGGCGCGGGAAGTATGCGAGGAGCTGGGGGTAACTTTACAGGAGCTCAGGGCTCTGGAGCGCGAGGTGAGCCAGGCGGTACTTCTTTCCCTTGATGCTGCCCTCAAGGGGCCGGAAGAAGGAGAAGAGATTACGCTAGGAGCCAGGATTGCTTCGGAGTATGGGGATCCCGTCTTGGCTCTAGAGCAGGAAGAAAAGAAGCGTCTTCTGGCCGCAGCCATCCGCGAGCTTCCCGAAAAAGAAAAGCTCGTCATTGCGCTTTATTACTATGAAGACCTTAATATTAAAGAGATTGCCCAGGTGCTTAAGGTAACGGAGTCGCGCGTGTCGCAACTACATACCCGGGCGCTTCTTCGGCTTCGCGGCAAGCTTGGCCGTTACCAGGAGGAGCTCGAGCTGGCTGAACGTACCCAGAACACCGGACTTTAGGCGCCCCATAAGAGTAGAGAGGAGGGTGAGGAAAGTGGGGTGAGGGGCGTAGATCTACAGGTAATGGTCCCGCGGCTTGAGGATGTCAGCCGCGTACAACGCCGGGGCGATGAAGGACCGGCCCAAGAACGCTTTGCCGCCCAGTTCACCCAACAGTTAGAAGAACGGCGGCAGGCCGTGGCCGAAACACCGAAGCCGGCAGAGCAGAGGGTGGACCACCTGTTGCAAGAAAATAGGCAACCTAATGCGCAAAACCGCCAGGAAAGGCGCCGTCAACGGCGGGAGAAAAGGGAGATTCCGGCCGGTCCTGAGAGCGAGCCTGGGCGGCGCTTGGATGTGCGCACTTAATCGTTATCTTAGCCCTGTGCGCAGTGTAGGTTAAAAGGAGGCGAGAGCGATGCCTATGGCCGTTCTGGCGCTGCTGGCTTTTGCGGCCGGCTATGCCGGCGGCTTCCTGGCCTGGCGCCAGGCTAGAAAGAAGGACGTGGAAGAGTTCAGGAGCGCTGCGGAAGCCCTTCTTTCCGAGCTCACCCAGGCTGCAGCCGAGGCCACCGACGCGGTGGCCAAGGAGCGGCTACGCTTGGAAAAGCTGCTGGCAGAAGGCCACAAAGAAATTTTGCCTCCGACTTCGGACCAGGGCGGGAGTATTCCTGGCCAGGCCTCAACCCCAGATGAGCGCCGGCCTTCGCCTATAGAGGAAGCCGAAAAAAAGGTTCTGGCCCTGGCCGGCGCCGGCAAAGACGTTGCAGCGATAGCCCAAAGCCTCGGCTTGGGTCGGGGAGAGGTGGAGCTGATACTGAACCTCAGGCCGGAGGCCAGACGGTGCCAGGCGTAATAATACCCGCCCCGGCAGGCATAATATACCAGGAGGTGGTGTGGCGTGCCGGGGTGCGGGGCGAAGAGGGCCCAAGGGGTTTTTTACCGCGGAGTTATTTTCGGCCTGGGGTTGGGGGTTGGCTTGTCCTTAGTCGTTTTAGGGATCGTTTTTTTGCACGGCGTAACCGTGCACATTCCAGGGTCTTACTTGGCCCAAACGCTCAGTAACCAGGCCCAGAACGAACTGAGGGAAAACCTGCCATCCATCTTGGGCCAAGCACGCAGGATGGTGCCGGATCTGGTGCGCCCAGAACTCCGGCGGCGTCTCGGAGCTGCCAAAATGGAATTCTACGGGGTGAGCATTACGGTACCGCCGGAGTCCCTCGTCGGCCTCGAAACGTACCTGATAGGGGTTGTAGAGGAAACGGTGGGCCGAGTGCTCAGCGGAATGGCAGCCCAACTTGTTTCTCCGGCCGGGAAAGCTCCACTGGACAACGCTTTCGAACGGGCCTTGCGCCGGGACCTGAACGGCAGAACACTGCGGCTAGGTTTGTTTGGCCCGTTTACCGTGCCGGTCAAGGTGGTTATGCAGTAGATGACTTAAGCGATATTGCTATGCCCGGCAAGGTATGGTATACTACTGCCGGCTAACTACACACGCTCCTCGACTCGGTCAGCGGTGCCGGATGGTTCTGGCCGGGAAAGAAAGGAGCGGAGGAAAAACTGGGAGGTTAAAGAATGGCAGTAATTACCATGAAGCAGCTTCTGGAGTCAGGGGTTCACTTTGGGCACCAGACGCGGCGTTGGAACCCCAAGATGGCGGAGTACATCTTTACCGAACGCAACGGCATCTACATCATCGACCTGCAAAAAACCGTAAAGAAGGTTGAGGAAGCGTACAACTTTGTACGCGACCTGGCGGCGCAGGGCGGCTCCATCCTCTTCGTCGGCACGAAGAAACAAGCCCAGGAGTCGATTAAAGAGGAAGCCGAGCGGTGCGGGATGTACTATGTGAACGTGCGCTGGTTGGGCGGTATGCTGACTAACTACCAAACCATCAAGCGGCGCATAGCCCGCCTGGGAGAGCTGGAGAAGATGGAAGCAGAAGGCGTGTTCAACGTGCTGCCTAAAAAAGAGGTTATGCAGCTTAAAGCGGAGAAAGAGCGCCTTAACAAATATCTGGGCGGGATCAAGAACATGCCTGGCTTACCCCAGGCGCTTTACGTGGTAGATCCGCGCAAAGAGCACATCGCGGTGTCCGAGGCTCGGAAACTGGGTATTCCGATTGTGGCGATTGTAGACACGAATTGTGACCCGGATGAAGTGGACTATGTTATTCCGGGCAACGACGACGCCATCCGGGCGGTAAAGCTTTTGACCTCCAAAATAGCTGATGCCGTCCTTGAAGGCAAGCAGGGCGAGCAAGTAGCTGCCGAGGCTGAGTAAA
>JASKKP010000007.1 GCA_030154105.1 Bacillota bacterium
TCTTCGGTACTCGTCCTTGTCGCGGACGGTGAGGTCTCTTTTCTATACCAACCCGCTAAATTCCTGGTACTGACCTACAGTTATTTTACTCTAACGGTAACGCAGGTAAAATAGCTCTTACTTTAACCCGGCCGGGCATTAAAATAGGCGCCGGTTCGAAACCGACGCCTGAAGTTTTTATGGTCACACCTGCTCTTTCGTTTCGCTCAAAGAGCGTACCAGCTCCGCCGCCTTCTCCGGCGTCATCTGGCCCAACACCTTGTCGTTCACCTGGACACTCGGCCCACCGGGGCAGTTTTCCAGGCAGAAGGTAGCGCCCAGGTCGAACTCTTCGGCGCGCCCGCTGGCGGCGATGGCCCGGTGGAAAGCCTGCAGCACGTCGTAGGAACCCTTGAGGTAGCAGGAGGTGCCCACACAGACCCGGATCTTGGTCTTGGCCGCTGCCCCCGGTGCCACCGCCACTTCCTCCCCGCTGATACGCCGGCGCGGGCTGTAATGGGTATGAAGCAGCCGCTTTGCTTCCTCGCTGCCGGGAGCGCCGAGATGTTCGCGGTAGAGCTTTTCCACCAGCGGGTTCTCGTCCGCCCGCCTGAGTTCCCGCTGCCGGTCCAGGCTGTACAGGCCCGCGGCGCGCGCCGCGCGATGGTCGGTATCGTTGGGTAGCGGTTGCCCGCCGCCGCCCACACAGCCGCCGGGGCAAGCCATAACCTCCACTAAATCGTACTTTCCCTCGCCGGCGCGGAGGGTCTCAAGCAGCCGCCGGGCCGCGGCCAACCCGTGCACCACAGCGACCCGAATCTCCCGACCACCAAGCAGAATTACCGCTTCTTTACAGCTGGCCAGGCCGCGCACCGCCCTAAACTCCAGCTCCGGCGTTTTCCCGTCCAGCGCCCAGGCCGCCGTGCGCAGCACTGCTTCCGCCACGCCGCCGGTTACGCCGAAAATAACCCCTGCGCCGCTGGCCAAGCCGAAGGGGAGGTCGAAGGCCTCTGGCTCGAGCTGAGTGAAGTCGAGGCTCGCCTGCCGCACCATGCGCACCAGTTCCTGCGTGGTGAGGACGGCATCTATTTCAGGGATGCCGGCACGGGCAAGCTCCCTGCGCCCGGCTTCAAACTTCTTGGCCGTACAGGGCATGATGGAAACCACATAGAGGTTTTCCGGCTTAACCCCCAGCTCTTCCGGGAGGTAGGCCTTGGCCACAGCGCCAAACATGGCCTGGGGCGAACGGCAGGTAGAGATGTGGGGGAGGTATTCGGGGTAATACTGCTCGGCAAACTTCACCCAGGCCGGGCAGCAGGACGTGAACTGTGGAAGCTTTGTTCCGGAGTTCAGGCGCTCTAAAAACTCATGGCATTCCTCGCGCACGGTAAGGTCGGCGGTAAAACAGGTGTCGTACACCCGGGCAAACCCTAAGCGTTTAAGCGCGGCCACCACTTGTCCGGCACCGACCGTGCCCGGCGGCAGGCCAAAGGCTTCGCTGAAGGACACCCGCACAGCCGGGGCCACCTGGGCTACGACCTTCTTTGTCGGGTCGGACAGAGCCGCCCAAACCCTTTCTACGTCGGACTTCACCACCAGGGCCCCGGTAGGGCAGACGCTGGCGCACTGGCCGCAGTTTACGCACTCCACTTCGCTCATCTTTTTCCCAAAAGCCGGCAGCACCGCGAGACGGCTCCCGCGATAGGCAAAGCCCAGCACGCCCACCCCCTGCACCTCTTCGCACATACGAACACAGTCGCCGCACAGGATGCACTTGGAGGGGTCGTGCACCAGAGCCGGGCCGACGTCCACCGGTTCCGCCTGCTTTTTCTGCCGGAAGCGTACCTGGGTTACTCCCAAGCGGTTGGCCAGCTCTTGGAGCCGGCACTCACCGCATTTCTCACAGGTAGTGCAATCGCGGTTATGGTTGGCGAGAATCAGCTCCAAGATGAGGCGCCGGTGGTGAAGCAGCCGCTTGGAGTTGGTTCGAATCTTGAGACCCGGCTCGGGGGGAGTAGCGCAGGCCGCCAAAAGGTGCCCGCGCTCGTCCTCTACCAGGCACATGCGGCAGGCGCCGTAAACCGAAAGCTCAGAGTGATAGCAGAAGGTGGGCAGATCTACCCCCGCCTTACGCACTACTTCCAGAATGTTGTTTTCGCCGCTAAGTTCCACTTCGCGGCCGTCAACCCACATGGTGGCGTTCACTTAGTTCACCTCCTCAATGGCATGGAAGCTGCAGCTCTCGCGGCAGGCGCCGCAGCGAAGGCAGCGCTTTAGGTCGATGGTGAACGGACTCTTAAGCTGGCCGCTGATGGCGCCGGCAGGGCAAACGCGGGCGCAGCGGCCGCAGCCGCGGCACTTCTCGGGGTTGATCACAAGCCGCCGCAAAGCGCGGCAGACGCCGGCGGGGCAGCGCTTATCCCGCACGTGGGCCAAGTACTCGCTGCGGAAATGCCGCAGCGTAGATAGCACGGGGTTGGGTGCCGTCTGCCCCAGGCCGCAGAGAGAAGTTTCTTTGACGGTCACCGCCAGCTCTTCCAGGAGGTTCAAGTCTTCCTCGGTGCCCTGGCCGGCCACGATCCGCTCCAGGATCTCCAGCATGCGGCTCGTGCCTTCCCGGCAGGGGATGCACTTGCCGCAGGATTCGCGCTGGGTGAAGTCCATAAAGAAGCGGGCCACCTCGACCATACAGGTGTGGTCGTCCATCACCACCAGGCCGCCCGAACCCATCATGGCTCCGGCCCGCTTCAAAGACTCGAAGTCTAGCGGCAAGTCTAGATGTTCGCCGGTCAGGCAGGCGCCGGAAGGGCCGCCGATCTGGACGGCCTTGAAGTTGCGCCCGCCGCGGATGCCGCCGCCGATGTCAAAGATGACCTCCCTGAGGGTCGTCCCCATGGGTACCTCGATCAGGCCGGTATTGGCCACGTTGCCGGTGAGGGCGAAGGCTTTGGTACCGTGGCTCGTGGGGCTTCCGATTCGGCTAAAGGCGGCCGCCCCTTCGCGGAGAATGAACGGCACGTTGGCCAAAGTCTCGACGTTATTGAGGAGAGTCGGGCAGCCGAAGAGGCCGCGCTCTGCCAGGCGCGGCGGGCGCGTGCGCGGCATGCCGCGCTGGCCCTCAATGGAGGAAACGAGGGCCGTGCCTTCACCGCAAACGAAAGCTCCGGCACCTTTGTTAATATGAATCCGGAAGGAAAAGTTGGTGCCGAGGATGTTTTCGCCCAAAAGCCCCCATTTTTCTGCCGCGGCGATGGCCCGGCTCAAGCGCTCTACAGCCAAGGGGTATTCCGCCCGCACGTAAATGTAACCTTCATCGGCACCCACGGCATAACCGGCGATGAGCATGCCCTCAATGACCTTGTGCGGGTCTCCTTCCATAATGCTCCGGTCCATGAAGGCGCCAGGGTCACCCTCGTCGCCGTTGGCCACCACGTATTTCTTCGAGCCGGGCGCCTTCCGCACCGCCTCCCATTTCTTGCCGGTTGGGAACCCTGCGCCGCCCAGGCCCCGCAGGCCGGCCGCCAGCACCTCCTGGCAAACTGCCTCGGGGGTAAACTCGGTCAACGCCCGGGCCAGCCCCCGGTAGCCGTCCCAGGCAATGTACTCGCGGATGTCCTCCGGGTCGATTCTTCCGCAGGCTGCCAGGGTGCGACGCTCTTGCTTGCGGTAAAAGGGAATTTCCTCTTCGCGGGCAAAGTGCCGCTCCGTTCCGGGCAGGGTGTAGGTCAGTCGCTCGATGAGTTCCCCTTTAAGGACCGTCTTTTCTACGATTTCCGGAGCATCTTCCGGCGAAACGTGCACGTACAAGTAACCTTCAGGCTCAATCCGCACCAGGGGCCCCATCTGGCAAAAGCCGTGGCAGCCGCTTTTTTCCACCTGCGCCGGGGCAGTAGCGCCCTCGTGCTCCAGAAGATATTCCAGATCGGCTTCAATCCCTCTGGCGCCGAGCTCCCGGCGCAGGGCTTCGTACACTTTCGGGGACCCGTTGGCCACGCACCCGGTACCGTGGCAGACCAGCACCCGGCGCCGGATCCGGCCGAGCGCCGCCCGGAAAGCCCGGGCTGCCTGATTAAGGTCCTCTACCGACTTGATCACGACTTCCTCTCCCCCTTTGCCAGTTCGTCGATAAGGGCCACAATCTTTTCCGGCGTCGCCTGCCCGTGTACATCGCCGTTAATAGTAACCACAGGCGCCAGCGCGCACGCCCCCAGGCAGGCCACGGTCTCCAGCGTAAACAGGAGGTCCGATGTAGTTTTTTGCCCCTCTTTTAAACCCAGCCTTTCCCGCACGGCGGCCTGAATCAGCGCCGACCCCCGCACATGGCAGGCCGTGCCGTCGCATACGCGGATCACGTACTTGCCTTTTGGCTCCAAAGAAAAGTTCTCGTAGAACGTGGCCACCCCGAAGACCTTGGCCGGCGAAAGTCCCAAGCTGGTTGCCACATAAGTTAGGACCTCCTCCGGCAGGTAGCGGTACACCTCCTGTACCTCCTGCAGGATGGCCACGAGGTGCTCCGGTCGACGCCCATGTTTTTCCACGATTTCATTGACCGCCGCAAAACGCCGCCCACTTGTTATGTTGTCGTCAAACATCCCAATTCCTCCTCTCCTTGTCACGTTCTTAACCCACCGACCGCCCCGGTTAAGCGTTAGATCTGCCGCTTCGGTCACCCCTGCTCGTCCTGCTCTTCCTTATCTCTCTTCTTTAGACCTCTTTCCGCCGAGCGTGACACGCCCGGCCGGCGCATTCGAAACGCGATGCCACTCCGATTTCCGCTTTCAGTGTAGCAGCATTGTTATCTTTTCGTCAATCTGGGTCTATTTAAGTCTTTTTTATTATATCTATAACAATCTGGATAAGCGGGCCCGATCTCAGGCTGAGAAAAAAGAGAAGCGCCGACTTGGCTTCGTCGAAGCCACATCGGCGCTTCTTACCTGGCGGGCAAAAGGCCAGATTATCAATGGAAAAGGGGAGCAAAGACGAGCGAGACGATGGTCATAAGCTTGATTAGGATGTTTAGCGAAGGACCGGCCGTGTCCTTGAACGGATCGCCCACGGTGTCTCCCACCACGGCCGCCGCATGGGCAGGCGTACCCTTACCGCCAAAATTGCCGCTTTCGATAAACTTCTTGGCGTTATCCCAGGCACCGCCGGAGTTGGCCATCTGGATGGCCACCAAGACGCCGGTGACGAGGGCTCCTGCCAAGAGGCCGCCCAGGGCTTCCTTACCCAGCACCAGCCCTACCGCCAGCGGCACGACCACGGCCATAAGGCCGGGCACGATCATTTCTTTTAAGGCCGCCGCCGTACTGATATCCACGCAGCGGGCGTAATCCGGCCTGGCTTTGCCCTCCATAAGGCCTTTAATCTCGCGGAACTGGCGCCGCACCTCCTCGATCATGTAAAACGCCGCACGGCCTACCGCGCGCATGGTCATCGAGCAGAAAAGATAGGGCAGAACGCCGCCGATGAAGAGGCCCACCGTCACCCGCGCGTCGAGAACGTTGAGGCCGGTATCCGTAAGCCCCACAGCTTGAGCGTACGCAGCAAAAAGTCCCAGGGCGGTTAGGGCAGCAGAGCCGATGGCAAAACCCTTGCCGATAGCAGCCGTGGTGTTACCTACCGAGTCCAACGTATCGGTAATGCGGCGCACACTCGGGTCGAGCTCCGCCATCTCGGCGATGCCTCCCGCGTTATCCGCCACCGGACCGTAGGCGTCTACGGCCACCGTCATGCCGGTAGTGGAGAGCATGCCCACCCCCGCCAGAGCAACACCGTAGAGACCCGCAAAGGCGTAGGCCACGTATATGGCCGCAGCGATCATCACGATAGGCCAACCGGTGCTGGCCATACCCACTGCCAGGCCGGTGATAATGGTGGTCGCCGGGCCGGTCTGCGAAGCCTGGGCAATGTCCTGAGTCGGCTTATAATCTGACGACGTGTAGTACTCGGAAATGAGCCCTATCGCCACTCCTGCCGCGAGACCCGCTATCGTTGCCAGGAAGGGCCCGATGTTTCCCAGCACCGACCGGGTAAGGAAGTAGCCGGCTACGGCCACCAGCACGGCGCTCCCAAAGGTACCGTTGCGCAGGGCTAACCGAACATTAGCTCCTTCTCCCCCGCGCACGAAGAAGGTGGCAATGATGCTGGCCACAATCCCCGTAGCCGCAAGAAGGAGCGGCAGGAGCACGCCTCTCATGCCGAAGCCGAGTACGCCGATGGACATGGCAGCGATCACGGAACCGACGTAGGATTCAAAGAGGTCGGCGCCCATGCCGGCCACGTCGCCCACGTTGTCGCCCACGTTGTCGGCAATCACCGCCGGGTTGCGCGGATCGTCCTCCGGGATACCCGCTTCAACCTTCCCGACGAGGTCCGCCCCTACGTCGGCGGCCTTGGTGTAGATACCACCGCCCACACGGGCAAAGAGGGCAATGGAGCTGGCCCCAAGGCCGAAGCCGTTAACGATGCTGGGGTCCCGGAAGATTATGTAGAAGATACCGAGACCCAAGAGCCCCAGGCCCACGACCGACATGCCCATCACTGCCCCGCCGGAGAAAGCGATGGACAGCGCCTGACCCTGCCCATGCCGGGCGGCATTGGCGGTCCGCACGTTGGCCCGGGTAGCTACGTTCATCCCGATAAAACCGGCTCCAATTGAAGAGAGAGCGCCAAAAAGAAAGCAGATGGCCGTCTGGATGTTAATGGCAAAGGAAAGGACGAGGAAAAGAACAAGGATAAACACGGCCAGCACGCGGTACTCCCGCATGAGAAAGGCCATGGCTCCCTCGTGGATGGCTTGAGCGATCTCTTGCATTTTCGCCGTGCCGGCATCGGCCCTGACCACGCGCAGCGTAAGGAAAAGGGCAAACGCCAGGGCAAGCAGGCCGGCCGCCGGCGGCAGAATTACAAGGGACTCCATTCGGTAACGTCGCCTCCTCCAAACGTGCTAACTAGGATTTTCTAAAAGTAGGAGCACCTACCTTCAGGTAAGTGCCGGCTCCCTAGAGGATGGTTAGAAGCAGCGCCAGAACCATGAAGGCAAAGGCAACGTACTTGGTCCAAGCCTCTAACTTCTCGTTGATCCCCTTCTTTTTGCCAAAGAAGGTTTCGGCCCCGCCGGCGATGCTTCCGGAAAGGCCGGCCGACTTACCAGGCTGCAGCAAGACCAACGCAATAAGGCCAAGGGAAACAAGAACGAACGCCACCAGGAGAACTGTTCGCAGCACCTGCATCACCTCCATCGTCCTGGCCCGGTCGAATACTGCTTTCGGCCAGGTTATCTACCCCTGTTACGTCCTCACTATTGTAGCATAGAACGAAACAGATGGCAACGAGCTGGGGTGTCGCCCCGTGCCCGTTGCCATCGGCCAAGAAACTGGGAAGAAGTCGGACTCCAAATCTAGACCCGGAACGCCGCACGACCAGGGAAGACGGCGCTCCCGGCCAGGCGTTCTTCAATGCGCAGGAGCTGGTTGTACTTGGCTACTCGTTCCGAGCGCGAAGGAGCACCGGTTTTGATTTGACCGGTGTTCGCCGCCACCACGATGTCGGCAATGGTGGTGTCCTCCGTCTCGCCGGAACGGTGGGAGACTACTGCCGTATAGCCGGCGCACTTAGCCATTTCGATGGCCGCAAGGGTTTCAGTAAGGGTCCCGATCTGGTTCACCTTGATGAGGACCGAATTCGCGACTTTCTCGGCAATTCCCCGGCTGATGATCTCCGTGTTGGTAACAAAGATGTCGTCACCTACGAGCTGGAGCCTGCCGCCCAGGCGGGCCGTAAGTTCCTTCCAGCCCTCCCAATCGTCCTCCGCCAGGCCGTCTTCGAGGGAGATGATAGGATAGCGGTCGGCTAAACGCTCATAGAAGTCGATCATTTCTCCCGCCGTGAGCGTCTTACCTTCGCCGGCCAGGACGTAACGGCCGTCCCGGTGAAGTTCGGAGGCGGCAGCATCGATGGCCAGGAAAACGTCTTCGCCGGGCTTGAGTCCGGCCTTTTCGATGGCCTCTACCAAAAGCTCCAGGGCCGCTTCGTTGGACTTAAGGTCCGGCGCAAATCCGCCTTCGTCCCCCTGCCCTGTAGCCAGTCCTTTATCTTTAAGAACCTTCTTTAGGCTGTGGAATACTTCCGCCCCGAAGCGCAGGGCCTCGGCAAAAGTAGGGGCTCCCGCCGGGACGATCATGAACTCCTGGATGTCTACGTTGTTGTCGGCGTGCTTTCCGCCGTTCAGGATGTTCATGAGCGGCACGGGCAGGGTCCGGGCGGAAGTACCGCCGATGTAACGGAAAAGCGGTAGGTCTAAAGATTTGGCCGCCGCCTGCGCTACGGCGAGCGAAACGCCGAGAATGGCGTTGGCCCCCAGCTTTCCTTTGTTGGGCGTGCCGTCCATTGCAATCATAAGGTTATCGATGGCTACCTGGTCCAAGGCATCCATGCCCGTAAGTTCCTTGGCCAGGATGTCGTTGACGTTGGCCACCGCCTTCTGGACGCCCTTACCGAGGTAGCGCCCCTTGTCCCCGTCCCGAAGCTCCACCGCTTCACGCGTGCCCGTCGAGGCGCCGGAGGGGACGGCCGCGCGCCCAACGGTACCGTCTTCCAGCGTTACATCCACCTCCACGGTGGGGTTGCCGCGGGAGTCCAAGATTTCCCGGGCGAACACGTCGACAATAGTAGTGAAAGAGCTCACTTAATTCCCTCCTTAACTTCGCTATCGGTTCTTACGAGAAGCGATTTTCCCGTCATAGCCTCCGGCCGCGGCAGCCCGAGGAGTTCCAGAATAGTTGGGGCTACATCGGCCAGCCTTCCCCGTCGGAGTCCCCAGCGGCCGGGTTCGGGAGTAACCAAAATAAAAGGCACGGGATTGGTGGTGTGGGCGGTGTGTGGCTCGCCCGTTACCGGGTCAATCATCTCCTCCGCATTGCCGTGATCCGCCGTGATGATGGCCGCTCCGCCGCGCTCCAGCACCGCCTGGACCACTCGGCCTACGCAGGCGTCCACCGCCTCCACCGCCCGGATGGCCGCCTCCAGGCTTCCGGTGTGGCCGACCATGTCCGCGTTGGCGTAATTTAGCACCACGAGGTCGTATTCGCGCTCGCCAAGTTCCTTAAGAAGCGCATCCGTAACTTCGTAGGCGCTCATTTCCGGTTTCAAGTCGTAGGTGGCCACCTTGGGCGAAGGGATAAGGCGGCGTTCCTCCCCGGGGAAGGGCTTCTCCTCCCCGCCGCTAAAAAAGAAGGTTACGTGGGCGTACTTCTCTGTCTCGGCGATGCGGAGCTGCTTCAGTCCCTTGGCCGCCAGGTACTCGCCTAGAGTATCGCGCAGCTCTTCGGGCGGGAAGGCCACGGGAGCCGCAAAAGTTTCGTCGTACTGGGTGAGGCAAACGAAGTGGACGCGGGGCACCCGGGGGCCGCGATCGAAGCCCGCAAAATCAGCCTCGATCAGGGCACGCGTCAGCTGGCGGGCGCGGTCGGGGCGAAAGTTGAAAAAGATGACCACATCGCCATCTTCAATTCGCCCGCGCGGTGTGCCGTCCTGCCTAAGGATTACGGTAGGCCGCACAAATTCGTCCGTCTCACCGCGGGCATAGGCGGCCTCAAGCGCAGCTTGAGCCGAAGGCGCCGTTTCACCTTGACCGTGTACCAAAGCGCGGTAGGCCAGGGCCGTGCGCTCCCACCGCCGGTCGCGATCCATGGCGTAGTACCGGCCACTTATGGTTGCAATCTCTCCTATGGAAAGCTCGGCGCACTTTTTCTCGAGCTCTTCCAGATAGCGCCTAGCACAGGCCGGAGGTACATCGCGACCGTCCAAAAAGGCGTGGACGTAAACTCTACCGAGGCCGCTCCTTTTAGCCAGTTCGAGGAAGGCAAAAAGGTGCTCAATGTGGCTGTGCACACCTCCATCGGACAGGAGGCCCATAAGGTGTAGACTTTGCCCGCGCGCCTTAGCCATGGCCTCCGTCAGCACCGGGTTGGTAAAAAAGGTCCCTTCGCGTATGGCCCGGCTGATTCGGGTCAGTTCCTGGTAAACTATCCGGCCGGCGCCGAGATTGAGATGCCCTACCTCCGAGTTGCCCATTTGCCCCGCCGGCAGGCCTACGTCCTCACCGGCGGCGCCGAGGAGAGTATGGGGGTATTTCTTCAGGTACCCGTCTATGTTCGGAGTCTGCGCCAGGGCAACAGCGTTACCTTCTCGCTCCCCGCGCTCGCCCCAACCGTCCATCACGATGAGGACAATAGGTCGTGACACACCCGTCACCAATACGGCCTCCCCATGTAACATTATCCCTACCTTGAAAATAACCAGTTGCTGGAAATGGTTGTTTTCATTCCTCTGGTGGTGCCGCTTGCGGCATGAGCGTCTACCTTGAAAATACTGAGGCCGAGGGCCATCCCCTGGAAGGCGCGTTACGTACCGCCATTAGAAGAACGCAGGCGAGCGAGGGAAAGCGCGGGCGGTGTTTGAGGCCAAAAGGCCGAGTTCTGCCCGCGCCCCGAGCGAGCCGAGTTCGTTCGTCCTGAGGTCGTTCGCGCCGCCGGGGGATGCCCGAGGGCCGAAGTTTTCATCTGTCTACCTACTTTTTCGCCGAGGCCACGATGGCGGCAAAGCTCTCGGCCTTGAGGCTCGCGCCTCCGACCAGAGCGCCATCGATTCCCTCCTGCGTGAGAAAGGCACGGCTGTTGGCCGGGGTCACGCTGCCGCCGTACTGAATGCGGAGCATCTCGGCCGCCCTCTCGCCAAAGGCCCGGCCCACCTCCCGGCGAATGAAGGCCGCCATTTGGGCCGCATCGCCCGGTTCGGCCGAACGGCCGGTGCCGATGGCCCAGATGGGTTCGTAGGCTATGACGAGTTTTTCCACCTCATCTGCCCCTAGCAGGGCCAGATCCGCCTTCAGCTGGGCGGCCACCACCGCTTCCGCCTGCCCCGCTTCGCGTTCGGCCAGGTGCTCGCCTACGCAAAGAATAGGATTCAGCCCGTTCTGGAAGGCCGCTTTAAGCTTCTTCGCCACTTCCTCATCGCTTTCGCGCTGGTAGGCCCGCCGTTCGGAGTGGCCGACGATCACGTACTTTACGCCCACCTCTTTGAGCATGAGCGGCGAAATCTCGCCCGTAAAGGCCCCTTCCTCCTCCCAGAACAGGTTCTGGGCCCCCAGTCCGACCTTAGTGCCTCCCAAGGCCCGAGCGACGGCGTAGAGGGCGGTGAAGGGTGGGCAGACCACTACCTCCACCGCCTCTTCTTGGGCCACAAGCGGGATGAGTTCCCTGACCAGGGCCAGGGCCTCTCCCACGGTTTTATGCATCTTCCAGTTTCCGGCGATGATCGGCACGCGCATTTTTTCACCTTCTATTTGTCTTGAAGTACCGCTACGCCGGGGAGCTCGCGCCCTTCGAGGAACTCTAAGGAGGCGCCGCCACCGGTGGAAATATGGCTCATGCGATCGGCCAGTCCGAATTTCTCCACCGCCGCGGCCGAGTCGCCGCCGCCGACCACGCTGATGGCGCCCGAGTCGGCCACCGCCTGCGCCACAGCCTGGGTGCCGGCGGCGAAAGGAGCGAGCTCAAAGACGCCCATGGGACCATTCCAAAGAACCGTGCGGGCACCGGCAATGGCTTCGGCGTAAAGTTTTCTCGTCTCCGGGCCGATGTCGAGACCCATTTGGTCACCAGGAATGGCCTCTACCGGCACCACACGGCTTACGACGTTCTCTGTGGCCTCCGGCGCGACCACGACATCTACAGGCAAAAGGAACCGCACACCTCGCTTCTCGGCCTCAGCCATGATCTCCTTGGCCACGGGGATTTTGTCCTCTTCCAGGATGGAACGGCCCACGCCGTACCCCTGGGAAGCCAGGAAGGTAAAGGCCATGCCGCCGCCGATGATCAGCCCGTCCACCCTCCCCACCAGGTTCCTAAGCACCTGGATCTTGTCTGAAACCTTCGCCCCGCCTAGGATGGCCACGAAGGGCCGCTCCGGGTCCTCCAGGACACCGCCCAGCATCTTGAGCTCTTTTTCCATGAGGAATCCGGCCACTGCCGGCAGGAATTCGGCTACGCCGGCAGTGGAGGCGTGAGCCCGGTGGGCCGTGCCGAAGGCATCGTTTACGTACACATCGGCGAGCTTAGCCAGGCTCGCCGCCAGCTCACGGTCGTTTTTCTCCTCCCCTGGGTAGAAGCGGATGTTCTCCAGAAGGAGCACTTCACCGCCTTTGAGCGCTTGCACCGCCTGCTCTACAGCCGGTCCTACGGCTTCGTCCACCTTCTTTACCGGCACCCCCAGGATCTGCTCTAAACGCCGGGCCACCGGGTCTAGCCTGAGCTCCGGCACGGCCTTTCCCTTCGGGCGGCCCAGGTGCGACACCAAAATAATCTTGGCCCCGTACTTGCGCAGGTACTCGATGGTCGGCACGGCCGCCCGGATGCGCGTGTCGTCCGCCACCTCCCCGTCCTTCAGCGGGACGTTAAAATCCACCCGGACCAGCACCCGCTTACCGATTACGGGGATATCCCGCAGGGTCTTCTTCGCCATGCTCTCACCTCCTGGAGGTCCTCACGTTATAAACCCTTCTCCCCGATGAGCGCAACTAAGTCGGCACACCGGCAGGAATAGCCCCACTCGTTGTCATACCAGGCTACCACTTTAATCAAGTTCCCGATGGCCATGGTGAGCGGCGCATCCACAATCGAAGAGAGGGAAGTACCGCGGTAGTCGGCGGAAACGAGGGGTTCCTCGCTGTAACCCAGGATCCCCTTCATGGGGCCTTCGGCAGCCGCTTTAAGTGCGGCGTTGATCTCCTCTACGGAGGGCTCCTTTTCCACCTCCGCCACGAAGTCCGTAATGGAGACGGTCGGCGTGGGCACCCGCAGCGCAAAACCGTTCAGCTTGCCCTTAAGTTCGGGAAGCACCAATGCCACGGCTTTAGCCGCGCCGGTGGTGGTCGGAATGATCGAGTAGGCGGCCGCCCGTGCCCGCCGGAGGTCCCTGTGGTTGGCGTCCAAGATTACCTGGTCGTTGGTGTAGGAATGGACGGTGGTCATAAAGCCCTTGACAATGCCGAAATTCTGATGGATCACCTTGACCACCGGCGCCAGGCAGTTGGTGGTGCAGGAGGCGTTGGAAATGATGTGGTGTTTGGCCGGGTCGTACATTTCCTCGTTGACGCCGAGGACAATGGTTATGTCTTCGCCTTTGGCCGGAGCAGAAATCACTACTTTCTTGGCGCCGGACTTCAGATGGTACTCCGACTTGGCCCGCTCCACCATCTTGCCTGTGGACTCTAAAACCACGTCTACGCCCAGCTCGCCCCAGGGGAATTCGAAGGAATCGCGGATGTTGAAGGTTCTGATCTCACGCCCGTCCACTTTAATCCCGTTTTCCGTGGCTTCCACGTCGTGGGCCAGCCGGCCGTAGAGGGAATCGTACTTGAGCAGGTGGGCGGACATGGCGTTGTCGCGTACCCCGTTGATGGCGACAACTTCGAGGTTGGGGTTAGACAGCGCGGCTCGGAAGAACAGCCGGCCGATACGACCAAAACCGTTGATTGCTACCTTAACCGTCATATGCTCTCCTCCTTTTGTAGTTGAAAGAAGTTTCTATCTTTCTGCCCCTATCTCCGCCCTTACCTACCTCCCTTCCAAGAGCTTTAACATCCCGGTCAGGGCTCCTTCGTCCGTGACCAGGGTTAGAGGCGGGAAATTGTAGGACAAAACGGCGAGTATGGCCTCGGCTTTGCTCGCACCGCCGGCCACGGCAATTACGTGGCCGATGCGTTTAATGTTTTCCAGCTTAAGCCCCGTACTGGGGGTGACATATACAATTTCGCCGCGACGGTTGAAGTAATAGCCAAAGGTCTCGCCCACCGCGCCCAGTTCATCCAGGAGAGCCAGTTGATCGGGCCTGAGGTGCCGACGCCGGGCCATGGCTTGGGCTACTCCGATGCCGAGAAGGAGCACCGAAGCCGAGCGTACCAGTTCCAGAACTTCTTTTATTTCCGGCTCCTGGGCTAAAACCGCTGCCGCTTCCTCACCCAGGCTGTCCGGAAGGTGCAGAAGGCGGTGGTTGGCATTGAGCTTAGCCGCGATCTTAGCGGCAATGGAACCGGCCTGCTTGTCCAAATCCTCCCCCATCCCCCCTCGCGCCGGCACCACGGTGATGCGGCCGTGATAGTTGCCCGGCACGAGGGCTGCAGCCACGCTAGCCAGGGTAGTACCCCCGGACACAGCCAGAACCATGCCCTCGGTAAGGATAGATTTCAGGTACTGAGCCGCGGCCCTCCCCATATCCTTCTGAACCGTTTCACTCGTATCGCTATCGCCCGGCACGGCGATGACGCGCTCCAAACGGAGCCGCTCGGCCAGGGCCGTTTCGCGCCGCGTCAGGTCGCGCGCTTCGTGGACGTACTCGGCCAGTTCTTCGACCAGCTTTTCCCCGGCCGCAGTGAGAGCCATGCCCAGGTTGCTCACCGTTAAAAGCCCCTGCTCGCGCAGGAACTCCACCTCGGCCCTGAGCCGCCGTTCAGTGGTGCCGAGCTCCTGAGCCAGAACTCGCCGTCCCACGGGTTGGAGGAGGGAAACGGTACGAAGAATAGTATACCTCTTCGTCAGAGCCTCTATCAGGTCAGGAACCAGCCGTTGCTCTAGGTTGATCATCGCGCGGAGGTCTAAAGTTCCTGCGGGTCCTATTTCGTCCCGCACTTCCCTAATCCGTCCCGGCTGTCCCAAGAAAAAGGCCTCCTCTTTGCCTTCCTTTAACATACTTCTCTCTTTCTTGAAGAATTCCTGCCAAAGCGCTTTTTTTATCTAAATTACCCAGGCCTAGGGCGGCCTCAAGCAAACCGCCTGCGGCTGGCTGAAGAAGGTATATTGGCCTCCTGCCGGTACTTAGCCACAGTGCGGCGGGAGACGTTGATCCCCCGTGCCGCCAAGAGCTCGGCCAGTTTCTGGTCGCTGAGCGGATGCCTAGGATCTTCCCCGGCTACCAGATCCGCCAGGATGCGTTTCACCGACTCGGCCGCCGCACCGGTGCCGTAATGGTTCTCTACTCCGCTGCCGAAGAAAAAGCGCAGGGGAAACACACCGTGCGGCGTCTGGATGTACTTGTTGGCCGTGGCCCGGCTGACGGTCGATTCGTGCACGCCTATCTCTTCCGCCACCTGGCGCAAGGTCAGAGGCTTAAGATAGCGGACGCCGAAATCGAAGAAGGCCCGCTGCTGCCTGAGGAGGACCTCGACGATGCGGTAGAGGGTTAGGCGCCGCTGCTCGATGCTGCGAATCAGCCAAAGGGCGGAGTTCAGCTTATGCTCCAAGTAGCGCCGCGTGTTGGCGTCGCACCCGGTGGGATTCTCCAGCATGCGCCGGTACAGGCTGTTTACGGTAAGCCGTCCGGCGGCAGCGTCGTTGATGAGGATGACGTATTCTCCTTCGACCTTCTCTACGCTCACATCCGGCACCACATAGTGAACATCCTCGCCTGAAGCGTACTTTCGTCCTGGTTTGGGGTCGAGGGTACGGATGAAGTCGCGGATGCCTTGAAGTTCAGACAGGGTAAGGCCCAAGTCCGCGGCCACACGGGAAAGCCTTCCCTCCGCCAGATCGCGCAGGTAAAACTGAATCACCCGCCGTATCGGAGCCGTAAGCCGCCCTAAAGCTCGGGCCTGCAAAAGCAGACATTCCTCCAGGCTGCGGGCGCCGACACCGGGAGGGTCCAGTCGTTGGATACCCCTGAGAACCCTGAGCACTCGAAAACGGGGCACGCCGAGGGCTCTGGCGATCTCCGCCACGCTGCACCTTAGGTACCCGTGCTCATCCAGGTTGCCGATGATGAAAAAGCCGATACGCTTTTCCTCCTGAGTGCGCGCGGTAAGCCGCCACTCGCTGGCCAGGTGTTCGGCCAGCGTAGTCTCCCGGCTGATAAAGTTCTCCCAGGCCGGGGCTTCCTCGCGCGAGAGCGGGCCAGGCATATAACCAGGGTCCCCTCCTTCCTCGAGGTAGGTGACCCAGTTCTGATCCACAGGTGTTGCCTCTGCACGCACCTCTTCTTCCCTAAGCTCGAGCACCGGGTTCTCCTTTAATTCTTCTTCCACATAGTCTAGAAGCTCTTGGGTAGAAAGCTGCAGGATGGTGATTGCTTGACGAAGCTCTTGGGTCATGACCAGCTTTTGGTTTTGTTCCAAGGTAAGGCTGAAGGCCATGCCCATGCTAACCGTACCCCTCTCCCCATCTTGCTTGGTCTTTCAATGTTTTCTCCAGGACTCTTATTTTATGATTTCGGCGCCGGGCGCGAAAAACCTTCTTTGGGGGCAAAGGTTGCCGGGTTCACTATCTAATCTATTCACCGCCGGGCTGCTAAGAACCGGTGCCTACCGCCTAAGGCGTTCAGCCATGGCCTCCAGCCGGCGCAACCGGTGGTTGACCCCGGATTTGCCCAGCGGCGGCTTGAATTTGGCCCCGAGCTCGCGCAGCGTAGCCTCCGGGTATTCCAAACGGAGCTTAGCCACCTCTCTGAGAGGCAGAGGTAGGTTTTCCAACCCAACCCGTTCGACCAGGTAGCGGATGTTCTCGATCTGGCGGCAGGCCGCCTCTACGGCCTTGGTGAGATTGGCCGTCTCGCAATTCACCAGGCGATTCACCTGGTTGCGCATGCCTTTGAGGGCGCGGATGTTCTCCAGCTCCAAACGGCTTTGCACGGCGCCCATTAGGGTAAGGAAGGCCGCAATTTCCTCGCCCTCTTTGAGGTAAACCACGTGGTACCCCTTCCGCTCCACCCGCCGGCCGCGAAGGTGAAAGCTCCTGAGGAGCCGGATCAGGTAGGCGGCGTGGTTGCGGCTTCCGGTCACGAGTTCCAGGTGGTAAGCCCGCTCCGGGTTGCTGACGGAACCTGCGCCCAGAAAGAATCCCCTAAGATACGCCCGCCGACAGCAGTCCTCTTTGGGTATAACGGAACGCACCGGCCCCTCCTCGGGCGCAAGCAGGCCTAAGTCGCCGAGGAACTCTTTCAAGCCCGGCTGGGTCGGGAGGGTAACCGCATAAAGGGTGTGGCGCTGGATTCGCCGCGGGCGGCCGGAAATGTGCACGGTAAGACCTGAGGCCTTCTTGAGGAGGGAGAAAGCCCGTCGCGCCACCACCGGGCTTTCCGTGGTGATGATGAGGCGCAGGCCGCTCTGCCCCGCCTCCAACACTCCCGCCGCCCGCGCCAGCCCCAAGAGTTCCGTTCGCTCGCAGCACGAGCGGGCCCCGGTAAGCCGGGCCAGTTCATCCTTTACCCTAAGCGAAAAAGTTTCCACTGGGACCTACCCCCTCAGCGGGCCTGAGCTAGAAGCTCGAGCAAGGCACGCGCCAGCTTATCCGGGTCGTGCCGGGCCACGCTGTCCTGAGAAAGGAGCGGTGCCTCTTTCAGGCGAACCCGGTAGCGGGCCAGGGCACGCCGGCTCACCTTCACCGGCTCTGCGCCTTCCTCCCGGTAGCGGGCCAGAACTTCGGGCGCGGCGCGTTCGTTATTCACCAGAACCCACTCCACGATACCTTCTCCTCCGTGTTCGATTAAGGCCCGCACGTGATCGGCGGCCGTGTACCTGTCCGTCTCCCCCGGCTGCGTCATCAAATTGGCCACATACACCTTTAAAGCCCGGCTCTTTCTTATGGCCTCCGCAATACCCTGGACAAGCAGGTTGGGAATGACGCTGGTGTACAAGCTCCCCGGCCCGAGGACAATGAGATCCGCCTGGGCGATGGCCTCAAGTGCCTCGGGCAGGGGCCGGCTGTCGGGCGGGTCCAGGGTCAGCCGGCGGATGGTCTGTCCAGGGCGCACGATATTCGTTTCGCCGCGGGCCCGGCTTCCATCGGCGTACTCGGCCTCCAGCGTGGTGCTGGTGAGAGTGGAGGGAAGCACCTGGCCGCGGACGGCCAGAACCCGGCTTGTCTCTTTAATCGCGAGTTCGAAATCTCCCACCACTTCGCTCATGGTCACCAAAAAAAGATTGCCAAAGCTATGGCCGGCCAAGCCCGTGCCGGCGGTGAACCGGTGTTGAAAAAGCCGCTCCATCAAGGGTTCCGTGTCGGCCAGGGCGACTAGGCAGTTCCGGATATCGCCGGGGGGCAGCACGCCGAGCTCCTCGCGCAGGCGCCCGGAGCTGCCACCGGTATCGGTTACCGTAACAATGGCCGTGATGTTGTTGGTATATTCTTTAAGCCCTCTAAGGAGCGTGGCGAGGCCGGTGCCGCCTCCCAAGGCCACTACGCGCGGGCCGCGCCGTCGCTGCCGTTCCTCGGTAAAGAAGCTTACCAGCCCCCCACCGCGCTGCACCGGCAGGTACGCTTTCAGCCCTCGCCAGGCACCGGCCGCCGCCCCGGCAAGGAGAACGAGGCCGGAAAAAAGGAAAACTCCGCCCTGCCAGGTTGGCCAGGCGGAAACCTCAGGCGGCAGGAGCACGGCCAGGCCAAAGCCGGTAGCCACAATTCCAACGATAAGGGCAACAAGCACCAGCATTACGGCCCCACGTCCTTTTCCATATCGCGGTGTTGCACCAAAACCCTGTGTTTATTGGCCGTCAGGAGTCGGGCCAGCTCTTCGGCAATGGTCACCGAGCGATGCCGCCCGCCGGTACAACCGATACCGATCACCAAGCTGGTCTTCCCTTCTTTAATGAAGTAGGGAATCAAGAACTCAAGGAGGTTGTGCACCTTGGCTAGGAAGTTCTTGGTTACGCCCCATTTCAGGACATAACGCCGTACCGGCTCTTCCTGGCCGGTGTGCGGGCGCAGCTCTTCGACGTAGTAAGGGTTGGGTAAAAACCGGACATCGAAAACCATATCCGCATCGAGCGGCAGCCCCTGTTTAAAGCCAAAAGTGACCAACGTAATCAGCAGGCGCTCCAAATCTTCGCCTTCGGCGAAGATGGTGCGCAGTTCCTCTTTAAGCTGGGCGGGCGTCATATTGCTGGTATCGATAATGTACGTCGCCCGGCTCTTAAGGTCTTCCATGCGCGCCCGCTCCGCCGCAATGCCGTCTACCACGCGTCCTTCCGGCGCCAAAGGGTGACGGCGCCGTGTCTCTTTGAAGCGGCGAATAAGCGCGGCGTCGGACGCCTCAAGAAAGAGAATCCGGTACCTCAGCCCCATCTGCTCTAGAGCCTTGAGGCTGTCAAAAACATGATCGAAAAACCCGCCCCCGCGAATGTCGATGCCCAAGGCCACCTTGCGCACTTGCCCCTGAGACTCAAGGCAAAGCTCGGCAAATTTCGGCGCCAAATCCGGAGGGAGGTTGTCCACGCAGAAATAGCCCAGATCCTCAAGAACGCGAACCGCGGAGGACTTGCCGGCCCCGGAAAGCCCGGTGACGATGACAAAGTCCTGTGTTTCGCTCGGCAATCTACCACCCCCTGGGGTATGGAACCTCGGCGTTGATGATCTGCTCCGGTTTGAGCCCCACGGACTCCGCCACGGCCACGCCCGCTTCCAGGCGTCCTACGCGGGCGGGAGTATGGGCATCGCTTCCGATAGCGAAGCGCACCCCCTCGGCCGCCGCCACGCGCACGAATTCGCGCGTAAGAAAACCGTGGGCAGCGTTGATCTCAAGGGCCGTGCCCCTGGCCGCACAAACGCGGGCCAGAGCCCGGGTATCGACGGCCAGCTTCCAGCCGGGATGGGTAATAATATCGATGCGGTGCCGTTCCACCGCCCGGGTCAGTGCCCGGGTATTGAGAACCCTGGCCAGCCGGCGCACCTCTTTAAGATAGCGGCTTACCGCATTTAGCCCGATGAGCCCGGCCGCATCGCGGAGGGTGCGCGGATAAACGGTGGGGTGAAGCCCTACAAGCACTATGTCCAGCTGGCCCAGCACCTCGTCGGAGACGTCGAGATCCCCCTCCAAGCTTACCACGTTCGCCTCCACCCCGGCGAGGATGCGCAGCCCGGGAAAGTGGGGAGCAAGCGAGCGCAGGCGATCCTTGATTTTAAGGAGAGTCTCTTCGTCCGGTACGCCCAGGCCAAAGGCCGTAGCCGGCCCGTGGTCGGTTATGGCCACGGCCTTCAGACCCCGCCGCTCGGCCGCCCGCAAGTTCCCGAGGATGCTGCCCCGGCCGTGGCTGTACTCTGAGTGGGTGTGATAATCAGCATAGATCTCCACCGACCGGCCCCCTGCTAATTCCTTTTTCGCTAGTATTTCCCGGAACCCGGCGGATCTTTGCTGGACGGACCTCCCGGGAAAAAGGCTGGCAGGATTCGCCCGCGCAGGGCAGGCCTAGGCGAAGCCCGTCTCCGGCCATCGGCCGGTAAAGGAGCCTGAGGCTAAAGAATGAACCTCTCGATCACCTGCGCCACACCGTCTTCGCTGCTTTTGGCGGTGACATAGTCGGCCTTGGCCTTAACCTCGGGCGGAGCGTTGCCCATGGCCACCCCTAGGCCGGCCAGGTCGATCATCTCCAGATCGTTGTAGTTATCCCCGATGGCGACGGCTTCCTCCGGGCGAAGGCCGAAGGAGGCAAGCAAGTACTCTATACCGCTTCTTTTTGAAACTTCAGGATGAATGATCTCCAGGAAAGTGGGTTTGGAGCTGGTGATCCGCGCCTCCTGCCCCAAGCGGGCGGCAAGCTCGGGGCGGAGGGAATTGAGGCGCTCTGGCTCGGCGATAAGGAGCACCTTATTCGGGGCGTGGGTAAGCACGTCCTCAAGATCGGGAACGAAGTGCGGGGTCACCCCGCTGGAGCGGCGGTAACGCTCGGTCCATTCATCGTCCCGGTCCACATAAAGCTCATCGTCCAAAAAGAGGTTGACGTGAATATCGTGTTCGCGGGCCACGTTTAGGGCAATGCGCGCCGCCGTAAGGGGCAGCGGGCGGTCCAAATAGACTCGGCCGGCGTTGTCTTTGATGAGGGCCCCGTTGTAGGTGATAAGCGGAACGACCATCCCCAGCTCTTCCGCAAAGGCACGGGCCGACCGGTACATGCGTCCGGTGGCCAAGGTCACTACCACGCCTCGGGCCTGAGCCGCGCGAACGGCCGCGCGGTTCCGCGGCGAAATACGCCCCTCCTCGTTCAGCAGGGTATCATCCAGATCCAAAGCCAGGAATCGGTAAGGCAACCTGAGTCGCCCCTCTAAATAGAAATTCGACTGGTATCTTCGCCTTCGGCGCCGGGAAATCCTTCTTGGGCCAAGGTCAGGCGATGGGCTCCGAGATAACGTTCCCGGTAAAAGGGCGAATTCAAAGAAGTGACCACCACTCCTCCCAGGCGGCTGGAGGCATGGAGAAAACGCTCTTCCCCCAGGTAGAGGCCGACGTGGGCCGGGAATCCCGGGTCCTCCGTGGCGAAGAAAACAAGATCGCCCGGCGCCGGCGAGGCCACTTCCTCTGTGTATTCATACTGCCGGTCGGCATCGCGGGGGAGAAATACGCCGGCCGCCCGGTAGGCAATGTAGACTAGACCTGAACAATCGATCCCGGTGCAAGTGATGCCGCCGAGAAGATAAGGTGAAGAAACGAGCAAACGGGCATAATGCAGGGCCGCAGCCGAGATTTCCCGAACGGTCCGCGCGGCGTTCGGCGCTGAGGAAAGCTGGGCCACGGCACTCGCGGCGATACGTGCCCGGCCGCCGGGGAAGGCTACTTCTACAATTTCTCCCCTGCGGCCGAGTTCGGTAAGGCGCGTACCGAGGAAAACGCGCGCTGGCAGCTGCTCTTCTCCGGCCCCCGCCGGCTGGCCCTCCCGGCAAAGCCCGGCCTCAGGAACGCGTACTACCACCTCCCGGCCCGGCCGGGGCGTTTTTGAAATTAAGGCAGCGCGGGCCAGCCAACCTCGATACCCGTCTTCCACCTGGCCGAAGACCCAACCGCCCCTTTCTTCTTCTATCCGAACGGCATCGCCGAGAAGAGCTTGGGTCAGCCGTGCGGCCTCAGGAAAACCTCCCGGCTCGCTCCAAACATCGGCCAGCGCCCTCTTGACATAAAGCTTTGGCATACCTCGCCTTCCTTTCGGGTATTTTTCTTTCCATACTATGCGGAGCCTAAGGTCTTCAGGCTTCCCGCCAATAACTTTCTGGGAAAGGGGAACTTCGCTCCCGCCTTCCCCGTCAAAAAGATAGGGAACCGGGGGGTCCTGTTTTGGCCCGTAGAGCTAGACATAAGCGACTAAGCTGGGAAAGGATGGGAAGTAGATGTTTCGTTCTCTCAGCGCTTTTTTCGGCGGGTTGCTTGCAGGCGTATTGCTGGTAGCCTGCGTGGGTTTCACCCAAGGAAACACCGTCCCGGCGGCCGTCAGCCGGGTGCGGTTTATGCTCGGCGGGAAGGAGGCTCCAGCCAGCAACCGGCCCGGGTATTATTTCAACGGTCAAACTTACGTGCCTGCCGCCTTAAATTACCGCGGCACCACGTACGTGCCGGTACGGCTGGTAGCGGAGCTTCTGGGGCTGAAAGTAAGCTGGGACCAGGCTACGCAAAGCATTATCTTTAGCCGGCCGCCGCTTAGCTTCCCGAGCGCTTCCGGTCCGGAAAGAAAAATGGCGTTGGTAAAGGTTAAACCTGAAGAGGCACCGCCGGAAATAAAGGAGCTGCTGGAGCGTTCCTTGGGTATCGAGTGCGCCCAGAGCCTCACCGTAAGCGAAACAACTTACCTCCTCGTCACCAGGGGCGCGAAGCCTACGGCCGGATACGCAGTCGACATTGAAAGCGTCGTCGACACCGGCGAGGAGGTCGCGGTGACCGTAAGGTACATGGATCCCGCTCCCGGGGCCGCCGTGGCCCAGGTCCTGACTCACCCATATACGCTGGCCGCCATCCCCAAAACCGGAAAACCCATCCGCTTCCAGGGGGTAGGGGATGTATTCGTACCCCAACTCCTGGGTACCGACCACCTGGAAAGGATTGTGACCGGAACTCCCAACCTCTGGCTCTTCCCGCCGGAGCGTACGGGCACCGGGCTCACCGTCCGGGGCATCGCCCGGGTCTTCGAAGGGGCGCTCAGCTGGGAAGTACTCGACCAAGGCGGCACGCGCCTGGTTGACCGTGGCCGCGTCCAGGCGGCCGCCGCGGCTCCCGCCTGGGGGTACTTCCATCTTACCCTGCCCAACCAATACATCAGAGAAAACGTGTTCCTGCGCCTCTTCTGGTCTAGCCCCAAAGACGGGGCGCCGTCCGATGTAGTCGAGATCGCCCTCGACGCCTACGCCCAGGAGAAATAAACTGGAACCGAGCAGGAATTGCTGTTTGCGGCGCGAACTTCCGGAAAAAAACGGGAAGGACGATGGGCCATGGAAAAAAATCGCGTGCGCCAGCTCCTGGCGGCCGGGCAGCCGGTCTTCGGTACTTTCAACTGGCTTACCGGGCCAGAGTGCGTGGAGATTTTGGGCGCAGCAGGCTTTGATTTCGTCGTCATCGATATGGAACACGGACCGCACGGGCAGGACGCCCTGCCGGGCCTGCTTCGGGCAGCGGACGCCGCCGGGATAGTCCCTATTGTCCGGGTAACGAAAAACGAGCCTACTTTGATTCTGCGGTCGCTCGATTTAGGCGCCAGGGGGCTTCACATTCCGCAGGTGAACACCGCCGCCGAGGCCGCGGCCGTGGTCAAAGCCGCCCGCTACTGGCCTTTAGGCGAGCGCGGTTTTGCCCCCGGCACCCGCGCGGCCCGCTTCGGCGCCCTGAGCACAGAGGAGTACATTGCTCAGGCCAACGCCGACCCGCTCCTTATCGTTCACATCGAAAACAAGCTGGGCGTGGAGAACCTGGATGAGATCCTGGCCGTACCCGGGATCGACGTGATCTTCATCGGCCCGGCCGACCTTTCGCAGTCGCTGGGCGTTCCAGGAGAGCTCGGGCACCCGCGCGTAGTAGAACTGGTGGAAACCACGATCGCCAAGGCTAAACGAGCCGGCTTTCCGGTAGGCATTTTCGCGCTTAACGCAGATGACGCCGCGCGCTGGGTACGGGCCGGCGTCACGTACATCGCCCTCGGTGCCGACAGCTTCTTCCTTTTTAACGGAGCCAAAGCGTTGATCGAAAAACTGGCGCCCATTAGGAGCCAGCCGGCCGCCTTAAAATAAGGCGGCCTTTTTTCTCAAGCGTTCAAGTTGTTCAGCTCTTGGCCTAAAGATGCAAGCCGGGAAAGAACCCGGCCGATGTCGGCCGCGAGGTTTACCTGCTCCTCGTTGAGGCTACCGGCTCTCTCCATGGACGTGCGGACGGTGGTAAGGAAATCCTGAAGTTCGCTCAAGGTATCGGTTACCCTTTTCACGGCGGCGTCGCTTTCGGCCGCCAGCTTTCTAACTTCGTCCGCCACCACCGCAAATCCGCGCCCGCTCTCTCCCGCCCGGGCCGCCTCTATGCTGGCGTTAAGCCCGAGGATGTTGGTCTGGCGCGCAATGGTACGGATGAGTTCGAGAACGTCGGCCATCCCCTCTGCGCCTGAAGCGGCCTGAGCACTGGCCGCCGCAACTTCTTGGGCCTGCTCGGCCGCTTCTTGGGACTTCCCTTCCCAGGCCGTCAACGAGCTCCGGATTTCCTGGGCTGCCTGGGCTATTTCCCCGGCAATCCGGCGTACTTCTTCCACCAATTCGGCCTGCGCCGTAGCCACCTCGACGAGCAGGCGGGCAGCTGTGGCATCAAGAAGGTGGCAACCCGGCGGCAGGCTCTGCCGCAGCGCTTCCTGGACGGCGCTTACGCCCGTCACCTCAATAACCAGCTCCAGGTTCGGTTGCGCCAGAAGATGCGTGTAATCCGTCCAGGTAGGAAGGCCGTACTGGCGTGCCAGAACCAGGCCGGGTGCCCCTTCATCCCTGTCGCAGATGCCCACTATTTCCACTCCTGCCAGGCGATGTAGCACCTCCAAAACCCGGCTGCCTCCCTGCCCTGCGCCAACTATACCCACGCGCAATCTGCTTTCCCCCTTTTTCTGCGCTCATTCGGCAACCCGCCCCGAGGCGGCGTCGCCCACCCGCAATGGTCTCGTTACAGCATGCAGCATCTTCGCCGCAGCACTCTTTTTCCGACCGGCCGCGCGCCTCTTGGTTCCGCCGCACGGCCGGTACCCTGAAGGAACACTAAAGCTTCAGTCGCATGCAGACGGCGCTCGCCTGACAGGCGCTCTTAAACTCCACCGACTGCCGCACGGCGGGATCCACCGCGCTTCGCTCGACAGGTTTGAAGCCGAAGCGGGTGAAAAAGTCCGAAGCCGTCTCGGTAAGGAGGTAGACCTCGGTCAGGCCAAGCTCACGCGCCCGGTTGATCGCCGCACGAGTGATGCCCTGGCCTAGGCCGGAGCGCTGGTAAGCCGGTGCAACGGCTACCGAGCGGAGCAACCCGCACTTGCCGTAAACCTCCAGCCCGGCCACCGCCGCCAGCTCGCCGTCCACCACGAGCTTGAGGAAGTTGGCAAAGTGCTCCTCCAACCCCTCCAGCGGCAGGTTGACCTCGGCCAGAAGTGCCTTAACCATGGGGAGGTCTTCTTTTTCTACAGGTACAATCCGCACCGTACATCCCCCCAGCAGAGTGGTTTCTCGGCTTTACTGGCAACTCGCCGGGGCCTAGCCCTGGACGGCCAGCAGCCAGTAGCGCGTCTCGGCACCGTACCCTAGGTCCCAAGGCACGTGGTACCGGTCGGCGGAGTGGCTGTTTACCAAGATGTAACCGGCTTCGTCCCAACCGACCACAAGGGACACGTGCTGGATTTCTCCACCTTCTTCGTAGGCTATGATGTCCCCCGGCCTAAGCGCCGCCAGGGCACTGGCCGTATTCCCTTCCCTGGCCGCCACTACTTCGGCCAAAGATCCTCGGGCCAGAGAGACCGCCCGCCCCGTACCTAAGAGGTGGTAAACTAAGGCCTCGGCCTTGAGCCAAGCCTCGCTACCCTCCCCGTCGACATAACACCAGTTCCAATCCTGCGGCAGGCTGCCCGCTTCTTCGTCGGCAAGGGCCTGGGAAACAAAATTGGCGCAATCCCCCCCAAGGCCGGTAAAGTCCCGGTACTTCTGGTTGTATCGCCCCGTCCCGGGGCCTACCTTCACACCGGCATAGCGATCGGCATACCGGACGGCAGCCTCCCGGCGGTAGGCACCCCTGTTCGTCACCGGATCGCCTTGCGCACTTCCGTATTCCTGCCCATACCCCTTGAGCTCACCGCCGGCCGCCGCGACCGTAGGGTTGCGGCTGGCCGCCTCCAGCGGATCCAGGTACCACTCGGCCCTGACCAACCATTCCCGCCCCTCCCTGGTAAGCTCGATCCAATGAACGGTACGCCAGCCAAGGGTGGACTCCCCTGCCTCCGGCCGGTCGAGGTGACGGTAGCTCAAGAGGGTGTGCGCCGAGATGGATACGCCGGCCTCTTTTTCTCCTGCCTCCACACTCACCCGGGTAAAGTCGATTTTGGCCCGGGTAAACTCAATCCGGCGCATCGGGGCCCACTCGCGGAGATAATGGATGCGGGCAGCCTCTTTTTCCAGCGCCCACCGGGCCCTGCTCTCCATCGGTAGGTAGAATCTGGCCAGTTCCTCAGGGTTACCCTTAACGAGGAGGTCGCTTCTGAGCTTAAGTAACTCTTCCGCGCGGCTCAGGGCATCGGACTTGGCGGCAAAAGCCGGCACAAGCCGCGGCAGGCGCGTTAAAGTTAAGGCCAGTACAAGGAGCACAAGCGTTAAGGCCAGTGCGCCGAAAGAAGCGTCTCTAAAGTAGCGCTTTCGCTGCACCTCAGCCCCTCCCCGGCGGGTCCCCCGGACCGTGTTTCTCGCTAATGTATATTCGAAGACCCGGGGGCGAAAGACCGGCAAAGAAAACCTAACGGCCTTGTACGCGCCTGAAGGCCCGCACCACCAAGCGGTCGGCGAGCGCCGGCGCGAGGCGGCTAAGAGTGGCCAGCGCCCGGTCGGGCCAGGTGATAAAGATGTCGCGCTCCCCGCGGGCCGCTCCTACGAGAATGCGCTCCGCCACCAGCTCCGGACTCACCCGAGATAGGCGCGGCTCGTTTTCCGGGTAGGTCTCGCCCAGGGCATGGGCCCGAAAGCTCGTCGCCGCTGAACCCGGGAACACGTTGCACACCCGGACGCCGAACGGAGCGAGTTCCAGGCGCGCCGCCGCACCTAAAGCAGCCAGGGCAGCCTTAGTGGCCGAGTAACCGCCGATGTTGGGCGCCGGCTGCAACGCGCCGAGGGAGCAAATGTTGATGATGAGCCCTCCGCCCTGCCGTTCAAACCAGGGCCACACGGCTTGAATAAGAAGGAGGGGCCCCAGGACGTTTACCGCCCAGGCGGTGCCGAAATCATCGGGCCGGATTTCGGGAATGCGGGCGCGCAAGCCCACGCCGGCGTTGTTTACGAGGACGTCCAGCCGGCCGAAGCGCTCGCCCCCTGCCTCCACCAGCCCTTTAACCGCGTTCCGGTCGCCGACATCGGCCGGCTTCAGGAGAAATTCCGCCCCCTGGGCCGAAAGCTCGGCGCCTAACTCTACGAGCTCCCGTTCCGAACGGGCGGCCAGGATCAGTTTGGCTCCCAGCCCGGCCAGCTTGCGGGCCAGCGCCCGGCCAATACCGCGCGAAGCGCCGGTAAGAAGCACTACCTTACCCCGCCAAAAATCCAATCGACCACCCCTTTTCTACTTCCTGCCTCTTTCTTTCGCTGCCCACCGTTTTTTTCCTGCCAAAAGTTCCAAGTACCGCGGACCCGGTCTTCGGCCAGCCCCCCTCACCGTCGGCACGCGATTACTTTCCACCCACTTTGGAAACAGATGTACCCGGGCCGGACGACCCGGGTACATCTCTACTCCCCTACTTAACCGCCTGCTGCTCGGCCTTGCCGCCGAAGTAGCGCGCTTCAAGCAGGTCGGCCTCTTTGAGCCACTCGGCCGAGCGCCTATCCAGGAAAGCCGCGGTGGTGCCGGTGAGCACGTCGGCTGCCCCGGGGTGGGTCGGGTGTGCCCCTGCCTCCTCCACAATGGAACGGAGGGCCGCCGGGGCATCGATGATCGGACAGGGGGCGTAGTGGTTGGCATGGAACGGCTGCCGCTTCTGGTAGGCTTTAAAGAGCGGCGAAGCCAGGACCTCTTTGAGGCTCTTTTCCCTGATGTTGTCGATGGCGAAATGGACGAAGGCACACGGCTCAACTTCACCGGCGGCGTTGATGTGGAAGTACATGCGCCCGCCGGCGATGCAGCCGCCGGTGAAGTGCCCGTCGTTCCAGAAATCGGCCACGAGAATGGGTTTCGTTGTCCGGATCTCCGCTACCCGCTTCACCAGCCAGGCGCGCTGCTTAGGAGTAATCATGAGGCTGAGGTCGGGCCCCCGGCCAATGGGGATGTAGTGGAAACTCCAGACGTACACGGCGCCCTTGTCTACCAGGAAGTCCATGAACTCATCGGAGAACAGGGTATCGACGTTATGACGCGTAACCGTGAGCGAGGCGCCGAAGAATACCCCGCGCGTGCGGAGCCGGTCCATGGCCGCCATTACCTTGTCAAATACCCCTGGGCCACGGCGCTCATCGGTCTCCTCCCGCCATCCTTCGAGGCTGATCGCCGGAGAGAAGTTACCGAGTTCGGCGAGGCGGTCGGCCACGCGGTCGTCGATGAGGGTACCGTTGGTGTAGGCCATGAAACCTAAATCCGGGTGGCGGGCCACCACATTGAGAAGCTCTGGGTAGGCAAAAGGTTCGCCGCCGGAAAAAACTATCCAGTAGATGCCGAGCTCCTTGGCTTCATTCAAGATACGGTCCAGAAGCTCCGGCTCCAGTTGGTCCGTTTTCCTGTACTCGCCCGCCCAGCAGCCTTTGCAGCGCAGGTTGCAGGCAGAAGTGGGGTCTACCAGGATCAGGCTGGGAATGTGTATGCCCAGGCGTTGCATCAGGGCATTGCGCCGCGGACCGCCAAGAAGCATGGCGTTTAGCACCCAGTTGCTGATAAATTTGTGGAGCATCCGCTGGTTGGAACAGAGGCGTTTAATCTGCTGCATGATTCGCTCATCGCCCACCATACGAGCTCTGAGCTTGCGGATATTATCCTTCTGTCCGGCGTCCGGTGCCACTTTTTCCACAAAGTCCAGGAGACGAGGTAGATTGCGTTCCGGGTCCCGACCGAGGTATTTGAGCGCCTGGTCCAAGGCCAGGTCTGCTGCTGCCTTCTTGACGTAGTCCATTCCTTCCGAAGCCACGTCAAGCACAGACATTTTCGGTTCCTCCCTTTTTTAGCCCTCTCGATCTCGCCAGACTGCCTGTACGCCTCACCCTTCGCTAAGCCCTAGCCGAGCACCGGCCCCAGTGAGGCCACCAGCCCCAGGGTACGGGCGGAAACCACGGCGGCCGCTATAAGGCCCACAATCTCTCGGTTGCGCAGCGAATAGAAAACCTCCTTCCCGGCGCGGCGCACGCTCACCAAGTCGAGCTCGCGCAGGATTCGCAGGTGATGTGAGACTGCAGGAAGGCTGAGGCCCACGAGCTCCGCCATTTCGCGCACACAAAGCTCCCTTTGCCCCAAGGCGTAGATGAGTTTGCTCCGGGTATCGTCCGAAAGTACCTTAAACAGTTCGGCCACGCCCGTAAGCTTGTGAACCTCGCTGCGTAGGTCCTGGTTTCCGCTTAGGCCGCCCACATCAGCTGGCTTGGCCTCTCGTTTGGTCATCCTTTCACCTCCTGTTCGTCATTTTCCCGACAATTAAGCGCTCACTTAATTATATTATATGCCACCGAGTACCTTTTTTCCAGGGAAAAGCATGACTTCCACCTGCCTTCCGGCCGAAAACGGCAAAGCCCCTGTAGACAGTTTGCGCTACAGGGGCGTTTTTTAGTGGCGGAAAAACCACCGGGTCAGGGCCGGGCGGTAAATGGAAACCGCCTGCTCGGGGCAGAGTTCCTGGCAACAAAAGCAGCGTATACACCGCGTTAAGTCCACGTCCGGCCTGCGTCCAGCCAAGGTAAGGGCCTGGGCCGGACAATTCCTTAGGCAGACCCCGCACCGCCGGCATTTGGCGGCGTCAAAAAAGGGACGCGGCTTAAGCCAGCGGGCAACCACCTTGAGCGAGTTTGGCGATAACCGGCGGCCGAAGAGGCGAAAGCTGGTCCCGTCGGGAGGCGGCACGGTAAAGCCGTGCACCGCCACCGCCGCTAAGTCTTCGCCTAGCACGTCTATCTCCTCCAATGGCGGGGCAAGCTCGTGCTCGGCGGCAATCTTCGTCGTCTCCACTTCCTCCGCTTTAAGTCCGATGAGCGCCAGGGCCACCCTATCCAAAGCAAACGGCGAAGGGCTGGCCAAAATCAACCCGAGCCTGCGCGGCCGGCCGGCCGAGGGCCCTTCCCCTTCCATTCCTACCACCGCATCCATGACCGTCAGCGCGGGCCGAACCAGCTGTGCCAGCTCCACCAGAAAACGGCTAAAAAGAGGCAGCTCCGGCAGCCGGAGGTGGTACTCGGCCTTCGTCAGGCCCGGAATACAGCCGAAAAGATTTTTCACCGCCCCGGTGTAACGGGTAAGGCCATGGGTTTTAAGTTTCGGCAAATTGATGACTACATCGGCCCCCACCACCGCCCGGCTGAGCCTCAGCCCTTGAAAGAGCATTCCGGGAGGGTTAGGCACCTCCACCGAGCTCAGATCCCAGTTCAGCTCCGCCCCCATCTCCGCCGCGACCTCAGCCATCCCTGTTGCTTTATATATGGCTTCTAGACTTTTGCGCGTAAATGGCCCGCCCGGGCTGTCGTAGATTACCGGGTGCCCACCCGCTTTTTGCACCTCCCGCACCACCGCCCGCACCAGCGCCGGGTGTGTAGTCACCGCCGCTTCCGGCGGCCGGCGAGTAAGCAGGTTGACCTTGAGGAGCACACGCTGCCCCGGCCGCACAAAAGCAGGCATACCTCCTAGGGCGGCCACCGCCTGTTCTACCGCCGCCTCCACCTGTTTTGCTTCATAGCTCGGGCATCGCCACAGGGCAACCCTTTCCCTAGCCAAATCCGGCCCTCCCGTTGAATCAACTCCGCATCCGACCTGAGTACCGAAGGGAAACTTCACTCCTAAAAGAGGATTTTCTGGCGGCGCATGTGGACGTTGAGGAGTAGGCCCACGGCGATCATATTGGTAAGATAGGAACTGCCGCCGTAGCTCATAAAGGGCAGAGGAATACCGGTTACGGGCATGATGCCCGTGGTCATGCCCACATTGACCAGTACGTGGAAGGTCAGCATGGTAACAACGCCGGTGGCCAGCAGGGTGCCGAAATCATCGCGTGCCTTGGCCGCCACGCGGATGCCGCGGTAAATAATGATGAAGTACAGGATGAGAATCCCGGCCGCGCGCAGAAAGCCGAGCTCCTCTCCGATGACAGAAAAGATAAAGTCGGTGTGCTGCTCTGGAAGAAACCCGAGCCGGTTTTGCGTGCCGCCAAAGAGCCCTTTGCCCCACAGGCGCCCAGAGCCGATGGCAATCATAGATTGGATGACGTGGTAACCGGCCCCGGTAGGGTCTATATTCGGATCGATAAACGCCAGAAGGCGTTTTTTCTGGTAGTCCTTTAAGAAGTGAAACAGCACGGGTGCCGCGGCCACTCCGCTCAGGGCTACGGCCGCCAGGTGTTGCCAGCGCACGCCGGCAACGAAGAGCATGACAAAAAGCAGTGCGGCAAAGACGAGCGACGTACCCAGATCCGGCTGCTTTAAAATAAGCAACATGGGCACTCCCACATGGATGAACACCGGTACCAAGTCGCGCAAGGTACGTAGCTCGGGCGCTTTTTCCGACAAGAGTTGCGCCAGGGTAACGATGATTATTATTTTGGCGAACTCGGAAGGCTGTAGCGCCACCGGGCCAATCTGCAGCCAGCGCTGCGCCCCTTTCGCCTCCGACCCCAGCAACAAGGTAGCCACCAGAAGAGCCAGGTTGAGGTAATAAAGGTGTCGCGTGTAGCGGCTAAGGTCATGGTAATCGATGGAAAGAGTAATAATAAAAGCTACCAACCCCACGGCAATCCAAAGGAGTTGGCGCTTGACAAAATAAAACGGGTCTTCCGGGCTGGCGCTCATGATGACGAAAAGGCTAATGGTGGTGAGCGCCGCCACAGCGCCCATGATTACGTAATCTAGGTTTTTGAGTAGACGGCGGTCGAACATCGTTTCCTCCGTGGAGAAATATTTCCTCGTCCATTATAACCGTTTTCTCACCGCCCGTCTAGGCAAAAAACTGCCGTCCGGTCGCTGAGAGGCGCTACATAGCCACGTCTAGGGCAGTTAACGCCGAAGCCGGCCCTTAAACTGCCTTGACCGCTCGTTTCATTCGCCTAATGGGAATATTTGCCACCAGTGCCACTGAGCGCTCCATATTGTGGATGCTGACCTCGACGCCTTCTTCATCGATGTCCATATAGTTGGTGATAACGCCGATCACCTCTTCCTTAATGAGTTCCAAAAACTGGGGTGAAACCGTGGCCCGGTCGTGGACCAAAACCAGGCGCAGACGCTCTTTCGCTATTTCCTTGCTGGGGGCTTCCTCGCGCCCGAACACCCGGCCTAAAATGTCCAGCATAGCTATTCCCTCCTTCCTCGCCTTTCGCTAGCGGCCAAAGCCGAAAAGCTGTTTAACGCGTTCCATGAAGCCGTGCTCGGCCTCCAGGGGCATGAGCGGCACCTGTTCGCCGGTAATCCGCCGCGCTATGTTGCGGAAGGCCTGCCCGGCGCGGGAGTTGGCATCAAGCACCGTAGGTTCGCCGCGGTTGGTGGAAACGACGATCTTATCGTCCTCCGGAACCACGCCTATGAGATCGATGGCCAAAATGTCGATGATGTCGTCGATATCCATCATATCGCCCCGCTTGACCATGCTGGGGCGAATGCGGTTGATGAGAAGCTGCACCTCCGGCATCTCGCTGGCCTCTAAGAGCCCGATGATTCGGTCCGCATCGCGTACCGCCGAAACCTCCGGCGTGGTTACGACGATGGCCCGGTCTGCTCCGGCTATAGCGTTGCGAAACCCCTGTTCGATGCCCGCCGGGCAATCCACCAAGACGTAGTCGTACTCGGCCTTTAATTCTCCCGTGAGGGCCTTCATCTGCTCGGGGGTCACCGCCGTCTTGTCTTTGGTCTGGGCTGCCGGCAGGAGAAACAGGTTTTCGTTGAACCGTTTGTCCTTAATCAAAGCCTGTTTTAGCCTGCAGACGCCGCTCGTGACGTCCACCAGGTCGTAAACGATGCGGTTCTCCAGGCCCATAACCACGTCCAGATTGCGGAGGCCAATGTCGGCATCTACCAGCACCACCCGGCGCTCCATGAGGGCCAGCGCCGTGCCCAGGTTGGCCGTAGTGGTGGTTTTCCCGACTCCGCCCTTGCCCGAAGTTATGACGATGGCTTCGCCCATAAACCTTCCTCCTTTTTTTGGTCCTTAGAAAGCCGTGGTCCTTACCTAGCCTTTGGCAACAACGCCAGGGACGGATTGGCCAGAGCGCTTTCAATGATCACCAGGCCATCCCGCAGCCGGGCTATCTCCGGGCGGTCTTGAGGCGCCGCAGTTTCGCCGTCCGGAGCGCGGGTAAAAACGCCGGCAATCCTGAGTTGGCTCGGTTCCAAGCGGTAGGCAGCCACAAACGCTTCTTGATCTCCCGCCGCCCCGGCATGCACCAGCCCGCGCAGGGCCCCTAAAACGATAACGTTCCCCTCGGCCACAATCTCCGCGCCCGGGTTGACATCGCCCAGAACCAGCACGTGGCCGGCGAAGTTGACGCGCTGGCCGCAGCGAAGGTTGCGCTTCAGGATGAGAGTAGGAAGGTTGGACACCGTGCCGTGTGGCCAGGGCGAAAGCGGCTCTTCGGCCGCTGCTGCCGCCGGCTTGGCTGCATCTTCACCGGAACCTGCTGGGGCCTCCTCCTCCAGGTTTTCCCCGCTCCTTTCGCTGCTGCTGAAACCTTTAAGTTTAAGCCCGGTCTGGCTGTTGATGAGCCGCTCTAGGGCTTTTTTTTGTTTACCGCTCAGTTTGCGCTGGCCAGTATCCACTATTACCTGGGCTCCCTGGAAAAAACCACGGGCAGCCTCGAGCTTGGCCCTGAGCTTCTCCAGAACCAGGCGAAACTCGCGCCGGTCGTCCAGAATAATAAGGAGGCCTTCCTTCGTCCCCTTGAAGATCGCTTCTTCTTTCGCCATCTCTTTCCTCTCCCCAACGCTTCTTCCCTAAGAGGTATAATTCGAACTCCCTGAAGGCAAATCCTGCTTTTTCCAACGAAAAAGCGAGGGGCAAATACCTCGCTTCTTTGCCATTATCTGACAGAACTTTTCGCATTAATCGACGGAGGGCGCCGGAGGAAGATTTTTCCCGGCCTGATGGGCAATCCCGAAGTAAGTCTCAAAGATGCGCCGAGCTACCGGGGCAGCGGCAGAACCACCGTGCCCACCCTGCTCCACCAGTACGGCTACGGCAATTTCCGGCTTGTCGTACGGCGCAAAACCGACAAACCAGCCGTGGTCTGCTCCGTGCGGGTTCTGGGCGGTGCCGGTTTTCCCGGCCACCGGGATGGGAAAATCGCGGAAATAGCTGGCCGCCGTACCTTCAGGCCCCTGGGCCACGAGGTGCATGCCCTCTTTGATGGCCGCGAGGGTGGACGGTTTTAGGTCTATCTTTTCTACGACTTGCGGCCCGAAGCTTTTCTTCACCTTCCCGTCCGGCCCGATAATTTGGCTCACCAGGTATGGACGGTAGCGGGTGCCGCCGTTGGCAAGGGTAGCAACATAGTTGGCCATTTGCAAAGGGGTAAAAGCAGAAAAGCCCTGGCCGATGGCCGCACTGAGTGTTTCGCCCGCCTGCCACGGCTCCGGCCTTCTCAGCCCGAGGAGCTTGTAATTGGCCAGTTTCCACTCCGGCGTCGCCAGGATACCCGCTTTCTCCTGGGGGTAAAGCTCCAAGCCCGTAGGCTGGCCCAAGCCAAAAGCCTTGGCATAGCGGTTAATGGTGTCAATGCCCAGGCGGTAGCCAAGGTCGTAAAAGAAGACGTTACACGAGACCTCAAGGGCTCGGATTACGTTAACCACGCCGTGTCCCCCGGGCTTCCAGCATTTCTTGGGCTCGATGCGCCAGTATACGCCCCGGTCAACAATGGTGTCTTCAGGGCGAATGGTACCTGTCTCGAGCCCAGCCGCAGCCACCACCATCTTGAAGGTGGAACCGGGCGGGTATTCACCCTGGATAGCCCGGTTAAGCTGGGGTTGCCACTTGGGGTCATTCATCGCCTTCCACACGTCGTAGGGAATCTTCTCCCGGGTAAAAACGTTGGGGTCAAAGGAAGGCTCACTCACCATGGCCAGAATGGCCCCGCTTCTAACATCGAGCACCACAGCCGCTCCTGCCTTGGTGGGAAAGCTGTCCTTTATCCTGGCCATGCTTTCCCTAAGCCCTTCGGCCGCCGCTATTTCCAGGTCGCGGTCCAGGGTCAGTTTGAGCGAAGAACCGGCAACCGGAACCTTTGGGTTGGGAATGTACTTTACCGGCCGGCCTCCCGCATCCACCTCCACCTGCTGACCGCCGGGCTCCCCCCGCAGGACTTCATCGTAGACGCGCTCCAGCCCGGTCTTGCCCACGATGTCGCCAATCTTATAACCCTTATTCCGCCAGGCTTCCAGCTCTTCTTTCGAGATTTCGCGGACGTAACCAAAGACGTGGGCACCAATGTCTTTTAAGGGGTAGTCGCGGATGGGCTGCTCTTCTATGATCACTCCGGGGAGCTCCAGTTGGTGTTCGGCAATCTTGGTAAGGGTAGCGATATCCGCATCGGTCGCAATACGGATGGGCATGTACGACCGGTATTCCTTGCGCTCCTTGAGCCGGGCGATAGTCTCCTCCACACTCTGCTTCACATCGTAACCCAAAAGGCCGCTCAAGCGGCTCAGAACCTCATCCGGGTTCTTCATGTCCATAGGTACCACGCTGATCACCGGCGCCAGCCGGCTGGTTACTAAAGGCTTCCCGTTGCGGTCGAGAAAGTCACCTCGGGGGGCCTCAAGAGGAAGCAGACGAATGCGGTTTTCGGTGGCCAGTTTCTCGTATTTCTCGCCCTCCACCAGCTGCAGGTAGGCCAGTCGCCCGATCAGCACCGCAAAAATAAAAACGGCTACCGCACTTAAAAAGAAAAGACGCTGTTCCAGCTTTTTCGGCGTCATACGCTCACCCCACAGGCGCTAGCGTTCCCGCTGGCCGAGCGCGCGCTTGTCGCCCAATCTTACCACGTACCAGTAAATAACAGGGGCGATGAGGGTGTTGATAAAGGCGGTGGGTATGACGGCCTGGCGAAGCGCGTTGAGGAACGTCCAGCGGACCTGGCCAAAAGCTCCGGCCACCAGAAAAAAAAGGACTTCCTCTAAAAGCGTCCCGAGGAGCACGGCCACCGCCGGGAGGAACGGGTTTTCCTTAAAAACCTGCCCTTCCGCCAGGCCCAAAGCAAAACCGGTTACGCTTTTGGCCAGCGCGCGGCTGCCGAAAAGACCCCCAGAAAAGACGTCTTCGAGTAGACCACCCACCATTCCCCACAGCAGACCCTCGCCCCAGCCGCGAGCCAAGGCAACAGAGCCGACCAAGATAAGAACGAGGTCCGGCCTGACGCCCCAAAAGGTGAGACCGTTAAGTACCGTGCTCTGAAGGAACAAGAAACCTAACATGCTGCCGAAGATGATGAGGGCACATTTTCCGGCTGTAGGGCGCATTTTCCTCTCCCCTAACCCTTTCTTCCTGTGATGACGAGGACCTCCTCCAGATGATCCATGTCCACGGCCGGCTTCACCAAGGCGAATTTACCCAGCCCGTGTGCTTCGCTTTTTACCTCAACCACCTGCCCCAGCACCAGCCCTTTGGGAAAAAGCCCTCCCAGCCCGGAGGTCACCACAATCTCCCCGGGACGTATTGTAGCGCTGCGCGGCAGGTAAACCAAGCGGCAGCCTCCACCTGCGCTGTCACCGCCTTTTAGAACACCTACGTCCCGGCTAAGCTGCCCCATGGCGCCGATGGCGCTGCGCTGGTCGGTAAGCAAAAGAACCTCGGCCGTGTTAGGGAAGACGCGTATCACCCGGCCTACAACGCCACCAGCCCCGAGCACTACGGCATCGTGCTTAACGCCCGCTGTACTTCCCCGGTCGATGGTCAGCGTCTTGTACCAGTTGCCGGGGTCACGCGCCACCACGCGCGCGCCGATGGTAGTAAACTCGAGCCCGCCGGGAGGAAGGTTCAGCAGCCGGCGCAGCCTGACGTTCTCGCTCCAGATCTCGCGGGCCATGTTCACCCGGGTCTGAAGTAAAGCGACCTCTTTTTTTAGGCGGGCGTTTTCTGCGCTGAGGTTCCTCACCTCGCCGATGAAGCGCACCGCAGCCTGCACCCGGCCCGTTAGAGCGAAAGCCAGCCGCTCTACCGGTGCCAAAGCCTCGTGCAGCACTCCTTCCGCTTGGGACACGCGGCTGCCCTCGCGCGCTGCGACACTCATCAGAAGGGTAAGCAGCACTGTAGCGGCGGCGAGAAAGAGGTACTTGCGGTTTTTGGCCAGCTCAGGCACGGCAACCCCGCCTTCCTATCCGCGCTTGGGCGAAATGAGCACCCGCCCCAATACATCGATTTCATCCAGGGCCTTTCCCGTCCCGCGGGCTACGCAGGTAAGCGGGTCCTCGGCCACGTGTACCGGCATGCCGGTCTCTTTCTCAAGGAGCTTGTCAATGCCCTTGAGAAGCGAACCGCCGCCCGCCATGACGATGCCCCGGTCCATGATATCGGCCGCGAGTTCGGGCGGGGTTTTCTCCAAGGTAACCTTTACCGCTTCCACAATCGCCGCCACCGGTTCGGCCAGCGCTTCATGTATCTCTTCCGCGCTGACCCGGATAGTTTTTGGCAGGCCCGTTACCAGGTCCCGGCCGCGGATCTCCCGCTCTAAATCTTTGAGCTCAGGGGTGACATAGGCCGAACCCAGGCTGATCTTAATCTCCTCGCCGGTGCGCTCGCCGATCATCAGATTGTAGGCTCGCTTGATGTACTGCACGATGGCCTCATCCATCTCGTCGCCGCCGATGCGGATGGAACGGCTGGTCACAATTCCTCCCAGTGAGATGACGGCCACCTCCGTGGTGCCGCCGCCGATGTCTACAATCATGTTGCCGGTCGGTTCATGCACCGGCAACTCGGCCCCAATGGCCGCCGCCATAGGTTCTTCGATCAGGTGCGCTTCTCGCGCCCCGGACTGCAGCGTGGCATCAAGCACGGCCCGTTTTTCCACTTCGGTAACACCTGAAGGAATGCTTACGATAACCCGCGGTTTAATAATGCTGTGCGAACGGTTGGCCTTCGTTATGAAATGCCTGAGCATGGCCTGCGTGACGTCAAAGTCCGCAATGACGCCGTCCTTCATCGGCCTGATGGCGATGATGTTCCCGGGCGTGCGCCCGATCATCTGCTTGGCTTCCTCGCCCACCGCCAGCACGGCGCCTGTATCCCGCTGCATCGCCACCACTGACGGCTCCTGCAGGACAATGCCGCGGCCGCGGACAAAAACCAAGGTGTTGGCCGTTCCCAGGTCTATTCCCATGTCGCGGGAGAAATGATTGAGGATGTACTTTAGGGGCATTACCTTTTTACTCCTTTCTCCGCCTACCTGCTGCCTGCCAGGCTCTCTCCCGTGGTTGGCGTACCCAGGAGACCTCTCTCTTTCAGGCTGACGTAACATCCGTTGCCAACAATCACATGATCTAAGACCTCAATACCTAGAAGTCTCCCCGCTTCGGCCAGGCGTCGTGTCAGGTTTATATCTTCGGGGCTGGGCTCCGGGTCCCCGCTCGGATGATTGTGGATCAAGATTACGGCAGCAGCACTCTTTCTAATGCAGCCCTTAAAAAGTTCCCGCGGGTGAACCAGGGCGGCGCTTAAGCTCCCCACGGCCACCGTTTCCTGAGCGATCACCTGGTGCTTCGTGCTCAGCATTAAGGCCCGAAAGTGCTCGCGGTCGAGAAGCCGCATCTCGTCTTGGACCAGAAGGTAGGCGTCCCGGGGAGACCGAATCGTCACCCCCCACTCCCATTCTTCGTGTACGAGGCGCCGGCCGAGTTCCAGGGCGGCCTTGATCTGCACCGCCTTGGTCTGCCCTACCCCTGGGAGGGCGGCCAGTTCTTTCAGGTCGGCAGTGGCCAGGTAGCGGAGCCCGCCTTTCCCCCCTTCTGCACCAAGGAGGAGCTGGGCCACTTCCAGAGCCGTGCGCCCGCGGCTTCCGGTACGCAGGATAATGGCCAAAAGTTCGGCTGTAGACAGGTTCGCTGCCCCCAGCCGGGCCAGGCGTTCGCGCGGCCGGCTGTCCGGCGGCAAATCCTTAAGCGTAAAGTGATAGTTCGCGCTCAAGCTTCCTTCCCCTCCTCCCAGATGTCGACGCCGAACTCGGCAAGCAGCTCTTGTAGCTTTACCAGGGGAAGGCCCACCACGTTGTAGTAGCAGCCATCGATGCGCTCCACCAGCAGGGCGCCCTTTCCTTGCACGCCGTAGGCTCCCGCCTTGTCCAGGGGTTCTCCCGTAGCCACGTAGGCGGCGATCTCCTTAGGGCACAGGGAACGGAATTTCACCCGCGTCTTTTCCCGGGTACTCGCAACTCGCCCGCCCGCCGGATCGATGACCGCCACCCCCGTAAAGACCTCGTGCCAACGCCCGGCAAGCGCCTCAAGCATTGCCCGCGCCTCCTCTTCGTCGTGGGGCTTGCCCAGGATCTTTCCGTCCAGCACGACAACGGTGTCAGCGCCGATCACGAGGGTCTCTTCCGGCTCGGCCAGCTGAGCCGACACTTGAGCAGCCTTGCGCCGTGCCAGCTCCTCTACCAGCGTCCCAGGTTCCATCCCCGGCTCTATATCTTCTGAAACAGCGCTGGGCAAGACACTAAACTTGAGCCCAAGCCCGGAAAGAAGCGCCCGGCGTCGCGGTGAGGCCGATGCTAGAACAAGCTTCTTCATGTTCCTTACGCCCCAACTCTTCCTCTAAAGTTGGCGGTACAGGAAGTACCCGAAAAGGATACCGAGAACCCCGGCCACGGTAATGCGGAGGCTCAGTCCGACGGTAAGTTTAAGGACGCTCAGGTTGAGCGTGGTTGGGGTAAAGCCCACCGTTTCGCCCAAGGCCAAAAAGGGCAGATATTGGGCGAAAAGAGCCCCTAGCGCGCCGCCGATGAATGCCCCCGCAACAAGGAGCACCACTAAGAGACCGGTGCTTCGGTATCTCCGCACTAACATCAGTCCTCCTTCGGAAGTTGGGTCTTTATCACATATTCCACGCCCTAGGAACAACTCCTCTCACCGGATGTTTTTTCCATTCGCCTTGTCTGCCCCCAGGGGGAAAAACACGCAGCACGCAGCTAGCAGTAATGCCGATAAAGTACCCTGTGGGAAGGGCGAAGAGAAGCAAATAAGGCAGATAGAAGAAAATTCCCAGATGTTGGATGAGAAGTGAGGCCATGAGAAGCTGTGACAGGTTGTGGGCGACAGCCCCTAACACGCTTATACCTACCAAGCTTAGTGCCCCGCGGCCAAGCCTCACCGCACTGAGCATTACCAGCGTGCTTCCGAGGGCACCGGCCAGGCTGAGAAAGAAGGTGGTGGTAAGAAGCGTGCCTCCCATGAGCGAGCCGAGGAGGACCCGCAGGATAACCACCCACCACGTCTCCACCGGACCGTAGAGGGCTAAAGTCAGAAGCGTTACCAGGTTCGCCAGGCCAAGTTTGGCCCCCGGTAGGGCACCAAGGGCGGGAAGGAACCCTTCGAAAACATGAAGCACCGTACCAGTCGCTACAAGAAGCGAGAGGTAGAGTAGTTTACGTGTCTGACCCCCCATGTACTACATCCTTTCTCTATTCCACTCCATAAGCGCACCCTCCGGTCCTCGTACTCGGCCACCGCCCACTTGGGGCCATTTTTCTCACTGCGTTACCGCATCATAACTTTTCTCCGGCAGCGAGCCGGTGATGTGTACCACTACATGATTCGGCACGCAGACGATGGCCTCTCCGGGTAGGCTAATCCAACCCCTCGCCATACACACTTTGTCAGGGCAGGGAGAGCTTTCCATCCTAACCTTATTGTCTCCGCCGATGATCACGCTATACCCCAGCGGACCGCGCACCTGCCGGCGTTCCCCCGGTTTAAGTTCGGCGAGGGGAAACATATCCACAACCCGACCGTCCACCTCTACCACTACCTGCGCCTCGGCCGGCCTAACTTGCGCAGCGCGCCTCAGCCCGATCAGCGCGAACGACCCCAAGGCCAGCCCGAGAACCACCACCAGTATCAATTTATCTGCCCTTGTCACCGGTACCCCCCTCTTGGCGCACAATTTCCAGCTTGTCCTCCAGGTTGCTGGTGGACACGATCCGCTCCTCGGGCGTTACCACCACTGCCTCGAGATTTCCAAGCTTACGGATCAGCGCCAGGCCCTGCTCCGGCCCGAGGACAAAGAGGGCCGTAGAAAGGATATCCGCCTCCGCGCTGTTTCTGCCAATAATGGTGGCAGAGATTGTGCTGCGCGCCGGGCGGCCCGTACGCGGATCGAAAATGTGGTGATAGCGCACACCGTCCCTAATAAAGTAACGTTCGTAGTCTCCGGACGTTACCAGGGTCAAGTCTTCGCTCGGCACCACCGCCAGGAGCTCCCCGCCGTGCTCCGGCCGGGGGTTTCGGATACCGATCCGCCACGGCTCTCCGTCCGGGCGCCTGCCTAACGCCCAAATGTTCCCACCGGCATCGATCAAGGCCGAACGCACGCCGTGTTCAAGAAGTACTTCCCGGGCCCGGTCGGCAGCATAGCCCTTGGCCGCGCCGCCCAGATCGATCCCCATACCCGGTCGCCGGAGGTAGACGGTCCTCGCCTTTTCATCGAGTATCAGGTCGCGCCAGTTGACCAGCGCCCGGGCACGCTCGATCGCCGCTGCATCCGGTACGTACTTGTCCTTTTTTCCAATGCCCCAGAGCACCACCAGCGGTCTTACGGTCACGTCGAAAGCTCCGCCTGATAGCTCCGAATACCGCTGGGCCAACTTCAGGAGCCGAAAGGTGTCCTCGCTCACCCGCACCGGGCGCTTACCGGCGTTCTGGTTGATACGGCTTACCTCGCTTTTGGGGTCGTCGGCGTTCATCAAAGCGGCAATACGCCGCATCTCGGCCATGGCATTATTTACCGCTTCCGCGGCCTTGGGTCCATAAGCGGTGATGGTGATCACCGTATCCATCATGAATTCCGTTTTTTCGGCTTTGGCGAGCGGAACCTGCCCCGCCCAGCCTGGGCCCCTGGCACGGCACCCGGATAAGAGGATTACGGCCAGGGCCAGGGCGAAAAGCCTCGGCCCGCGGTTCCTCACTGGGGTTCACCTCAACCTTATTCTGCCCACTTTACCCCAAGCGGGGCGCCTAAACCACGCCCCGCTTGCCAGTTGTTCTCTGCGCTGCCCATAAAAACGCTCCGGTCATTCATCTTTCCTTGCCACCGCCCACAGGTGAAGGCTTACCGCCAGCATACCTCACGCCTTGGGCCGATTGCCTTAGTTGGCCACCGCGGCCTTCTCTTTGGCCAGTTCGTTCACGATAATCTTCTGCGGGCACTTCTCTGCGCACCGCCCGCAGTTGGTGCACTTAGCATAGTCAATTCGGGCCAGGTTATCCACCACGTGGATGGCATCGAATTCGCACGTTTTTTCACAGATACGGCAGGCAATGCAGCCGACCCTGCACGCCTGGCGCACCTCGCGCCCCGGAGCCTTAGAGCTACAAGCCACAAAGACCTTAGCATGCTCCGGCACTAGGGTGAGAACACCTTTGGGACAGGTTTTCACGCAGATACCACAGCCGGTGCACTTCTCCTCATCCACCACCGGAAGCCCCTCCGGTCCCATGCTGAGTGACCCGAAGGGGCAGGCACGCACACAGTTTCCGAGCCCCACGCAGCCAAAGCTACAGGCCTTGCCGCCCGAGCCGAAGGCTGCGGCGCTGCGGCAGTCATGAAGTCCTTCGTACTTGGCACGCTGCACGGCCGCGCCGCGGCCGCCACGGCAGAGGAGATGGGCGGTCATTTTCTCTTCCGTGCCATCGGATTTAACGCCCATGATCTCGCTGATCTTAGCAGTAACTGGGGCTCCACCGACCTTACAGGCGTTCACCGGAGCTTCACCTTTGGCGATTGCCTCAGCGAGGCCGCTACAGCCCGGAAAGCCACAGGCGCCACAGTTGGCGCCAGGTAGTACTTCATTAATTTGAACGGCCTTCGGATCCTTCTCAACGGCAAACTTACGCGCCGCGATCCCGAGGAGGACGCCGAAGAGGAGCCCGAGGCCGCCGAGGCTGACAACTGCTCCCAACATGAACTCTCACCCCTTAAAAGAGAATCCCACGGAAAAGCCCCTGGAAGCCAAAGAAGGCAATGGACATCAACCCCGTCGCGACCAGAGCTATGGGAAAACCCTGCATGCTGGGCGGGATGTCGATGAAAGCCCAGCGCTCGCGGATCCCGGCGAAGAGAAGGATTGCAAGGGTCCAACCTAAAGCGTTGGCGGCACCGCTTACTACCGCCTGGAGAAATCCATAACCTTCCATGGCGTTAAGGAGCGCTACGCCCAAGACAGCGCAGTTGGTGGTAATGAGGGGCAGGTAGATGCCCAGGGCCTGGTACAGAACCGGGCTCACTTTCATGATTACCATTTCGACAAATTGCACCAGGGCAGCTATGACCAGGATGAAGGCCACCGTCTGCATGTACTCCAGGTGCAAGGGCACAAGAATGAGGTTCTGGATTAGCCAAGTGACGGCAGAAGCCATGGTCATAACGAAGATAACCGCCATACCCATGCCGGTGGCCGTCTCGACTTGCTTGGACACACCAAGGAAGGGACACAAACCGAGGAAGCGGCTGAAGATGTAGTTGTTGATAAATATGCCGCCGATGATTATCGCTAGGTATTCCATCCTTCAACCCTCCTAGCCCTCAAGGCCAGCATGCGCCGCGCACGAGGAAGACTTCTGTTTTGATCGGGAAGTACGAACAGCGAGGCGCGCGGTAACGAGGTTCATCGTCCCGAGGAGGAAACCCAAACTGATAAACGCTCCTGGGGGTAGAATCATAACCGTAGCCGGTTCAAACCCCGCCGGCATGAGGCGGATGCCGAACCAGCTGCCACTGCCTAGAATCTCGCGGATGCTAGCCAGGACCATGATCGCCAGGGTGAAACCAATGCCCATTCCCACGCCGTCGGCCAGCGCCAAATGGACGGGGTTCTTGGAGGCAAAGGCCTCAGCGCGTCCTAGAATAATGCAGTTAACCACAATCAGCGGAACAAAGACACCCAAGATTTTGTGGACATCGGGTTGAACAGCCGCCAGAACCAGGTCGGCAATTGTAGTGAAGGTAGCGATGACCACAATGAAGCAAGGTATACGGATCTTGTCCGGGATGAACTTTCTGAGCAGCGAAATCAGGGTATTGGAAGCCGTAAGCACAAAGATTACCGCTAAACCCATCCAGACGCTGTTCACTACTGCTGTGGTTACGGCCAGCACCGGGCACATGCCGATCACCAGGCGCAGGGTCGGGTTTTCCGGGATAATGCCGTTATAGAAGGTGCGAAGCATCTTCTCCATCATTTCCCTGACTCCTCCTCTCAAGCGCGGGCGCGGGTGACGCCGTACACCCGTGGCAGCGTCCAGCGATCAAGGAAAGGCACAACTAGGTTCATCAGCAGGATGGAGTAGGAGACACCCTCAGGGTAACCGCCCCAAAGGCGGATAAGCACGGTAATGAAGCCGCAGCCGATGCCGAAGATGAGCCGGCCCTTAGGTGTAATCGGGGAAGTAACGTAATCAGTGGCCATGAAAAAGGCCCCCAGGATAAGTCCGCCTGCCAGAACGTGGTGTAGTGGATCGCCGGTAAACAGGCCGCCTTTGCCGCCGAAAATCCAGGTTAAGACTGCCACCGTGCCGATGAAACCGGCCGGCGTCCGCCAGTCGATGACCTTCTGCCAAATGAGGTAGGCTCCACCCACAAGGAGCGCCAGGGCCGAGGTCTCGCCCAGCACGCCGCCCACGTTGCCTATAAAAAGGTCCAGGTAAGAAGGCAGCGTTCCGGTAGCCGTTCCCTTGAGAATGGCGAGGGGTGTAGCGGCGGTAATGGAATCAAGGGGCACGGGAAATTTGCCCGTCATGTGCTGGGGCCAGGCAGCCAGCATGAACGCCCGCGCCGCCAAAGCCGGGTTGACGAAGTTCGCCCCTAAGCCGCCGAAGGTTTGTTTCACCACCGCGATGGCAAAGGCAGCGCCCACGGCCACCATCCACCAGGGGGCGTTGGCCGGCACGTTAAAAGCCAGAAGCAGGCCGGTGAGAGCTGCGCTCCCGTCGGCGATGGTGATCTCCTTCTTCAAGGCCTTCTCCACCAAAGCTTCTGTGAGCACCGCGCTGGCAATTCCCACCAGCATAAGCACCAATGCGCGCAGGCCGAAAAAGTACACGCTTACCACCGCCGCCGGCATGAGGGCGATGATGACCTGCCACATGAGTCTATCCACCGTCTCCACCGCCCGGATGTGCGGGGAAGACGCCACTACGAGCTTATCGAAGCCAGGCACGGCCTTTTTTTCTTCCATTCCCTGCTCCCTCCTATTTACGGCGCCGCCGCGCCAGAACCTCAGCCTTGCCTAAGCGTAGGGCCGGCACCAGGTGCCGTTTCGACGGACAAACATAGGCACACGAACCGCACTCGATGCAGTCCTGCACGTGGTACTCCTCGGCCAGGTCCCATATCTCTTTGCGGCAGAACTGGTCGAGGAACGTCGGGATGAGCCCGATCGGGCAGGCGTCCACGCAGCGCCCGCAGCGGATGCAGGGCCGCTCAGGCGGAATTGCCGCCTCTTCAGGAGTAAGGAGGAGAATTCCTGAAGTTCCTTTAATCACCGGCACGTCGGCCGTCGGTAAAGCAATGCCCATCATCGGCCCGCCGGAGATGATTTTGCCCACCTCTCCCTCCAGACCGCAGTAAGAGAGGAGGTCGCTCACCAGCGTCCCTATCCTTACCCGGAGGTTTTGCGGGTTTTTCACCGGTGTGCCGGTGACCGTCACCACGCGCTCAACGAGCGGCCGGCCGGTCTCAATGGCCGTGGCCAGAGCGTAAGTGGTGCCCACGTTCTGCACCAGCGCTCCGGCATCCACCGGCAGGCCGCCTGAAGGCACCTCCCGGCCGAGAATGGCCTTGATGAGCTGCTTTTCCGAGCCTTGCGGGTACTTGGTAAGGAGCGGCACAACCTCCATGTCCTTCTCGCCGGCGGCCGCTTTCTTAAGGGCGCTTATGGCTTCCGGTTTGTTGTTCTCGATGCCGATGTATCCACGCTTAGCTCCCGTGACCTTGAGCCAGGCCTTGAGCCCGAGGATGATTTTCCCCGGTTCCTCTACCATAAGGCGCTGGTCGCAGGTGAGGTAGGGCTCGCACTCGGCACCGTTGATGATGACGCTGTCGAAGCTCTTGCCCGGTGGCGGCGACACCTTCACGTGGGTGGGAAACATGGCCCCGCCCATGCCCACAAGCCCCGCCTCCCGAATGAGGGCCCTTAAACTTTCGACGCTCAGCTCCTCCAACGTGCTGCCGGCAGAATCTACCCAGGTATCCGCGCCGTCGCCTTCAATAATCACCGCCGGGGCTTCCCGGCCGGTGGGCAAAAGGCAGGTCTCGATGCCGACCACCTTACCAGATATGCTGGCGTGAACCGGGGCCGAAACAAAGGCCTTGCTCTCCCCGATCTTCTGCCCGGCCAGGACCGCATCGCCCTTGTTTACTAGGGGGTCGCACGGCGCGCCGCCCTGGGCGAGCGGAATGACCACACGCTTGGGAAGGGGCGCCGCCTGAATCGGGCTTCCGGCCGTCCGCTCCTTGGATGGGGCCGGATGCACCCCTCCCAAAAAAGTCCTGAGCTCCATGGTTTCTCCTTCACCCCTTCAAAACAATAAAACCTTCTTTATGAACCCGCATGAACTCTCTATACTTCGCCACTTACTGCCGCAAATCCTTTTAGCGGCGCAGAAAATACGGGGCGGCCCCTCCGCACGAAAGCTCCACTTAACCTTGTCCATTATAACATAAAACTCGCTTCCCGTAGCGTACATCTTTCGCCCAGTTTTCGTCCATTCTGGAAGGGGGAGCCATCCGGGCGGCAGGGACGGACGGCCCCCATCCTCTCCCTTACTGCTCGGGACTTCCCCCCAGAACAGCGCCCGTGCCGGGCGCACAAAAGAAGGCCCCCGCCTTGTAGGCAGGAGCCATCTTCCATTCCTTCCCAGGTGCCCGGCACCAATTAAGCCTGTGCCGCTTCTTCCCCGGGTAGCACGAGTGGGACGCTCCTCGTGTAAAGCACGTCCGGGTCGAGGTCGGCACCATTCGGCCAGGCGACGGTCCCTGCTTCTTCGTCAACACGCACCTGCCGAAACACTTTCGGATCCTTTAAGGGCTCAAAGACCGGGCCCTTGATAAACGGGCTGACGTCCACGATTCTGTACTCACCGTTTTCAAACTCAAGGACCAGGTAATGATCCCTGACCGGATAGGCGCTTTTTATTTCCCGCGGCATATTCTCCAACCTTACCAAGCCTCCTTAGGTGGCTTCAGTTGCAGGAGCGGCTCACCTGCCTGCGCTCGTCGCCAGTTTTCCATAAGATTCACCATTTCTTCCCTTATCCAACTTACCACAACGGCCTCCAAATGCGGCGACAGGCGGCCGGCCAACAACTCCCCATCTGGTAGCGCAATCGCCGCACTGAATCCCCGCCCTCTTAGGTGAAGATGCGGTGGTTCGTGGTCATAGAAATACATGTATACCCTAATCGCCAGGAATTCGCATATACACGGCATTGCGCTGCGGTATCTCCTTCCTCTCCCTTGGTTTCATTTTACCACCGCCGGCAAATGCGAGCAACGAGAGAGGATACATCGCCGTAGAAGATAATCGTTCGCCCGGCAACTCCTTACGAGCACCCACCTTCGGTGGGTAGCCGACCCCGCGGTGGACACCCCTGCCTTAAGCTACGGCTACTACTACCTTCACCGGTCGGGCCCAAAGACAGCGCCCGTGCCGGGCGCGTAAAAGAAGGCCCCCGCCTCGTAGGCAGGAGCCATCTTCCATTTCTCCCCAGGTGCCCGGCACCTAATTAAAACCTGGACCTGGGGGTGTAGTGGGTATGAAGTAGTTCGTGGGCCTTCTCCGAGAGCGGAGCACCCAGGTACTCCTTGTACAGGGTTTGTACGGCCGGGTTCTCGTGGGACTTTCTGAGCGGCATGCTCGCATCCACTTCATAAATGGCTTTGATCCGGGCTGCGCGCTTCTCGCGGTCTACCGGGATGGGCTGGCCGCCGCCGCCGATGCACCCGCCGGGGCAGCACATGATCTCCACAAATTGCCAGTCGGCCTCGCCCGCCTTGATTCTATCCAGCACTTTCTTAGCATTGGCCAGACCGTGGGCCACCGCCACCTTAACGGTCTTGCCGTCCAGGTCCACCGAGGCTTCCTTCACCCCGTCGAGGCCGCGCACGGCGGTGAAGTCGAGGCTCTCTAGGGTTTTTCCGGTCACAACTTCATAAACCGTCCTGAGAGCCGCCTCCATCACGCCGCCGGTCGCTCCGAAAATGGCGCCGGCGCCCGTGGAGATGCCGAGCGGAGCGTCGTATTCTTCCTCCGGCAGGCCCTCGAAATCGATGCCGGCCTCCTTCAGCATGCGGGCCAGCTCGCGGGTGGTAAGCACGGCATCCACATCGGGAACGCCCGAGGCCGTCATCTCCGGCCGCTGCGCTTCGAACTTCTTGGCCGTGCAGGGCATGATCGACACCACGTAGACGTCCTCCGGCTTAAGGCCCATCTTTTCCGCATAGTAGGTCTTGGCCACGGCACCGAACATCTGCTGCGGGGATTTGCAGGTGGAAACGTGCGGCAAAAGTTCAGGGTAGAAGTGCTCGCAGTACTTCACCCACCCGGGGCTGCAGGAAGTAATGAGCGGGAGCGGCCCGCCTTCCTTGAGGCGCTCGATGAGCTCGTGTCCTTCCTCCATGATAGTAAGGTCGGCGGAGAAATCCGTGTCGAAGACGCGGTCGAAACCGAGCCTTCTTAAGGCCGCCACCATCTTGCCGGTGACGATGGACCCGGGCGCCATCCCCAGGGCCTCGCCCACGGAGACGCGCGTGGCCGGCGCCGTCTGCACCACTACATGCTTCTTCGGGTCGCCCAAGGCCTTCCAGACCTCATCCACGTAGCTCTTTTCCGTGATGGCTCCGGTGGGGCAGACGGTTGAGCATTGGCCGCAGGCCACACAGGCCACCTCGGCCAGGTTGCGGTTGAAAAGCGGCAGGATTAATGTATCCCAGCCGCGGCCCACATACCCTAGGGCGTTAACGTTCTGAACCTCGCCACACATGCGCACGCAGCGGCCGCAGAGGATACATTTGTTGGGGTCGCGCACCAGGGCCGGGCTGGAGGTATCCTTCGGAACGTTCCGTTTCTCTCCCTGGTACCGCACCTCCCGCACGCCCAGGTCGTGGGCCAGGGTCTGCAGCTCGCAGTTGCCGTTCCGGTCGCAGGTCAAACACTCAAAGGGGTGATTGGCCAGGAGGAGCTCCAGAGCCGTGCGCCGCGCCTCGCGCACGAAAGGAGTGTTGGTATAGACTTCCATGCCGTTTGACGCCGGCATGACGCAGGAGGCCACCAGGCTTTTGGCCCCCTTCACCTCTACCACGCAGAGGCGGCACGCTCCTTCAGGTCTAAGTTCCGGGTGGTAGCAGAGGGTCGGGATCTTGATCCCAGCCGCCCGCGCCGCCTCGAGAACAGTCATCCCTTTTGCGGCTTGGACTTCCCGCCCGTCTATAGTTAGGGTGATGGTTTCCATGGTTCACACTCCTTCACGCTCTTTTAGCCGCGGACAATGGCGCCGAACGGGCAGCGCTCCATGCAGGCGCCGCACTTGATGCACTTGTCGGGATCGATGAAGTGGACCTCTTTGCGGGTACCGGAAATGGCACCCACCGGGCAGACCCTAGTGCAGGCCGTGCACCCGCGGCAGAGTTCGGGCTTGATGCGGTATACGAGGAGCGCCGCGCAGACGCCGGCCGGGCAGCGTTTATCCTGGATATGGGTCACGTATTCATCGCGGAAGTACCGGAGAGTGGATAGAATCGGGTTGGGGGCCGTCTGCCCCAAGCCGCAGAGCGCGCTCTGCTTGACTACCAGCGCCGTACGCTCCAAGAGGTCGAGGTCCTCCATCTTCCCTTTCCCGGCGGCGATCCGATCCAGGATTTCCAGCATGCGCTTGATTCCTTCGCGGCAGGGCGTGCACTTCCCGCAGGATTCGGAGCGGGTGAAGTTCAGGAAGAAGCGGGCCACATCCACAATGCAGGTGTCCTCGTCCATCACCACCAGGCCGCCGGAACCCATGATGGCCCCGGCACCGGTCAGGGACTCATAGTCTACCGGCAGATCGAGCTGGCTTTCGGGGAGGCAGCCTCCGGAAGGTCCGCCGATCTGCACCGCCTTGAATTTCTTGCCGTTCGGGATGCCGCCGCCGATGTCGAAGATGATTTCGCGCAGAGTAATCCCCATAGGCACTTCCACCAGCCCGGTGTTGCGCACCTTGCCGGTGAGGGCAAATACCTTGGTGCCCTTGCTCTTTTCCGTGCCCATGGAAGCAAACCAGTCGCCGCCCTTCAAGATAATGTCCGGAATGTTGGCCCAGGTCTCCACGTTGTTGATGTTGGTAGGCTTATCCCACAGGCCCTGGTTGGCCGGGAACGGCGGCCTCGGACGCGGCATACCGCGCTGGCCCATGATGGAGGCCATAAGCGCCGTCTCTTCGCCGCAGACAAAGGCGCCGGCGCCTTCTTTAATATGAATGCGGAAGGAGAAGCCGCTCCCTAAGATGTTGTCGCCCAGGAGGCCCAGCTCTTCGGCCTGCTTTGTGGCGATGCGCAGGCGCTTAACCGCCAGGGGGTACTCGGCCCGGACGTAAATGTATCCTTCGCTGGCCCCGATGGCGTAGGCGCCGATAATCATGCCTTCCAGCACCCGGTGCGGGTCGCCCTCCATGACGCTGCGGTCCATGAAGGCACCGGGGTCGCCCTCGTCACCGTTGCACACGACGTACTTGGGCTCCCCTGGGGCCTTGCGGCAGAACTCCCACTTGAGCCCGGTGGGGAAGCCGGCACCGCCGCGCCCCCTGAGGCCGGATTTCTTTACTTCCGCAATGACCTCTTCGGGAGTCATCTCGCCGAGCACTTTGGCCAGGGCCGAGTAGCCGCCGCGGGCGATGTATTCTTCAATACGTTCGGGGTTGATGTAGCCGCAGTTCTGCAGGACCACCCGCTTCTGCTTTTGGTAGAAGGGTAAATCGCCGTAGTGCGGCACTTTTTCTTCGGTGAGGGGCTCTTTGTAAAGCAGGCGCTGGACGATCCGGCCTTTATAAAGGTGCTCGTTCACGATATCCGGAACGTCGTCCGGCGTCACGTGCGTGTACATGGTCCCTTCAGGATAGACGATCACCAAGGGACCCATCTCACACAGGCCGTGGCAGCCGGTGGTGACTACCTTAACCTCTTTATCCAATCCTTTTGCTGCGAGTTCCTTTTCCAACCTGGCCCGGATCTCCGGCGACCCGCCGGAAGTACAGCCGGTGCCGCCGCAGACCAGGACGTGGGCACGGAATAGATTCATGGTTTAAACCTCCCTTTTGCCGTCCGTGACTTTTGATAATTTCTAGTTGGCCCGGCCGACCACCAGATCCTCGACGATGCGCCCGTTGACCACGTGTTCGCCGATGATTCGCGGCACATCTCGCGGTGTAACATGGCCGTAGGTGATGCGCTTTTCGCCCGGCCGCACCACGTCGACCAGCGGTTCTTTCTCACACATCCCTATGCAGCCGGTCTGAAGGACCGTGGCCTTGATGTTCCGCCTGGCCAGTTCCTCCAGGATGGCCGTCATAACTTCTCTGGCTCCCGCCGCAATACCGCACGTTCCCATGCCTACGATAATCTGCACTTCTGCACCCTGGCGCGTCTCAATTTCTTTCTGCACTTCTTCGCGCAGGCGCCTCAGGTCATCTAAGCTTTTCAGCGTCATCTCCGCCACCTCCGTGCAGGCTTGTTAATTCTTCCTCTAGGTACCGCTTGAGAAAAGTCAACACCTTAGGATCATTTATCGGAACCCCTCCCAGCTCCCTTTGCACCTCCCAGGCGCGGAAAGTAAACGTACGGCCGTCCACCGTGTGCCGGTAGGTGAGGTCGAGCTTGGGAGCTCCTGCAAGCACGGTCACCAGCGTGGCCGGCACATCCCCTAGCGGGGGCCGATCCCAGTGCTGAAGCCGAAATGTTGCGGTAACAGTGGTTCCCTTCCCTTTTTCCGACGCAACCTGTAGGTCTCCTCCAGCCTGGCGCGCAGCCATGGCCAAGAGAGAAAGGCCCAACCCTACTCGCCGAGTGGTGCGGGTGGTGGTGAAGGGATCGAGAACCCGGCGGACGAACTCCTGGTCCATCCCGCAGCCGTTGTCCGTAATGGTGATGACCAGCCGGTCGCCGGCCGTGTCTTCTTTGATCTCAATCACGACCTCCGTTGCCCCTGCCGCAAGCGCGTTCTGCACCAGGTCCAGAATGTGGAGGGCCAGCTCTTCCATCGCTATTCGTACCGCGCCAGCACGCTGGCCACTTTGTCCGGGGTCATGCGGCCGTGGGTGTCTTCGTCGACCATCATTACTGGCGCTAGGCCGCAGCACCCGAGGCAGGCCACCGGCTCCAGGCTAAAGCGCAGGTCTTCCGTCGTCTCGCCCGGCTTAATCCCAAGCTCCTTTTCCACCTCGGCCAGGATCCTGGCGCCGCCGCGCACATGGCAGGCCGTGCCCTGGCAGACGCGCACCACATGCCGGCCGCGCGGCTTTAGGTGAAATTGGGCGTAAAACGTCGCCACGCCGTAGATGGTGGTAGCCGGAATGTCGAGGGCCAGCGAAATCTCCTTGATCACGTCTTCCGGGATGTAACCGTAGGCCGCCTGCACCTCTTGCAGGATCGGGATCAGCGAGCCTTTTTCTCCCTCGTGCCGCGAAAGGATTTCCTGAAGTTCTGGGTACTTAGGGGCGGTGTTGCCGCAGGCGCATGCGCTCATGACGCGTCTCCTCCTTTGCCTTATCCAAACTTATCATCATGAACATCGCCGTCCTAAGAGCTACAGGGTTTTTCGTCCGAGTTCGACATGATCACCACCTTCCGGCCCTCCCGTCCGGCCAAGGCTAATACTACCTCGGCCAGGGTGGGAGCGGCCACGTGAAACCAGGTCGCGCACGGCGTTGCCAAATCGCTCAGCCGGTGCGCGTCGGAAGAAGTAATGAGGGAATAACCCACCAGGGTCGGGAACAATCTTTTGGCCTCCTCGGGCGTAAGGCGGCTGGAGATCTCCAGCGTTTGAGGCTCAAGGCCCGGGGGCACCACGCCGAGGTTGGCCAAGAGGCTGAAGGCCGGCCGGTCCACGTGCGCCGGGATAAAAAGCCCGCCGGCACGCCTGGTGAGGTCCCGCACGTCTTCTAGGGAGAGATCAACAGAATTGAGAAGGAGCCTGTTTTCGAAGCCAAGGATATTTTCCTCAGCGTCCACAATTACCTGATCCCCAAAAACTTCCGGCCGATTTTCTATTCGCGGCAGATGGCGGCGGATCTCCTCCCCCGCCGCCGCCAAAGAAGCCAGGTCCGGGAAAAAGCAAAGAACGTGAACCTCCTCCCGCGTCTGAACCTCCATCCCTGCCAGCACCGCTATACCTTCCCGGGCGGCCAAAGCGGTCACCGCCGGCACGTTCGCCCACGCGTTGTGATCGGTAATGCCCAGAAGGCCGATCCCGTTGGCCACCGCGGCGGCGACAATGGCGCGCGGGCCCATTTCTAATTCGGCGCAGGGTGACAGCACCGTGTGCACGTGGAGGTCAGCCTTGAGCCAGCGCAGCATAAAAGTTCGACGCCCTTATCCCCAGGGCGTAGAGCCGCCCAACCACTTCAAAGATGGGAAGGTCGGTTGTGAAAATGGGAACACCTTCTGCCTCCGCCTTGCTCAAAGTCTCTTCCTGGGGCTCAATCCCGCCAGCAATGATGATGCCAGCGAGGTTGAGCAGCACGGCTACGGCAACGATGTTCTGGTGGGCCTGGACCGTCACCCAAAGATCACCTTCCCGCGCCCGGGACATGACGTGGCTCAGGAGGTCGGAAGTGTAGCCGCCTTTTACTTCTCGCTCGAGTCCGGATCGGCCCGCCTTCAGGTTAAGGCCCAGCTCCGGTACCGCAAGGAGCGCCTTAAGTTGCATCACCCTCTCCTCCCTTCGACGTTCTGTTCTGATCCATAGCCGGTGGCACCAGCTGCGCCAGGTTGTACGTCTCCTGGGCTAAGGCCATGATCTTCTCGCGCAGCTTAAAGATGCAATCGGTCTCCAGCGCCTTGCCCACCGCAATATCTTCAGCCAGGGCCCGGCAGGTAGGAGCGCCGCAGGAACCGCAGTCCAGCCCGGGTAGGCGCTCCATAAGCGCCTGGACCTGTTGTAGCTTCTGCATGGCGCGCCTGAGATCCCGGTCCAGGTGCACAATAGGCCGCGGCTTCACTTCTATCTCCGGGACCTTGGGCATGGGTACGCCGAAAGCGGCCAGGCGCTCAGAAAGCGGTTCGCGGGCAGGGAGGTCGCGGACCAGGTGCCTAAGGCGCACGCCGGCCACAAAGCGGTTGTTGACGTTGAGGATGCCGCCCACGCAACCGCCGGGGCAGGCCTGGGCTTCAATGAAGTCGATATCTCCCAGCCGGCCCAGCTCAATCTCCTCGAGCACGCTGATGACGTTGTGAATTCCGTCTACAATTAGGGCATTTTCAATCCCCGCTGCGGCCACCTCTCCACCGGAAGCACCCCAACCAATCCCCAGGCGGTCAGCCCGGGTAAGGCAGGGCTCTTCCTGGCGCAGGTTCTCGAGCAGCCGTCCGAAAACGTCCGCCACCGCCAGCACCCGGTCCACCTCTGAGGGAACGCCGCCCACAGGGTTCTTCACCGCCGTCACCTTGGCCGGGCAGGGGCTGAGGAAGAAGATGCCGATCCTTTCTGGGGCCAGGCCTGTTTCCTGCACTGCTTTTTGTCGCATCAAGGAAGCAGTCACCTGCATGGGGCTTTCGAGGGGGATGATGTGGTCCACCAGCGCCGGAAAGCGCACCTGGATTAGACGCACTACAGCCGGGCAGGCTGAAGAGATGAGGGGGCGCAGGTGGTGATTCGCTCGGAAGTAATCGCGCACTGCCTGCGAAACGATTTCCGCCCCGAGGGCTACCTCGCAGACGTCATCGAACCCCAAGGCCTTGACGGCCGCCAGGATGCGTGCCGGGCTTACATTATCCCGGAACTGCCCGTAAAGGGAGGGGGCCACAAGCGCCACCGTGTAGCTGAAGAGAGCGAGGTCTTGCACGGAATCGCGCTCGGCGTACTTGGCGTGGTTGGGGCACGCCCGGATGCACTCGCCGCAGTCAATGCAGCGCTCCTCCATTATCTCCGCCTTTCCGTGGCGCACCCGGATGGCTTCCACCGGACACTTCTTGATGCAGTTCACGCAACCTTTGCACTTCTCTTTATCCAGCCGCACCGAGTGGAAGTAGTCCATAGCCATCCTTTTCCCCATTCTTATGATAGTTGAATAACAATCTCCACCCGCGTTCCTTGGCCGACGGTGCTGGTTATTGTCAACCTGTCGGCAGACTTTTTCATGTTCGGAAGGCCCATTCCGGCGCCAAAACCCATTTCCCGAATTTCATCCGGGGCGGTAGAATACCCTTCCTGCATGGCCAGGTCGATATTCTGAATTCCGGGGCCTTCGTCCTCGGCCACCAGGGTGAGCGCCTCCGGCGTTACTTTTAAGGCCAGCTGCCCCCGGTAGGCATGAATGATGATGTTCATCTCAGCTTCGTAGGCCGAGATGCTAGCCCGCCTGATGACCTGGGGCGGGAGGTTCAATGCCTGCAGCACTTTTTTAATGCGGCTCGCGGCTTCACCCGCCCGGAGGAAGTCATGCCCGGTCACGGGTATCGTCAGGTCGTAGCTCAAATCATGGCTCATGGCCGCCACCTCGGCCAAGCATACAGCCGCCTAAGCCGGCCTGAAATAGAAGGCCACAGGATTCATACATAGGAAAGCGGGTAAGCATGAGGGGCAGGCTCTGGGCGCGGGCCAGTTCCAGTACCTCCGGCCCGGGCCTTTTCCCCCGGACAAAAACGATGCCCGCCAGGTCTATAATCTCCGCCGTTCGCACAACCTGGGGGGTCGTTAAGCCGGTGAGGAGCAGGGTGCGCTCTTTGCTAAAGGCCAAAACGTCGCTCATGAGGTCGGCCCCACACGCCGTAAGCACCTCTCGTTCCATGTCGGCGGCCGGCACCAGCACCTCAGCCTGCAGAATTTTTACCACTTCCGAAAGCCGCACGCACACCCCTCCTCCCGGCTTTCACACTCTGTTTCCTTCCCCTGTAACCGGGTCACCATCCGGCCTTTTCGCAGCAACTTCCTGGCCAATTGGCGCTATGGACAACCTCTTCTCGGCTAAATGGCCCAGTGTTTTTGACAAAGCTCGGACAATACCTTATTCGCTCTCCTTAACAAAATTCCTGCCGCTTGAGCAAAAATTGTCTAATGAAATGTTGTAAACTAGGAAATCAGGGAATGGGAAAAATAAGGCGTGGAGGGGATGGTAGTGGCAGAAAAAACGGCCACCTTTAAGATCCTCAACATGGAGTGCGCCTCGTGCGCCGCCCGCATCGAAAAGAACCTGCACCGACTCCCCGGCGTAACCCAAGCCCACGTCAACTTTGCTTTAGAACAGGCCACGGTCCGGTATGACCCGGAAAAAACCGACCCACGCCAGATACGCCGGGCCGTGGAAGCGGCAGGCTATAAACTCGCACCTAAAAAGCTGGAGCTTAAGATAAGCGGCATGGATTGCGCTTCGTGTGCCGCCCGTATCGAACGGGCCCTGGCCAAACTCGACGGGGTTGTCTCGGCCACGGTCAACTTTGCCTTGGAGCGGGCCACCCTCGAGTATTATCCTGAAGAGCTGACTCCTGAAGACATTAAACGGACCATCCGGATGGAAGGATACGAAGCTCAGGAAGCAGCCCTGCGTTTTGATGAGGACAGCGAAAAGCGGGCGCGAGAGAGGGAAATCCGCCGCCAAACGCAGCTTTTTGTCCTGGCCGCCGTTCTTTCCACGCCCCTCGTCTTCGTCATGCTTGCCGACCTCTTTAACTTCCCGGCTCCGCCGCTTCTTCGAAACAAAGTGTTCGAGTTCGCTTTAGCCACCCCAGTTCAGTTCGTCGCCGGCTACCAGTTTTACCGCGGTGCCGCCGTTACCCTAAGCCGCGGTTACGCCAACATGGACGTGCTCATCGCGCTGGGAACCTCGGCGGCGTACTTTTACAGCGTGGCCACCACCTTCTTTATTCCCGGGCACGTTTACTACGAAACCGGAGCCGTCATCATCGCCCTCATTATCCTCGGCCGCCTGCTCGAGGCGCGGGCCAAGGGGCGCACCTCGGAGGCTATCAAAAAGCTCATGGGCCTGGCCGCCAAAACCGCCCGCGTAGTCCGGGGCGGGGAAGAGGTCGATATCCCTGTGGACGAAGTGCGCCAAGGGGATGTGGTAGTGGTGCGGCCGGGCGAAAAGATACCGGTGGACGGGATTATCCTTGAAGGAAGTTCGGCCATCGACGAGTCCATGCTCACCGGCGAAAGCCTGCCGGTGGACAAGAAGAGCGGCGATGAAGTAATAGGCGGCACCCTGAACAAGTACGGCACTTTCAAATTTCGTGCCACCCGCGTCGGGGCGGAGACGGCCCTCGCCCAGATCATCAAAATTGTTGAGGAAGCGCAGGGTTCTAAGGCGCCCATCCAGCGCCTGGCCGACGTGATTTCCGGGTACTTTGTCCCTGCCGTAGTGCTCGTTGCCGTCATCACTTTTGCCGGCTGGTACTTCTTCGGCGCCCCGGGAGACCTAGCCCGCGCCGTCATCAACTTTACGGCCGTGCTGGTCATCGCCTGCCCTTGTGCCCTCGGCCTGGCCACTCCCACGTCCATCATGGTCGGTACCGGCCGTGGAGCGGAAAACGGCATCCTGATAAAAGGCGGCGAGCATCTGGAGAAGGCCCATGCGACAGACGCGGTGGTTCTCGACAAGACGGGCACCATTACCAAAGGGGAGCCCGTCGTCACCGACGTCTTCGCCCTTCCCGGCTGGAAAGAGGACGAAATTCTCCTTCTCGCCGCCGGCGCAGAGCGCGGCTCCGAACATCCGCTGGGCGAAGCCATCGTGCGCGGCGCTAAGGCGAGAGGCCTCGATCTTCCCGAACCGCAAAACTTCTCTACCGTTCCCGGGCGCGGTGTAGTTGCCCGCGTGCTAGGAAGGCAGGTGCAGGTAGGAAGCCGCCGCCTGCTCGAGGGCATGCCTCTCGACGCCCTCGCCGGAACGGTACAAAAACTCGAAAGCGAGGGAAAAACGGCCATGTTGGTGGCCATAGACGGTCGGGCCGCCGGAGTTATTGCCGTCGCCGATACGGTGAAGGAGAACGCCGCTCAGGCCATCGCCGCGCTCAAGCGCATGGGGATTAAGGTGATAATGCTCACCGGGGACAACCGGCGCACGGCCGAAGCCATTGCGCGCCAGGTGGGGATCGATCCGGACGATGTCCAGGCCGAGGTACTTCCCCAGGATAAAGCCCGGGAGGTGGAAAAACTGCGCCGCGCCGGCTACGTGGTGGCCATGGTAGGTGACGGCATCAACGATGCCCCCGCCCTCGCTACCGCCGACGTGGGCATCGCCATCGGTACCGGTGCGGATGTAGCCATCGAAGCAGCCGACATCGCCCTCATTAGCGGCGACCTGCGAGGCGTCCCTGCGAGTATTCGGCTCAGCCGGGCCACCCTCCGCAACATTAAAGAAAACCTCTTCTGGGCGCTCATTTACAACGTTATCGGCGTTCCGGTAGCCGCGCTGGGCTATCTATCTCCCGTCCTGGCCGGGGCGGCCATGGCCTTGAGCTCGGTATCGGTGGTGAGCAACGCCCTTCGTCTGCGCAGCTTTGACCCTTACCGCGAGTTCCGCACCCTCCGGCGAGAGCCCTTCCGCGGCATACTGCCGGCACCTGCCGGCAAACCGGAGCGGGAAAAATCGCCCGAGAAAAAATAAGAACGCCCGCTTTTCAGGCGTCCTTAGTCGTAAATTGCCCGTTCTCGGCCTGCTACTTCTCCAGTCCGGCATACCAGCGGGCAAATTCCGCCACCGCCCGGCTTACCGCTTGTTCGCGCCCGGCGCCCTTTGCTCGGGCGGCCTGGGCCAGCTCACCCTCTATCCGGCGCAGGAGCCCCACGAGCTCTGCTTTGCCGCCGGCCGTATTTTCCGGCAGTTCTGCCGCCGCGGCCACCATACTTTTTACCTGGGCCTCTGCCTCGGCAGTCCGACCTTCTTCGGCAGCCAGAAGCGTCTCGGCCAGGCCGCCGGCGACCTCCTGCACGAACTGGTAGTACTCCTTATCGGCCGCCGCATAATCTAGTTCCTTCGCCGCCAATACCTTCGTGACCACCACGGGCCGTACCTTGTCCTCGGTATACCTCTCCTTAAGCGCTTCGGCCCGCTGGCGCCCAAAAAAGCTACCGGCGCGCACCTGAATTAGATTGCCGGCGGCAACCTGCTCTGCCGGCCAGCCCTGCTTTTTAATGGCGTCCACCAGGCGGTCGGCGTTGGCCTTTTGGCTAAAGGCTCCTACCTGCACCTCAAAGATCGTGAGCTCGGGCAACTCCACCTTCCCGCCCGATTGGGGCGGCGGTGCGGGCGCCTCCGGGTTCGTAGGCGCCGGAGACGCCGGTTGGGCCTGGGAAGCCGGCGGCTGGGGCGACTTAACCGCCGTGGTTTGCCGGAAAAGATAAGAGCCGAAGAAATAACCCAGGGCCACTGCACAAACGGCAGCCACGAGAAACTGCACCAGGCACCCTGCCCCGCCGCTCGAGCGTTTCGGTTCCGGACGGTGTACGCGGCGCCCTCCCATGCCCATTCCCCGCTTTCTCCCATATTGTCACTAAGACTATTCGCCCCCCGGGCAGAAATTCCTCCCAGCGTAAAGGCCTTCTCCAGCGGGAACATTAAGTACTGTAACTTTGCCCCGAGGAGCTTGAATATGCACGGCAAAACGCTAAGAAGCTTCGCCGCTTTATGTATCGTGCCCTTCATCCTCGTCCTCAGCAATTCCCTTCTCATTCCCGTGCTGCCGCAAATTCAAAAAGCGCTCAACTTAACCCTCTTTCAAGCGGGGCTGATCATTACGGCCTTCTCTCTTACCGCCGGCCTCGTCATTCCCTTTGCCGGCTACCTTTCCGACCGCGTGGGGCGCAAGGCGGTTATGGTTGCCGCCCTCGCCGTTTTCGGCCTGGGCGGCGTTCTGGCCGGGGTGGCGGGCTGGCTATCTCCGCGAGCTTTCCCCTGGATCTTGGCCGGCCGCGTCCTCCAAGGTATTGGGGGTGGAGGTACCTACCAACTGGCCATGGCGCTGGCCGGCGATATGTTCACCGACCGCGAACGAAGCCGTGCCCTCGGCTACCTGGAGGGAGCCAACGGGCTGGGGAAGGTAGTAGCTCCGCTTTTAGGCTCCGCCGCCGCCCTCATCGTTTGGTTTGCACCCTTTTTCGTGTACGGCCTCCTGGCCTGGCCGGCCGCCTTGCTCGTATGGTTTATCTGTACCGAACCCCCTCTGCCAACCCCACCGCCGGGAAGCACCTACCTGGAAGACTTAAGGAGCGTTCTGGCCAAACGCGGGCGGGGCCTGGCTATTTCCTTCCTGGCCGGCTTCCTCGGCCTGTTCCTTCTTTTCGGGCTCTTAAGCTACCTGGCCGACGTCTTGGAGAAACGCCTGGGGATTAGAGGCTTTAGCCGCGGGCTCCTCGTGGCCGTCCCGGTTCTGGCTCTCACCATCACCTCGTCTACCACAGGAGTGTACTTGCAAAAGCACTTGGAAGAGCGGCTTAAGCCCGTCCTTCTCCTCGGGCTCGCTTTGGTAGCCGTTTCGCTGGTCGCCTTGGCCGCCGTCCCGTCCGGCCTCCTCTTTCTTTTTCCCTTAACTGCCGCCGGAGTGGGCACCGGCCTTTTTCTCCCCGGGCTTAACCTTCTTATCACCAGCGCCGCCGAAGGCGAGCGCGGGCTGGTTACCGCCCTGTACGGTACGGTCCGCTTTTTTGGGGCCGCTCTGGGCCCCCCGGCCCTGGGCTTAGGCTTAAAGTTCGGCCGCTTTCCCCTTTTCCTCGGAGCAGCGGCAGCCACTGGCCTGGTCCTCTTCCTGGCTTGGCTCCTCATCAAGGTAAACGAAATGTTGCCGCAACATCTGGCAAAGAACCCCGGGGATGAAGGTTCGGCCGCCGGTCAGAATAAGAAGAGGAAAAGCACAAGGAGGTAAAGCCCGGTGACGAAAAATGAAAAGGAGACCGCCAAGAATAAGTTTTTTGCCCCGGCGACCCGTGGCGAGGAAGAAGATATGTTTGGCCAAGCCGCCCTCACCGACGGCGACCGTTTCGGCGAGCTCATCCCCAGCCTGCACGCCTGGATGCCGCCCGAGGCTATGCGGGAACGGGTTAAATACATGGAGGAGGTGACGCAAAACTTGGCCCGGAAAGAAGAAGAGGCACGCCAGAAGTCTAAGAGGCTGGACGTTCCTCCCTGGCCGACCGCTCAGTCCGACCAAGAAGCCTATGCCGCCCAGGCCGCCGCCCCGCCGGAGAGGGCAAGGGGGGTTCCGGCCGGCAAGGAGTTCCTCGACGAATACGGCAAAGAGCTCCGGGCACCGCAGGGAAAGAAGGCAAATCACAAGCAGCCGGCAGGTTGATAAAGCTCGGCGCCGCGGTGCGGCGCTTTTTCTCTTTTAGATGATGCCCAGGGCCTTGAGTACGTCTAGGAGCACGGCCGTAAGCCCCGCCGCCATTACCGGCCCCACCGGGATTCCGCCGAAAAAGGCAATGGAGACGAGGGAGCCCAGTACCACCCCGGCGGCCACCCGCGGCTCGAGTTGTAAGAGATCCACCCCCTTGTGGTTCATTATCGAAGACATGGTACCGCCCAGGACGGCTACCAGGCCTACCGGCGAAAGCAGGGTAGCGACCACGTCGGCAAAGCGTAAATCGCCCCGGACCAGCGGCGCCAGCACGGCCGTGGTGAGAAAGAAGAGCCCGAGAAAGATGCCGTGCCGGCATAGGAACGAGATACCTTCCTGCCCCGGCAGGACGGCCAGGGCCAGGACAAAGGCCGTGGCGCCGCCCAAGATCTTGTTTCCTGTGGCCAGGGCGGCAGCCATAATTAAGACCACCAGGATGACGCCGTCGCGCATGGCTTCTCCCTCCCTTCCTTGCTAACAGCATATGCCTCCCTGGGTTGGTGAATGTTCCCACGCACCTTTTGGAAGATAAGCTTATATGCTGCTTGCGGCAAAACTTGAAGGGAGGTTGAGAAAGTGAGGCGTTTTCTCATCGTCTTCCTGGTGTTTATCCTCGCGGCCGGGATGCTGGTTTCGAGTGGCTGCACCGGAAAGCCCCCGACCGCCGCGGCACCCAGGATCCGGCTGGCCGACCAGTTTGGATTGGGCTATGCGCCCTTAACCATCATGCTGGAGAAGAAGTTGCTGGAGAAGCATCTACCGGGAATTCAAATTGAACGCAAAAAGTTCGGTTCCGGCAGCGCCGTGCGCGAGGCGATGATCGCCGGCGATCTCGATGTGGGCTTTATGGGTATCCCGCCCTTTTTAGTGGGCTGGGACAAAGGAGTGGACTGGAAAATTGCCGGTGCTCTGGACAGCATGCCGCTCCTTCTCCTAACGTACCGGGAAGAAGTAAAAGGGATCAAGGACCTGAGGCCTAAGGATAAGGTTGCCCTGCCCGGCCCCGGGTCCAACCAGCACATCCTTCTCGCCATGGCGGCGGAAAAAGAGTTAGGGGACGCCCGGGCGCTGGACGAGATCATTGTGGCCATGCCCCACCCGGACGCCGCCACCGCGCTCCTCAGCCGGCAGGACATCACCTGCTACTACGGGGCCCCGCCGTACCAGTACGAACTTCTCCACCAACCGGGGATAAGGCAGATCGGCGACGGGTTTACGGCCTTCGGCGAACCCTTTTCTTACATCGTCGCCGTAGCCGCCGGCAAGTTCTACCGCGAGCAGCCCCAAATCTACCGGGCCTTTTGCGCCGCCCTGGAGGAAAGCCTTAACTTTATCCGGGCCAACCCAGAGGAGGCGGCCGATATCCTGGCCCGGGTGGAAAAAACCGTTCCCGCCGCCACCTACAAAGAACACCTCACCTGGCCGGGCACAAACTGGGACATTACTCCTCGCGGCATCATGCGCTATGCCAGGTACATGCAGGAAGCAGGCTACATCAAAAAAACTCCCGCCTCCTGGCAGGAAGTCACTTATCCCAACCTCCATGCGCTCAAAGGCAGTTGATTCCAATAAAAGGAAAAAAGTTCCTTGCATATTTGACCATGGACATGAAAGAATAACGGCGTAAACTTCCTTTTGCCAAGAAAGAACGGCCGGAGGAAAAGGGTGGCCGTTCTTTCTTTTCATGGGACTTAAGGGAAGAAATTATCATCATAAGCGGTATCGCTTCGGTCAAAATAAGAACGAAAGGAGGTGAACCGTAAATGGCAAGAGGAAGTTACAACCGTTCTCGCGGCGCGGCGCACGTTGTTCCGGAAGCCTGGAACGCGATGAACAACTGGAAGTACGAGGTTGCTCGTGAGCTCGGTGTGGATACCCAGATTCAGAACGGCTACTGGGGCAACGTGGCTTCGCGCGACGCCGGCGCCGTCGGTGGTCACATGGTCCGGAAGATGATCGAAATGGCTGAGTCGCAACTGAGTGGGAAGGCTGCTGGCCCAACGACCACCCGGTAACGCGACACGTACGACGGGGTTTTCAAGGTAACAACCTTGCACCGAAATATAAAAAGGGCCTCTCACCCGGGGAGGCCCGTTCATCTTGCTAGACGCTGTCCGTTCCAGGTTTTTGCCTGAAGCGCTGCCTTATTGAGTACGACACAACCAGTGCCAGGCCGAGTCCAATGACGCCGCCTGCGGCCAAGGCTACCGGAGCTCCTCCCCAACCGGCTACCGTCCCCGCAAAAAGGCTGCCGAAAGGTATCACGCCGCCGAAGACTAATGAGTACAGGCTCATAATTCGCCCGCGGAGCTCATCCGGGGAGGCCAGCTGGATGGTAGTATTTACCGAAGCGGTAAAAGTAATCATCGACCAACCGGTGAGGGCCAGGAAAAGAAAAGCCAAAGGGAAAGAGCGCACCAATGCTACTGCCACCTGGAAGAGGGTAACACCGGTCGCCCCGGCTACCAGGAGAAAGCGTTGCGGGCCCCGGTGGCTGATGAAAGCCAGCATAATCGCCCCGGCGAAAGCGCCGATGCCCAAGGCGGCCATAAGAAAGCCGTATCCGGTTTCCGTAAGCCTCAGAGTGTGCTTGGCGTAGGCCGGCACCAGCACGTTAAAGTTCATGGCAAACATGCTCAAGACGGCCATGAGAAGGAGGGGTTCAAGAATGGCCGGAGTGCGGCGCACATAGTCTATGCCGGCGGCAATGTTGGCCCAGATAGGTTCACGGCGCCGAAGGGCCGGCTTCTCCTCCGGCAGCCGCATCAGAAGAAGGCCCACGATCACGCCTACCCTCTCATTGTTTAGCTTTGCTTGCCGGGCTAGTACATTGATACCGTAGTACGCTCCGGCCCCCCGGTCAAGGGTTTGGCCTGAAGGCTCCCTCCGGCAGGGCTAACGGCTGGCACCGCCCCCGCCTGACGAACCGCCGCCGAAACCGCCTCCGCCCCAGTCCCCGCCGCCAAAACCGCCCCAGCCGCCGAAGCCGCCGCCCCAGCCACCGCCGAAACCGCCCCACCACCAAAAGCCGCGGCGGCGCCGCCCCATGCTGCTGGCCAGGAAAATGAACAGGAAAATGAGAAGTGGCACTAGTTCCCAGGGAAGGCCTGCCAAAGTGTCGCCGGCCAACTGGTAATCAGTAAGCACATTTAAGGTGCGGTCGGCGGTTAGGTCTACACCGTATTCTTCAGCCACCACTGCCGCCAGGGCCAGGTAGCCGGCACGGATACCCTCAGCGTACTTTCCCTCCTGCCAGAAGGGTAAAACCTTTTCATCCAGAATCCGGCCGGCCTTGCCGTCGGGAATGGCTCCTTCCAGCCCGTACCCGACTTCGATGCGGACTTTGCCTCTTTCGCCTTTAAGGAGGCGCTCCTTGTCCACAAGAAGGAGCACGCCGTTATTCTTTTCTTTGTCGCCTAAGCCCCAGGCGCGGAAAAGCGCGAGGGCGTAATCCTCGATGGGTACACCGCCCAGTGAAGGCACTGTAACCACCACGATCTCCGCGCCGGTCTTCGCATCTAAAGCCCGGCCGACGGCTTCGAGCTCGCTCTTCGTTACGGCATCAAGCAGGCCGGCGAAGTCGTTCACGAAGGTGGCCGTAGGCGGGCGGGGCGGCAGCGAGGGGGCTGCCGCGGCCGCCGGTGACAGCAGCAAAGCAGCCGCGGTGACGGTCAGGAGCAGCACCTCAGCGAGACCACGGCGTGCCGCATGCATCGCTTCTCGTCCTCACTTTTGGGCCGGGGCGCCGAAGTTCACCTGCGGTGCCTCCCGAGCCCCGGGTTCCGCTTGGAAGTATTCTCTGGGGGTAAAGCCTAAAAGGCGGGCAAAGATCACCGTGGGAAAACGCCTTATGGCGGCATTGTAGCGCTGGACGGCGTTATTATAGTCCATACGGGCCACGGCAATTCGGTTTTCGGTGCCTGCCAGTTCGTCCTGCAGCTGGCGGAAATTGGCATCAGCCTTGAGGTTGGGGTAGTTCTCCACTACCGCGAGGAGCCGACTCAAGGCGCCGCTGAGCTGGGCATCTGCTTGCGCTGCGTCCCTTACGCTTTGCGCACCGGCCAGCTTAGCCCGCGCTTCGTTCACCTGGGCGAAAACGGCCTCTTCATGGGCCGCATAGCCCTTCACCGTTGCCACAAGGTTGGGAATGAGGTCCGAGCGCCGCTGCAACTGGTTTTCCACCTGACTCCAGCGGCTGTCTACTGCTTCCTCTAGGTTCACCAAGCTGTTATAGCTGCTAAAAGCGAAAAGGGCCAGAACTAAGACTACGGCTATAATGGCCATAGCGGTCTTGGACATACGGTTTCTCCTTTCCTTCCAAATTGAAATGCCAACAATCCTTTCGCCTTGTCTTTTCTCTTGTTATCCAAGGTTCCGCCGAACGCGTCCCCTTTTCCATACGCGCTCGGGCGGCGAAAGTTGCCCCAGCCGGCTCATTTTTTCTTCTTAGCCCGCCGGATGAGGTGCACCAACTCCTCTGAAGGACTTAGGATAACCCAGCGCTCTTCATCTTTCGGTCCCCAGCGAATGGCCACCAGGTTGCTTATGGTGATGGCCGCCCGAAGCTTAGGGCCCCTAGGTAAGTTCCGCCCGCCCGGGCAGGAACGTATTTCTCGAATCTCCGCCACTGGAATGCTCGCTCCCCGCCAGGCCTGCCGCACCTTAAGCCGTCCTCCCTCTAGGGTGTATACCGTAAAGGCGCGCTGCAGAAGATCAAGCAGCAGGGCAAAGGCAAGCGAACCCCACAGGACGAAGGCAAACTCAGAGGCGCGGCTGCGCCAGGCCTGCCAGAAGAGCAGCGCCAACAAGACGTAGTTGAGAAGGTGCGCTGCGCTCCGATTTTCCGCCAGGAAGAGCGGGTATTCCCGTTTCACTTGCTTCCCCCTCCCGAGTCAGGGTCGGCAAGCCGTATGCCGCCACAAAGCCGCTGAATAAAGGTTCATTTCCTTACCTCCTACCGGGTTGTTGAACGGGTTCTTAAAGATAAATTCGCCGGGCAGACCGGTTTCCCTCTATTTCGCGCCTCCCTGCCAAGGATCCAACGCCGAAAATGTCGGGTTAGCCGAACTTAACTTTGCTGGGCGTCGTTAGCACCCTCGTTGCCGGTCGGCGGTTTTGCGGGTAACCTATTCCATGACCGGGCGGGAACCAACCGGGGCCGTCGAACGTCTCACCACTACCGGCGCCGAAACCTGCCTGGCGCCGCGCGGCGAGACCATGAGCTTTGCTCCCCAGTGGTCGCCGGACGGCCGTTACCTGGCTTACTATACCGCAACCGGCAAAAAGGGCAATACCGACCCCTACAACAAGTACGACATAATTTCTGGAGAGGACGCTCCCCTACCCATCGCCGCCGCCATCCAGATCGCCTCCCAGCGTTGACACTTTCGCACCCCTACATTTGTTGACATACAGGCGCTCCGGATTTAGATTAGACGGTAGAGCGAGAACTAAGCAGGGGAGAGATGGAGGTGCCAAGGCCCAAGAAACGTCGCCGTGTGGAATTTCTTCCCGCCGTGTTGGTCTTTAAGCCGGTGGGTGTACGCCGTTGCGATCTGGAAGAAGTAGTGCTCACCGTGGAGGAACTGGAAGCTATCCGCCTAAAGGACGGAGAAGGACTCGATCAGGAAGAATGCGCCGCACGCATGCAGGTCTCCCGTCCAACCTTTCAACGTATCCTTACCTCCGCGCGCGCAAAGGTGGCCCGCATGCTCACGGCCGGGTTGGCCCTGCGGGTGGAAGGTGGGACGTACGAACTCGCAGGGCGGGGCCGGCGGTGCCGCCGTTGCCACGGCGAGTTTGTCGCTCCCGTGCACCCTGCCTCCCCTGCCGAAGATGCCCTGTGCCCTAAGTGCCGGGATGAGGAAAGCGAAGGCCGACCGGCGCCGGGCGATGGGCACCAGCGCTGCCGCCGCGGCCGCAAGCAGCAAACGGTCGCCCTGGAAGACGATTCCCATTTTGAGATGGCCGGCAGCGAACCGGCGGAACCCCCTCCCGAAACCCCTCCCTAAGCCGGCGTTTAAGCGCCCTTTTGGCCAGAAATCGGCCACAAGCATAGCCCGGTACCCCGCAGCCCGCAAACTCTTGACAGCTCCCGTTTTCCGTGCTAATATTCATGGCAACAAGTGAATACCGGCAGGCTCTTATCCAGAGAGGTGGAGGGACTGGCCCTGTGAAACCTCGGCAACCAGCCGCCCATGCGCGGCCCGGTGCCAATTCCAGCAGGACAAGAGTTGTTGTCCTGGCAGATGAGAGTGCGGAATTCATTACCCCTCCGTCTGTCGGAGGGGTTTTTGTTGCCTAAGGAGGGTGAGAGAATGGTCGAGGTAAAGCACCTTACCAAAGTGTACACCACACCAGCCGGAAAAGTAACGGCGCTGGCGGACGTCTCGTTTAGCGTGGAGAGGGGCGAGATCTTCGGCGTGATGGGCCTTTCCGGCGCCGGCAAGAGCACCCTCATCCGCTGCCTGAATTTCTTGGAACGCCCCACCAGCGGGGAAGTCTGGATTGAAGGGAAAAACCTGGCAACGCTAGACCGGCGCGAACTGGCCCGCGCCCGCCAAGGCATCGGAATGATCTTCCAGCACTTCAATCTCCTTAAGCTAAGGACAGTGGCGCAGAACGTGGCTTTTCCGCTGGAGATCGTTGGGGAACGCCCGGAGGCCATTCGGGCACGCGTGCGGGAACTCCTGGACCTGGTGGGGCTGGCAGACAAGGCCAACGCCTATCCCCACCAGCTCTCCGGCGGCCAAAAGCAGCGGGTGGGGATTGCCCGCGCGCTGGCCTGCCGTCCGCGCCTGCTGCTCTCCGATGAAGCCACCTCAGCTCTCGACCCGGAAACCACCCAGTCCATCCTCGCCCTCCTCAAGGAAATTAACCGCAGCCTCGGGGTGACCATTATCCTCATCACTCATGAACTGGCGGTCATCCGGGCCGTGTGCGACCGCGTGGCCGTGCTGGAGGGCGGCCGCCTGGTAGAAGTAGGGCCGGTGGCTGAGGTGTTCAGCCGCCCGCGGGCGCTGGCCACGCGCCGGTTAATCGCCATCTCCGGGCTTACACCGGCACGGCCCGAACTGGCATCCGACGTAGTAGGGGTGGTTTAGCATGCGCGAACTCCTTGCCGATGCCGCCCTGCAGCGCCTCATTCTTCAGGCAACGGTGGAAACCCTTTACATGGTTGGGTTTTCGCTGGCCATCGCCCTAGTCTGCGGGCTTCCGCTGGGCGTGCTCCTGGTGGTAACTGCGCCGGGGCACATCCTGCCCCAACCAAAGCTGAACGCCGCTTTGAGCAGCGTGATCAACGCCGGGAGGTCCATCCCCTTTATCATCCTTCTTTTTCTCCTTATGCCGGTCACGAAACTTCTCGTCGGCGTTTCTATCGGTACCCGTGGGGCCATCGTTCCCCTGGCCGTAGCGGCCATTCCCTTTGTGGCCCGGGTAGTGGAAAGCTCGCTCCAGGAGGTAGACCCGGGCGTCATCGAAGCGGCCCAGGCCATGGGTGCCTCGCCCGTCCAGATCATCTTCAAGGTGCTCCTGCCGGAAGCCTGGCCGACGCTGCTTTTAGGGTTTACCTTAACGGCAATTAATCTCGTCGGTTACTCGGCCATGGCCGGAGCCATCGGAGGGGGTGGTTTAGGGGACATTGCCATCCGCTACGGTTACCAGAGGTTCCGCGACGACGTCCTCTTAGAGACCGTCGTCATCCTAATCGCCCTCGTGCAGGCTGCCCAATCGGCCGGCAATTGGCTGGCCCGGCGGGCGGCTAAAGATCAAAGGAGGTTTAACGCATGAAAAGAACGCAGGTTGCCCTTCTCTTAAGCAGCGCTCTCCTTATCCTCAGCCTCGCCGCCTGTGCGCCGGCTAAGCCCGGGTCCAATGCCGCCGGCTCTTCTCAGGCCGCCCCTAAGGATCAGGTCACGATCAAGGTAGGGGCCACCACCATACCGCACGCAGAAATCCTGAACTTCATCAAGCCGACCCTGGCCAAAGAAGGCATCAACCTCGAGGTTAAGGAGTTCAGCGATTACACCCAGCTTAACCCGGCCCTGGTGTCCAAAGAGCTTGACGCCAATTACTTCCAACACATCCCGTACCTGGAGAGTTTCAATAAAGGCACGGGAAACAACCTGGTCGCCATTGCCCGTGTGCACATTGAGCCCATGGGGATTTACTCAAAGAAGCTAAAGGACCTGTCTTCCGTGCCGCAGGGGGCAACCGTGGCCATCCCCAACGACGCCACCAACGGCGGCCGGGCCCTGCTCCTACTCCAAAGTGCCGGGCTCATCAAGCTCAAGGACGGAGCCGGAATCACGGCAACGCCGCTCGACATTGCCGACAACCCCAAAGGTCTTAAGATCCGGGAGTTGGATGCGGCCTCCCTCCCGCGCACGCTGGACGATGTCGACCTGGCCGTAATCAACACCAACTACGCTCTGGAAGCCAAACTCGTGCCCACCAAGGATGCCCTTTTTATTGAAGACAAGAACTCTCCGTACGTAAACGTTCTCGTGGTGCGCCCCGAGGACGAAGACAAGGAACCGCTCAAAAAGCTTGCCGCCGCCCTGAACACGCCGGAGGTCAAGAAGTTCATCGAGGAAAAGTATCAAGGCGCCGTGGTGCCGGCGTTCTAACCCGGCCAAGCCCTCTCCTTTTGGCGGCCGGCCTTGTCGATTCCCGCGAAGCTTTGCGGGATAGACGAGGCCGGTCTTACTCGTCTCGGGCCGCCGGGCGAGGTAGAGAAATTCCTGCTCGAGGTTAAACTAAGGCCGGGTGATGAGCACATGGGACTTGAGCTTAATCCTCATCAGGTCTTGCGCCGGCGCCTTTGGCGCGGGGCAACTCGCGCGGTCCTTAGGGGAAACCTGAAAGAGGAGCTGCCGGCCCTCGTCAATACCGCCATAGGGTCTTTGTTGGATAAGGGGCTTGAAGTCCAAGACCCGGCACGGGCAGCAGAGGGCTTGGTGCGCTGCGCGCTAGGGCTCGTCCCGGAGCCCGAAGAAAAAGAATCCTTCGCTGAAGCGGCAGAGGCGGCCCTGGAAAACAGCGCCCTGGCAGGTCCCCCCATAGTAGCCGTGCCCGGCGCCTGCCGCTCCTGCCGCGACGTAGAATGCGCCGCGGAGCTCGCCTGCATCACCGGCGCCATAAAAAAAGGGCCAGGAAACACCGTCCGGATCGATAACGGGCGTTGTCTAAACTGCGGCCTCTGCATCGGCGCCTGCCGGGCCGCCGCCATCTCCGATAGGGCGGAAGTGGTGCAGGTCGCACGCCTGCTGCTGGACGGTAAAAGGCCGGTGGTAGCGGTGGTCGCTCCTTCCTTTGCCGGTCAGTTCGGCCCGGATGTGTTCGGAGAAGAGGTGGCCATGGCCCTTAGGCAGTTCGGCTTTGCCGCCGTGGTAGAAGTGGCGCTGGGTGCCGATGTGATTACCATTAAAGAGGCCGAAGAGTACATCCGCCGCATGGAACAAGGCGACCCTTTTATGATCACCTCCTGCTGTTGCCCGCCCTTTATTCGCCTGGTGCAGAAGTTCCGGCCGCGCCTCGCTCATCTCATTTCCGATTCGGTGTCCCCCATGATCGCCATCGGCCGCCTGGTAAAGGCCGAACACCCCAGCACCCGCGTGATCTTCATCGGCCCTTGTATCGCCAAGAAATCCGAGGCACGCCAGCCGGAACTTACCGATGCTGTAGACTACGTTCTGACCTTCGAAGAAGCGGCAGCCATGCTGGAAGCAGGTGGAATTCAGGTACCGCGCCGCGCAAATGCCCCGCCCCTTAGGGATGCCAGCCACGACGGGCGCATCTACGGGCACACCGGCGGCGTCACCGACGCCATCATCCGGAGCATCCGGAAGCTCAGGCCCGATATTCCTGTTTTCGCCCGGCAGGGCAACGGCATCAAGGAATGCCGCGACCTCCTGAATAAGGCCGAAGCCGGACAGCTTAAAGCCACCTTCCTGGAAGGCATGGCCTGCCCGGGCGGCTGCGTGGGCGGACCGGGGAAGCTCATCCCGCCAGAGGTTGGCCGCCGGGAGGTAGACGAGTTCGCCGCCGAGGCCGCAGTGCTGGAAGCGATCAGCAACGAAAAGGCCCGTTCGCTTTACACCCGCCACGCGCCGCGAGTCGTCCTCACCTCCCTGAAACACCCGGACCCGGTGGAGCCACCGGAAGCCTAGCTACCCCGAGGCCTGGCGCCGGGCGTTCTTGCGCGCATTCTTATCCAGGATGAGTTTGCGCAGCCGGATGCTCTTCGGCGTGACCTCCACCAGCTCGTCTTCGCGGATGAAGGCGAGTGCCTCTTCCAGGGTGAGAATGCGCGGCTCATCCAATTTCACCGCGATGTCGGCCGTGGAGGAGCGCATGTTGGTTACGTGTTTCTTCTTGGCGATGTTAACGTCGATGTCCTCGGGCCGGGAGTTCTCTCCCACGATCATCCCTTCATATACGCGCGTGCCGGGGGTGACGAAGAGGGTGCCCCGTTCCTGGATGTTGCTGATGGCGTAAGCCGTAGCCTCGCCCTCTTCCCAGGCCACCAGGCTGCCGCCTGCGCGCGTTGGAATCGGGCCGCGGTAGGGCCCATAGCCCGCGAAGTTCTGCGTGAGAATACCCGTGCCCTTGGTCTGGGTGGCGAACTCGGAAGCATAGCCGATGAGGCTGCGCATAGGCACGGTAAATTCCAGGCGCACCCGATCATCGCCCCTGGGCACCATGCTGGTGAGTTCCCCCCGCCGCGCACCCAGGCTTTCGATGACCGCCCCTACGTACTCCTGGGGCACGTCGATTACAACGCGCTCGATGGGTTCCTGCAGCACCCCGTCTATCTCCTTTAAGATGACCTGCGGCTTGGAGACGGCGAGCTCGTACCCTTCGCGGCGCATGGTTTCGATGAGGATGCTTAAATGGAGCTCTCCCCGCCCGGCCACCTCGAAGGCGTCGGGGCTATCGGTTTCGCGCACGCGCAGGGCCACGTTGGTGCGCGCCTCCTTGAAAAGCCGCTCGCGTAGCTGCCGCGAAGTAACATAGATTCCTTCCTGCCCGGCAAAGGGGCTGTCGTTTACCCGGAAGGTCATGGTGAGGGTAGGCTCGTCCACCTTGATGGGCGGAAGGGGTTTCGGCGCGGCCGGATCCATAATGGTCTCACCGATCTGCACTTCGCCCAGACCGGTGACGGCCACGATGTCGCCGGCCTCGGCCCGCTCAATGGGGACACGCTTTAGGCTCTGGAAGGTGAACACCTCGCCGACCTTAGCCCAGCGCGGTTCGGCCTCGCCGTAGGCGATGGCCACCTCCTGGCCGGGGGTAAGCGTGCCGTTCGCCAGTCGCCCAATGGCAATACGCCCCACGTAGTCGCTCCAATCCAGCGTGGTGACCAGGAGCTGGAGCGGTGCCGCCGCGTCCCCGCCGGGAGCCGGCACCCAGTCGATCACCGCATCCAAGAGGGGCAGAACGTTTGGTGTGCCGCTTGCCAGCAGCCGCTCCGCCTCCTTCAGATCCGGGTGGGCCACCCCCGCGCGGGCCGAAGCATAGATGATGGGAAAGTCAATCTGGTCGTCGTCCGCGCCGAGGTTAATGAAAAGTTCGAGGACCTCGTCCACCACTTCGAGCGGCCGGGCCCCCGGGCGGTCAATTTTATTTACCACAAGGAGTGGCTTGATGCCCTGCGCCAAGGCTTTTTCCAGCACGAAGCGCGTCTGAGGCATTGGCCCGTCGAAGGCATCCACCAAGAGAAGAGCACCGTCTACCATGCCGAGGATTCGTTCCACCTCTCCGCCGAAATCGGCATGGCCGGGGGTATCTACAATGTTGATCTTGGTGTCCTTGTAAAAGACGGCCGTGTTCTTGGCCAGGATGGTGATGCCGCGTTCCCGCTCCAGATCGTTCGAGTCCAGCACGCGCTCCCTAACTTCTTGGTTATTACGAAAAACCCCAGTTTGCCGGAGGATGGCATCTACGAGGGTTGTCTTACCATGATCCACGTGGGCAATAATGGCGATGTTCCTAAGCTGCATACCCGAAGCTCCTTGTCTGAATAAGAGTACACGCCTAAAACTAGCAATTGGCGGCGTTCTTGTCAACCCCGCTCAAGTTTTCCTCCTACCTCTTTCAGTACTCGGGCGCGCCCTCTTCTCCCCTTTATTCCCCATAAGGTTCCCCCGGTACCACCCGGATCTTTTCTCCGCGCACCACCCGCGTGGGTACCGTCCAGTAGGAACTGATTCCCACCTGCCCGCTATCAGGGTCGCGGGCGATGGTAACGTAAAGAATCAAACCGCAGTCGGTACCGGGATCGCGCTGGCTGGAAATAAAATTGCCCAGGGAGTAAGCCACCAAAGCGCGTTTGCCGCCTGCAGGCTGGATTTTTTCCTCGAGGGGCTGGAGGACGTGTGGGTGGCTGCCCAGAATAAGGTCGGCACCGGCGGCCAAAAGCCCTCGGGCCAGCTCCTCTTGCTCGGTCGAAGGGCGGCTTTGGTATTCCTGGCCCCAGTGCATGCTGACCACCACGAACTCCGCCCCTTGAGTCCGGGCTGCAGTGATATCCTGCGCCGCCTGTTCTGCATTGTATACGTTTACCAGATATTCCTTCCCAGGTGGAGGCACCAGGCCGTTGGTGTGAAGAGTATAGGCCAGGAAGGCCAGCTTAAAGCCTCTTAAACTGCACACGAGAGGACCCCGTTCGGCCTCGTCGGCAAAGGTGCCGGTGACGAAAAGCCCGGCTCCTTTTAGGCTTTTAAGAGTGGCCAGCACCCCGGCTTCTCCCTGATCGAGGGCGTGGTTGTTGGCCGTGGTCACCAGGTCCACACCCGCCTCCGCCAGGGCCTGAGCCAGCGCCGGCGGCGAATTGAAGCGCGGGTACCCGCGATAAGGCCTAGAATCATCCAGCACCGTCTCCAGGTTCGCCAGCGTTATGTCGGCCGCGCTGAGATAGGGGGCAACCTCACTAAAGGCCGGGGTGAAGTCATAAACGCCGCGTCGGGAATCCCACGCCGCGCGCACTTGGGGAAGGTGGCACATAACATCGCCTACGGCGGCCAGGGTCAAGGTTGGTACCGGCTCCGGGCGGGGGACCGTTTCACTCGGAACATTCGCCGGTTCGGCCGGATCTGCCTTCATTCCTACCAGGGCTGCCACAGCAAAAAGCGCTACCAGCACCGCTATAAGGAGCGGCCTCTGGCCTTCCCTCTGGGGGTAAGCCTTAACTCTGGCCCCCCTTTCCGGCATCTTTATTGTACCCTCCTTGAAAATACTGAGGCCGAGGGCCATCCCCCGCAAGGCGCGTTACGTACCGCCATTAGAAGAACGCGCGCGAGCGAGGGAAAGCGCGGGCGGTGTTTGAGGCCCTAAGGGCCGAGTTTTGCCCGTGCCCCGAGTGAGCCGAGTCCGTTCGTCATCAGGTCTTCGCGCCGTAGGGGGATGCCCGAGGGCCGAATTATTCATCCCTCTGGTGGTGCCGCTGGCGGCATGGGCGTCTACCCTGAAGACCTTCGCCTGCCGCCGCTGAATAGACTCCTAAAGTTCGTGGCTGCAGCGCTCTCTAGCTGCCTTTTCATCGTAAACCATTTGCCTGTCCGGGTCAATGGAGGAAACCCGCCGGCAGATGCCGCTCGCGACGCGACAAGAAAGGGACGGCCGCAGCCGCCCCTAACTCCTGCCGGACCTGCATCTTCTATTACTCCGCCCCGGCGCTCAGCAAGCTGTTGAACAAGAACGGAATCGTTCCCTGGGCCTGGAAACGGTAGACGAGGTCCGGGCTCGATAGGATTACGCGCCCGGCGCCCACCGGCACGTCGACGATGGCCGCCTTGCCGGAGAGCTTCTTTTCCTTATCGTCGAGGTAGCCGGAAAGAAGCGGCTCGGCCGCAAACTTCGCCACCACCCGGCCCGTCTTAACCACGAAGGCCGGGTTGTTTTCGTAGAAAACGGCCTCCTCGGCGTCGAAACCATAGCCCACAGGTTGGGTCGGATCTACGCCCACGGCCAAGATCGAACCCGGAGCGTTCACGCCCGTGCGCTCTACCAGCTCTACGCCCGGCGCAAGTCCCTGCTCCACCGGGAAGGCAGAGGCTTTCCCCATGGCGAGAAGCGTGCCGCCGGACTTTACGTAAGCGGCGAGCCTAGCCACGCCTTCTTTACCCAGACCGCCCTGGTACTCAGGCGGCATCTTGGCCGAACCTTCCAGGATGTTCTTGGGCTGCATGTCGGGAAGGATGATGATGTCGTACCGGCCGAGATCACCGTTCTTAACCGCAGCGTTGTCCAGCCGGTCGTACTTGAAGCCATAGTAGTCGAGCACGTAGCGCGTCCAGCCCTCGTCCATGGTGTCCACCCAGCCGTGGTAAAGGCCGATCTTCGGTTGCCGCAGGGACTTGAAGGAGCCGGCGGGCGCTGCGGCCAGAGCCCGGCCGCTGAGGCCGAGGCCGACGACTAGAGCCTGAAAATCGGCGAAACTTAGGCCGCCCAGTTTCTTCACCCAGAACGTGCCGGCGGGGAAGGTCCGGCCGCCCACGCCGAAGGGCGCGGTCGCCTGCAGCACCTCGGCCTCATGCTCCCAGAGGGTATTGAGGAGCTTGGCTATGTTGTTATTGCTCTTATATTCGATGAGGTAGCCAAAGGCGCTCTCCCCACCGGCGAGCGTACCCTCAGCCCTGGCTTCTTTCACCGGGCGTAGCGGTACGGCGAAAATGCCCTTATCATCCACGGCTACGGTCTTAACGTCGCGCAGGAAGCCGTAGGTCCAGGCGGTTACGTCGTAAGGTTCATTAAAGTAGGGCTGATAGACCTGCTTTTCGAAGAGAGTCTTGGCCAGCCTGCGGTAAGGCTGGTTAAGAAGAACCACGTAGCTTCCGGCAGGATAAGTCTTCCCACCCACAGTGAAGGCGGAGGTAGCTTCCTTGACCTCGATCCGGTGCTTGAGAAGATTCGCCACCAGGTCGGCCACGGCCGCCGGGTCCTCTTGACCTCCCGGAATGACGTAGGCATAGGGCGGTTCATTCATCCCCGCCTCCACCGCTTTCTTACCCTTCAGATAGAAGTGCTCAAGAACCGTATCCTTCTCGCGGGCGGTCAGCTCGAGAGAAAGCAGCACGCCCGTTTCCTGGTAGTCGATGTTATCCCGGAGGCGCCAGATGGTACCCTTCCACGGCAGCGGCATGTTCCAGTGGTTTTCTTTCTCAATTTTCTTAGGCCCGCTCGTATCCGGGTCGGCACCCCAGCCGCCGTGGGTTTCAAACAAGAGGCCCATTCCGTTATGGTAGGTGGTGAACTGGTCGTTGTAACCCGGGTACCAGTTGTCGTAAGTATTGGCCGTGATTACCCCGGCCATACCTTTGGCCGTCATCCCTGATAGAATATAGCCGCCGTATTTAACCCAATCCGCCTGCGTTATGGGGCTGATGTTCGGGTCATTGGGATCCTGAGTGGGATTTACGAACATCCGCGCCGGTCCGCTCTGATGCAGGTCGTGATAAATCTGCGGGTGGAAGAGAAAGCGCGCCTCCACGTTCTGGCCGGTCTCGGGGAGGGCAAGGGCAATAAAGTCGCGGTTGTTGTCGTGGCTGACGTACTTGCCGTAGTAGGGCGGGCGCGAACCGGCCCACTCGGTCCCTTTGTATTTGTTGTACCACTCCGTGAAAATATCATGCCCGTCGGGGTTAATGGAAGGGTCGATCACTACGATCACGTTATCCAGTATGTTTTTCGTTTGGGCATCATTGCCGCTCGCCAGCTTGTAGGCCAGTTCCATGACCATTTCGCTGCTGCCCACTTCCGTGGAGTGGATGTTGGCGCAGATCCAGTAGATGGCCTTTCCTTCTTTGATGAGCTTTTGCGCCTCCTTTTCGCTGAGGCCCCGCGGGTCGGCCAGGCGGGCGCTAATTTCTTGGTATTTCTTGAGGTTCTTGATGTTTTGTTCCGAAGACACCACGGTGAGAATCATCGGTCTGCCCTCGGGCGTGGTACCGTAAGTGATTACTTGCACCCGGTCCGAAGCCTTATCTAGAGCTTTCATGTACTCAACAATCTTGGACCATTCCGTCAAGTGGTAGTCGGCACCTATGGGATACCCCAGTATGCTCTCCGGCGTCGGAATCCGGGGCGCCGCCAGCACCCCCGAGCCGAGGACGACGAAGAACACCAGGACCAGCGAAACAAGGCGCAGCCAAACCTTCTTTCCAGACATTTGCGAACACCTCCTGACCAAAGTAGAAGGGTAAAACGTGGTTCCCGGCCTACTCACCGCGCCCTCCTGCGAGCGGTAAGCATATATATTCAATGCTTCGCATTAGTATTCCTGCCGTTCGTTTTGCGTTGCCGCAAAAAATTCCGCCTATAACCGTTTCTTCGGCCTTCCCTCGCAAAAAAAGACAAGGCCCGGAACTAATTCCGCAGCCTTTGTCCTTTTGCCGCCGCACCCGGCGGCCTCCTCATGCCTCCTCCGCGAGAAGCTTTTTCACCTCCTCCTTACTCGGCACGCGGCCCGCCACCTTCACCTTTTCGTTTACCACCAGGGCCGGCGTCATCATGACGTCGTAGGACATGATTTTATCCATGTCCTTGACCTCTTCGAACTCGGCCTCGATGCCCAGTTCGGCCGCCGCTTGGCGGGCGTAGGCCTCGAGGGTACGGCAGTTCCGGCAACCCATGCCCAGGATCTTGATGTGCATCATTAAAAGCCCTCCTTCACTTATTCTCCTTACGGACCGATAGGAGTGTTGCGGCCCGAGACCGCCAGCTTGGAAAAAGAATCAGGCAACGGCTCCGAAGAGCATTCCGGCAAGGGTGGCCATGACGACAACCAGGGAAACGTAGACCGCCGTCTTTTTCGTGCCCATAATGTTGCGGATGGCCAGCATGTTAGGTAGGCTCAAAGCTGGCCCGGCCAAGAGAAGCGCCAACGCCGGGCCCTGTCCCATACTGAGGTCGGTAAGGGCCTTAACGATCGGCACCTCCGTGAGGGTGGAAAAGTACATGAGCGCCCCGAATAGCGAGGCGAGCAGGTTGGCGCTCAGGCTGTTGCCGCCCACAAAGCGCGAGATCCACTCAGGCGGCAGGATTACTTTGAGGGCACCGGCGATGAACACCCCCACAAGGAGCACCGGGAAGATCATCCGGACGTACTTCCACGTCTCCTGCATCCAGGCTTGGAACTCGCCTTCTTTAAACCAGCGGCTGACGGCCAACGCCACGGCAGTTACCAAGCTGATAAGAACGGCGACCTTGTCCCAGAACGGAATCTTCGCCGTACCGAAAAGGAGGATGGCAATGAGGAGCCCAAAAAAGATGGCGAGTTGCGAGCCCGGGCGGGTATCTTCAGTCCCTCCGAACATGGCCGGGTTAGTGGTGCGGTCCCTTTTCTCCTCCTCGCCGGCAAAGAGCGCCGCCATGATGAGGCCGATGATGAGGGAAAAGAAAATCGCCCCCAATGTCCGCGCCAGGCCCATCTTCAAGCCAATGGCCCGGGCGGTGAGAACAATCGCCAGGACGTTAATGGCCGGTCCCGAATAGAGGAAGGCGATGGCCGGGCCGAGGCCCGCCCCCTTCTTGTAGATCCCGGCAAAAAGCGGCAGCACCGTGCAGGAGCACACGGCCAGGATGGCACCGGAAACGGAAGCTACACCGTATGCCAGGTACTTATTCGCCTGGGGCCCGAAGTATTTTAAGACAGCACCACTAGAAAGCAAAGCCGCAATGGCGCCCGCGATAAAGAAGGCCGGCACAAGGCAGGTGAGCACGTGGGCAGAAAGGTACTCACCCAGTTCAGCGATGCCGCCCTCCAGAATGCGCATCAAAAGCAAGTTTCCTCTCTCCTTCGCTTCAATGCGAGTAACCCATTAAACCCCGAAGCAATCACTGCCTTCGAGCACCTCACGTCATCCTCTCCCCGTTCGTGCAGGCTCGGCGCTCGGCTCGTCGTCCGCACCAGAAAGCTCGGCCAAAAGCTCCTGCCCGGCCTTCACCTGCCGCACCAGCACTTTTGCCGCGCAGTTTAGAAGGTCAAACACCTCCGGGTGCTCCACGCGGTAGATCACCCTCAGGCCGTCTTTGTATGAACTTACCAGGCCCTCTTTTCTAAGCACCGCCAGGTGCTGCGAAACGTTGGACTGCTCAAGGCCGAGCTTCGGGATCAGCTCGCACACGCACAGTTCGCCGTCCTTTAAGAGTTCCAAGATCTTGATGCGCGTCGGGTGCGCGAGGGCCTTGAGAAGATCGGCCACCATCCTTTCCGCGCTCTTAGCCGCGGCCACAGTAAGTCACCACCTTCCGAGACTCCTGAGTTCCTACTTTCCGGCTCCATCGTCCGCAGGGAAAACAAAGCCCACACCTCGACCGGTGACCATTCATGAGCTTATTCTAATATATTCAATGCCTAATGTAAAGGCCCCACCGGGACCCGGCATTGGGAGGAGCAAAGCCGGCCCCCTCCGTGCCGCCGCCGGCGGGTCGCTATGTAGCGTCTCTGCCGACAGCACTGAATAGGCCGGAGGGGGCCCTGTTACTGCCGTGGAGCAACCGCCGGCTACCTGCCGGCCTGCCCGGATAAGAGGCGAAGCAAGTTTTGGCCCATGATTTGGGCAATCGCCTCATCGGCGTAGCCGCGTTCCTTGAGGGCAGCGGCCAAAGCGGGGAAACGGTGGGGCCCTTCCAGACCCTTTGGCGGCGCCGGGATGCCGTCGAAGTCCGAGCCCAAGCCGACATGCTCCGGTCCAACTAGGTCTACGAGGTAATCGATATGGCGCACGACATCCTCCAGGCCTGCCGGCCCTTCGGCGCGCAGGAAGGCCGCGTGAAAGTTCACGCCGATGACGCCTCCTCTTTGGGCCAAGGCTTTAGCCTGGGTATCCGTAAGGTTCCTGGGATGCGGGCACAGGGCGTGGGCGGAGGAATGAGAGGCGAAGACCGGCCCCTCCGCCGCCTCCAGCACATCCCAGAACGAGCGTACGTTGAGATGGGAGACGTCCACCAGCATACCGAGCCTGCCGGCGATCTTAACCGCCTCCCGGCCCAACGCCGTGAGGCCGCCGCCCGAGTCGTCCGCCACCCCGCCGGCCAGGAGGTTACGCTCATTCCAGGTAAGGCCGACGGCGCGCACCCCCAGGCGGTAAAAGACCTCGAGCAGGCCCGGATCGTCTCCCAAGGGTTCCCCGCCTTCCAAGCTGAGGACGGCGGCCACTTTTCCTTCCTCCTGCGCCCGGCGAACGTCCTGAGCACTCAAGGCCAAAAGCAGGTCGCTTTCTTCCTCAAGCTCCCGGTAAAAAAGCTTGATCTGCCCCAGCACATCAGGCAAGGCCCGAAGGGCGCGTTGGGGGGCGCCGGTGTAGAGGGCGAAAAACTGGGCCACTACCCCTCCGGCCTTAAGGCGGGCGAGGTCTACCTGGCCTTCCGGCCGCTCGTTCAGCCGCCCTCCGCTTTGCGCTAGCTGGTAAAGAACATCCGAGTGCCCGTCAATCACTGCCAAGGGTTTGTCTTGAGCCATTTTGTTCTCTCCTTTTCTGCTTTGGTTTGCCGTAGTCGGTATAGGGGCGTAAAAGCAAAGCTGGGTTGGATGCGCCGTCCTCGCGGAAGGTAGGCAATATCTTTGCCATAAATCTATTTGCCGCCCAGCCGGGATATCCTGCCCTGAGCTCGCCATACCGGAAGATGCTCTCTCAGGTTAACGCTGCTTAAGCAGCAACCATATGAGTAGGTGAGCTCGACAGCCAACTTCTGATGAAAGGAATTATTTTCCTAATCTCCGGAAATCCGGGCCGACGGTATTGATGGTATATGCGACCTGAAACTTAGGCCATGCTAGAGAAAACACCTTGGGGGTGAGTCTTTTGCCCAAACCCATTTTCGCCGTGCTGGGCGGCGGTCACGGCGGGTTCGCTACGGCTGCCGATCTGGCCATTAAGGGATTTGCGGTGCGCCTTTACTCCAGTTATGAGGAAACCATTGCCCCCCTCCAGGCCCGCGGCGGGCTGGAGCTGGAGGTGCTGCCCTCGACCGGCCTAAGGGGCGGCTTTGCCCGTTTAGAGCAGGCCACCACGGACCTCGCCGCCGCCGTGGAGGGGGCAGACATCATCATGGTGGTGACGCCGGCTCCCTCGCAGCGCCGCTATGCGGAGAAGCTGGCGCAGCACCTAAGAAGCGGGCAAGTAGTTGTGCTCCACCCCGGAAGCTTTGGCGGGGCCTTGGAGTTTGCCCAAGTACTGGCCGCCCACGGAGCACCACCGGTAATGCTGGCTGAAACCGAGTGTTTAATCTACGCCGGGCGCAAAAAAGGACCCACCCACATGTGGATCCGCGGCTACAAGAAGGGCCTGCGCCTGGCCGCCTTCCCCGCCCGGGAAACGGCCCGGGTGCTCTCTCTCCTGAGACAAGCCTACCCGGACCTGGCCGAGGCGGACTCGGTGTTGGAGACGGGACTCAGCAACCCGAACCCTATCATCCACATTCCCATTATGATTCTCAACGCCGCCCGCATCGAAGCGCCGGGGGATTTCCTCTTTTACTGGGAAGGCGTTACCCCGGCCGTAGGGCGCGCCATCGAAGCCTTAGACGCCGAGCGTATGGCCGTGGGCGAAGCCCTGGGCGTGCCGCTGCGCTCGGTTTACGAGCAGGACCTAGAGTGGTACGGCCACCAGGGAACCTACGGCCGGAACATCCACGAAACCCACGTCCACAACCCCATCTACCAGTGGAGCTTGGCTCCGACCAACTTCGAACACCGCTACCTTACCGAAGATACCCCCTACGGCCTGGTGCCCATCGAAGACCTGGGGTACCGCCTGGGCGTGCCCACCCCGCGCATCAGCGCCACCATCGAGTACGCCTCCCTTTTGACCCGTCAGGACCTGCGCCACGGCGCCCGCACCATAGAAAGGCTGGGCTTGGCCCAATTTTCCCCCCACGAACTCCGCCGGTACGTAAGATGCGGCTTCCAGGAGGGCGAAAGAGAGTGCTGGCCATCATCAACTCGGCGGTCATTACCGGCGACGGAAGAACGCTCTTAGAGGAGGCAACCGTTCTTGTCGTCGCCGGGCGCATTGCCGGAGTGAGCGCGGGGAAAAACATTCCGCCCGGAGCCGAGGTGCTGGATCTTAACGGGGACTACCTCCTTCCCGGGTTCATCAACAGCCACGTCCACGGCGTAACCTTTGGCCCCCTTTTCGCCAGCGGTGCACCGCCCCTCGATCATGAGGCCGTGCGCGCCAATCAGGAAAGGCACCTTAAAGCGGGAACCACCACCGTCCTGAATGTGGACGGTTTCGCCCTGCCGGAAGAAGTAGCCGAAGCGCGGCGTCTCACCCCGCTCAACATTAAAACCAGCGCCTGCCTTACGCCGGCCGCCCTGGCCGCGGCCCGGGCCGTGGACGGGGCAGGCCTTACGGAGCGGCACCTGGCCACAACCCTTGAAGAGCAGATCCAGGCGGGAGCGGTGGCCATCGGGGAAGCAGGAAGCGGTCACACCCTGGGAGGCGGCGGGAGCGAGTATATGTACATCCCGCAGCGCATCAAAGAAGAAACCGGGGTGGAAATCACCCCGGCGGCGGCGCGCGCCCTTAAAGAGGCCGCCCTCGGAAAAGAGCTGGACCCGGCGGCAAAAGATGAAGTGGCACTCAATAAGGCCCTGGTTGCCGCCGGCCTGGCCGGCCGCATTGCGCCGGCGCGGGCGCAGGTCATTATCGAGGAGTGCGTGCTGCCGGCCCTGGGGCCGGCGCGCCGGAGCATTGCCGAAGCCGCTTCGCTAGCCCGGCGCTTGGGCCTTCCCCTTATCGCCCACACCGCCCCGCCTTCTCTTACGGCAGTACTCGCCGCCGCCCAGGAAGGTGCCTGGACCATCGCCGCCCACGCCAATCACGACAGCTTTTCTGAAAAAGCCATGCTGGAAGCCGCCCGCTCGCTGAAAGAGGCCGGAGCCCTTCTCGACGGCGCCACGTTCGACGGCTTTGGAGCACGCCGGACCACAGAAAGCCCGGCCAACCTTCTCGCCCTCCTTAAGGCCGGCTTGGTCGACCTAATTACCACCGATTACGGCGGCGGATTTTTTGACCCCTTACCGGCAGCCCTTAAGGCCATCGGCGAAGCCGGCATCCTCTCCCTTCCGGCCGCCGTGCGCCTGGTAACCTCCGCCCCGGCCGCAGCCATCCCCGGTCTCGCTCCGGGGCGCGGGCGCATTGCCCCGGGTTATGTCGCCGACCTCACCGTCCTTGCCCGGGATGATCTGGCCCAGGTGCGCTACGTGTTCATCGGCGGGCGGCAGGTTATCCCCGCGGCCGGCCGTGCCGAGGGTTCAATAAGCTCTTAAAGCCCTTACCCAAACTATTCGATGCGCTCGGCGGACCTCTTCGCTGGCCAAGAGCTCGGCCGCCGGTGCCGAGCGCACTATCCGCCCCGTCTCCATCACGAATCCCCGGTGCGCTATGTGGAGGGCCAAGTCCGCGTTTTGTTCCACCAAGAGGATGGTGGTGCCTGCCCGGTTGATGCTTTCGATAACGGCAAAAATCTGCTCCACAACCATCGGGGCCAGCCCCATCGACGGTTCGTCGAGCAGCAGAAGTTTAGGCCGCGCCATGAGAGCACGGCCGATGGCCAGCATCTGCTGTTCACCGCCGCTCAAAGTCCCGGCAAGCTGTTTCCGGCGCTCGGCCAGCGGAGGAAAGTGGGTAAATATTTGTTCCAAGTCCCGCTGAACGCCGGCACGGTCGCGGCGGACGGTAGCCCCCAAAACCAGGTTCTCCCAAACGGTAAGCTGCGGGAAAACGCGCCGGCCTTCGGGCACCAGAGCGATTCCCAAGCGCACTATGTCCTCCGGGCGCCAGCCGGTGATGTCGCGCCCGGAAAACACAATCCGCCCCCGGCGGGGTCTGAGGAGCCCACAAATGGTTTTGAGGGTAGTCGTCTTACCGGCACCGTTGGCTCCAATAAGCGTGGCCATCTCGCCAGCCCGGACCTCCAGGGAGATGCCCCGCAAAGCGGCGAGGTCGTCGTAGTAGGTAAACACATCAATCAGTTGAAGCACGGTCGTCTCGCCTCCCTAGGTAGGCCCGGATTACGGCCGGATCGCGCCTGACTTCCTGCGGTTTTCCTTCGGCTATTTTGAGGCCGTGATCCAAAACCACGACCCGATCGGAGACTCCCATTACCAGGCGCATGTCGTGCTCGATTAAGAGCACCGTTCTGCCGGTGTCCCTAATCCGGCCGATTAACGCCATCAGCTCTTTGGTTTCCTGAGGATTCATGCCGGCGGCGGGCTCGTCGAGAAGGAGCACCCTGGCCCCGGTGGACAGCGCCCTGGCAATCTCTAGGCGGCGCTGCTCGCCGTAAGGCAGGCTACGCGCCTTGGCCCCCCGCCGATCGGCCAGGCCGACGAACTCCAGAGCAGCCAGCGCCGAGGCGAGATCTTCCCTTTGGCCTCGACGCCCTGCGGCATACGGTAGGAGACCTTCAAGGTACCGAAGGGGTCGACTACTCTGGCGGGCGACCAGGCAGTTCTCCAGCGCGGACATATCGCGGAACAAACGGATGTTCTGAAAAGTGCGGGCCAGGCCGCGGCGGGCAATTTGAAACGGTTGAAGTCCTTTGATGCTTTTTCCGAAAAGCAGCAAATCGCCTTCCTGGGGGCGGTAAATACCGGTAAAGGCGTTAAAGAGGGTGGTCTTGCCGGCACCGTTAGGCCCAATCAAGCTGACGACCTCGCCCTCGTTCACGGCAATATCCACTCGGTTTACTGCAATTACCCCGCCAAAACGCACCGTCACCTGCCGCGCCTCAAGCAGCGTCATGCTGGCCCCTCCTCAGCTCCCGGAACCTAAACGGCAGCAAAAACCTCTCCCATGCCCGGCCTTTAGCCCAAAGCCCTTGCGGAAACCAGATAGTGGCCGCGATAAGCAGGACTCCGTAAATAAGTTGGCGGCGTTCGGCGATCGCCGGCGATATGGAGCGGAGTAGCTCCGGAGCTACACTGAGAAAGGAGGCGCCGAGCACGGCCCCCGGCATGCTGCCCATTCCACCCAGTACCACCATGGCCAGTATCTCCACCGACCGCATGAAGCCGAAGTTATTCGGATTAATGTAACGGATATAATGAGCGTACAAGCCGCCGGCAAGCCCGGCGAAGAAGGCCCCCAAGGAGAAAGCCAGGATTTTCATCCGCGTGGTATTTATCCCCATCGCCGCAGCCGCCAGCTCGTCCTCGCGCACGGCAATTAAAGCCTTACCCAGGGGGGAGCGTTCTAAGTGGGCCAGGAAGCCGTACGTGAAGCATACTGCCGCCAGAACCCCGGCAAGGGTAGTGTAGCCGGGGATGGCGCGCAGACCGACGGGCCCCCCCGTTACCCTGAGATTAACCGCCAGGATGCGGAGGATTTCTCCAAACCCCAGGGTTGCTATGGCCAGGTAGTCCCCGCGCAGCCGCAAAGTAGGGATGCCGACAAGTAGGCCGGCCGCGGCGGCCAGTAAGGCACCGGCCAAGAGCGCCGGAAAAAAGGGTATCCGGCCTTGGTCAGAAGCGCGGCCGCGTAAGCGCCGATTCCCATGAAGGCCGCGTGCCCGAGCGACAGCTGGCCGGTAAGCCCGCTGATAAGGTTGAGCCCCAGGGCAAGAACAATATTGATCCCGGTAAGGATAAGTACCTGGAGAACGTAAGCGTTCACCTCTCGCCACCTCACACCTTGTCCTGGGCGGTACTGCCCAAAATTCCGGTAGGCCTTACCAACAAGATAAAAATGAGAATCGCAAACGCAATCGCATCGCGGTATTGGGAGAAATAAACAGCACCTAGGACCTCGGCAAATCCCAGAAGCAGCCCGCCAAGCATGGCTCCGGGGATGTTGCCGATACCCCCCAAAACGGCGGCCACAAAACCTTTTAGGCCGGGCTGGAACCCCATGAGGGGATCAACCGAATTGAAGTAGAGGCCAATGAGTATCCCGGCCGCAGCCCCAAGGGCCGATCCGATGGCGAAGGTAAGCGCAATTACGCGGTCCACGTTTATGCCCATAAGCCGGGCCGTTTCTAAGTCTTGAGCCGTAGCCCGCATGGCTCGCCCAATAGCCGTGCGCCTGATAAGAAGGTCAAGACCCAGCATGAGCAACACAGCTACGGATATGATGAAAAGCTGCAGGCTCGAAATGCTCAGGCCGGCCGGCAGGGTCAGAACGCGTATCCCGAATGGCCGCGGAAAAGGTCTGGTCGCCGGCCCGGCTACGGTCAAGGTCAGGTTTTGTAGAAAAATAGACACACCGATGGCGCTGATTAAGGCGGAGAGGCGTGGGGAATTGCGCAGCGGGCGGTAGGCCACCCGCTCCACGATCACGCCAAGGACGGCGGCCCCGCCTGTGGCCAGGGGGAAGGCAAGAAGAAAGGGTAGCTTTAAACCGGCCGTCAAGAAAAGGCCCAGGAAAGCGCCCGCCATGTAGATCTCCCCGTGGGCGAAGTTAATCAGGCCGAGAATCCCGTAGACCATGGTGTAGCCGAGGGCAATCAGCGCGTAGGTGGTGCCGAGGATAAGTCCGTTTAAAAGCTGGGCAAGCAACATCACCTTAACACTCCTCGCTTAAAGGCAAGAGCGCCCCGGCGTCCAGGGTGTCCCTTTCCGCCCAGGCGCTGATAAGGCTTAGCGGACGCGCACGAACTTGCCTTTCTCTACTTTAAGTATCACAATGCTCTTTTCGGCGTCACCGTTTTCTTTGAAAGAAGTGGTTCCGGTCACCCCAGGGAAATTCCGCGTAGCGGCCAGGGCATCGCGGATTTTGGTCGTGTCGGTGCTGCCGGCTTTTTTGATGGCCTCCAGCGCCATCTTCGCCGCATCATAAGCCTGAGCGGCAAACATGTCCGGCTCTTCGTTGAATTTGGCCTTGTAGGCGGCCACGAAGTTTTGAACAGCCGGTGCGCTGTCCCCGGAATAAAAACCTGCGGTGAATATGGCGCCTTCCACGGCCTCGCCGCCCAGCTCGACCAGCTTCGTCGAATAGAACCCATCCCCGCCGAGAAGCTGTACCTTAAGGCCCTGCTCGCGCGCCTGCTGGGCAATCTTGGCAGCCTCGGTATAATATCCGCCGATATAGAGGGCGTCCGGGTTCTTAGCCTTGATCTTGGTGAGCTGAGCGCTGAAGTTAGTGTCGTTGTCGGTATAGGCCTCGACCGCAACTACTTCGCCCAGTTCCTTAGCCTTCGCCGTAAAGCCGTCGCGCAGGGCCATGCCGTAATCGTTGTTGGTATACATTACAGCGAATTTCTTTACTTTCAGCTCTTTGGCCGCGTATTCCGCCATCTGCGCCGCTTGGACATTGTCAGAGATACAGTTGCGGAAGATGTAAGGCCCGATATCCGGGATACCGGGGGCCGTGGAGGAGGAGGAAATCATCGGGACTTTGGCGTCGTTGGCTATGGGCCCGCCGCTGAAAGTCTCCGAGCTTAGTACCGCACCGATAATGGCCACCACCTTGTCCTGCTCCACGAGCTTGCGCGTAGCGTTCGCCGCTTCCGTCTGATCCCCACGGCTATCTTCAGAAATCAGTTTGACGGTTGAGCCGTTGATCCCTCCGGCCTTGTTGACTTCATCTACCGCAATTTCCACGCCGCGTTTGGTGCTCTGGCCGTAGGTTGCCGCATTGCCGCTGAGGGGGCCTACCGTACCGATCTTAATCTCACTTACCGCTTGGTCCTTGCTTCCCTTATCCCCGGCGCTCGCGCCGCCCGGCTTTCCGCCGCTACATCCGGCCAGCGCGAGGGCCGCCACAAGCGCCGCTGCTACAAGGGGGGCGAACGGTTTTCGGGTAAACATCTGACTCCTCTCCTTTATCCTTGGTAATAAGTTTTGTTGCGGCTCAAGAGGTGATAAGATTTCCGCCTCGCTCCTTCCCTCCCGTCGCACAAAGGTAAAGAAAAAACGTAAGCGTAAAATAATCCCCCACCTTGCAGACTGGTGGGGACTTAGATAAGCTTTAGAGGACTTTTCTAGTTGCTAGAACGGCATACAGCAGGAATTGACTCTGACCAGGGAAGAACTTGATCCAGTGCCGTCGGATCGGTGATGTCCATGTTCGGCAGGGTTTCAAAGAGGTAGGTAAGATAGCGGAAAGGATTCAAGCCGTTTTCCTTTGCCGTCTCCACGATGCTGTAGATAGTGGCACTGGCCTGAGCTCCGCGCGGAGTGTTGGCAAACAGCCAATTCTTACGCCCAATCACAAAAGGCTTGATAGAGCGTTCACTGCGGTTGTTGCTGATTTCGAGGCGCCCGTCAAGCAAGAACGCTACAAGCTTATCCCACTGACTCAGGCAAAATTAACCGCCTGCCCAAGCGCACTCTTAGGCAGTACCTGAGGACTCAGCTGATTTAGCCACGCCCAAAAGGCATCCAGTACGGGACGGCTTCGTTCCAGCCTCTTTAGATAACGTTCATAAGGTTTGAGGTCTTTCAGATCCCGTTCGATAGCAAAGAGGCGATTACAGAAGTCAAGCCCTTCTTGAGCCGCCACGGCAGCTGGCCGCTTCTTGTCCGGCAGAGCTT
>JASKKP010000047.1 GCA_030154105.1 Bacillota bacterium
TTACCAAAGTATTCGTCAAGCTTGGTGAACCGCCGTATACCGATCGGTACGTACGGTGGTGGGAGAGGACGGGGGTTAGCCGCCCCCTCCTACTCGATGCGCCGTAGGGGAATGCCCGAGCGCCGAAGTTTTCATGCTCTGCTTGTGCTCCCAAGGCGGCACGGAAACGACGCCGAAGAAGGAGGTGAAGTCATGGCACGACCGGAAAAAGAGGCGACCGTGGCCGAGCTAAAGGAAAAGTTTAGCCGCGCCCAGGCCGTTATTCTCACCAACTACCGCGGCCTCACCGTGGCCGAGATGACGGAGCTCAGGAAAAAGCTGCGTGAGGCGGGGCTCGAGTACAGGGTGGCCAAGAATACCCTTACCCGCCTGGCGGCAAAGGACTTCGTCGGGGACGGCCTGGACCCCTATCTTCCCGGGCCTACCGGCCTGGCGTTCGCCTACGATGACCCTGTGGCCCCGGCCAAAATCCTGAGCGAATTCGCCAAAACGCACAAGGCCCTGGAGATTAAAGGCGGGGTGCTGCAGAACAAAGTCATCGACGCCGAAGGCGTAAAAGCCCTGGCCGAGCTGCCGCCGCGCGAGGTGCTCGTGGGTCAGCTCCTCGGCCTGTTGCAGAGCCCCATCCGTCGCCTGGTTACCGTGCTCAGCGGCCCGCAGCGTAACCTCGTCTACGCTCTGGAGGCCATCCGGAAAAAGAAGGAAGCCGAGGCCAGCTAGTGGCCGAGGGTCATCCCCCCTTTTTGCCCTGCAAAAACAACTTCCCTGAGAATAAGGAGGTAGCCCAAGTGACTAAAGAAGAACTCATTCAGGCCATTAAAGGCATGACCGTTCTCGAGCTTTCCGAGCTGGTCAAGGCCCTGGAGGAGGAGTTCGGCGTTTCTGCCGCCGCGCCCGTAGCCGTGGCCGCTGCTCCGGCCGCCGGTGCTCCGGCAGCTGCCGCCGCCCCCGCCGAGGCCGAGCAGACCGAATTCGATGTCATCCTGAAGTCCGCCGGCGACAAGAAGATCCAAGTGATCAAGGTCGTCCGCGAGATCACCGGTCTCGGCCTCAAAGAGGCCAAGGACCTGGTGGACGGCGCTCCCAAGCCGGTCAAAGAGAAGGTGAGCCGCGAGGACGCCGAAGCCATCAAGGCCAAGCTCGTCGAGGCCGGTGCCGAGGTCGAAATCAAGTAACTGCCGCCCCAGCGCAAAAAGCCCGGGAAACCCCGGGCTTTGTTCATATTTGCTCTTTTCGGTTAAGGCGTGTACTCAACAATTTTGCTTGCCTTTCTGTAAACAAGTGTGTAAACTAAGGCTGAGGTGATTTATATGTCCACAGCTATCAGAGTGAGCCGCGCTGCGTGGCAGACGCTCAAGGAACTTTCCGCTCGTATGGGAGAACCCATGCAGGCCATTGTGGACAAAGCAGTTGAGGAATACCGCCGCAAGGTTTTTTTAGAAGAAGCGAACAAAGCCTACGCGAGGCTACGGGAAGACCACAAAGCGTGGCAAGAAGAACTTGAGGAGCGCATGATTTGGGACAGGGCTTTGGCCGATGACCTGAAGGATGAGAAGCAGTGAAAGACCCCTTGCGTGGAGAAGTGTGGATGGCGGATTTTGACCCTGCTCGCGGTCACGAGCAGGCAGGTAAGAGACCAGGACTTGTGATTTCGGTGGATCTTTTCAACCGCGGTCCGGCGGACTTGGTGGTATTAGTTCCTATAACAACGAGGGCGAAAGGCATCCCGTGGCATGTGGCGGTTGAGCCGCCTGAAGGCGGGCTTGAGCAAAAGAGCTTTATTAAATGCGAGGATGTACGCTCAGTAGCCAAAGAACGGCTCTTGTATCGCCTCGGTACAGTGTATCCCGCGACTTTGGCGGAGGTAGAAGATCGTCTGCGGATTCTGTTAGGACTGTGAATGCGCTTATAAAGCATTCCCCGCTTTTAATAGCTTTTAATAGCTGCGGGAAAGGAGGCAGGGTTCTTGGGCCTACTCGCGTTTCACTTCGACTTGGTCAAGCTCCTCCTCAGCCTTTCGCACAGCCTGGACTTCACCCATGCCGGGCTCCTCAACCACCACCAGCACGTTGCCCTCATGGCTCTGGAAGTGGGAGGGGCCGCCGGCCTCTCCCCGGAAGAACTCATTCAGCTCTTTAAGGCCGCCATCATCCACGACGCGGGGGCCGTAACTTTCGGCGAAAAACAGGCTCTGGCCCAATTCGATGTAGAAAACCCCGCAGGCCACTGCCGCCGCGGGGCCGAGTTCGCCGCCGGCGTACGCGTCCTGGGGACGGCGCCGGAGATTATTCTTTCCCACCACGACCGCTGGAGTGGCGGCAACCCTTCGGGCTTGGCCGGGTCAAACATTCCGCTTCCGGCGCGCATCATTCACCTGGTAGACCGGATAGACGTGCTCCTTAGGCCCGATGCTCCTGCGCTCGAGCAGCGAAACGCCGTCCTGGACCACCTGGAGAGAGAAGCCGGCTCCCTCTTCGATCCGGACCTGGTGGCCGTCCTCGCCGACCTCGCCGCCCGCGAAAGCTTCTGGCTGGACCTGACCTCACCCTGGAGCGGCGAGCGCCTCCTGGACCTTCTTTCGTTCCCGGCCCTTACCGTGGGCGGCGCCGACCTCCTTGAGCTGGCCGGACTTTTCGCCCGCGTGGTGGACGCGAAGAGCCACTTTACCTATACCCACTCGCGCGGCGTGGCCGCGGTGGCGCGTTTCCTGGGGAAAGCGGCAGGCCTCTCCCCCGACGAGTGCGACCTCCTCGAAGTGGCCGGACTCCTGCACGACCTGGGTAAGGTTACCGTTCCCGAGGACATTCTGGAAAAACCGGACAAGCTTACCCCTGCCGAGTTCAACATCATCAAACAGCATACTTACTATACATACTGGCTCCTTTACCCGGTAGCCCCGGACCTACCCCTGGCCCGCTGGGCTGCCTACCACCACGAAAGGCTGGACGGCAACGGGTACCCATTTCATAAGGCCGCCGCCGATCTGGACCTCGGCGCCCGCATTGTCGCCGTGGCCGACGTCTTCACCGCCCTCCGCGAAGACCGCCCCTACCGCCCCGGCCTTACCTGGGAGGAAGCTTGCCGTATCCTTCAGCACCAGGCCCAAAGTGGCGCCCTAGACCCGGAAATCGTCGACCTCCTGCGCACCCGCCGAGAAGAGGCGGCCCTCCCGTAGGTGCCCGGCAGCTCACAGGCCGGATAACTCCCTGGCCGTCAGCAAATCCTCCTCCAGATCGTCCAAGTCGTCGCGGCCAGCCTTTTTAGGGCTTCTTCTTTGACCAAGGCTGGCGATGCTTTCCGGTTTTGCCTTTCCCGCCTGCTAACCGGTAGTTTATGGTATACTACTATTAAGAGGCAGCGCAGTTTAGTTCCCAAGTCCTGCCAATGGCGGCGAAGGGGGCGTAATCTATGGGTAGCACGGGCCTGCCCGAGGAAGAATTCCGGCGCTTACGGCAAAGAATCCTAGAGCAGGAAGCCCTCCAGGCGAAAAAGCGCGAAGAAAAAGCCTGGGCCGAAGCGCGGGCGGTGGCTTCCTGGCTCAGGGAAAAGTACGGTGTTTCCCAAGTGTATCTCTATGGGTCCCTTGCCTGGGGCGGCTTTTGGGAACATTCCGACATCGACCTGCTGGTGGAAGGTTTCCCCAAAGAGGGCGACTTTTGGGCCATGCAGGCCGGCGCCGACCGCGTAGGCGGGCCCTTTCCCGTGAGCATCGTGCTGGAGGAAGATGCCGTGCCTTCCCTCCGCGAGAAGGCCAAAACAAAGGGGGTAAAGCTCCTTGAACCTGCGTGGATTCCTGATTCTTAAAGGACGCATTGAAGAAGAGCGGACGAACGCAGAACGCCTCCTGGACACCCTGCGCCAAAAAGGTTACTTGGGACCTGGTGACCCCACAGCGCCAGAAGGCTTGCAGGACGAATTCACCCTCCGGGCAGTGGCCTCGATCCTACTCGATTACTACTCTGCAGCAGAGAACATCTTCAAGGAAATTGCCAAGAGGATCGACGGTAATTTGCCGAAGGGTGATGAATGGCATAAAGATTTGCTGCTCCAGATGAAACTTTCACTCCCCGGCCTTAGGCCCGCTGTTCTTACTCCCGATACCTTCGGGCTTCTCGACGAGTACCGTAGATTTCGCCATCTTGTGCGGAACATCTACGGTTTTAACCTAATTCCCGAACGAGTGTTCCCCCTAATCAGGAACCTACCGAAGACCGATGCTGCCTTTGCCTCTGACCTGGCCAAGTTTCTAAAAAGTATGGAGGACATCCTTGGTTGTTACTCGCCCAATCTAGAATAGAGGAGTCAGACTAACCGAATTCCTTTGTGAATAACCTCTTCGAACAAAAATGAACCGGGAGCTGCCTCGTTATATTCTTCTTCTGAGTAGGGGTGTGGCTCGACCATGAGCCCGGTTTCTTCCAGAGCTTTCATCAGAAACACGCTGTCTCTTATAATGTTCTCTCCGAACTTTGGGGAAACAACAGCGACGTCAACATCGCTCCACGGTTTTGGCTGCCCACTCGCGTATGAACCAAAGAGGTATGCGCATTTTACCGGAAGCTGCTCGCTAAGCTTGGATAGCGCTTGTTTTAGCTTTCCTATTACTACTTCCCGTGGGAAGACTCGACGTTCAAACGTTGCTTGAGCCATGCTATCACCTCCTTGCTCAACCGGAGGATTCTATCTGCCTCCTGCTCGGTACAGGTGGACGCTAGTTTTTTCTTTCGCTCTGGATAGCGAGCCTGGACTGCGTAGGCTGTCAACTCCCGAAGGAATCCTTGTTGTTCAGGTTTCTAACGAATCATTCACCTGTTCTTGAAGCCCCACGTTACTTGGCTCCTTTTGTAATTGTTCTGTTCCTATTATCACCCTCCTACAAGTTTTTCGCAAGTAGCCGAGCGTCGACGAGTAGGCAGCAGAAATGTACCTCCCAGGGTCTTTCTACATGGCGTAGGAAGCAATTCAGCTGTACAGCCCAGGTCATTCAACCCGACGCCGGCTGCATGGGCTGGCTCTGCCAACACTTCTTTCAAAACTTAGCGTGGGTAATAATTCTTCGCGGCAGCAGGGATTTTGCGCAGGCCGGGAAAATCATCCTGTAGATCTTTAACTGGAGGTAGATGAAATGATAGTGACGACAACACCTGGAGTTGAAGGGAAACGAATTGTGGAGTACAAGGGCATAGTTTTTGGCGAGGTTATCTCAGGCGTGGATTTCATCAAGGATTTTGCCGCCGGGCTATCCAACTTCTTTGGCGGCCGGTCTAAGGCCTACGAAGGGGAGCTCTTGCAGGCCCGGGAGGAAGCTCTGCGGGAGATGGAACAGCGGGCGACCGCCCTCGGCGCCAACGCAGTGGTCGGAGTTGATGTGGACTACGAGGTGCTTGGTTCCGGTGGCAACATGCTTATGGTGACTGCTTCAGGAACGGCAGTGGTGGTGGAATAGAAAAAGGCCGCTTCCTCTTATCCATGACTGTTTCCTATATAAAAACGACCGGCTTCCTTCGTGTGGCGTGGGTCAATAGCCGACATAACAAAAAGCGCCCATTCTAAGGGCGCTTTCTCGAAATGGCCAAGCTTTTTAACGAGTTGGGCAAAGGGGCTACATATCTAGAGCATCAGCCATCACTCGGCTCCGTACGGCGTCAGAAAAACGGAACCCGTTGCACGCAAGTTCTTTAAACGCTACGTCTATATCGAGGAGCCTCTTTCTTGCGGCTATCCCAAGAATCGCAGCTGTGCCCATCACTTTTATTCCCGACCCCTTAGCGATCCTTCGCGCCTTCTTTTCGTCTACGAGTAGATAATCGGCACAAGTCTCCTTTGCCAAGACTATTGCCTCTGATTCCCCTCGATCAAGATCATGGGTAAGAAGTTCAACTGCAACGGCATTTTTAACCGTAAGCGTAAAATAGTCCCCACCTTGCAGACTGGTGGGGACTTAGATAAGCTTTAGAGGAGTCTTCTAGTTGCTAGAACGGCATATAGCAGGAATTGAC
>JASKKP010000026.1 GCA_030154105.1 Bacillota bacterium
ACGACTACTCAGAGACATGCGCAATACACATCCCCTCGGTTATATTTCGTCGTGAGTGAGCCAATACCCCGTCGGTTAGATTTTAGCTGAGTGATTGCGGGGGGTTGACGAAAGCTGCTTTAGATGCTATAATTCCTCTTGGCGATGCAGCGTGGCCCTATCGTCTAGTGGCCTAGGACGCCGCCCTCTCACGGCGGAAACTGGGGTTCGACTCCCCATAGGGCTACCAAAAGAGAAAACGAAAGCGGACGTCTTCATCAGGGAAAAGATGAAGGCGTTTTCGTTTTTTCGCTTGTGAAAGAAGTTCCGCCCCTTGAACGGGCGGCGGTCCTAGACAGTTACTTCGCCGGCAACGGCACGGGGTACCAAGTCGAAGATGTCTTGCTTTAGGCAGTAGGCGATGTCAGGCTCAAGGCCGATAGAGATGAGGTACTGGTAGTGACCGGCGTGGGCGATGAGCTCGCGCAGGTTGCTGCGGTGGGTTTCGTAGAGAACAAGAGAGGCGTAGGCGAGGTCGTCCAGTTCGAGCCCGGGAACGAACGCTTTAAGGTGCGCCACAATCAAGCCGGCGCAGGCAACGTCATCCAGCGAAAAACGACCTCGAGTCCCTGAGCATACCAGGGCGGCGTCCCGCCCGAGCTGGGCTAGAGTGCGGGCTACCGCCCGGGCGTTAAGAAAAGCACCGATGAAAAGAGGTTCTACCTGCCGCAAAGCGGCAAGGGCTCGCGTACCGTTGGTGGTAGTTAAAATGATGGTCTTGCCGGCCACTTTTTCCGGAGTGTATTCGAGGGGAGAGTTGCCCAAGGCGAAACCGGGAATCGGCAGAGCGCGGCGTTCGCCGCCGCAGAGTGCCGTGCCCGGCGGGAATGCGGCGGCAAGCGCCTTTGCTTCTTCTATTTCGGCTACGGGCCGAACAGATCGTGCGCCGTGCGCCAGGGCCGTTACCATGACGCTCGTGGCCCGCAGCACATCGATGACGACCGCCGGGCCGGGCGTTCCGGCCGGGACGAGGGCAGGAAGGGCGTAAACAGTTACTTTCATCGGGCGGACTCCTTTTTGATGAATTGGCTGCACGGTAGGGAAATAAGGCGGCTTTCCCAACCTCAAGCGGGAAGGCTACCGGGAGACTTGAGCAGCGCGCAGCTTAAGCGGCGTAAAGTATTCGGCGAGCAGTCGGTAGAACTCGGGTGTAGTATAACCTAAGCGCCAGAAGGCTACGCCGGCCAGGCCTTTTTCGCGCACCAGGTCGAGCTTAGTCCTGAGGCTGGCGGTGTTTTCATACCACACCGTGTGGGCCTGGCCTTTTTCGTCGGTATAGGAGAAGTGGGGCAAGGCGGCGCTTTCATCCCACTTTACTTCCGGCCGGTAGCGGTTCAGGATGTCATCCAGGTAGGACACGTAGGCATCCAGGCCGTTCCTGGCGAAGAGAACGGTGCGCCGCCCGGCCGGCGACCAGTCGTACCCGTACAGCCCGAGGCCTAAGAGGACTTTTTCGGCCGGGATGCGCTTTAGCGTGTAATCAACCACCTCGCGCACCCAGGGGAGCGGCGTCTGCGGGCTGGGTACGCTCGGAGACTTGTCATAGGCCATAATCACGATTTGATCCGCCGCACGGCCGAGGGCGGCATAATCGTATGCCCGGTGCCAGCCGGTTTCTGTTCGCGCCGGCAGGGATAGGGCAAGCTTTTTCCCTTGGGCATGAAGGGCCTTTCCCAACCTTTGAATAAAGGCAGTAAGAGCCGGGCCGTCTTCTTCGCGTACCAGCTCAAAGTCGATGTTGACGCCGGTGAAACCGTCGCGTTTAAGGAGGTCGCTTATGTCGGCGATGAGCTGGTCGCCCAGCGCACGGTCGCTGAGTACTTGGTGCAGCTTGGCGGGAACGTTTTCGAAAACCAGGGCATAGGTTTCCACGCCCGCCCGGGCGGCTACGGTGAGCGGCTCCCGGTAACCTTCGGGTACACTGATACCGCGTTGGGCTGCCTGACCGGTAAGGCGACCTTTTTCATCCAGGGTGTACCACTTGAGTGCCGTTCCGGAAAGTTCACCATAATTTTCCATGAAGTCCGGGTAGGAGCGCGAGAAGTAGTAGCCGAGTATGTAAACCGGGGTAGGGCCTGTGGAAATAGTGACGGTGCGAGTAGCATTATCCCACCCGACCCGAGCGCCGAAGGCCTGGCTGAAAAAGCGCAGCGGAACCAGAGTGCGGTTTTGCCGCACCACGGCAGGAACGTCTAAGGGCACGGTGCTCCCGCCCACGCTGGCCGTGCGGCTGCCTATCTTCAGCTCTACTACCAGGCTGCCGCGTTCGGCGCGTACCAGGCGTCGGGCGTTGTCCCAGTGCACCGCAACACCGAGCGCTTCACCGATGGCGCGAAAAGGAACCAAAGTTCGTCCGCCTTCCACAACGGGGGGAACGTCAAAGTTCAGCGGCCGGTCGTTCAGGAGCACGCGGACGGGAGCCACTGCCTCTGCCTGCGTACTGGTAAGTCCGGCGAGAAGCAATACCAAACAGAGGAAAACGGGCCACCGCCGCATTTTCTGGTACATGCTTATTCTCCTTTCGTCTAGAGGGCATACCATGAATACAATTCGTGTCCGGCTCTTCAATTCCTTCCGGCTTGCGGGGCACCGGCTGAGTAGCATTGACAACGCTATCCCCCAAAAGTTATGATTAACCTTGAAGAAAAAGAGCGGTTTGCGGAACGAGCATAAGAACGAGTGCCAACCGGGCAAGCTCTAAATGGAGAAGAATTCGGTCAGGAGGGAAAACACGTGGATTCGCTGCTGCGTAAAGCCATGCTCCTCGGCCTGGGAGCATTGACCATGACCAAAGAGGCGCTGGAGAAGGGCATAGATGAGCTGGTGAAAAAAGGCGAGGTCAGCCAGGATGAGGCGCGGGAAATGCTCCGGGAGCTTTGGGAACGCGGCCAGAAAGAGCGTGAAAACTTGGCGCGCTTGGTGCGGGAACAAACGGAGCGGGCCGTGAAGGCTTTTAAGGGCGTCTCACGGGAGGACTTAGCCGCCCTAGAAGAGCGCGTGGCAGCTTTAGAGCGTCGCTTGGGCCTGGCTGACGCCCAACCTGAGCGGCCGGTCACGCCTCCCGATACACCTGAAGGCCCCAAGGAATAAAATTGGCTTACGGTGAGCTGGGAGGGGAGAAGATGCAGAAAATCCACCTGGTGACGGACAGCACGAGCTACCTGCCGCGCGAAGTGATTGAAGAGTACGGAATACACGTGGTTCCCCTTAGAGTTAACTTGGATGGGGCTTCCCTTCGCGAAGGTCTAGACATCACCAACGCCGAGTTTTTCCGCCGGCTACGCACGGCACGCACCCTCCCCACCACCTCCCAGCCGCCGGCCGGGGAGTTCGCCACCCTTTACCAGGAACTGGGGCAAGACGGGGGCAGCATTGTTTCCATCCATATCTCAGGGGACTTAAGCGGCACGGTGCGGGCCGCCGAGACCGCGCGCCGCATGCTGCCTGAACTGGATATCCACATTCTGGACAGCCGCATCACCTGCTTGGGGCTCGGCTTCGTTGTTTGGGAGGCGGCCCGCGCTGTCCGGGCTGGGCAGCCTCTTTCGGAGGTGCTGGCCAGGGCGCGCGCGGTAATCGAAAACGTTACCGCCTACTTCATGGTCGACGACCTTAACTACCTGCATAGGGGCGGACGCATTGGGGCGGCCCAAGCTTTTGTAGGCTCCCTCCTGGCGGTCAAACCAATCCTGGCGATGAAAAAGGCCGAGGGCGTGATCAGCGTAGTGGATAAGGTACGGACCAGAAAGAAGGCACTCGAACGCCTGGTTGAGCTTACTACTCATGCCTGCGGCGGGCAGGAGAAAGTGACGGCTACTGTACTGGATGCCGACGCCAAGGAAGTACGCCAGGAGCTTACGGCCGAGTTACAGGCGGCTCTACCGCAGGCCGAGATCATACCGTCGGAGTTTGGACCCGTCATCGGCACCCACGTGGGTCCAGGGGCGGTTGGGGTGATCTTCTACACGGTCTAGGGGGGCTGTGCCCCCTTTGTTGTTCGGCGTGGGCCTCAGGCATCGGCGCGCGGCAGGTCGGCCATGATGCAGCAGGTAAGCCAGAGGGCGCCGGCCAGGAAGCCTCCTAGCACATCGGTCGGATAGTGGGCGCCGAGATAGATGCGGCTGAGGCCGATGCCCAGCACGAGAAGTGCACTTAAAGCCGGAACTAGCCGCCGCAATGTTCCCGGCGGGAGGTGCCGCACCAAGAGGTAAGCTGCCATGCCATAGAAGGCGGTGGCCACCATGGCATGCCCGCTGGGAAAACTGTAGCCAGTAACATCGATCAGGCGGGCGATGTTCGGCCGCAGGCGGTGAAAGCCCCACTTGAGGAGTTCGTCTATGCTCCAACCGCCGACCAAGGCCAGCCCCAAGAGGAAGGCCTGTAAGCGGGCGCCTTTTCGGGCCAAAAGCAGTATGCCGAAAGCGGCCAGGGGAAGGAGCATGGCGAAGGAGCCTAGGGCGGTCAGGAAGTGCATGACCAGGGTCAGGGCGGGCTGCCGGTGGGCGTAAGCAAGCTTGAGCAGGTAGAGGTCGGCACGAAGAAACTCTTGTTCGGCCACCTCATCGGCCAGTTTGGCAAAGAGAATAAGTAGTATCACCGAGAGACAGAGGCCACCTAGGAGGTACAGTCCGGGCTCGCCCAGGCGGGCGAGGCGCGTCTTTTGCAGCCAGGTGCGCATAAAGGAGGAACGGCCTTTTTTCCGCGGACGGCGACTGAAGAGAAGTGCGGCGGCTACCAGGATGGCTCCGAGACCGATGGTGGCAGGGCCGAGGTATTTCTCCAGGAGAGCTGTGGCCTGCTCACCCCAGAGGTAAATGGCTCCGGCTTCAAGAAAGAAGCGTAGGCCGCGCCCACCCAAGGAAGCCGTAAGAACCACCCAGGGGCTCACGCGAAAGACCCCTGCGGCAATGGTAAAGACCTTGTAGGGAATGGGAGTAAGGGCGGCGAGGGCTACGGCCCACCCCCCGTAGCGGTTAAAGAGCTCTTCCACCTGAGCGATGCGCTTTGGCGAGGCAAAGCGCGTAAGGAGTGGTCGACCGAAGCGAAGGCCGATGAAGGTGCCGAACAGGCCGCCGAGCGACGAGGAGACGGTGGTGAGGAGCGCGTACCAGAAACCCAGGCCCGGCCGCAAGAGGCAGAGCGGGATGAGAATTACATCGGGCGGTATAGGGAAGAACGAGGCTTCGGCAAAGGCGGCGATGAGAAGTCCGCTCACCCCGAACTGGGCGAGAACGCGCGTCGCCTCTTCCAGCCACTGGGTAAGGAGCTGAGACATCAATTTACCCCCTAGCAGAGTTGAACTCCGGCTGCGGTTTTTCGCACCAACTCATTATACTATAACTATAACGCGCTGGCGTTAAGAAATCATGAACAAAGAAGGTGCTGGGATTGCCTGAGATTTACCTCGACAACAGCGCTACCACTCGGGTAAGGCCGGAGGTGGTTGCGGCCATGGTGCGGGTCATGGAGGAGGATTACGGAAACCCGTCTTCTGTGCACCGGCGCGGCCAGGCGGCCGAACAGGCGGTGAAGGCAGCGCGACGAGCCGTGGCCGAGGTGTTGGCCGTCAGTCCTGAGGAAATCGTTTTTACCTCAGGGGGAACCGAGGCGAACAACCTGGCCATCCTGGGGCTGGCCCGAGCGCGGGCGCGCCAGGGGCGCCACCTCATCACTACTGCTGCGGAGCACCATTCGGTGCTGGAGGCCTTCCATCGCCTGGAAAACGAGGGCTTCCAGGTTACCTACCTTCCCGTGGACCGGGAGGGCCTGCCCGATCTTCATGCTCTCGCAGAAGCCCTTTCTCCCGAGACCATTCTTGTGAGCACCATGCACGTGAATAACGAGGTGGGTGCGGTTACGCCGCTTGAGGAGATTGCTCAACTCCTCAACCAGAGGAAGCCGCGCCCGGCCTGGCATGTGGACGCCGTGCAGGGCTTTGCCCGACTTCCCCTTTTACCCTACCGCCTGGGAATCGATCTTGTTTCACTGAGTGCGCATAAGATTCGCGGGCCGAAGGGGGTAGGTGCGCTGTTCGTGCGGCGCGGGACGCGCCTTCAGCCGCAGCTTCTCGGCGGTGGGCAAGAGGCCGGGCTACGTTCTGGCACGGAAAACGTCCCCGGCATCGTCGGCCTGGGTGTGGCTGCCCGCCTGGCCTGGGAGGAGCGCGCGGAAGCTGTGGCCCATATGAGTAAACTAAAAGCGCGCCTGAGGGACCGCATCTTAGCGGAAATTCCTGATACGGTCGCCAACGGTCCTAAGGAGCGGGGAGCGCCGCACATCCTCAACATTTCTTTCGGCGGCTTGCGGGGCGAGGTGCTCCTTCACGCTCTTGAGGAACGCGGTATTTATGTCTCTACCGGTTCGGCCTGTTCTTCTCACCATGCGCCGGGAAGCCACGTCCTCGCGGCCATGCGCCTCCCGCCGGCCCTGCGCGATGGGGCCATCCGCTTTAGCCTCGCGCCCACCAATACCGAGGAGGAAATCGACTACACCGTAGAGTGCCTAAAGGAGATTGTCCCCGAGCTTCGGGCCGTAATGCGCCGTCGGTGAGCTGAAACCCGGCCGTGCGTCGGCCCCGCGGTCGCCTTTGCCGCAGGGCGTACTCTAGAGGCGACCGCTAATAGACGTCCTGTCGCGAAATGGAGTGAAGGCTATGCCCGGGCTTATTCTGGCCCGTTACGGTGAGATTGGCTTAAAAGGGAAAAACCGTTGGCTTTTTGAAGAGAAGCTCATCGAGCGTATGCGCGCCGCCCTGGCCGGTTGCGGCGTGGAAGGGATAGAACGTGAATACGGGCGCATTTACGTGCGCGTAAGTGAAGATGTGGAGAAGGCCTGCCGGCGCCTTACCCGTGTGTTCGGCCTTGTAGCCGTCAGCCCGGCGGTCAGCGCCGACTTGGACCTGGAAGCAATCAAGGCGGCGGCGGCCGCCGCCCTGGCCGAGGCCCGGGCAGAGGGGCATACCACCTTTAAGGTAGATACCCGCCGTCCGAACAAGTCCTTTCCCCTCACCTCGCCCGAGGTCAACCGCGCGCTGGGTACCCACCTTCTCCGCACCTTTCCCGACCTCAAGGTGGACGTGCACAACCCTGCCGTGAAGCTGGAGGTCGAGCTGAGGGAACGTGCCTATATCTATTGGCGTTCCCTTCCCGGACCGGGCGGCCTGCCCTTAGGGGTAAGCGGCCGGGCCGTCCTCCTCCTCTCCGGCGGCATTGACAGCCCCGTGGCCGGCTGGATGGCCATGAAACGCGGGGTGGAGATTATCCCGGTATACTTTCACAGCTTCCCCTTTACCAGCGACCGCGCCAAAGAGAAGGTGGTGGATCTCTGCCGGGTCCTTGCCCGCTACGCCGGCCGGATCAAGCTCTACGTGATTCCCTTTACCGACATCCAGAAAGCGCTGCACCAGGGCGGGCCGGATGAGCTCCAGACCATCCTTTTAAGGCGCATGATGATGCGCATCGCGCGCCGCATAGCCGAACGCGAGGGCGCCGTGGCCCTGATCACGGGGGAGAGCGTGGGCCAGGTGGCCAGCCAAACCCTGCCGAGCCTGGCGGCCACGGGAGCTGTGGTCGACTTGCCCATTTTGCGCCCGCTTATCGCCTTGGACAAAGAGGAGATCATTGCCCGCGCCAAAAGCATCGGTACCTTCGAGATTTCCATCCGCCCCTATGCCGACTGCTGTACCGTTTTCGTGCCGCGTCACCCGGAAACCCGCCCCGACTTGGATCGTGTTGCCCGGGTGGAGGCGGGCCTGGTTGACCCCGCACTTATCGACGCGGCGCTGGAGCGGGCGGAGATAAGCGAAATAGAAGATGAAAGTACTGAGGAAGGAAGCTGGGAAGCTTAGATGAATACCAGGAGAAGACGGCCGCGGGCCGGGAAAAGGAGGGCGGAGCGCGTGACGGGAGCGGCACCGGCGGTATCCCTGATACCCCTTGGGGGAACCCGGGAGATCGGTAAGAACATGACGGCGGTGGAATACGGCGACGACATTGTGGTGATCGACGCCGGTGTGGCTTTCCCGGACGAGGAACTTCTGGGAATTGACCTTGTGGTTCCCGATATAAGCTACCTTTTAGAAAATGCCAACCGGGTGCGGGCCATTGTACTCACCCACGGCCACGAGGATCATATCGGCGCCCTCCCTTACGTCCTGCCCCGCTTAAACGTTCCCGTGTACGGGACGAAGCTCACCATCGGCTTAGTAAATAAGAAGCTGGAGGAACACCGCCTGCACAAGCAGGCCAAGCTCCACGTGGTGGTTCCGGGCGGCAGCCCGGTGCGGCTCGGCCAGATCAGCGTAGAATGGATCCGCACCAACCACAGTATCCCGGACGGGTGTGCCCTGGCCCTTCATACCCCCGCGGGCATCATTGTCCACTCGGGCGACTTTAAGATTGACCCGACCCCCATCGATGGCCGCCACACGGATATTACCCGCCTGTCTGCTTTGGGGGAGGAGGGTGTGCTGGCCCTTTTCTGCGATGCCACCAATGCCGAGCGCCCTGGCTATACGCCGTCGGAAAAAGTGGTGGGGGAGACTTTTGAGCGCGTCTTCGAGCAGGCCGAGGGCCGCATCCTCATCGCCACTTTTGCCTCCAACATTCACCGCATCCAGCAGGCCATCGACACTGCCGTCCGTACCGGGCGGAAGGTGGCCATTGCCGGCCGCAGTATGCGTGAGAACGTGGCCGTGGCCGAGGAACTGGGTTACCTCCACGCGCCCAAAGGTACCCTAGTGGAGCTGGAAGAGGTAAACCGCCTTCCGGACGACAAAGTGGTCATCCTTACCACCGGGAGTCAGGGCGAGCCCATGGCCGCCCTTACGCGCATGGCCAACAACGACCACCGCCAGGTCCAGATCCGCCAAGGTGACACGGTCATCATCTCGGCCACGCCCATCCCCGGCAACGAGAGCCTGGTCGGTCGCACCATCGACAACCTCTTCCGCTTGGGAGCGGAGGTTATATATAAAGAAGTAGCGCAGGTGCACGTTTCCGGCCACGCCAGCCAGGAAGAGATTAAGTTTATGGCCAACATGGTCCGCCCGCGCTATCTCATTCCTTTCCACGGCGAATACCGGCACCTGGCGGCCTTTATCAAAATTGCGGAGGAGCTGGGGATTGGGCGCGACCGGGTTCTTATCCCCGATATTGGGGACCGGGTGGAGATCAGCAGAGAAAAAGGGGCCATCACCGGCCGCGTCAACGCCGGGTCCGTCTTCATCGACGGCCTGGGCATCGGCGATGTCGGGCACATTGTGCTCCGGGACCGCCTCTCGCTGGCCACGAACGGCGTGCTGGTGGTGGTTGTGGTCATGGATAAACAAAAGGGGCGCTTCCTCTCCGGCCCGGACATCATCACCCGTGGGTTCGTTTACGTGCGCGAATCGGAGGCGCTCCTGGATGCGGCTAAGCGGCAGGTACAGGGCGTACTTAGGGAAATCGAGGAAAAAGGCATTACCGAATGGTCGGTGATCAAAGCCAAAATCCAAGAAACGCTTGCTTCTTACCTTGACGCCGCCACCGGCCGCCGCCCAAACATCCTGCCGATCATCATCGAAATCTAGCCTTGCGTAGCTGGGGTTCACGCCCGAGCGAGGGGCATACTATCCCCGGAAGGGGGTGGTAGGTATGCTCCGCACCGGTTCAAAGTTTGGCGGTCACCACGGCCATCTGGCCGCCCGGCGTCTCAGCCGCTTAACGCCGTCCCTGCAGGTCCCGCCGGTGCTTCTTGCCGCCGGCAAGGTGGAGGCTGGGAAAGAAGCCCGCGGGCCGACCTTTGCCATGCAAACCGCCGGCGCCGCTATCCCTGACTGGCTGGACTAACACCCTTTCCCTCTGCCCGTCATATCTTGTGGTAGGACGGGTGGAGGGAGAGTGGATAATATGTACGCCATCCAGAAAGGAGACATCGTTGCCCGTCGTTCGTACCAAGGGGATATTTTCTTTAAGGTTATGGAGGTGCTCTTTGAAGGCGAACGCGCCGTGGCCCTCCTTAAAGGGCTCGATGTTCGCCTGCTGGCCGACGCGCCCTTGAGCGACCTGCGCAAGGTAGAACCGGGCGAACTTAGGGAATACAAAGAAAAGCTTTTGAAGCGCAACGCAGAGTGTTTCAGGCGCATAAGTGAGCGCCAGAGCCTGGTGCGCGCCCAGATACTAAAAGGGGCAGCCGAGAACGGCGGTGAAGAGAGTTTTTTTGAACTACCGGGGAAGGTGCTCCACCTCGACGGTGACCCCGACTACCTTGACTTCTGCCTCAGCGCGTACAAACAGCTTGGAGTAACCGCCGCCGGCAAAGAGGTGCCGGAGGAGGAGCAACCTAAGCACGTAGCCGAACTCATCCGGGAGCACTCCCCGGACATCCTGATCCTTACCGGGCACGATGCCTTGGTGAAGGGCGCCCGCGACTACAGCGACCCGCGTAGCTACAGGAATACCCGCTACTTTATCGAAGCGGTCAAAAACGCGCGCCAGCTGATACCGAGCCGCGACGAACTGGTAATCTTCGCCGGCGCCTGCCAATCGAACTTCGAAGCCATCATTGCCGCCGGGGCCAATTATGCCAGCGCGCCCAAACGGGTCTTGATCCATTGTCTGGACCCGGTATTCATTGCCGAGGAGGTGGCCTTCACGCCCATCTCTAAGCTTGTCTCGCTGCCGGAACTGGTGGCCAACACTATTACCGGGAAAGACGGGATTGGCGGCATAGAAACGCGCGGCAAATTCCGCTTGGGTTTCCCTAAGGCCAGGTAAAAAGTAGAGGGGCGGTAGCAGAAGCTACCAGCCCTTAATTTAATGCAATCTTAATCTTGACTGTAGCTTTTTCCTCGTGTATAATACTACCCCCCCCTTGTTGACAGACATGCACAATTGTGCTACAATATGGACATTGAGAGCCTTTCTGGCCCTAACTTTCGGGAAAGGGAGGTCGTAAGCGTGCACCAGACTACTCTGGCTGAGATTCGCCGGGACCTGGAAGCCTGCCGTGGCCAGCGGCTCCGCCTGCAGGCTCACCGTGGACGCCATAAGGTGATTGTGCACGAGGGAGTGCTGGAACAGACCTACCCGAACGTCTTCACCATTCGGCTGATCGATGACGACACGGTAAAAAGGGTTTCCTATAGCTATTCAGACGTGCTCACGAAAACGGTAGAAATCAGCCTGTGCGATGGCGAAGAGCGCAAAATAGCCTGTAGGTAACGGTTCCCCTTGGTGGAAAGCCAAGGGGCTTTCTTTTAATGCCCTCCGCGTTTGGGCCAACGGCGCAGGGCCAGCCAGCCGGCGCGCCCAACTTGATACAGCCCCACGGCGGAAAGGCCCATGATGATACCTTGCACAATGGCCTGGGCGAGGGTTGGGCCGCCGAAGAAAGAAAAGTTAAGAAGGCTCAGAACGATTCCCAGACCGATGGCCGCCAAAGGAGCGTAGTCCGCCGCCAAGCCGCGGCGCTTAAGGCCCTCAACCAAAGCCACAATTAAGGCCGTAATGAGCGCTTTATCCATAACGCCACCTCCTGCACCCTAACTTATGCCGGTACCCGGCTTAAGGTGCGGGAGAAAAAAGCCAGGTTCTTGTGAACTCCGAAAGAACCTGGCCTTTCCTGTGTATAGCGCGGATTCAGCCCAGATGTGGCGGCCCGGCCGGTTCCGGTCTGTACCACCCCCGCCTTTCCATGGCGGAAAAGAGCACCTCTAAGTCTTTGAGTTCCTCCGCGTTAAGCTGGGCCAGGGTGGACCGAATCTGCGGTGTCGCGGCTTCAAGTGCCGCCGTGTGATAGCCTCCGGCTACGCTCTTGGCTAGAAGCAGCATGTCCGTGAGCCGGTCGCGATCGCTCAGCTCCTGCTTACGCATCAAAATCCCTCCCCTCCTCCGTTTAGTGCGGCTGGATGGAAAGCCCGGTTTCCCGGAGGAGTTCCTGCAGTTTCTCTTCGCGCTTGGCGCTGTTTTGGGCCAGACGGCTAAAGACGGCCTGCAGGTCTTCATCCTCCGCCTCGGCGGCGTACAGGGCGTATTTCTTTCGCTTTAGCTGTTCGGCCGTCAACTGGTCGATAAGGTGCAACTTCTCGCGTTCGGTGGCCATAGTCACCGGTGCCACTAGCGTCACCTCCTCGCTGCTTACCTAAACCTTATTATCCGCCCCTTCTCCTTCGAAAATACCATTTTCATCCTTCGTGGTGCCGCTATTTAGCGGCATGGATGACTCCTTAGCTAATGCGGCTACGGTTAAAACAAAAAACTTGAACCATACTACTTGACAGTACGGCGAAACGGATGCTATTATGTATCCGTAAACATAATCATTATTACTAAGGAGGATGCCCGATGGAACTCATCAATGAGAGCAAGCTCGGTGTGACTAAAGGTACGGTAGTGGAACAAGCGGTGGAGATGAACTTCAAAGGCGAGACCAGCGAGGTTGGTCTTTATCTTGCCATGGCGCGCCAGGCCATGCGGGAAGGTTATCCGGAGATAGCCGAAGCGCTGCGGCGTATTGCCTGGGAAGAGGCCGAGCACGCTTCCCATTATGCCGAGCTTAACGGCATGATTTCGGAGAGCACCAAAGAGAACCTCGAACGGATGCTCAAGGGCGAGCAGGGTGCCAATCGCGGTAAGCGCGAAGCGGCCGTGCAGGCAAAGGAAGCGGGCTTAGACCATGCCCACGACTACTTCGACGAATCTTCGCGCGACGAAGCTCGCCACGCCCGCGCGTTAGAAGGACTTCTCAAGCGCTACTTCGCCTAAGGGCGACTGCCTGATGCCCCAACCTCTCTCCTTTGTCCGGCCCGACGGGCCGGATTTTTTGCGCAGCGAAAGAAGGCACACAACCCTCCTAAGCCGCATATATTTAGACTGAGATTTTGGCAAGGAGGGAGGAGAACATGACACCTCAACTTACGGTGCGTCGCCGCCTGCTGCGCGTGCAGCGGGTGATCGGTGAGGCCACGGAAACTAAGACCATCCAGGCCACCGTCACCCTGCCCGTTCAAGCGATTAAAGTCTTTGAGGTTCAGGCTACGCTCAAAGATACCAAGTGCGAGATCCGGCGTGGTGGCGTGTACGTACAGGGGACCATTTATAAGCAGGTTTTCTACGTGGACCAAGGCGACCTGGTGCGGCATGTGGCGGAGGACGTGCCGTTCCACTTCTTTGTAGAAGTAGAAGGCGCCGAACCCGATATGCACTGCCAGGTACGCACCAAGATCGTCAGCGTGGACTGGACGCTCTCCGCCGATGGACGTGAGGTAGACCAGGACGTCGCCGTGCAGGCCTTCGTCAAGGTCACCGAGACGGAACAGATGGAGGTTGTAACCGACGTTACCGACACCAACATCCAGGTAACCAAGGAACTTTTGCGCGTAGAGAGCGTGGTGGGAGAGGATACCAAACGCGAGACCATTGAGAACACCGTCACCCTGCCCATGAACGCCATCAAGATCTTTGAAGTGCGGGCTGAGGTGAAAAACGTTACCACTGAACTTAAGGAGGACTTGGTTACCGTCCGCGGTACGGTGCACAAGCAGATCTTCTTTGTGGATGAGGGTAATCTGGTACGCCATCATGCGGAAGATGTTCCTTTTGCCATTTCCATAGACATCCCCGGGGCAGAGCCGGACATGGAAGCCTTCGTCGACGTAGATGTGGTCGTCGATGAGTTCACGCTAAAGACGACGCCGGGACGGGAACTGAAGCAAACGCTCATCGTAGAGGCTTTCGTCAAGGTTGTTGAGCCGCTGCAACTCCAGGTCGTTACCAATGTAACCGGGCCCAACATTGTGGTGGAGCGCCGGCTTCTCAAGGTAGAGCAGGTGGTGGCCGAGGAGACCGAGCGCGAGGTCATCGAGAGCGACATTACCCTGCCCATGCAGGCGCTGAAGATCTTCACCATTATGGCCAAGATCGAGGACGTAAAAGCCGAGGTAAGGCGGGACAAAGTGATCATCCGCGGCACGCTGCACAAGCAAATCATCTTCGTCGATATGGGCAACCTACTCCGGCACCATGCCGAGAACGTGCCCTTCAGCCTTGTCCTCGATACCCCGGGAGCCGAAGAAGATATGACCGTTCACGAGCGGGTAAGTATCATCGGCGACGTAGACTTCACGCTGAAGGATGGGTGCGTCGTCAAACAGGCGGTGGTGGTAGAGGCTTTCGCCAAGGTTACGGAGGAAGTTCAGCTCAATGTGGTTGTGGACGTCCGCGAAACCGGAGCCCCGCCCATGCCGCCTATAGCCGAGTGTCCCAGCATGCGCTTCCATGTGGTGCAGCCGGGCGAGAGCCTGTGGAGCATTGCCCAGCGCTACGGCGTAACCCTGGAGGCCATCCTCGCCGCCAATCCGACCTTAAAGCACCCGGAGCTCATCTATCCCGGCCAAAAGGTATGCATCCCGCCACGGGTGATGGGGCAGGGTTAAGACCTTAGAACGAGTAAAACCACGGGAATGCCCGTGGTTTTCTAACGCTTTGACCCCTGACGTTAGCTTTACCCGTTAGGAAGCCAATCCCAGACGGGTTTATTAAACGGCTAAGGCAATCTTCCCTGCAAAAACCCAGGCCAACCCGAAGTGAGGGCCCCTCCTGGAAGGACAAGCCGCCGCTACCTCTTACTGGAGCTTTGCACAAGATCTGGGTAGGTTGCTATACTTAAGCTGCCCGCTCGAGCTTCCTAAAAGTATTGTCAAAGGGGTGAAAACATGCTAAGAAGGTTCTCCGCTCTCCTGGCCCTGGTCCTCGTCCTCGCCTTAAGCGTCGCCCTCCCAGTTCAGGCGGCAACGGTCACCATCCGCGTTCCTCCCGGGACCACTTATGCGGCCCTCTACCAGAGGATCCACTCAGAGCTCGAGGAGCAGCTGGGCGGCATTGTGAGTCCCGCTACCATCGCCGAGCTGGCCAAGAAGCTGGCCGGTCAGGTAGCGTCCCGCTTGAGCGCAGGCGGCACATCTCCCGCCCTTCAGCCGACGCCGGTACCGGCGCCGGGACATACGCCGACCTCACCTCCCCGGTCTGAGCCGAGTTCTACGCCGGCACAGGCCTCACTGCAGCCAGCGCCAGAGAGCGGTCTTACCGCCGACGAAGCCCGCATGGTAGAGTTAGTAAATCAAGAGCGGGTGAAGGCCGGGCTGAAACCTCTAACCGTGGACATGCGGCTGGTGGAGACGGCACGGGCAAAAAGCAGGGACATGGTCGACCGCGCCTATTTCGGCCATATCTCCCCCGTGCTCGGCTCGCCCTTTGACCAGATGCGCCGGGCCGGCATCTCCTACCGCTACGCCGGCGAGAATCTGGCCGGAGCGCCCACCGTGGAGCAGGCCCATGCCGCCCTCATGAAAAGTCCCGGCCACCGGGCCAACATACTGAGCCCGAACTTTACCCGCATCGGCGTAGGCATCGTGAACGGCGGGCCCTACGGTAAGATGTTCACGCAGCAGTTCATCGGCTAATCCCAAGGAGGATTTTCTTACGGCCCGGGGGGCCTTTCTTTTTTTTCTCGGACGGGCGGCCTAACCCATCTGCACGGCTTTCAAGGTTTCTTCGCGGATGAGAGCCAAAGCCTCCTCCTTGAGGCGGAGGAACTCGGGTGCAGTCTTTAGCGAGAAGGGCCGCGGGCGCGGAAGCCTGACCTCGATGACGGCCTTAATCTTGCCGGGTCGCGCGGTCATTACTAGGACCCTGTCGGCGAGAAAGATGGCCTCTTCAACGTCGTGAGTGACGAAAAGGATGGTCTTTCGGCTTTCTTCCCACGCGCCTAGAAGTACCTCCTGCATCACCGCCCGCGTCTGGGCATCGAGGGCGCCGAAGGGCTCGTCCATGAGAAGTACCTCCGGGTCGTTGGCCAGGGCCCGGGCGATAGCCACGCGTTGTTTCATGCCGCCCGAAAGGTTCTTCGGCAGCGCGTTCTCGAAGGCGGAAAGGCCGATGAGGTTTAAGTAGCGGTCGGCCACGGCGCGGCGTTCGCTGCGCGGCAGGCCCTTGAGCTCCAACCCGAACTCGATGTTTTGGCGCACCGTGAGCCAGGGGAAGAGGGTATAGGACTGGAACACCATGCCGCGTTCCGGCCCGGGTCCGGTTATGGGTCGGCCGTCCAACCGCACCTCGCCGGACGACGGTTCTTCCAGGCCGGCTATGATGCGCAGCAGCGTCGACTTGCCGCAGCCGGACGGCCCGAGGAGGGTAATGAATTCCCCTTCGCCTACGGTAAAGGAAACGGTGCTCAAGGCTTCCACACGACCGGCACGGGCGGTGTTAAAGGATTTAGTCACGCCGTCTATCTCCAGTTTGGCCATCAGCGCCCCTCCTTTCCCAGCCAGGGGAACGACAGGCGGTAGATGAGCTTAAAAAGGGCATCGGTGATCATTCCTAAAAGGCCGATGACCAGGATGCCGACGATAATGCGCTCAGGGCGCAAGAAGCGGGAGGACTGCATGATCATGAAACCGAGGCCGGAAGTGGCGCCCACGATTTCGGCCACCACCAGGTACGTCCAGGCCCAGCCGAAGGTGATGCGGAGCGTGTCCACAATGCCGGGCAGGGCATAGGGAAGAATGACCTTAAAGAAAACGTCTCGGCGGCTGGCGCCCAAGGTGTAGGATACCTCGATGAGCTCCATGGGAGTGTTTTTCGTGGCATCCATTACCATGAGGGTAAGCTGGAAGAAGGTGCCGAAAAAGATGACGGCAATCTTTTCGATCTCGCCCAGGCCGAGCCAAAGAATAAAGAGCGGGATAAAGGCCGAGGCAGGAAGATAGCGGATAAAGCCGATTACCGGCTCGAAGAGACCTTCAAACACCTTGAGGGTGCCCATAAGGATGCCGAGGGGTACCCCTAAGGCTGCGGCCAGGAAAAAACCGGCGCTCACGCGAAAGACGCTAAGGGCGGTGTCGGTGGTGAGACTACCCCCTTGTAGTAGGGAGAGGCCGGCCTTGAGGGCCTGGTCCGGGCGCGGCAGGAACATCGGCGCAACAAGGCCGGTGTAGGTTAGGAGGGACCAGATGAGTAAAATGGTGAGAAAACAAGCGAGCCCCAGGGCCGTGTATAGACCCCGGGGTATATCTTCTTTAGGTGCAAAGAGCTTGGGGTTCAGCACGGTTATCGCTCCTAAAGTTTACTGACGAAAGTGGGGTCGATCAAGTCGGCGGCCTTAGGCAGAGTATCGATCAGTTTTTGCGCTTTATAGAAGTCGGCCGCTTTTTCCGTAGTGGCATAGATGGGGCCGGGCTTATCCGCCGTCCCAAAGAAAGATTTATTGGCGGCGGCATCGAAGAAGCGCAGGCCTTTGGCCGTCTCTGTAAACTCCTTCACGTCGATGCCCAGACCTTTGGCCATAATAGACGCGGCGTCGTCTGGGTTGGTTTTATAGTAGTCCATGGCTTCTGCGAGGGCCGCCACAAAGCCCTGCACGGCTTCCGGGTGCGCCTCGACGAAGTCGCTGCGCAGGCTGACGCTGTCTACAATGATGCCGGGAAGGTCTTTAGAGGAGAGGAGGACATGGCCTTTCTTTTGGGCTACGGCTTGGCTCAGCCAGGGCTCCCAGGTTACGGCCGCGTCCACCTTGCCGGACACGAAGGCTGCCCCGGCATCGGCCGCGCTCATCTGGGCGATCTTGACGTCTTTGTCGCTAAGGCCGGCCTGTTGAAGGGCGGTCAGGAGGAAGAGGTGGCTGGTGGAACCTACTTCCAAGGCTACCGTTTTACCCTTTAGGTCGGCCACGCTCTTTATATCGTCTTTAGCCAGGATACCGTCACCGCCGGCCGATTCGTCCAGCACCCAGACTACTTTAATGGGTAGCCCCGCAGCGGCTAGAGTCACCTGTACGTCCTGGGCCGTAGCCATGCCCTGTACTTGGTTTCCGGCGAGGGCCTGCTTACGCTCGGCCAGCCCCTGGACCACGGTAAGCTGAACGTCCAAGCCGTGTTTAGCGAAAAAGCCCTTCTCTTTAGCCAAAAAGAGCGGTCCGTAACCCGTCCAGGTCGGTAGAGTGATGGTGAGGCTGGTGGCGGCCGGCGCCTTGGTGCCGGCGTTCTGCTCGGGCGTTTTTTGGGCCGGTTGCCGCGGAGCGGTGCTGCAGCCTGCCAAACTTACGAGGAGCAGCAGGATCAGCAGGACGCCGATGGACTTTTTCATTTCTTTCCTTCCTCCTTTTGCCACTTCTTACCCCAGGCGTCGGCCTGGTACAGCGCATCGAGAACCATGGCCGCTGTCACCGGGTAGGGCATGTTGAACATGTCTTCCACCTGAGCGGACACGGCGGCCACCTTTTCGAGGTCGGTCCTGGTGGCCTCGGCCAGACCGATCTCGGCCAGGGTGGTAGGAAGTCCCGTACTGGTAAGAAAAGAGAGATAGTCCTGCACCTCGTCCCACCTTTTTCCTTCCAGGGCCAGCTGGGCCAACACACCGAAGGCTACCAATTCCCCGTGATAAAAACGGTGTACTGCGGGGAGCACGGTGAGGCCGGAGTAAATCGCATGCGCAGCGCCCGTGCGGCAGGCATCGCCTCCGTAACCGCTTACCGAGCCGGAAAGCATGATTACGGCATCGATTACTTCTTCCAGAGCAGGGGTAACTATCCCGGTAAGGACGGCGTGCTTAGCTTTTGCCCCAGACCGAAATAGAACGTCCAAGGTGAGGCGGGCCAGTGTATAGGCCGCCTCAGTGGAGGCGTTTCTTTTCTCCGGAGTAAAGGTGGCCGAAAGTTCCACCCACTTGGCCAGCGTATCGCCCATGCCGGCGCATAAAAACCGCACCGGGGCCCGGGCGATGATGTCGGTGTCTACCAGGACCAGGGCGGGGCTGGCGGCCGGTTTTAGAGCGAGAAAGGCGCCCTCGTCGGTATAATATACGGCCACGCCGGTCCAGGCGGCGCAAGTGGCGGCAATGGTGGGCACCGTAACCAGGGGTAGGTTCACTTCCGCCGCCGCAGCTTTCACGGTATCGATGGCCTTGCCGCCGCCCACGCCTATGAGAAAGTCGGCCTTCTCCCTCTGGACAGCTTTAACCATGCGCTCTATATTTTTGGCCGAGCACTGCCCTCCATACCAAAGGGTTCCGGCCGGTTCCAGACCGCTTTGGTTCAGGCTTTCCATAAGCGCGGCTTCGGCTACCCCAAGGGCCGTCCTGCCGCCGACGATAAGCGGGCGCCGGCCCAGTTGCTTAACTTGGGCTCCAATCATTCTTAGCGCTCCTCCCTGCCGCACATAACGGCCGGGAGCCGGCTTAACCTCCAACTGTTCCTCCCTCCCGATGCAAATAATTATACACCAGGAGGCATAGTATTACAACCGGTTTAAATAAGAACGGCCGAGGTAAAGTTTTTGGCCGGGGTAGATGAGGTACGGGGGCTCGATGTGATTGCCGGCGGCCAGCTCTTCCGCCGTGGTACCGAAGCGCTCGGCAATAAGCCAAAGAGAATCGCCGGGTTGAACCACGTAGACGCCGCCTTCGCCCGGGTTGGCTTCCGGGTTTACGTTCAGGATGCGCACCTCCGTGCCTATTTCCACCCGGTCGTAGACGTACTCCACGTCGGCATTGAACATGCGTACGCAGCCCTTGGAGACGGCCTGGCCGATGAGCCAGGGAGCGTTGGTACCGTGGATCCCGTAGTAGCGGCGGGAAAGCCCCAGCCAGCGGGTGCCGAACACGCCGCCCGGGTAGGGGATTTTCTCGATGATGGTATAGGTACCGGCGGGGGTGGGCGTTTCCGGCTTTCCTACCGCTACCGGAAATTTTCCTTCCTGCTCGTTCCCTCGGTAAAGGTAGAGAATGCGGGCCGGTACATCGATGACGATGCGGTACAATTTCCTTCACCTCCTCGCCAGCATTTATATGCCGCCAGCGGCAGGAGGCGCGTGCGCCGTTGTCGAATTACCTGAGCGCGAAAGGGAAAGATTAGGCAAAAACAGGGGGCGAAGTTGTGGGGGCGGAAAAACTATACACCGTAGAGACGGCCATAGCCCAAAGCCGGGAGGAAATCATCAAGAACCACCGTGAGTATGTTAATGCCAGCCTGGCCGGAATGCTTGGGCTTATCGGCTTCGACAAACATTTTGTGCGGGCAGCCGGAATGCGCGTCTGGGACGACGAAGGTAACGAGTATCTGGACTTTTTGGGGAGCTACGGGGCCCTTAACCTCGGCCACAACCCGCCGGCGGTTCTGGCCGCGATCGAGCGGGTTAAAGAACTTCCCAACATGCTGCAGGCTTCTTTAAGTCCCCTGGCCGGTGCGGTCGCCCACAACCTGGCGGCGATTACGCCCGGGGGGTTGAAGCGTGCCTTCTTTGCCAACAGCGGGGCCGAGGCGGTGGAAGGGGCGCTTAAACTAGCGCGCATCGCCACTGGTAAAGAAAAGATAATCTCTTGTGAAGGCTCATTTCACGGCAAGACCATGGGGGCCTTGTCCGTTACGGGGCGCAAGAAGTACCAGGAACCTTTCCGGCCCCTGGTGCCGGGCTGTGAAACCATCCCCTACGGCGACTTGGACCTTCTCGAAGCGAAGCTCAGGGGCGGCGACGTGGCGGCTTTCATCGTCGAACCCATTCAAGGGGAAGGCGGAATCATCGTGCCGCCTGACGGCTACCTCAAGGGCGTGCGCGAACTAACCCAGAAATACGGAGCACTCTTTATCGCCGACGAGGTGCAGACCGGTTTCGGGCGCACGGGCTACCTTTTTGGCTGCGACTACGAAGGCGTAGCCCCGGATGTGATCTGCCTGGCCAAATCCTTGGGCGGCGGAGTGATGCCCGTAGGCGCCTACGTGGCTACAGAAGAGGTGTGGCAGAGAGCTTACGGGAGCATGGACAAGGCCCTTCTTCATACTTCAACCTTCGGCGGCAACGCCTGGGCTATGGCGGCGGCCTTGGCCAGTATCGAGGCAGTAGTGGAAGGAAAGCTGGCGGAAAGGGCTCGGGAACTCGGAGAATACTTTATCGGGCGCCTGCGCGAACTACAGAAAAAGTACCCCTTGCTAAAAGAAGTACGCGGAAGAGGGCTCTTCGTCGGCTTGGAGTTCAGTCAACCTGAAGGGTTGCTTAATACGCTTACCGGGGGTGCACTGAAGAACTTAGCCCGGGAATATCAAGGAGCTCTGGTGGCGGGCGAGCTTCTTAACAAACACCATATCATTACCGCTTACACCCTAAATAACCCCAATGTAATTCGCCTCGAACCACCGCTCATTGTGACGAAAGAAGAACTCGACTATGTGGTAAATGCTCTGGAGGAGGTGCTCGGCCGCCAAAAAAGTTTTCTTTCCATCGCCTTTACTGCCGGCAAAAATATGCTGGGGCGGCTGACGCGTTCCTAGGAGGGAAGTTAGCGAGCCATTTCCTTTTCGTAAGTACCGGGACAGACCTAAATCAACTTAGGTCTGCCCCTTTCTTTAGCCGCCGGTTCTACTATTTAAGGACTGTTCCGCCAGCTGGATCATCTTGCGGACCATGTGCCCGCCTACGGCACCGCAGTCACGGGATGAGATGTTGCCCCAGTAGTCTTCCGACCCCTGCCTTACCGGAAGCCCCAGCTCCGCCGCTACCTCATACTTAAAATTGTCCATAGCCCGATGCGCTTCCGGGACAACGTGTTGCCTCTTGTTCCAACTCCCACGGGCCATGTTGCCTCACCTCCTATTGGTAGTTTGCCCCGAAAGAAAAGACGAATTGTTCATAAACTGCAGGAAGAACGGTCGCTTTTTTCCGCCACCGGCAGGGCAGAACATGGATTTTTCTGGCATTTAAAATGGAAAAAGCCGTTTTGCGCCCGAGGGCATCTTTTTGCTAAAATACTTAGCGAAAGCCTGCACGGGCTGAGCCCTCCCGCACGGTTAAAAACGGAAAACAAGCTGAGGTGAGAACGTGATCCGTTTAGAAAATGTGACCAAGCTCTACGGCAACCAGGTGGGCATAAAGAACCTCTCGCTCACCGCACGGCCGGGCGAGATTCTTGGTCTTCTCGGTCCCAACGGCGCAGGCAAATCCACCACCATGGGGGTGATCACCGGCTACCTTACACCTACCGCTGGGCGGGTGGAGGTGCTGGGGATCGACGTGGCCGAGCACCCGCTGGAAGTGAAGAAGCACCTCGGTTATCTACCTGAGGTACCGCCACTTTACGATGAACTGACGGTGGAAGAGTACCTGAAGTTTGTCGCCGAAATTAAAGGCCTGCGCGGGAAAAAGGTGCGCGAGGCGGTAAACCGGGTTATGTTGGAGACGGGTCTTGCCGCCATGCAGCGCCGCCTCATCGGCCACCTTTCTCACGGCTTTCGGCAGCGGGTAGGGCTGGCTCAGGCCATTATTAACGATCCGGCCGTTCTGGTGCTGGATGAACCTACCAGCGGACTTGACCCGCAACAGATCACCGAGATCCGGAGCCTTATCCGCGAGTTGGCGCGGGACCGCACGGTTATCCTGAGTTCTCACATCCTTCCGGAGGTAAGCATGCTCTGTCGCCGGGTAGCGATCTTAAACCACGGGGAACTAGTGGCGGAGGACACCCCGGAGAACTTGGCTCAGCGTCTCCAGGGAGGGCGCATGCTCACTGTAACCGTGCGCGGACCGGCAGCGGAAGTCGGCGAGCTTGTGCGCGGCTTACCCGGCGTGGAGAAAGTGGACGCCCTCGAGGGCGCCGAACCGGAAAGCTGCTCCTTTTCTGTGGTAGTTTCCAAAGGTAAAGACATACGGCCCGATCTCTTCTTCGCTTTGGCCGCTAAGGGCTACCCGCTCCTCGAACTCAAGTGGCAGAGCACCTCCCTAGAGGAAATCTTCCTCAACCTGGTTACGCGAGAGCCTATTCCTGAGAGCGCAGCGAAAGAGGAGGCGGCTGCCCTATGAACGTTTGGTACCTTGCTAAAAAAGAGCTAAGGAGTTACCTCCTTTCGCCCCTGGCCTGGGTGCTCCTGGCAGTGTATTTTGCCCTGGGTGGGTACTTTTTCTCCGGCGCCATTATTATTACCGGCCGTGCCGACATGACCGGTTACTTCGCCAACATGGCCATTACCCTTCTTTTCGTAGTCCCGGCTTTAACCATGCGCCTTTGGGCGGAGGAAGAGGCCCGGGGTACGGCCCGCTTTCTCCTCACCGCGCCTCTTACGGTGACCGAAGTAGTTACCGCCAAATTCCTGGCCGCCTTGGCCCTCATGCTCCTCGCCGAGCTGGTCAGCTTGGTGTACGTGCTTATTCTCTCCCGCCTCGGCAGCCCCGACTGGGGGATCATTTTTGCCTCCTATCTCGGCTTTACGCTGCTCATGGCGGCCTGCCTGGCTGTAGGGCTTTTCGCTTCTTCCATTTCTTCCAGCCAGATGGTGGCCGGCTTGACTGCCTTTGGCCTGCTGCTTCTTCTCTGGGTGGTAGACTGGGTCAGCTCCTCGGTTCCGGCCGGCCTCGGCAGCGTGCTTAAGGCTCTTTCCTTTCCCGGTCATCTGATCGACTTTCTCAAGGGCATGGTGGTTACCGATCACATCGTTTTCTACCTGAGCGCCGTCTTCTTCTTCCTGTTTCTGGCGGTAGAGAGCATTGCCAAGAGAACTTGGGCTTAAAAGGTGGTGGCGGGCATGCGGCTGGCAACTTTGAAAAAAAACTTCCGCCTGAGCGGACGGAAAAGGACCCTCGAACGCGGGAGTCAGACCACGCTCCTTACGGCGTCTTTTTTGGCCATCCTCGTCTTCGTCAACATCCTGGCCATGCGCTTTCCAGAGCGCTGGGACCTGACGAAAAGCGGCCTTTACACCCTCTCGCCGCAGACAAAAGAAGCTTTGGCCGCGCTTAAAGGCCCCGTGACCATTACGGCTTTTGTTCAAGAGGGAACCGATGCCGCGCGTCAGATTGAGGACCTCCTGAAATTGTATCGCTCGGCTTCTCCGAAAGTTCGCGTGGAGGTCGTCGATGCCGATAAGCAACCGGCTCGGGCAAGGGCGGAAGGCGTGCGGATGTACGACACGGTGATCGTCACCGGCCCTGGCGGCGAGCGCCAGGTCATTGAACCTTCGAACATGTTTTCCTTGGGTGCCGACATGACCTTTAGCGAGTTCCGCGGGGAGCAGGCCATTACGCGGGCCCTTATCAAACTGGAGAAAAAACAATCCACCGTACTTTACTTTATCGGCGGGCACGGTGAGCTCAGCCTAAGCGAAGATGCTGCGGACCTAAAGAGTTACCTGGAGGGCGAGGGCTTTAGCGTGCGCGAGCTCTCGCTGGCCCAGGGGCGGATTCCCCAAGATGCGGCCCTTCTGGTGGCGGCAGGTCCGAGCAAAGACCTAAGCCCGGCCGAGGTGAGCCTCCTTAAAAATTACATCCAGGGAGGCGGCAAGCTCCTCCTGCTACTCGACCCGCGCGGGACGCGCCCGCCACTTACTGGCTGGGCCGAGGTGGCGGCGGCAGTGGGAGTAAAGGTCGCCAACGATGTGGCTGTCGATCCGCCGCGGGCCTTCTTCGCCGATCCCTTAACCTCGCTGCCGGAGCTGGGCGGACACGAGATAGCGGCACGCCTGCGCGAAAACAATTTGAGTGTCGTCCTTCCACGTGCGGCCAGCTTGAGCCCGGCGGGCAAGGAGTTTAATTTCACGCCGCTCCTCGTGACCAGCAGCGAAGCTTGGGGCGAGACCAACTTCACGGCCAAACTCGCCCGCGATGGAAAAGATGTGCCCGGCCCGCTCACCCTGGCGGCGGCGGTTACGCGGCCGGCGGCAAAAAGCGGCGAAAACCAAGCGGCCGACGAGCAGCGGTTGGCCGTGGTGGTCGGTTCCAGTTCCTTCGTCACCGACGCGAGTTTCGGCCTGCAGGGTAACGCCGATTTCTTCACCAATGCCGTTAACTGGCTGGTGGGAGAGGACAAGCTCATCACCATCCGGCCGAAGCCGTTAGGGGCCGACACTGTGCAACTCACCAGCACCCAGGCCCGGCGCTTGCTTTACGGAACCACTTTGGGTATGCCGGGGATAATCCTGGCAGTGGGTACCGGCATTTGGCTGAGGAGGCGGGCGCTATGAAGCGCTGGCTCCTCGTGTTCGGCGCCCTTGCCTTGGCCTTGGCCCTGGGAATCTTCACCTTGTACAGCCCGGCGGCACGCAAAAAAGAGGCGCCGCAAAACCCGAAGCTCTTTAGCTTTTCCGGCGACGACGTGGTCGAGATCACCATTGCCGACCGCTCGGGGAGCTTTACCCTGCGGCAGACCGCCGCTCAGCCCACTTCCAAGTGGGAGCAGGTGGCACCGGAAAAGGCGCCGGTGGAGGCGGCCGAGGCTTCTTTTTACGCCGAACAGCTGGCCGGCCTTACCGCCGACCGGGAGCTGGACGAAGCGCACCCGGATCTTTCCCAGTACGGCCTTACGAAGCCTGAGCTTACGATAACGGTTAAACTTAAAGACGGCAGCCGACACACCCTCTATGTAGGGGCCGAAGCCCCGGTAGCCATGGCGCGCTACGTCACCACCGACAACAAAGCCAAGGTGTATCTTTTAGCAAGTTTCACCGCCGACCAGCTGATGAAGAAGCCTGCCGATTTCCGGCCGGAGGCTAAAAGCCCGGCCGGGGAGAAGGAAAAAAATAAAGCCAAAGAATAAAGGCGGCCCGTCCGGGCCGCCTTCTTCACCGAGGGAGGAAAGGTAGCTTTCGACTGCGCCTAATATTATATTTCGGCTCGTGTTTCATCTTGCGGCCATAGGGTAGCTATATCCAGGTTGAAGCCGGGAAGGAGGGGGGGGACTAGGCGGTTCTCGGTGTCGCGGCGGTAGATTTCAGCTATGCGCAGTTCCGGATCAAAGAGCCAGTATTCCAGCACGTCGTAGCGGCTGTAGAGGGCGCGCTTTAGCTTCTTGTCCAGGCGGCGGGAAACGCGTAGATGACCTCCACCACCAGATCGGGGGCACCCTGGATGTTCTTAGGCGTCAAGCGTTGGCGGCGACCGCTGCTTAGAAACAACAGGTCGGGTTGCACCACATCTTGTGGGGCCAGAACGACATCGAGGGCCCCTGCCTAGGGCCTAAGCACCACTTTTACCGCCGTGTCGTCTTTATCCACCAGGGCGAAGGCTTCTTTGATCTCGCTGAGTTTAAACTCGTGGGTGATGAGGGGACGGATCTTGACCAAGCCCTGGGCCACCGGCCGCAAGGCCCGCGGCGCCCAGATGAAGCGTTCCTCCCGCGTATGATGCACCAAACAAGCGTTGATGAAGGTGAAGCCGTCGTCGTGCCAACGGGAGATATCGAGGCGCACCGGCTGCGTCACCCAGCTGTAGAAGACGAACTTTCCGCCGTGGGCCAGGGCCTGCGTGGCTTGGTTAATTGCCCCCTCCGTCCCGGCCGCCTCTACCACCACATCCGCCCCAACTCCGCCGGTGAGGTCAAGAATGGCCGCTACCGGGTCCGTTTCGGCGGCGTTCACGGTAAAGTCCGCTCCCAGCTCTTTGGCCAAGCGGAGCTTTCCTTCGCAGACGTCTACCACCACCACCCGGTAGGCGCCGGAAGCCTTCGCACACTGGGCTATTATCTGCCCGGCGAAGCCGGCACCGAAGACCGCTACTATATCCCCCAGCTTCACCTGCGCCGCCATCCCGGCAAACATGGCGCAGGCGATAGGTTCTCCTAAGGATGCCAGGTCCATATCGAGGCCTTCCGGAACCGGCTGCAGGTCCGTCACCGGGGCCTTGAAATAATCGGCAAAATTGTTGTTCCAACCGAAGGCCATAACCTTATCGCCCACCCTGTATTCGTGGACGCGGCTTCCCACTTCAACCACCGTACCGCCGCTTTCGTGGCCGAGGTAGAAAGGAAAGGCGGGTGCCTGGCGAAACTCGGCGGTCTTCGGCGGGAGCTTTCCCCGGTAGAAATTTTTGTCCGAGCCGCAAATGCCCATAAGGTGGTTTTTTACGATCACCTCGGTCGGACCGCAGACCAGCTCGCGCTCGATAAGCTCGATGTCGTGCGGTCCTTTCAGCACCGCCGCGCGTGTCTTAACGGCCATCGCCTTCACCTCTTACAGCAGCTTCCGGATAATCTCCGCCGCCCGCACGGGGTTAAACACCCCGCAAACGCACTGCTTGGCCAGCTCCCGGGCCGCCTGTTCCACCGTAATGCGCCCGGCCTTTACTTCCTCCACCAAGTGCTCCACCAGCGAGAAGGCCACCATGCCGTGGCCGCACATG
>JASKKP010000027.1 GCA_030154105.1 Bacillota bacterium
TTAAGAGAACTGGTACGCTACCGGCGCAGTTTGATTGAGGAGCAATCTCGGGAGGTAAATCGTATTCAAAAGGTACTCGAAGGGGCCAATATCAAGCTGGGGGATGTGGCTGCAGACGTGCTTGGCAAATCTGGCCGGGAGATACTGGAGTGCCTGGTGCAAGGGGAGACTAACCCGGAAAAGCTGGCGGATTTGGCACGAGGACGTTTGAAAAAGAAACGGGAGAAACTAGCGGAAGCGCTACGAGGTGTAATGGGACCCCACCAGCGTATGATGCTGGCGTCCCAGCTACGCCACATCGATTTTCTCGACCAGGAGATTGCCCGGCTGGACAAGGAGATCGAGGAGCGGATGCGCCCTTTTGCGGAAGCCCTGAAGAGGGTAGATGAGATTCACGGTCTGGGTCGGCGCAACGCCGAGGAGATTTTGGCAGAAACCGGGGTTGACATGAGCCGGTTTCCCAGCGAGGCGCACATAGCGTCATGGGCCAGCATCTGAAGTGGCAAGACACGCAAGGGGAACCCCCATCTCCGGGCAGCCCTGGTCCGAGCAGCTCGTGCTGCGGCACGGACAAAAGGGACTTATCTATCCGCTCTCTACCACCGGCTTGCGGCTCGTCGGGGTGGTAACCGCGCTGCTGTTGCTGTCGCTCACGCGATCCTCGTGATTATCTACCACATGCTAAAGAGGGGTACCTCCTACGAAGACTTAGGTCCCGATTACTTTGATAAACTGAACGAACGAGCCGCAGTCTCTCGGGCAGTGGCACGCCTTGAGGCCTTGGGATACAAGGTTACTCTAGCCAAGCAGGATGAGACTGCAGCTTAGCTAGAGGGTATTTTCGAAGGAGGGATGAACCAATTGAAGCGTCTTGCCGGTACTCTGTTTCTCGTTCTGGCCCTACTTATGGTCGGCTGCGGCTCAGAGCAAAGCAGTAATCTACTCGGCTCGAACCAGGAACAAACCGACAAGGTCGAGCAAAGCGAAGATGACCTAGCATCGTTGCTTACATTGGAACAAGTTCTCGGGGCCTTTGCCCGAGAGGAACTGACCTTAGACCGTTCAGCGATCGACGACCCGAACGCCTTTGCCATCGGAGGACTGGAGCCACAGGTATTCGCAAACAAAGGCGCTGAGGTAAGAGTCTTCGTGTACGTATTCCCCACGATTGAAGATCGGAAAAAAGTGGTGTCACATCCATTGACACCAGTGTTGCGTTTGCCCCGAGGGTTTCAGCGGCAAGGGTCTCTTTCCTGCACACTTCCAGCCAAGAATACCTTGATCGTATATTTTGACCCAGATTACGGGCAGACGGCTCAAGATAAAAGCAAACAGCTAGTGCTTAACAGAATCAAAGAAGCATTTTGGCAGCTGAACGGTGGAAAGAGGGTTGTCCTGCGCGGGCAGAGTACGAATTGGGAAGGCGAGGTACAGATTCGCCACTTCACGTATTTTTGGCAGGATAGTAGGGGTCGACTCTACCATGAGGGCTACAGTGCCGAAGAAGGGTACTTGCGCTATACAGGAAAGAATCCGGAAGAGGTAGGGATAGTGACCTACCAAGTTAACCGTGGTAGCGGCTCCTCCGACGGCAGAACGAAGCTCAATAGAGACGGTACCATCCCCTTGTCCCATCGAGGCAATGGTGTTCCCTTTACGGAGGACCTCTCTTATCCGGTTACCGTAGAGTGGAATGGTCAAAAGGAGACCTTCGTTTTGTCCGGATAGTACTAGTAGCTCGCATCCTCGAGGCTGGCAAAACCTGTAGAGGTTACTTACCACTCGGGCAGTTACAGTTCCTGGAAGGAAACAAGCAAGAGAAGACTAAAACTGGACCTCTTGAAAACTTTTACGGGGACAGGCTCCTAGGTTTCCCTAAAGCTCAGGGCCAAAGCTGCGCCTAACCAGAAGGCTCCTGGACCTACAAAAATGAACCTTCCGCCGCCACTTAGATAAAAGAAGGGGCTGAGATTCCATCCTAACCAAGAAGAAACTTGGAAATAGATAAACGGCGCGGCAGTAACGCATATGGGCGGAAGACACAAAATCAAAAACTTCGACCAGCATATTCTGCTTCTCAGAATGCCTTCGGGCATGGCGAATATAAATCCTGCAACGATTAGAACCGCTAACTGTATCAAGGTTGGGCCTAAAAGTGGACCTAGGAGCGGGAGATCTGCCGTACGTTTAATGACGAGATCTATTCTCCATAACACCGTTCCCAGCAGGAGGAAGATTAATAAGAGCAAAGAAGACCTAATTACCAGAGGTCTATACTTGTGTATCAACGATTGTTCCTCCTTAACCGTAACTTGGGGACCGTAACAGTAGGCTCCGGCGAACCCGGCGCCGAAGGTTATTGGCGCTTTGATGTCGGACCTACTCAACTCCGGAGATTTGCTCCTTGGCAGTCTCATCCTCAAAACTCAGCGCCAGAGCGACCCCAAACCAAAAACTCCCAACAGAAGCGTGGCCGCCTAAAAGCAGCAGCTCCAGGATGGCCTTTCCCATAAGGCGCCCGAGCGGCCCAAAGTACAGGAAGGGCAAAAAAACAATAACAAGAGCAGGTGAGCCCAAGACCAGGAGTTTCGGCCAAGAAATACGCCGCTTTCGGCCATCGTCGGGCAATGCCAGGACGAAACCGGCCAAGCCGAGGAGGATAAATTCGGGTAACAAGCGTGCCCAGTAAGTACCTAGGAGCGGGAACTCGGCCGTGCGTCCGATAACCTGGTTGACCTTACGAGTTGTGAAGGCCAATAGGTAAAGCAGGAGGAGCATGACAACAACCCGACCGAGTAGGGGAGGATCTTTCTCCTTTCGTACATGGTCAACCCTCCGTTTTTCCCTAAAAGCACAGAACTTTTATCCCTGTGCTTCCTTAACCCAGCCTGCTTTCAATTCAGAGTTGTAATAGATCAAGTAATATTTGAATGGTGTATACTGCACGGACTCCGACTGGTTCACAAATACTGCATTCGTATAGCCCTGCAGAAAATACCTCGGATGAAGCACCTTAGCATACGGAATCTGTTCTAGATTAGCTATCCATTGCCCGTAGGGACCATTCTTTAAGCTATTCACAATCTCACCTGGCAACGATCTAACTGTATGAAAATAGTAACCCTGGTTATCAAGCCACTTAGGGCCCCAGCCGGCATAAATCCATTGTTGTTCTCTCGGAGGAATAATCACCAGATAAACTGAATGAGAGTAGGGCTTCTGCTCTACTTTATCCGCTTTTACCTTCCAATGAAGGTTGATGACTACGGTCCGCCTCATAAGTTCTAATAGATCATCATGCGGTTGCGTCCAGGAAATCCCTCTAAATCCGAGATACTCTGCACTGTCGTCAAAGCGGGACTGTGAAACGGAGAAGTCGAGATCCTCGGGCGCCAAGAGACCATATCGGTCAGCTGTGTGCGGTGACCTAAGACTCAGGGTCACAACCATTGCCGCAAGTAGTAACCAAAAGACCACTCTAGACTGAAGCCTCATGCTACGACCCCCCCATTCTTGCTGGGCCTTCACGGTTCGGCCAGACTGCGCGCAACGCGCAGGATTTCTTCCTCGGGATAGGTGCCGGCAATCTGGTAGGCGATGCCATTTTTGTACCAGCTTAAGAGAACCTGGCCGTTCTTGTTAGCCAGAAGGGTGCCGTTTACGCCGTCGATATCTACTGTCTTCACGCCAGTATCATCGGCATCATAGGCAATCCCCGATCCGGCGTTGTCAGTCGGCCCGGACTCGGTAAGAACCAGCCTGCCTTTTTTACCGCTGTAGATGAGCCGTACAGTCATTAGCGGTTCCTGGCCGGATAAGAGAATCTGGGTCAGGTTTGCATCCTTGGGAAGATACTTGGGCACAAAGAGGGTAAAGGGCAAACGGTTGCGCGCTTCCTCCAGGGTCGAAAATACAGTCCGGCTGTTTTCCGGATCTTGGGGCGAGGATAGGGCTTGGTCTCCGTTTCTGCCGTACCCCTGACTGATGTTGCGGAGAGCGTCTTTGACGATGTAGCCGATTCGACTCAGCACCACCTGCCCTATTGCCTTAGCTTGGCTGGGGAACACCAGGTATGCTGAAAGAACAAGTGCAGCCAGGGCACAGGTAAGATCAACCGCCACCTTACGGTAAAACCATGGTGCCTTCTGCTCTTTTTCCAGCCCTAGCGCTTTGCGGACGCGTTCCCGCGCGTCTTGGGGCACTTCTAAACCATCTATCTCCGCCTGAACGAGGCGCCTGATGGCCCGATCCAGTTCTTCGTTTCTCACCTTGTTGCACCTCTCATCTCGGCAGGTCTGTCCTGCCCGGTTATACCTTTTCGCTCTAAAATACCCCTTAGCTTGGCGCGTGCCCGGCTCAAACGGGATTTAACGGTCCCAATAGGCACTCCCAGGAGGTCCGCTATCTCCTCGACTTCATACTCATCGTAGTATTTGAGCACCAGAACGGCCAAGGAGTCTTTGTCCAGTTCTTGCAGCGCTGCCCGGACTTGTGCCTGCAGCCCCCGGCGCTCCAGCAACTCGTCAGTCTCAAGGCCTGCGGCCTCCCGGCCTTCGATAGTAGTCGGGTCCGAGGGCAAGACTCTTTGCCGGCTGTTGTAGGAACTGCGGGCCAGGTTGGCAGCTATCGCGCGCAGCCACGCACCTAAACGGGCCGGCTCCCGCAGCTCATGATACCGTTCGAAGGCCACCTTAAAAGTCTCTTGCGCCACGTCCTCCGCTGCTACTTGGTCGTGTGTTATGTAGAGGGCTACCCTGTAGACAGAGTTAAAATGCTCTTCGTAGATTAACCGTTTTAGATCGATGGAGGGGCCGCGTTTACCGAATAGCACCGCCCATCCCCCAATCTCTTCCAAGGTGGGTCACCTAACTTATTCTCCTGCTGCGGGCCGATTCCTTTTGCTATTAGGCATAGGGAAACCCGGGGCTAGCGCCCGGGCGAAGTTGGAGGACGATGGTTAGATGCTTGCGTTCAGCCCGGGGGCCGTTCTACTTACTTTTGTACTTTCTTGACCCAGGCCTGCTTTAGTTTGGTGCTTGCCACGATTGCGGAAGTAAGATCGGAAACACTATCGTCTCTGTGCTTGCCTAGATTAAAAATGTTTTAGCTGCGCATTTGGTTCCTGGTCAAGCCGGCAAATAAGCGTGAGGCCCGGGCAGGTACCCGGGCCTTAGATATCCGTCGGTTACTCTTTCTTGGAGAATTCCCATAAGCCTAGGCCTATTAAACTAGCCGGTATCAGCCAGTACATTAATGTAAACTCTCGCCATTGCCACCATTTCCCCCCTACTCCTGCTATGTCTAATTCATATAGCCATAAAAACCTGCTGGCTATTATCGAGAGACCCAACAACCAAATTCCCGCCACAAGGTATATCGCCGCTACAATCCTAGACCCCTTCATCGCGCCACCTCAAAACTAAAGGATTGGGTAATTACGTAGTTACCCCCGTTATGGCAAGGCAGAAGCGCCTAGAGCGGTTCTTCCATGTACAGCAAGTAGCCATCTAACCGGCCATCACTTAGCGTGTTCGGGCTCCAGGCATCCACCCATTCCTGCGTCTTTAGTTCCCCTAGCCAGCTAAAATGTCTTGAGATAACCATAAGAGTTGTTCATTATTGGTTCAAACTCCCACCAACCTCTGCACCCTGGATTTACCGACATGGCTTCTGTTTTCTCTTCGTAGGCATAATCTTCCCAAGTGAACGACACACCGACTTTGATGGCAGAGAACTTTTCGGTGGTCAGAGAGATGTTAATCTGGTACCCTTGGGCTGCAGTGTACTTACCCGAGTAAGTTTGGGGTAACTGAGTGTAGTTTTCGATGTACCTACTCACCCGTTCCCTCAGGTCGGAGCACCTCACTTCCTCCTGGGTGCCGCTTTCGTCATATCGATACCAATCAGCAGTAATGCGCCCAGTTGGATTAATGTTTCCTTTGACGGCGCTTCTACCTGAGTAGTTACCCGAAGCCTTGGCGCATGGGTGGTTCAGGTACTCTTGGATACTCACTTCCTGAAGTCCGTTTTCGGTAACACGGTAAGCTTTCACTATTTGTGGTTTTGATGCTGCTCCTTCGGCAAAAGCCAGTGGAGACACAGTAGCCAACATCACTAAGCAAACCAGTAACGCCAATGCTCGTTTTATGGGTGTTCCTTCCTCCTTCCATAACTATGTGCTACACCCATGTGACATTCCAGCGCTTGCCCTTTTTGGCCAGCTGCGTCCATCGCTTGCCGGTTGCGGACTGCTCTCATGCGTTCTGGTAAGCGGGAAAGCCCACTGGAACCGCCCCTTCATCATTCTTCTACTAGTAAGACAACTTAGCGGCGCATTTGGTTCCCGGTTTCCCAAGAAAATTTCAGGCATCTCTATCCCGGCTCGACGTACTGGTGGCGCTGCGGGCTATATGACTTGGACCGGCGTACATCCGACCGATCCCGGCGCGGCGGACGTCCTCACCGACATCACTGCCGCCTCTCTGGACAAGTAGTTGTCCAAGTGGCTAAAGTTAGGATCAACTGGAAGCCCGCTACTTCGGGGGGCAGGTGAAAGAACAGGCCGGCAAATAAGCGTGAGGCCCGGGCAGGCACCCGGGCCTTAGACCTTGTGGCAGGGCCGGGTCAGGCCAAGAGCAGCCACACCCCGGCCACTATGAGGGCTGCGGCCGGGAGGCGCCGGCGGATGGGCTCGCGGTATACCAGGTATCCTAAGAGGACGGAAAGAAGGAGGGAGCACGATGTGGCCGGCTCGGCTACGGAAACGTCCAGCCACCGTAGGGCGACGAGGAGGAGCAGATAAGAATAGGCGTTGACGAACCCGCTTAAAAAGGCCGGACCCGGGCGTTCGGCAAGGAGGCTCAGCACCGCTGCCCGGCGGCCACGCACGGCCAGGTACCCGGCCAGGAGCAGACCCACCACCAGGTTGAGGACAAAGGCATAAAGGAGCGGGCTGACGCTGGCATTGAGGTGCTTGTCGATCACCCGACCGGCGGCGGTAAAGAGCGCGGAGATGACCATGTACTGGGCCGGCCGATAGGCAAAGAGTTTACGCAAGGAAGTTAGGAGCGAAGCCCCCTCCTCGAGGAGCGAAGCACCCAGCACCAGGCAGGCAGTCCCGGCGAGCTTCGTGGCGGTGAGCGGCTCGCCGAGAAAGACCACTGCCAGCGTCAGTAGAAAAAAAGTGCTCAGGCTGAGGAGGGGCGCCACCAGGGAGACCTCGCCTTCGGAGAGCGAGCGCACGTAAAACACGTTGGCAATGCTATAGAGGGCACCCGCGGCAATGACACCCGGCAGGAAGGCCGGGCCGGGCCAGCGGGTGAAAAAGAGCACCGGCAAAAGAAAGACAGCCGCCAGACCGAAGAACAGGCAGGCGGCCTCCTCGCTGCCGCGCGCCTCCCCCAGCTTTTTCACGATCACCCGCTCAACGCCGAGAAAAGCAACCCGCCCGGCCAGGGCGGTGTAGGCCCAGAACATGTTCCCGCCTCCTGGTTGTCCGAGAATTCATCCTTATTACTGAGGACAAACAATTCGCCTTGCTGCCTAAGTTTTCCTGCCTGCCTCACGCGGCAGGGAAAAGGTGCCCGGCGCCGAAAAGGTTACCTGACGGTATCCTTAACTTCGACTTTGCTTTCTTGGAGCTTCTTATCCACCGTTTCTTCGATTAGCTTGGCAATACGCTCGTAATAGTCTTTTTCTGGTTCGTTCTCAAGCCTTGGATTGTGGTCTTGGTAATAACTCATCAAGTTTTTGTTAACCAAGTCCAGTAGGTAAAAAGGCCGGGCATATTCAAAAAAGTATTCGCGAGGGTTAATTGCCGCAGTCTGAAAAAATGTCGCTAGTTCGTTTTTGTTGTCGGCCTTTTCGACCCCCTGCAATTGCCACTCTAAATACTCCGTCAAGTCCTTTTCGGATGGCATGAGATTCAGGTCTTCCGCCAGTTGGATGTATGCTTGGTCTTTTAGTACAGCTTGTAAAACGGCTGAGTTGTCTGGAATTTTTTGATTTCTGGCCTTCGCTGCCTCGGTCATATGAATGGATTTTAAGACGAAATACGAATAGGGTATAGGTTTACCATTAAGGGTTGCAACTACATGGTTGTCTTTCAGGGCGTCTTTAGCATTTCTCATACTTAACCCCATCTGTTCTAGGAATTGCGCATACGTCATGTGTGAAGGAGAAGCAGGAGCAATCGTATTTATCACAAAGACCAAGCCTAGAATTAGCCCTACAACTGCTATCTCTACTACCTGGTACTTTCTGTTCACGAGCATTCCAACTCATCCTTCCTTAGTTATAATTGAGGGTTGCATCTCCAGGGTTCTAAGGGAAATTGATTGAACCTCTATCCTACCTTAAGTAAGATAATGTTGGGCCATGATTGGTTCCAGTGAACAGCGCATCTTTTGGCGTCAGGCCAGTAGCTACGAAAGCCTTCCTGAATTTCGCGCCCGCGAAAAAACCCTTGACCGGCGCGGCCGGAATGTGGTAAAATCACTGACAAATCTACCGGCGAAGACAGGGAAAGTAGGTAGGGAAAGGGCTAAGAGAGCCGCCGGTTGGTGCGAGGCGGTCCCGGCACCTGCCGAAACTCACCCTGGAGCCCCCCACCGATATGTAGGCTGGGGCGCCTCTTCCCCGTTAACGGAAGCCGACCCGCCGTACCCGGGTACGACGGGCCGTGTTGAGCGGGCCGGCCGGGCCGGCCAAACGGAGTGGTACCGCGGAGGGTAAGCCCTTCGTCTCCTCAGGAGGCGAAGGGCTTTTTAAATGGGAGGAAGGTAGGGCGCGGGCCGCGCCGGAGGCTCCGGGCGAGTCTTGGCCGGGCAAGAACAAATCTTAGGATCAAAAACAAGGTGATGACAGGGAGCACGGGCAAGGTGCAGGTTTGCAGAGAGCCGCCGCTTCGCTGGAAGGCGGTACCTGCGCCGGCCCTTACTCGCCCTGGAACTTCCGGGCCGAAGAATAGTAGGCCCGGACGGTAGCCCCGTTACGGCCTAAAGGGACCCTTTGCGCTTGGGCTTTCATCTCGCCAGAGCGGAAAGGGTAAGAAGAGTGGTACCGCGGAAGAAGGCTTCCGTCTCTTGCGAGGCGGAAGCCTTCTTGCTATCGGCGAGGAGGTGCAGGCGATGTCCGAAGAAAAAAGCAGACGACCGGTCATCATCTTCGATACTACCCTGCGCGACGGCGAACAGTCTCCCGGCGTAAGCCTTACGGTTGCGGAGAAGCTCGAGATTGCCCGCCAGCTGGCGCGCCTCAGAGTAGACGTCATTGAGGCGGGTTTTCCCATCACTTCCCCGGGGGACTTCGCGGCAGTCAAAGCCATTGCTGCGGAGGTGAAGGGGCCGGTGATTTGCGCCCTGGCCCGCGCGGCACGTGCGGATATCGAGCGGGCCTGGGAGGCTGTTGCCGAAGCGGAGAAACCGCGCATCCACACCTTTATCGCTACTTCCCCCATTCATATGAAATACAAGCTCCGTAAAACCCCTGCAGAGGTGCTCAAGGCGGCGGTGGCGGCGGTAGAGCTGGCCAAGTCCTTCACGCCGGACGTAGAGTTTTCGGCCGAAGATGCCACACGTTCCGACCCGGAGTTTCTGGTGGAAATCTTCAGCGCCGTAATTGCCGCCGGCGCTACCACCATCAACGTTCCGGACACCGTCGGTTACACCACGCCGGAGGAGTTTTTCCGGCTCATTACCTTCCTGCGCGAAAAGGTGGCCGGGGCGGACAAAGTGACCTTCAGCGTGCACTGCCATAACGACCTGGGTCTGGCCGTAGCCAATTCTCTGGCGGCGGTGGCGGCCGGGGCGGACCAGGTCGAGTGCACGATAAACGGGATCGGCGAACGGGCCGGCAATGCCTCGCTGGAAGAGGTGGTCATGGCGTTGAAGACACGGGCCGACCAGTACGGCCGCACGTCGTCGGTGTATACTCCCGAGATCAGCCGCACCAGCCTCCTGGTGGAGCGGCTCACCGGAATGCCTGTGCAGCCGAATAAGGCCGTCGTCGGTGCCAACGCCTTCGCCCACGAATCGGGTATTCACCAAGACGGCGTCCTTAAGGAGCGCACCACCTACGAGATCATGCGCCCGGAGGACATCGGGTTGGCGTCAAACCGCCTCGTGCTGGGCAAGCACTCGGGCCGCCATGCCTTCCGCGAACGCCTCGCCGCCTTGGGTTATAACCTCAGCGACGAGGAACTCGAGCGGGCCTTCACCCGCTTCAAAGAGGTGGCCGACCGCAAGAAAGAGATCACCGAGCGGGATCTCGAGGCCATCGTCCAGGCCGAACTTCCGGTTGAGGCAGGTGAACTTGCGCTGGAATCTTTTCAGGTGACGAGCGGGAACCAAACCGTGCCCATGGCTCAAGTTTCGGTGATTTTCCGTGGGGAAAGGCGGACGGAGGCCGCCACGGGAAACGGCCCGGTGCACGCCGTCTACCAGGCGCTAAACCGGGCGGTGGGCATAAGCCCGGAACTTCGGGAGTATTCGCTTAAGGCGGTGACGGCCGGCGGTGACGCCCTGGGAGAAGCTACCGTCCGGTTGGAGTGGGAGGGAGAGAGCTACACCGGTAGAGGTCTGGCGCCCGATGTGGTTGAGGCTTCGGCCCGCGCCTATGCTGCCGCCCTGAACAAGCTCCTGGCCGCCTCGAAGACCGGGAGTGAAAAGAAGGCGACCTTGGCGGAAGGGGCGCGGTGAGAAAAAACTCGGGGGAGGAGAATAAGCGTTGGGGCTGACGATAACGGAGAAGATCCTGGCCGCCCACGCGGGCCGGGAGGCGGTGCGGCCGGGGGAAATTGTCAGCGTCAAAATCGACCTGGCCTTGGCCAACGACATCACCGGCCCGGTGGCGATCAAAGAGTTCTACGGCATGGGCGCCGAGAAGGTTTTTGACCGCGAGCGCGTGGTGCTCGTTCCCGATCACTTTGTGCCGAACAAGGACATTAAATCGGCCGAGCAGGCCAAAATCCTGCGCACCTTCGCCCGGGAGCAGCACCTTACCCACTACTATGAGGTGGGTGAGATGGGAATCGAACATGCGCTGCTGCCGGAAGAGGGGCTGGCGCTGCCGGGGCAGGTGATCATCGGGGCCGATTCCCATACCTGCACGTACGGCGGCCTGGGAGCGTTCGCCACGGGGGTGGGCAGCACGGATCTGGCCGCAGCCTGGGCGCTGGGCGAGATCTGGTTCAAGGTGCCGGAAACCATTCGCTTCGTCTATCGCGGCCGCCCGGCGCCGTACGTGGGAGCGAAAGATCTTATCCTTTACACCATTGGCCAGATTGGTGTGGATGGAGCTCTGTATAAGGCCATGGAATTTAGCGGCGAGGTAATCGACAATTTGTCCGTTGATGGACGGCTCACCCTGTGCAATATGGCGGTGGAGGCCGGGGCCAAGAACGGGATCATCGCGCCGGACGAGACCACGCTGGCGTACGTCAACGCCCGGGCCAAATGGCCCTTTAAGGTGTACCGGAGCGATCCGGACGCTTCCTATGCCGCCGTTTACGAATTCGATGTGACCGGGCTGGAGCCGCAAGTCGCCGCACCGCACCTTCCGTCTAACGTACACGGTGTTCGCGAGCTTGCAGGGGTAAAGATCGACCAGGTGGTCATCGGCTCCTGCACCAACGGTCGCTTGGAAGACCTAAGGGTAGCGGCGCAAATTCTGAAAGGCCGGCGGGTTCACCCCGAAACGCGCCTCATCGTCATCCCCGCTACGCAGGCCGTGTATCTTACTGCCCTGCGGGAAGGGCTGATCGAGATCTTCCTCTCTGCCGGTGCCGTCGTGTCCACGCCCACCTGCGGCCCGTGCCTGGGCGGTTACATGGGCATCTTGGCGGCCGGCGAGAGGTGTTTGGCTACCACCAACCGCAACTTCGTAGGCCGGATGGGCCACCCGACCAGCGAGGTTTATCTGGCCGGGCCGGCCGTAGCGGCGGCCACCGCAGTTTCGGGACATATCGCTCACCCGGCCGACGTATAAAAAGCGGCCCTGCCCGACGGGCAACTTAAAGTTGGCAGTGTCGCTTAGGAGTGCCGAGGCAGTATGAGAAGCTACGAGGGTGCTCTTTAGCTTTAAAGGGGGAAGAGCCGATGGCGGATAAGCTGAGCGGTCGGGTATGGAAATACGGCGACGACATCGATACGGACCGCATCATCCCGGCCCGTTACCTTAATACCTTTCAGAAAGAGGAGCTCGCCCGTCACTGCCTGGAGGATCTGGACCCGGCCTTCGCCGGCCGGGTCCAGCCCGGCGACATCCTAGTTGCCGGCAAGAATTTTGGCTGCGGGAGTTCCCGCGAGCACGCCCCGCTGGCCCTCCAGGCGGCCGGCGTAAGCGCGGTGATTGCCGCCTCTTTTGCGCGGATTTTCTACCGCAATGCCATAAACATCGGGCTTCCGATCCTGGCTTGTCCCGAGGCCGTAGCCGGGTGCGAAACGGGCGATGAGTTGGAACTGGACCTGGCTGCGGGAACCATCTACAATAAGACGCGCGACAAAACTTACCAGGCTGCTCCATTTCCCCGTTACGTCCAAGACATTCTAAATGCTGGAGGGCTTCCGGCCTACGTTAAGAGACGCCTCGCCCAGAACAAGAAAAGTGAAACTCCATTCTTGGCGCGCATCGCCGTTCTGAAAGGCGACGGCGTGGGGCCGGAAGTCGTGGATGCGGCCCTCCTCGTGCTTCGTCAGGCGGAGGCCCTAGCCGGCCGGGCTTTGTTCAGCTTTACCGAATACCTGGTTGGCGGGGCGGCCATTGACCGGGAAGGAACCCCACTGCCGCCGGCGACGCTCGAAGGGGCGCTGGCCAGTGACGCCGTGCTCCTCGGCGCGGTGGGCGGACCGCGCTGGGACAGCGAGCCGCCTGAACGCCGCCCGGAAAGGGGACTCCTTGAGCTTAGGCGGGCGCTCGGCGTCTTTGCCAACCTGCGGCCCGTGCGCGTCCTGCCCCATCTCAGCGGGCACTCGCCGCTTAAGCCCGAGGTCATCGGCAGGGGCGCCGACATACTCTTCGTGCGCGAACTAACCGGTGGAGCCTATTTTGGCGCCCACGAGCGGGTCGAAGTGCGCCCGGGGGAAGAACAGGCCAGCGATGCGCTGCTTTACACCACCTCGGAAATCCGCCGGGTCGTCCGGTTGGCCTTTCACTTGGCCCGCAGCCGCGCGCGGGCGGCCGGGCGGCGGGCGCGGCTGACCTCCGTGGACAAGGCCAACGTGCTGGCCACGTCGCTCCTGTGGCGGGAGGTGGTGGAGGAGGTGGCCGCGGCCTTCCCCGAGGTGGAGGTGCGGCACCTGTATGTGGATGCCTGCGCCATGCGCCTTGTGGCGGCGCCGCAGGAATTCGATGTGATCGTCACCGAAAACTTGTTCGGCGATATCTTAAGCGACCTTGGCGGGGCTTTGGCCGGCTCGCTTGGGCTCCTGCCGTCGGCCAGCCTGGGCGAAGGCGGCCCCGGCCTTTACGAGCCCGTACACGGTTCTGCTCCCGGTCTGGCCGGCCTGGACAAAGCGAACCCCGTGGGAGCCATTCTGGCGGCCGCGCTCATGCTGCGCTACTCCCTTAATTTGCCGGATGAGGCTGCGGCCATCGAGGCGGCGGTTGCCGCCACCTTGAGCGAAGGAATTCACACACCGGACCTGGCTTCGGCGGCCGGCCAGAGCGTCGGCACGCAGGCCTTTGCCTGGGCCGTGGCCGAGCGCCTGGAGCGATTCTGGCCCCGCACCAGAAGCGCGGCCCAGGCCTGACCCGGCTTCTAAGCGACGCAGGCGGTGCACCGAAAGTACCGGACGAGCTCCGGTCAGGCCCTTGCAGGTTGAGAAGCGGAATGCTAAAATGAACTAGATGCTGCTTGCGCTGCATCTCTCCGGACCTCCAAGTCCCGGTGTCCGCCGGGACTTCGCTTTGTTCTGTGTACCGTTTAAACTGGGATTCGCTGGCTACTTAGCTGAAGGAGAATTTTCCTACACGTAGAAGTTATACTACGTGAGGTGAATTAAGAATTTGTCCCCGCGCGGATTGCGCTTGTAGTACAATTGCAGGCAAATGACATATAAATTGGTGAGGAGGTTTCCGATTGAACGTCAGGCTGGAACGGTTGGAGAAGAACAAGGTGCGTTTGGAGGTAGAAGTCGAGAAAGACAGGGTAAACGCTGCCATTGAAACTGCGGTGCGTTCCCTAAGCCGGCGGGTTAAAGTGCCGGGCTTCCGTCCCGGCCGGGTGCCGCGTCCCATTTTGGAAGCGCGGCTGGGCAAAGAGGTCATCTACGATGAAGCCCTCGAGTTGCTCATTCCTGAGGCCTACAGCCAGGCCGTGGAAGCCGAGGGGCTAGACCCCATTGACAAGCCTGAGGTTGAAGTGGTTAAAATAGAGGAAGACCAGCCTCTGGTCTTTAAAGCTACGGTGGAAGTTAGGCCTGAGGTCAAGCTTGGCGAATACAAAGGCCTTGCCGTCACTAAAGAGAAGATTGAGATCACCGACTCCCAAGTGGACGCCGTACTGAAGGATCTCCAGGAGCGGCACGCTACTTTTGCCGCTTCGGAAGAACCGGCTGCTTCTGGGGATCTGGTGATGGTGGACTTTACGGCTACCGTAGACGGCCAGCCTTTCGAAGGCAGCCGGGCAGAGAACATGCCGCTTGTGATCGGTACGCCAGGATACTTCCCCGGCCTGAGCCAGGGCTTGGAGGGGGTTCGCAAGGGCGAAACGCGGGAAGTGAAGGTTAGCCTGCCGGAGAATTTTAACGTCCGTGAGGTGGCAGGCAAAGAAGCCGTTTTCAACGTTACGGTAAAGGAAGTCCACAAGAAGCGGCTGGCGCCCCTTGACGATGAGTTTGCCAAGGACGTGAGCGAGTTCGGCACGCTAGCCGAGCTTAAAGAAAACATCAAGGAGCGCCTGACCAAGGCCGCCGAGCGCCGCGTGCGGGAGGACATGGAAAACCAAGTAGTGCGTGCAGCAGTGGCAGGCGCCGAGGTGGACGTTCCAGAAGTGCTCATTGCCCGCCGGGCCCATACTTTGTTCCATAACTTCGTACACGAGCTGGAGCACCGCGGGTTGAGCCTGGAGAAATACTGCGAGCTCAAGAACACCACGCCGGAAAAGGTAGAAGAAGAGTTTAGACCGGCGGCCAAGGAGCAGGTAAAAACCGAACTCGTGCTCGATGCCATTGCCAAGGCCGAAGCCTTATCCGTCAAGCCGGAGAAGCTTGAAGCAGCCTTGGACGCCATGGCGGCCCCGAGCAAAGAGCCGGAGAAGCTGAAGGCCCGCTGGGCCGAAAACGGCACGCAGGCGGCGCTGGAACGAAGCCTTCTGCGGGAGGAAGTGGTGTCTTTCCTGCTCGAGCATGCCAAGGTAACGGAAGCCGAACCGGGCCAGGCCTCCGCGCCTCAAGGCGAGCCTGCACAGGCAGAGGAGAAGCCGGCTGCTGCGGGCGGCGAGTAAAGAAAGCGCATTTCGGGAAGACTTGGGTTATATCGGCGCCACTGGCGTTAAACAGGTTGAAACCCCCCTCGGGACGAGCTGCGGCAAGGTTACGAGGCATGCACACCGCAGGGAAGCCTGGGCAGGGTTGATGATTAGAAGTGGAGGACGACGCGGCAAAAACTTTTGGGGGGTGGACGCATGACAACCCTGGTTCCAATGGTAGTAGAGCAGACCAATCGTGGTGAACGGGCGTACGACATTTATTCCCGGCTCCTCAAGGACCGCATCATCTTCCTGGGGGACGTTATCGACGATGCCGTGGCTAATATTGTGATCGCCCAGATGCTCTTCCTCGAGGCGGAAGATCCGGATAAGGACATCTTCCTTTACATTAATACTCCTGGTGGCTCAGTGCCTGCCGGCCTGGCCATCTACGATACTATGCAGTACATCCGGCCAAACGTCAGCACTATCTGCATGGGCCTGGCGGCCAGCATGGGCGCAGTGCTTTTGGCGGCCGGGACAAAAGGGAAGCGGTTCGCCCTGCCCAATGCCCGCATTATGATTCACCAGCCGTTGGGCGGCGTACAGGGGCAGGCGGCGGACATCGCCATCCACGCGAAAGAGATTCTCCGGATGCGTGAGGTTCTGAACCATATCCTTTCCAAGCACACCGGCCAACCGCTGGAACGCATCGAGCGCGATACCGACCGCGACTATTTCATGTCCGTTCAGGAAGCCAAGGAGTACGGCCTGATCGACGAGGTGATGGTGCGGCGAGGTGTCAAGGTGTAAGGGGGGGAAACCATGTTCAAATTCACCGACGAGAAGGGCCAGCTGAAGTGCTCCTTCTGCGGTAAAACGCAGGATCAGGTGCGCAAGCTCGTGGCCGGCCCCGGCGTCTACATCTGTGACGAGTGTATTGAGCTCTGCAACGAAATCATCGAAGAAGAGCTGTCGGACGACCTGGAGCTCGAACTGAAGGACATCCCTAAGCCGAAGGAAATCGCCGCCATCCTGGATCAGTACGTGGTTTCGCAAGAACGGGCCAAGAAGATCCTTGCGGTGGCCGTTTACAACCACTACAAGCGCATTAACGTGGGTGCCCGGGTTGACGATGTGGAATTGCAAAAGAGCAACATCATTATGCTCGGGCCTACCGGGTCGGGCAAGACCCTGCTGGCGCAAACCCTGGCCAAGATCCTCAACGTGCCCTTTGCCATCGCCGATGCCACCTCCCTCACCGAGGCCGGCTATGTAGGCGAGGATGTGGAAAATATCCTTCTCAAGCTCATTCAGGCGGCCGACTACGACATCGAGAAGGCTGAAAAAGGTATCGTCTATATCGACGAGATCGATAAGATTGCCCGTAAGTCCGAGAACCCGTCCATTACGCGCGACGTCTCCGGCGAAGGTGTGCAGCAAGCCCTCCTCAAAATCCTGGAGGGCACGGTAGCCAGCGTGCCGCCTCAAGGCGGGCGGAAACACCCGCACCAGGAGTTCATCCAGATCGATACCACCAACATCCTCTTCATCGTCGGCGGAGCCTTCGAAGGCATTGAAAAGATCATCCTAAACCGCATCAACCAGAAGTCTCTCGGGTTCGGCGCAGATATCAGGGGGAAGAAGGACCTGAAGATCGGGGAGATATTAAAGCATATCATGCCCGAAGACCTCTTGAAGTTCGGGCTCATCCCCGAGTTTGTCGGACGCGTGCCGATCATCGTCACCCTGGATGCCCTCGACGAAGATGCTCTCGTCCGCGTCTTGACCGAACCTAAGAACGCCCTGGTGCGCCAGTACCAGAAGTTCTTCGAGCTCGACGGCACCAAACTGGAGTTTGAGCCGGAGGCCCTGCGGGCCATTGCCGCCGAGGCCATCAAGCGCAACACGGGCGCACGCGGGCTGAGGGCCATCTTGGAAGAAATCATGTTGGACGTGATGTACGACATTCCTTCGCGAAACGACGTGGTTAAGGTGCAGATAACCAAGGACACGGTGGAAAAACGCGAACCGCCGGTGGTGGTTCTGCAGGAGCGCAAGGGCCGCAAGCGCGAAGCCTCGGCCTAAGATCGAAAAAGGGCGCGCCAAACGCGCCTTTTTTATTGGCCGGTCGCCCTTATATTTCCCTGCTGCCCAGGCAATACTAACCCCAGGCTGCGGAAGGGAGGACCGGCCATGGCTTTAAGTCCCGGTCTGGGCAGCTTTTTAGGAGTTGTCCAGATCTTTTTTGCCATCGTCATCGGAATCTACTTCTGGAACCTCTTGCGGTCGCAGCAGGGGAGCAGGGTTGCCGTGGAGCGGGAGTCCCGCAAGGAATTAGAGAAGCTCAGGGAACTTAGGGCGATTTCCCTAAGCGAACCTCTTTCCGAGCGCACCCGGCCTACCAGTTTTGCAGAAATTATCGGGCAGGAGGAAGGGCTCAAGGCGCTCAGGGCTGCGCTCTGCGGGCCGAACCCGCAACACGTTCTCATCTACGGCCCACCCGGCGTGGGCAAGACGGCTGCGGCCCGCCTGGTACTGGAAGAGGCCAAGCGCAACCCGCTTTCCCCCTTTAAGAGTACGGCTAAATTTACCGAGATCGATGCGACTACCGCCCGCTTCGACGAGCGCGGCATAGCCGACCCGCTTTTAGGCTCGGTGCACGACCCCATTTACCAAGGAGCCGGCCCCCTGGGTATTGCCGGGATTCCCCAGCCCAAACCGGGCGCCGTTACCAAAGCCCACGGTGGCCTCCTCTTCATCGACGAGATCGGCGAACTTCACCCTATCCAGATGAACAAGCTGCTCAAAGTTTTGGAGGATCGGCGCGTTTTTCTGGAAAGCGCCTATTACAACTCCGAAGACCCGAATATCCCCAGCCACATTCACGACATCTTCCAAAACGGGCTGCCGGCTGACTTTCGCCTGGTAGGGGCGACGACGCGCAGCCCCGAGGAACTGCCCCCGGCCCTGCGCTCGCGCTGCGTGGAGGTGTTCTTCCGCGCTCTTCTTCCGAACGAGATCGAGATCATCGCCACCAATGCTGCCCGCAAGATCGGTTACCCTCTGCAGGAAGGGGCGGTGCACGTGGTGGCGAGCTACGCCAAAAACGGCCGCGAGGCGGTAAACATCATTCAGATCGCGGCCGGAATTGCCATGGGAGAGGGCCGCCGCGAAATCCGCACAGAAGATGTGGAATGGGTAGTGAACAGCGGCCAGTACTCCCGCCGGCCGGAAAAGAAAGTGCCGGCCACACCTCAGGTAGGCTACGCCAATGGTTTGGCCGTCTACGGGGCCAACTTAGGCACCCTGCTGGAGATTGAGGTTACGGCCTTTCCTGTAACCCCTGGTACCGGGCGCATTACGGTGACCGGCGTTATCGAAGAGGAAGAGCTGGGGAACCCGGGGCACGTGGTGCGCCGCAAGAGCATGGCCCGCGGGTCGGTGGAAAACGTGCTCACTGTGCTGCGCCATTACCTGCGTTTTAACCCGGCCGACTACGACATTCACGTCAACTTCCCCGGCGGTATTCCCATGGACGGTCCTTCCGCCGGCGTCAGCATGGCCACCGCCATTTACTCGGCCCTCACCGGCATCCCCATCGACAACACCGTGGCCCTCACCGGCGAAATTTCCATTCGGGGCTTTGTTAAGCCGGTGGGTGGCATTTCCGCCAAGATCGAGGCCGCCCGCCAGGCCGGCGCCAAAAAGGTGATCATCCCCGCGGAAAACTGGCAGGAACTCTTCGCCAATTACACCGACATAGCCGTTGTACCGGTGAAAACCCTGGACGAAGTCCTGGACGAGGCCTTGGTGCTTCAAGGCCGCGCCCGGCCGGAGCTTCCTCTGGCCGCCCTGCTCCCTGCCCGCTAACGGCCTCGGCGGCGCTTCTTTTTTTCTACCCGTCTATGATACAATATACTAGGACACGCCTTCTTTCCTGAGCCTATTGGAATTGAGTTCAAACTTTAGCCGAACTAGGAACCCAACCCTAGGCAAAAGAGGTGACACGATGGCTGTACAAGCCACCAGGCGCCAACTGCCCCTTCTGCCGCTCAGGGGTATCTTGGTCTTTCCCTACATGGTGGTCCACTTAGACGTGGGCCGCGAGAAATCCATTGCGGCGATGGAAGAGGCCATGGTGCAGGACAAGCAAATCCTCTTGGCCACGCAGAAGGACCCGCGCATCGACGACCCGCGCCCGGAAGACATCTACCGGGTAGGCACCGTGGCCGAGATTAAGCAGCTCATTAAGATTCCAGGCGGTACCATCCGCGTCCTGGTGGAGGGGATTGCCCGCGCCCGAATCCTTACCTTTCTGGACGGCGAGAAGTTTTATCTAGTGGACTGCGAAGAATATACCGAGCAGCCGGTGGAGAGCGCCGAAATTGAGGCGCTTACGCGCAGCGTCATTTTCCAGTTCGAGCAGTATGTGAAGCTCTCCAAGAAGATTCCGGCGGAAACGGTGGTTTCCATCGTTTCCATCGAGGACCCCGGGCGCTTGGCCGACATCATCGGCGCCCATATCAACCTTAAGCAGGAGGATAAACAAAAGCTTCTCGAAGCTGTAGATCTGGTCGAACGCCTGGAGACGCTCTACACCATTCTAAGTCGAGAGCTGGAGATTCTTGAGCTGGAGCGCAAAATCGGAGCACGTGTCCGCAAGCAGATGGAAAAAACCCAAAAGGAATACTACCTGCGCGAGCAGCTCAAGGCCATCCAGAAAGAATTAGGCGAGCGAGACGAAGAAGAGAATGAAGCCCAGGAGTTTAAACAGCGCATTGCTGCCGCCGCCCTCCCGCCTGAGGTAAGGGAAAAGGCGGAGAAGGAGGCAGACCGCCTCGGCAAGATGCCCCCTATGGCTGCCGAAGCGGTAGTAGTGCGTACCTACTTAGAGTGGCTCCTGGCCCTTCCCTGGGAAGTGCAGACCGAGGACCGCTTGGACCTCGACCAGGCGGAACGAATCCTCAACGAAGACCACTACGGCCTTAAGAAGGTCAAAGAGCGCATCCTGGAGTACCTGGCCGTGCGCAAACTGGCCGAAAAGATGAAAGGCCCCATTCTCTGCCTGGTCGGGCCGCCGGGCGTTGGCAAAACTTCGCTGGCCAAGTCCGTCGCCCGAGCCATGCAGCGCCGCTTTGTCCGCATCTCGCTCGGTGGTGTACGCGATGAGGCAGAGATCCGCGGCCACCGGCGCACTTATGTAGGCGCGCTTCCGGGGCGCATCATTCAAGGAATGCGCCAGGCGGGTTCGAAAAACCCCGTCTTTCTCCTCGACGAAATTGACAAAATGAGTATGGATTTTCGCGGCGACCCGTCGGCGGCCCTCCTGGAAGTTCTAGATCCGGAACAGAATAATTCCTTCAGCGACCATTATATTGAGCTTCCCTTCGACCTCTCGCGCGTCCTCTTTATTACCACGGCCAACAGCACCCATACCATTCCGCGGGCGCTCCTGGACCGTATGGAAGTAATCAACCTTCCCGGGTACACCGAGGAAGAAAAAGTCCACATCGGCCGTAGCTTCCTTCTCCCCAAGCAGATTCGGGAACACGGCCTAAAGCCCGAGCAGATATCCATTTCCGACAACACCATCAAGGCCCTCATTCGCGAGTACACCCGCGAAGCAGGCGTGCGGAACTTAGAACGCTCTATTGCCACGCTCTGCCGTAAGGCGGCACGGGAAATCGTCCAGGGCCGGGTAAAAGAGGTGCGTATCACTTCCCGCAACCTCAATACCTTCTTAGGCCCGCCGCGTTACCGCTTCGGGCTGGCGGAAAAGACGGACGAAGTAGGAGTGGCTACGGGCCTTGCCTGGACTGAAGTGGGAGGAGACGTGCTGAGCGTCGAGGTTAGCATCATGCGCGGCAAGGGCAATCTTATGCTTACCGGCCAGCTGGGCGACGTGATGCGCGAGTCGGCGCAGGCGGGTTACACCTACATTCGCTCCCGGGCCCGGGAGCTCGGCATCCCGGAGGATTTCCACGAGAAACAGGACGTCCACATCCACGTGCCGGAAGGGGCCATACCCAAGGATGGACCTTCGGCCGGGATCACCATGGCCACAGCCTTAGCTTCGGCCTTGTCGGGCCGTCCGGTCCGCCGGGAGGTGGCGATGACGGGAGAGATTACCCTGCGCGGGCGGGTTTTACCGGTAGGAGGCGTCAAAGAAAAGGTGCTGGCCGCCCACCGGGCGGGAATAAAGACGGTGATCCTTCCCGAGGAAAACCGTAAGGACCTGGAGGAAATCCCTCGCCACGTCCGACGGGGCCTGCGCTTCGTCTTTGTTAAAAATATGGACGAGGTGCTGCAGGAGGCGCTCCTGCCGGCACCTCAAAAACCGGCCGCAGAAACTAGGGAGGCCCCTTCGGGAGGCGCAGCCACGGCCTAAGGGCGACTGCCTACACCGTTGTAGGCAATCGCCCTTACTTTTTGGCCTTTTACCCCCTCTACTCTTGTCCGTCTGCCTCCTTAAGATAGCAACTGTAAGGACTAGCGCGGCTCCAACAGGAAGAAAGGGAGAGCTTTCTCACGGCTACTGCTCCTTCCGTGCCATCTTGGGGTCAGGCCGAACTGCTTTCTTTTTTTGTCGCCGCAAGAAAGCAACCAGAAGAAGGAGCAGCGGAAACAGCACCTGGAAGGGAAAAGCGTAAAAAGGATAGAGGCTGGTCGCTACCGTGGTCATGGCAGCAAAGGTATCATAGACCAAAATGGAGAGGGAAGCCATAATGACCCCTAGCGGCAATACCAACACGCGATAGTCTTCTAAACCGAGGAGTTCGGCCAGGCCCAGGGCCAGCGCCCAATAGCAGACGCCGATTTTAAGGAAGGTACCGAAGGTCCAGACAAAAATCCCTAGAACTTCCATGCGCGTAACAAAGTCACCTACGTTCACTTCATGCAGCAAAGCCAAGCCTGGAAAATTAACGCGCGGCACGTCGGCTCCCAGGGTGGCGGTGTGCAAGGCGGCGACTACGGTAAGCAGGAGGCCGACCCCGATAGTGGAGATAATCACCGGCCGACCGGCGCAGGCTTTATTCAAAGTGAAGGGCACGAGGTTGACGAACAGCACCGTTTCCCCGAAGGGGAAGGCGAACATGCTGAGAGCGGCCTGCAGCACCGGCGCGAAACCGTTTTCGAGAACGGGAAGCAGGTACTCCCAGCGGACGAGCCGAGGCGTGGATACGATCAGGATATGGCCTGTCAGAATAGCCAAAACGAGTAGGGGGAAGAGAAGCTCAGCCAAACGTCCCAGCACTTCTACACCGCCTCTTACCGCTAAGGCGGCAAGGAACACGAGGATACCAGTGAACACCACTATAGGCGTCTCCGGCATCACAGCAGTTACATAGATCTCACTGATGTTGCGGACCACCAAGGCACCCAGGTGTAAGTAGTACCATAGATACAAGATAGCCAGCGGGATGCCGAGATAGGGGCCGAGGGTGAGAAGGATGCCGCTAACCGCAGGTGCTTCCTGGATTCGAGTCAGGGTGAGCCAGAGCCAGCTGGCTCCCACCCCGGCGACGAGGGCTACGAGCACGGCCAGCCAGCTGTCCTGCCGGGCCTTAGCGGTAGGAAACAATATGGTGGAGCTGCCAATAAGAAATGAGCCGAGGAGAGTGGCTAGTTGCCAAGTTGAAATCCGCCCTTCTTCGCGCACCTTCCTCTTCCTCCGCTTTCTGCCCTGGGTGGGCGAACTTACACGTAGGCGTTATCTCCTAGCATACCCTCTCAGCCCTGTGGTTATAAGTGGCCGCGTATCAAGCGCCGGCCCGATGGTGATACTACGCTTCGACGAATGGAACTTGCCAGCGCCGTGGATGTTATAGGGGCAAGATTTATGATGCCTGGTGCTAAAGCGAGGAGGGAACCCGCCGCTAATGGGTTTCTTACGTTGGATGTTTAAAAGGCGTCGGCCGGAGTGGAAGCTGAAACTGCCCAAACCGGAGGCCGTGCTGGGAGAGCTGGCCAAAACCCCAATTCCACCGGTCCTCACCGCGGCCGTCAAGCTCGTCAAAGAAACGTTTGGTAACTGCCCCGATGTGATAAGCCGTGAAGTCAAACTCGATGGTAGTCCTTTGGTGGCCATCTATGTGGACGGCCTTGCCGACAAAAGTCAGGTGGAAAAAGTTTTGGACAGCCTTCTCCTGAAGCGGCCGTTGGTCGAACGCGCCGGTATCGAACTTGGAGCCAGCCTAAAGCGTTGGGAAGAGTCTGGCCTGCCCATGGGCGAGATCAAGACCGCCCGTACCGTGGGCGCCGTGGTGACTGCTCTCCTCAACGGCGAGACCTGCCTGTTCGGTGAGGAGTGGGGCCAGGCTCTACTCATCGACACTAAGGGCTGGGAGAAGAGGGCGATAAGCGAGCCGGACACCGAGACCGTGATACGCGGCCCGCGCGAGGGCTACGTGGAGAACCTGCGCACTAATACCTCCCTCATCCGCCGCCGCTTGCGCCACCCCAATTTGCGCATCGAGCACCTGGTCCTGGGGGATATCACCAATACTCAAGTGGCCATCGTTTACATCAAAGGTCTGGCCAATGATAAGTTGGTGGAGGAAGTGCGCCGGCGCCTCATGCGCATCAAGATCGACGGGGTGCTGGAGAGCAACTATCTGGAGGAACTCATCGAGGACGCTCCCTTTTCTCCTTTCCCCCAAGTGGGCCATACCGAGCGCCCGGACCGGTCGGTAGCCAACCTCTTGGAAGGCAAAGTTACAATTCTGACGGACGGCACGCCGTTTGCCCTTTCGGTACCCGTCACCCTCAGCTGCTTTATGCAGTCCCCGGAGGACTATTATGAGCGCTGGCCGGTGGCGCTCGGCATCCGCATCTTCCGCTACCTGAGCCTCTTTATATCCCTTTTTCTTCCCTCGCTCTATGTGGCCATAACCACCTTCCACCAGGAAATGCTTCCCACCGCCCTGACCGTGAGCCTGGCTATGCAGCGCGAGCGGGTCCCGTATCCGGCGGTGGTAGAGGCCTTGCTCATGCAGATCACCTTTGAAATCTTGATAGAAGCCGGCGTGCGCCTGCCTCGTCCCTTAGGCCAGGCCATCGGCATCGTCGGAGCGCTGGTTATCGGCGAGGCGGCCGTGCGTGCCGGGCTTATCTCGGCGGCTATGGTGATCGTCATCGCGGCTACGGCCATCTCTTCCTTCGCCGTTCCAGCTTTTGACCTAGCCATTGCCGTCCGCATGCTGCGCCTTCCCATGATCTTTTTTGGAGCTGTCCTGGGGCTTTTCGGCATCTTTGCCGGGCTCCTTCTTATCTTAATTCACCTGGCCAGCCTGCGCTCCTTCGGTGTACCTTATCTGGCAGGCTGGGCCCCCTTCATCCCGCGCGACCAGAAAGACATCGTTGTGCGAGCATCCTGGTGGGCAATGTACACCCGCCCCGAGCTTATGGGATTTGCCGACCTCAAGCGGGAAGCCGGAGACCTGAAGCCGCATGCTCCGGGAGACAGACGGGCCATTGCGGAAGAGGCGGAAGCCGAGGCTAAAGGCGGAACGGGGACCGAAGAGAAAGCATTGGAGGACCGAGAGGAAGAAAAAGAAAAAGCGCCCGAGTACCGGGCGGGTATGCGTCGGAACGTGCGGCGGTTGAGGAGGAAGGGGCGGTGAGGCGGGCGCTCGTTCTGGCTTTAACTTTTGTTCTCTTTTCGAGTTTCCTTGCCGGTTGCTGGAACAGGCGCGAGATCAACGAACTGGCCATCGTCTCGGCGGTGGGCATCGACAGAGAGAACGGCCTCTGGCGCCTCACCGCGGAAATCTTCCGCCCACTTACCGTCGGCGGCGAAGGGGGTGGGGGAGGTGGGGGAGCTGGCGGCGGCCCGGTGCGACAGGCCTGGGTGGTGCGGGGCGAAGGCTATACAGTCTTTCAGGCCGTTCGGGACATGGCCCTCAAGGTGCCGCGGCGTGTATACTGGGCACACTGCACGGCGGCGATCGTGGGGGAGGAGGCGGCGCGCGCCGGTATCAACGAGATGTTAGACTTCTGGGACCGTGACGCGGAACTTAGGCGCAGTACGAATATCCTGGTCTGCCGGGGTAAAGCCGAGGACCTGATTGTCGCCAACCAGGGCAGCCTGGAGAAGACGGTGGGCCTGGAGGTTGTCGGCTTAAAAAAGACCGCGCGCGCCGATGCCCACTCCCGTATCACTTCTATTCACGAGTTTTTGGTGGCCTTGGCCGCCAGCGGAGCCGATCCTGTGGCCTCCGGCCTGGAGCTAAAAGTCATGCCTGAACCGCCGGGCCTTACCCCTGGCGGGGGTGGGGAGGGAGGGGGCAGCCAGGGTGGGAGGGGCGCCGGCGGAGGAGGAGAAGTAAAAAAGCAGCCCATGCATGTCCTGCGCTTAAAGGGCCTGGCGCTTTTTCGCAATGATAAGCTGGTCGGGTTTTTCGAGCCGAAAGAAGCCCGCGGGCTTAACTGGGTGCAGGGGGACATTACCAGCACCGTTATCAACGTTAAATGCCCCCTTCACCCCGTCAAAAGAGACAACAACGTAGCCCTGGAGCTCTTCCGCCTCCGTACCAAGCTCGAGGTTAAGGAAAAAGAAGGCCGACCGGAAGTTATGGTCAAGGTTAAGGCGGAGCTCGGCCTGGCCGACCAAGGCTGCCCCGGAGATCTCACCAAGCCCGGCCCCACGCGCTCCCTGGAGCGCCAGGCGGCAACGGTGATCAGAAACGAAATCGAGGCGGCGGTGGCCAAGGCCAAGAACCTGGGAGTAGATCCCTTCGCCTTCGGCGAGGCCATCCACCGCGGGCAGCCTAAGCTTTGGAAAAATATAGAAAAAGATTGGCCCCAGGGCCTGAAAGGGCTGACCGTCAAAATAGACAGCCGGGCCAAAATCCGCCGCAGCGCCCTCTCCAACACAGCCCCCCAAGAATCCCCCTAAAGTTTGCCCGAACCGGGCATAGGATGTTCGTAGGAGGCCGAACCATGATCATCCTTCTTATCTTACTTTATCTCGCCATCATTGCCTTTGAAGTGCCGCGCCTTGTGAAAAAGAAGCACTGGCGGGATCTCGTTGCCTTTTCCATTTTCATGGCCCTGGCCGTCGCCATCAGCCTCCCCCTGGCCTTGGGTGCAAAATTGCCCAACCCCACCAAGCTTCTGGTGACCATCTTCGGCCCCCTTTCCGAGAAAGTCCTCGGTGTGAAACCGCAAATCTGAACCGGGCATATCCTAATTCGTTGCGCTAGCGTTGCGCGCACTTGACAGGGTGGAGGCGCTGGGGTATCATAAAGGCAACTGATCTTAGAAAAGGCTGCGAACGGGAGGAGTAGGTAGCCGGACCGGCCAGAGAGGGAAGCCCTGGGCTGCGAGGCTTCCCCGGTGAAGGCGCCGAAGGTCGCCCGGGAGCCGCCGGGGCGAGTGAGTAGTCCCGGCCGCCGTGCCGCGTTAAGGCGTCGAGCCCGGGGAGCGTTTGCTTTCCCCGGGGAAGTAAGGTGGTACCACGGGGCCCCCGTCCTTATA
>JASKKP010000028.1 GCA_030154105.1 Bacillota bacterium
ACCAAAGCATTCGTCAAGCTTGGTGAACCGCCGTATACCGATCGGTACGTACGGTGGTGGGAGAGGACGGGGGTTAGCCGCCCCCTCCTACTCGATAAAAAGCTGCCCTAAAGGAGTTTGCTGTGTTATACTTAAGGCGGGTAATGAGGTATGCCGGAGATTTACCCTGGAATTGTGGTCGATGAGGGACTCAAGGGTGGCAAACCGGTCATCAAGGGTTTTCCTTCTATTTAAGCACGAACAGCCCGCGGCGGGAGGTCAGGTACAGGCGGTCGGCGTCGGCGGTGAAGCCGAGGAGACCGCCGGGCGGGGTGTAGAACCAGCGGCGCTCTCCGGTGCGCCGGTCGTAGGCGGCCAGGCCGGGGCCGTACGGGATGAGGATTGCCCCGCGCCAGGAGAGAAAAGTTTCATAGTAGCGAAAGTAACCCGCGGCGCCGGGTTCTTTTTCTTGCCCCGCTTCCCAGAGCAGGGCGCCGTCCGAAGCGCGGTGAGCGCGCACGCCGCTTCCTGAGGCGACGAGGAAAAGACCGTCCAGGTACTGCAGCGTAAAGGGCTCCGAACGGGGAAGAGCCAAGGTGTACTGCACGCCGCCGTCCTCGCCGATGAATTCTGCTTGGGCCGCTTGAGGCGCGCTGAGCGCTATGAGGAGCCCGCCAGGGGCGGCCGCCCAGCTTAAGGCGCGGCAGCTTTGGGGCAAGGGGCGCTCCCAGGCCGTGTTGCCGTCGGCCCGGAAGGCTTTAAGCCTGGAGCCGACTTGATCTACCTCGGCGATGTAAACCATGCTCTGGTCCGGGGCAACTGCCATCCCGGCGCAGCGCCCCGATGCTTCCTTCTGCCAAAGAAGCCGGCCCGTGGCGCCGTCGACAACATAAAGCCCCCGAGAGTTCAGGCAGAAAACCCGCCTCGGGCCCGGCACGAGCCAGGAGGAAGAGCTTTCCCGGAGGAACGGGTTGACTTCCAGCCACGGCGCCTCCATTAGGCCGGGTGTGCCGGCGGGAAAACTCGGGGAGGATGACCAGAGGAGGTCCCCGTCGGCACTGAGCCGTTCCAGGGCTTGGGGGCGCAAGATGTAGAAACCGTCGGGTGCGGGTGCGGCCGCGAGCGGGAGCTCGCCGGGCAGGTGCCGCAGCGTTCCTTCGGTGGGGTCGAGGAGCTTCAGCTCGCTGTCGCCCCGGCGCCTGAGGAGGAAGAGCCCGGCCGCCCCCAGGGGCCTTTCCCAGTATGCCCGCGCGGTATCCCCGGGGAGGAGCTGCGGGGCGGAAAGGGCGAAGGTGGCCAGGCGGCTGCCGTCTTCAGCCTGCAGCACGTTCACCCGGCCGGGCAGGTCCAGGAAAGCCACGCGCCCGGCTTCCACGGCCGGATCGGCCGGAGCGTAAGCGGCCCGGCTCCAGGGGAGCGGCGCCCAGGCGGCCCAGGTGGCCTGCCAAGGGGTGGCGCGCCAGGCGAGGGCCGGTATGTCTCCGGCAGGCGGCAGGGTTTTTCCACCCGGCAAAGGTATTAGCCGGGCGATGAGGACGGCCAGGAGAAAAGCCGAGAAAAAGGCCATAGCCGCCGGGCCGCGCCGCACCGCCGGCCACCTCCCTAGGAGCCGCCGGCCCCAAGGCACTAGGAAAACGAGCGCTTCCCCCGCGGCCAGATAAAGGAGAAAGGAATAGAGGTCCGGCGCCCAGCAGCCGTGGCCGTACCAAAGGGGCACGGCCAGGAGCACCAGCGGTACGGTGATAAGAGAGAGGAGAAGGGCCGGAATCCTCCTGTTGCCTTCCTTCTCCGGCTCCGGCGGTTGCAGCAGACTTGGCCATAGAGTCACGGCTGCCAAGAGCACGAAGGGCACGAGCAGCCGGCGTGCCAGCCCCAGGCGCGCCGCCGGCCCGCGGAGCAGTACTTGGGCAATAAGGCCGGCCAGGAGTAGCACCAGAAGCGGCACCCAGCGGGCGAGCCGGTCCCACCTTCCGGGCTTAAGCTGTCCACCCACGTAATCACTTCCTTTCACCTAATTCCGGATCGAACCCCAAGCCCTTCTTAGCTTTTCTTTTCAGTGATTTTCGGCGGCGGCTTGCCGTTTCCTACGAGGCGTTGCCCGGCTACGTTGCCCTTGGCCGGCGAAAAACGTGTGGTATAATAACTTGAGGGCCTACCCCGGGAGGTGCCAGCAGTATGGCCGAAGAATATATTCGGGTCCGCGGGGCCCGGCAGCATAACCTGAAAAACATCAACGTGGATATCCCACGGAACAAGCTGGTGGTCATTACCGGCCTCTCCGGTTCGGGCAAGTCCTCGTTGGCTTTTGATACAATTTACGCCGAAGGGCAGCGCCGCTACGTGGAGTCCCTTTCGGCCTATGCCCGCCAGTTTTTAGGACAGATGGATAAGCCCGACGTAGATTCCATTGAAGGGCTCTCCCCGGCCATCTCCATCGACCAGAAGGCGGCGAGCCACAACCCGCGCTCTACGGTGGGCACCGTTACCGAGATTTACGACTATCTGCGCCTCCTCTTTGCGCGCATCGGGCGGCCTTATTGTCCGCGCTGCGGCGAAGCCATCGCCCGGCAGACGGTGGACCAGATGGTGGACCAGATTTTGGCGCTACCGGAAGGAACGCGCTTTATGGTGCTGGCGCCGCTGGTGCGCGGGCGCAAGGGCGAGTACCAGAAACTGATCGAGGAGACGAAGAAGAACGGCTTCGTGCGGATGCGCATCGACGGCGAGGTGCGCGACCTGAACGAAGAGATCAAGCTGGAGAAGAACAAAAAGCACACCTTGGAAGTGGTGGTCGACCGCTTAAGCGTACGGCCGGGGCTCAGGAAGCGCCTGGCGGACTCCTTGGAGCTGGCGGTGGGCCTGGCGGGCGGCCTGGTGATCGTCTCCGTGCTGGGCGGAGAGGAATACACCTTTTCCCAGAACTTTGCCTGCCCCAAGTGCGGCTTCAGCTTCGAAGAGCTTTCGCCGCGCCTCTTTTCCTTTAACAGCCCTTACGGGGCCTGCCCTACCTGTACCGGCCTCGGTATCACCATGGAGATTGACCCCGACCTGGTAATCCCGGATAAGAACAAATCGCTGGCCGAGGGGGCCATAGCTCCCTTCAGCCGGTCGGCCAACTACTACCCCCAGATCCTGGAAGCCCTGGCTCAGCATTACGGCTTCAGCACGGAGGTACCCGTGCGGGAGCTCAAACCGGAGCACCTGGACCTCATCCTTTACGGCAACCGCGGGGAACGCTTCCGGGTGAATTACGAGAACCGCTGGGGAGAGGTGCGCATCTTCGATACCGATTTTGAAGGCGTGATTCCCATTTTAGAGCGCCGCTACCGCGAGTCGCAGTCGGAGGCGGCGCGGAGCGAATACGAAGAGTATATGAGCTCGCGGCCCTGTCCGGCCTGCGGCGGGAAGCGCCTCAAGCCGGAGGCCCTGGCGGTTAAAGTCGGGGGGCTCAACATCGCCGAAGTGACCGCCCTGTCGGTACGCCAGGCGCAAGCGTTTTTTGCACAGCTTGAGCTTAGCGGGCGCGAGCGGCTCATCGCCGAGCGCGTGCTGAAAGAGATCCAGGCCCGCCTGGGGTTTCTCATAAACGTGGGCTTGGATTACCTTACGCTGGATAGGACGACCGGCACGCTTTCCGGCGGCGAAGCGCAGCGCATCCGCTTGGCCACGCAGATCGGCTCCAGCCTGATGGGCGTCCTCTACATCCTGGATGAACCGAGCATCGGGCTGCACCAGCGCGACAATGCGCGGCTCATACGCACCCTGGAAGAGCTGCGCGATCTGGGCAATAGCGTGCTCGTGGTGGAGCACGACCGGGAGACCATGGAGGCGGCCGACTTCCTGGTGGACATCGGGCCGGGGGCCGGCGAGCAGGGCGGTGAGGTGGTGGTGGCCGGGACCCTGGAAGAGGTCAAGGCCTGCCCGCGCTCGCTCACCGGGCAGTACCTAAGCGGGCGGCGCCGCATCCCCGTTCCGGCGACCAGGCGCAAGCCCAGCGGAAACTGGCTTACCGTGCTCGGGGCGAGCGAGCACAACCTGAAAAACATCGACGTCAAGATTCCTTTGGGCGTATTTGTCTGCGTCACCGGCGTCTCCGGTTCCGGCAAGAGCACCTTGGTGAACGATATTCTTTACCGCCGCCTGGCCCAGGATCTAAACGGCGCCCGTACTTTGCCCGGCCGTCACCGGGATATTCTGGGCAAAGAACACCTGGACAAGGTAATTGCCATCGACCAGTCGCCCATCGGGCGCACGCCGCGCTCCAATCCGGCCACTTATACGGGGGCGTTCGATCCCATCCGCGAAGTATTTAGCCTCACGCCGGAAGCCAGGATGCGCGGCTATAAGCCCGGGCGCTTCAGCTTCAACGTGCGCGGTGGGCGCTGCGAAGCCTGCCGCGGTGACGGTATCCTGAAAATCGAGATGCATTTTCTTCCCGACGTGTACGTGCCCTGCGAAGTATGCAAAGGAAAGCGGTATAATCGCGAAACGCTGGAGGTTAAGTATAAAGGCAAAAGCATCGCCGACGTGCTGGAGATGACGGTGAGCGAAGCACTCCAGTTTTTTGCCAACATCCCGCGCATTAAAGCTAAACTGCAAACCCTCTACGATGTGGGGTTGGGCTACATCCGCCTGGGGCAGCCGGCGACCACGCTTTCCGGCGGTGAGGCCCAGCGGGTGAAGCTGGCGACGGAGCTTTCGCGCCGTTCCAATGGCCGCACCCTGTATATCTTGGACGAGCCGACGACGGGCCTTCATTTCTATGATATCGAAAAACTGCTTCAGGTGCTGCAGCGGCTGGTGGATGCCGGGGACACGGTGCTGGTGATCGAGCACAATCTGGACGTGATTAAGTGCGCGGACTATGTCATCGACCTGGGGCCCGAGGGCGGCGAAGGCGGGGGCCGGGTGGTGGCCTGCGGCACGCCGGAGGAGGTGGCCAACTGCCCGGAGTCGTACACGGGCCAATTCCTGCGGCGCGTGCTGGAGGAGGAAAGGGCAGAACTGGCCGGGCGCTGAGAATCTGAGCGGTTTTAAGAAGTGCGGCAGTCGAAGAGGGGTAGGTGGGAAACATGGACCTGGACAAGAAGCTTGAGCTTCTTCCCGAGCGGCCTGGCGTCTACCTGATGAAGGATCGGCGGGGCGAGATTATTTATGTGGGAAAGGCGGTAAACCTGAAGAACCGCGTGCGCTCATACTTTAAAACCCACGACCACGCTCCAAAGGTCCGGGCCATGTTGGAGCACATAGCCGACTTCGAGTATATCGTCACCGATTCCGAGGTAGAGGCCCTGGCCCTGGAGTGCAACTTCATTAAAAAAGAGCATCCACGCTACAACATCCTCCTGCGCGACGATAAGCAGTACCCCTACCTTAAGCTGACCGTGAACGAGGAGTTCCCCCGCCTTCTGATAACCCGCCGCCTCAAAGACGACGGCGCCCGCTATTTCGGCCCCTATACGGACGTTGGAGCCTTGAACGATACGGTGCGCCTCCTGAAAAAGGTCTTCCCCCTTCGAACCTGCAGCCCGCACGACTTTGCGCACCGGGACAGGCCCTGCCTCAACTTCCATATTAAGCGCTGCCTGGGGCCGTGTACCGGCGCGGCCGACCGGGAAGCCTACCGGGAAATGGTGAACGAGCTTACCCTCTTTCTCGAAGGGCGGCAGGACGTGCTCATCAGGCGCCTCAAAGAGCGGATGGCGGCGGCCGCAGCCGACCTTCGCTTTGAAGAGGCGGCCCGGCTGCGCGATCAGGTGGCCGCCGTGGAACGCGTCCTGGAGAAACAAAAAGTGATCTGGCCGGACGGGGAGGACCTGGACGTGGTTGCCCTGGCCCGCGGGGTAACGGAAGCCTGCGTACAGGTTTTCCAAGTGCGGCACGGTAAACTTATTTCCCGGGAGACATTTTTCCTTAAAGGTACCGAGGGGCATGACCGGCCGGCGGTGCTCGCGGGTTTCCTTAAAGATTACTACTCTCGGGCGGCCGCCCTGCCTCCTACGATTCTTTTAGCCGAACCGGCAGAAGACCAAGAGCTCCTGGCCGAGTACCTGAGCCGGCTGGCCGGCCGCCGCGTGAGCATCCGGGTACCGCAGCGCGGGGCGAAAAAGGAGCTTACGGCCATGGCGGCCAACAATGCCGTGCTGGCGCTGCGCGAGGAAGAAGAGCTCAAGGCGCACCGGGAGGCGGGTACCGAAGGGGCGGTCGCGGCGCTTCAGGCGGCGCTGGGACTTGAGGTGCCGCCACGGCGGATCGAAGGCTTCGACATTTCCAATATCCAGGGGCAGGAGGCGGTGGGGGCGATGGTGGTCTTTGAGGACGGCCGGCCGCGCAAGGACCACTACCGCCGTTTCCGCATCCGCACGGTTTTTCAGGCCAACGATTTCGCCATGATGGCCGAGGTGGTGAGGCGGCGTTACGGCGGCAGCCTGCGCGACAAGCTCCCTCTGCCGGATCTTATTCTGATCGACGGCGGCAAGGGCCAGCTCGGGGCGGCCCGGGCAGTGCTTAAGGAACTGGGGCTGGAGGGGATTCCTACCTACGGGCTGGCCAAAGAGCACGAAGAACTCTTTGCCGAAGGAAGCCCGGAGCCGCTTCGCCTGCCGCGCGACTCGGTGGCCTTGAGGCTCCTGCAGCAGGTGCGGGACGAGGCCCATCGCTTCGGCGTTGCCTATCACCGGTCGCTGCGCGGCAGGAAGGCGCTCGCTTCCGAGCTGGAGGAAGTACCGGGGATCGGGCCGCGCCGCCGCAAAGCGCTTCTTAAACATTTCGGGTCGCTGAAGCGGCTTAAGGAGGCCACCTTAGAGGAGCTTTTGGCCGTACCCGGCCTGACGCGCCCCGCCGCCGAGGTCCTCTACGCGCACCTGCACGAGTGACCGCTGCAGGAGAGGGGTGAGGCGGGAGTCCATGTGGGAGGTAGTTTACGCGGTTACGTCGACACAAGAAAGGCTAAGGCTGGCCAGCATACTGCCTACCAGGGCCTCTTGGTACACTACTAAGCCGCGCCGGGCGATGGCTGAGGGGAGCTGCCTGTCCCAGGGGATGGTCAGGCTGGCCAGGCGTTGGGCTTGAGGCGCGTCGAGGGGAAGGCCGTAGGGAGCAGCCTTATACGTCAAAGTGTCAAAAAACCAGGGGCGAAAAGCGGCGCCGAGGCGTTCGGCCAGGCGGACCCCGATCTGTAGTCCCTCCCAGTCGAAGTCTCCGCTGTAGTAGACAGTTGTGCCCGTAGCCGTGAGTTCGTCCAAGAGCTTGAGGGCGGCGACGCTGGGTTGGCCACTCACGCAAACGAGAGGCGGGATGTCCGCCTTGGTGGCGGCGTCCAGAATGGCGCTGAATACCGTCGGGTTTTCTACGACGTAGACCGCCTGCATTGCCCAGGCGGTCTTCTGTTCGAAGAAGCGCAGCGGCAAAAGCAGGGGACTGCGGGTCGTGGCGGCGGCAGTGAAGATCTCGGCCCGCGGGTCATCAGGGAGGACCCGCAGCCCGGCCACGGCTACGGTAGAAGACATGTCGTCGCCTTCGAGCCCGGCCCGGCGCCAAACCTCTCGCTGCGCCTCGGCGCTCGTAACGTCTGTGCCGGCACCTAGGACAAAAAGGATCCCCTGCAGCAGAAGCCGGCCCAAGAGTGTATTCCTGTCCAGGGCATGGGGATTGCCTGTCAGCTCGGCGGCAAAAACCGGCAGGCGGGTGCGGGTCTGCCGCCAAAGCGGCAGGCCATCCAGGGCCTGGAGGCAGAGCTGCAGGGTAGAGCGAGCCAGGGCAGGGTCTGCGCGGTAAAGGGACAGCAGGGTGCGGTAGCCGTTGCCCCTGCCTTCCTTAAGTTCGGTGAGCCAACGGGCCGTTACCTCTCGCTGGGGTACTGCTGCCAGCGCAGCGAAGAACTCTTCCCAGGCATGAGCTGCGGCCGCCGCGTTTTCTTGGCGGGTCTGGATATTCCCGGCAAAAATGATGTGCAGAGCCTCCACCAGGCCGACATGAAAGCGGCTGGCCCGTAGGATCTCATCAAGGCGGGCGAGTTCTACAGAGCAGTTCGTTAGGCCGGTGAAGTTTGCCGCCAACAACCCGCCGATGGCCTCGCGCTCTTCGGGGGTCAATTGGGTGATGCGGACGCGGCCGCCAATGCGGCCCAGCGACTCGTACTTTCTCTTGACCGCCTGCCAGAGCCTTAGCAGGCCAGGTTGGCGGAGGTAAGACTCCAGCTGGTTCATAATGGTTCCTCCCTTTCCCGGCACGCGTAGGTTAACTTTCGGTTTCGGAGGTGGCAGCGGCTTCGGCCATGGCAGGTTCTTCCTGCGCCAAAGTGCGCTGCCTTCCGTTCCAGATGTAGCGGATAAGGGAGACGTACGGGGCGTCCTTGGGACGGTAGAGTTCATAGATGGACACGGCGGGCACGGTATCGTAGCAGCCCCAGAGGTGCTGGCTGGTCATGATGTAGTCCAGGTCCATCTGGGTGAGGAGATCGAACATGTCCCGCAGGTTTTCTTCGTCCACGCCGGCGAAGGCTTCATCCAGAGAGATAAGGTGAGGGGCAGCGGGGCTAGCGTCGCTGTAGCGCGAGTAAACCGCCGCAAAGAGTGGGATGTACATGGCCATGGCCTTCTCGCCGCCGCTTAGGACGTTGAAGCGGGCGTCGGTGAGTTCGCGCCGGGGCTGCTCGCCTTTTTCGTAGTAAAGGGTAAAGCGGAACCACTGCCGGTAGTCGAGGAGACGGGCCACCCAATCCCTTAAGGTTTCGCCTGCTTCGGCCTCCTCTTGGGCCTTCTTAATACGAGCGCGGAAGTGACGCACCATGCGGTCGAGTTGGTCTTCCCGCAGCAGGTGCGGATCGGTGCGCAGGAGCCTGACCAGCTCCGCCGTGTCGAGTTCGTCTTCACTTTGGGCAGCCCTTGGTTCCCAACGCAGGGAGAGTTTGAGACCGCTGGAAGTTTCGCGGGCCTGCATAAGCCGGTTCATCTCGCTCACCCAGTGTTCTGCCCGGGCGATTTTTTGCTTGATGGCCCGGCCTACGCTATGGATGAGAACTTCTTCATAGAGTTCGCGGTCTTTCTCGCTCAGCAGCAGACGTTGTTCTTCTTCGGCGCGTTTGAGTTCGGCCAGCAGCATGCCGGGGCTTACGGGGTTTTGCCGGTCGCGGAGAAAGACAACCAGCAGGCGGCCGTTCGCCGGATCCTCCTGCAGTTCCGGTACATACGGGTGTAGGGTTTGGCGGACACCGTGGAATTCCTGGTAGAGGCGGTTGGCCATCTGGTCGCGCCCGCTGTTTTCATAACGACGGTAACGCTGGCTGATTTCGCGGCAGATTTTCACTGCCGCCGTTTCGTCGCCGGGGTCGAGCTTAATGTCGGCCCATTCCGGCAGGAGACGTCGCTCCCATTCCAGCTGCCAGGCCTTGAAGCGCTCCCGGAAAACCGCTTCAGCTTCCGCCCGGGCTGCAGCCAGACCTTGTAGCTCTTTTTGACAGACGGCCAATTTGATCTCTATTTGGTTCAGGAGCTTGTTCTCGCGCTCCAGGCTCTGGCCGAGTTGTTCCTCTTCTTCCTTGAGCTGGTGCAGGCGCGCGTGCAGGTCGTAGGCGCCCAGCTCGCGCAGCAACTCTTCCAGCGTTTTGATCCTGGTTTGCACGGCCTGTTGCTTCTCCAGCAGGGCGGCTACCTGCTCCTGTTCCTGGACCAATTGTTCCTCGGCCTCAAGCTGCCGGCGGCGGGCCTCGGCCAACGTTTCCTGCAGGTTCCGCCAACCTTCCCACAGCCGGCGCAGGTCGCTCAAGTGGTGGTCGTAGGTGCGCAGCGCGCGTAGGGCCTGCTCCAGAGCGGCTTCCGTACGGGGGAGTGCCCAGCCGGCCATGAATTGGTGCAGCTCGGCTCGGGCGGTGGCCCACTTTTTAAGCAGGACCTGGTGCTGCTCAAACTTGCACTCCTCGTCGCTGCGGGCGCTCTCAAAGGCGGACCGCAGGCGTTCGAGTTCGCGGAAGGAGTTTTGCAGGTCTTGGCCGGACGGGAAGGCCTTGAATTCGGCGGTAAGGGCCGCTTCTTCTTCCTCGAATTTGTCAAGCTCCGCGTCACAGGCTCTGATAGCGCGGTCCTCAGCTTCGATCAGCCCTTGGAGCCGTTCCATTTCCGCCTGGCGGGTACGGCGCCGGCTTTCTTTGCCGATGTATTCTGCTCTGGGTTTGGGTGCTACCTGGCCGAAAAGGCAGCCCAGCCGGAAGGTCCCGTCCTCGCCAATGCAGCCTTCTACGCAGTGTTCCCTGCCTTGTCCTACCCGGATGGTGCGCAAAACAGCATCGATGGCTTCTGCCGTGAGGCCGCTGCCTTCCGGTGGAGTCGGGATCAGGTAGTCGGCCAGGGTGTAGGCTAAAAGCTGGGGGCGGGGTTCGATCCAAACTTCCTCTTCATCGCTCGCTAAGGCCAGGCCATTGCCGGTGATCCAGGCGTCGAGCAGCCCTGCCTGCTGGAGGGCTGCTTCCAAGGCAGCCCGGGTTTCCTCCGGCAGGTCGGGGCGGAACTCACAGGCGGCATAAAGGGGAGCGCCCTGCTCGCCCGCAGCACGGCGCCGGCGGCGCGAAGCCTCCCGCGTTTCGCTCCGGGGCGGTTCAGGCTCCTTGCGGGCCTGCCATTCGCGGTACTGGCGCAAGAATTCTTCCTTTGCAGCTAGGTGTTGCCGCCTCTCGTGTTCCTTTTCGACCCGCGCGCGGTGCAAAGCGAGCGCTGCTTCCTGGTATGCGTCCGCTACTGGCGCTTGAACGTCGCTGTAGGGCAGTTCGTCGTAACGCGCCAGGCGAGAGAGCACTTCGTGCAGGACTTGGTCCGGGAGGATAAAGTACTTCAGTTCTTTTTTCCAGGTGAAGATTTCTTCCTGCAGCCGGGCCCGTGCCCGCTCGGCCGCTTCTTCCCCGGCTCGGAGCGCGGCTTCGCGCCGGTCGCGCAGCTCCCGCGCCGCGCTGAGGTTGCGTTCGGCGTTTTCAACCTCCCGCTTTAATGCACTTTCCGCGCGAGCTAGGCGATGGGCGTGTTCCAGGGCAGCCTCGCGCTCCTTGAGGTCTCTGCGCCAGCTGGGCCAGAACTCGCCCGCCTCAGGAATGGCGGTTTCCCAGTAGCTGTGGTAGGCGGCGTGGGTGAGAAGTTCGCTTTCTCCGGCCAGCTTTTCCATTTCGTTCAGGAGCCTGCGTTGCTGGCCTTCGTTTTTCTCGAGTTCCGGCCTGTAGCGTGCGCTGGTCTCTTTGGCTGCAGTGAGGTTTTGCTGCCAGCGCTGTAGGCGCCCGCGCGCCAGCTCCAGCGCACGGTCAGTTTCCTTTGCCTCTGCAGAGAGCCGTTCGAGTTCCCGCTCCTTGTCCAGCACTTCGCTGGCGCTCAAGGTTTCATACTCCGCCCGGATCCTAAGGAGCCTTTGCTGTGCCTCCGCCACTTTCTCCTGGTGCTGCTTTTGCTCCCGGGTTAAGGTTTCTATCTCGCTGCGCTTGGCTGCTTCTTCCTCCCGTTTCTCTTGTCGTTCCTGCCAGCTTTGCCTCAGGACTTGGGACGCGGCAAAAAGCTGGTACTCGTTGTATTGGGCGTAGGCGCGGTTCAAGCGCTCTGCCTCCTGCCGGTGAACGGAGAGTTCGGCCAGCCGGTCGCCGATTTCGTTCATGTCTCCCAGAACCTCAGCCAGGGGGCGCAAGTCGTCTTCCAAGAGCGGCGGTAGGGCAGAGGTGAGGATCTCGTAGATAGTAGAGGGTTTGAAGTCTTTGGAGAGCTTGGGACTGCGAACCTGGATGAGGAGGTCGAGAAGTTCGTCGTAAGACTCGAGATCCTCGTAACCGAAGAGGAGGTTGTTGACGCGCCTTTTATACTCACTTTGCTCCGTTACAACCCAGCCGCCGGTTCCAATGGCCTCTTCAAGCTGGGGGCGGGTCAGGGGGATGTGGGCTTCCTTTCCGTGGCTGAAGTCCCGCTCGTAGAGAAAAAGGTCTCGGCCGATGCGGCGATTGTCGGTTATGGCAAAGCCCCAGAAGGACACCGGGGTGCTGCGACGGGCCCTCAGGCCGATGCCTATGGTGAGATGGCGTTCTTGGTCGGGGTGGTAGAATTCCAGGTAGAGGTAACCGGTGCGCTCGGCAATACCGCTGTCGGCGTCACCCAGAAGATAGTACTCGATGCGGCGGTCGCGGGAGCCGAAGGGGTCCAGGCGCCAGGGACGTTTGTCGCCGTCCAGCACCAGCGGCACGAGGCTTTGCATGGTGACCGACTTGCCCGAACCGTTGGCCCCGCGGAGAATAAGACGACCGGAAGAGAAGATGAACTCTGCTTCATCGTACAGCCAGAAGTTCACCAGTCCGGCCCGCTCTATGCGCCAGCGTTTATGCATGCTATCATTCCTCCTCGCTGTATTCTCCGTTCCAGCGGGCCAGAGCCGGGGCAAGAAAAACGGTGTTTGGGCCTTTCCACCCGCCCAGTCCCCACTCGGCAAGGTGCTGCACCAGCTCTCCGGCCAGTTCTGCCGAGGTGGCCCGGCGATATTGCTCGGACCAGTATGCTCCGTATTTATCCCTAAGCTTGAGAAGCAGTCCCTCAAACTCTACGAGCGGGATCTGGATGCATCCCTTCTCGTCAGTTGTCAGGGTCTGTCCCCCGGCCCGCAGGCGCCGGATTTCTCCCGCCAGCGCCACGACGATATCGGAAATGGCCCGGGCCGTGGGGAAGAGTTCCATCTCACCTGTGGCCTCAGGATAAAAGAACACGAGGCCTTCACTGTAGCGCTGGCCCCGGAGACCCGCCATGCGCTCCAATTGTTCCAAGATGAAGCGGCTCTGGGTCAGAACGTAATGGCGTTCTTCCTCAGACCACTCGTCATCGTAAACCACAGGCTCCTGCAGCAAACGGCGAAAGATGCGATGTTTACGGGCTTTAAGCTCGCCTTCCGGCGTTTCCGGGTACATGCCTTCGCCCAAAGACTCACAGGTGGTGTATGTAGTCAGTTCCCGAGGAAAACGCCGGAGGACGTAACGGGCGTAAAGCGAACTTTCGTAAAGGACGTTGCGCTCGGCTCCGCCCAGAGCCCACTCCCACTCGTCGCCGTCCACGGCCACGAGTACGCCCATCTGTTTGAGCTGCTTTAAGGCCCGGGCCATGGACAACCGGTGCTCGTAGAGGGTCCAGTCGATGTGACTGCCTAACTCCAAGAGGTGTTCCCTGATGGCCTCGACCATATCGGTGAGCAAAAACTGCTCACTCTCCCCCTTGCCTTCCAGGTACCAGAGACAGTAGGTGAAAAGGGCGTAATCTCGGGGGTGGGTAAAGGTTTCGAAGCCCATCCAGGAGTGGGCCTGGCCGGGTATCTTCTCCAGTTTGGCGAACTGGCGGGTAAGTATGAGGGCAAACCCGCACATTTCTTGAAACCATTCCCGCAGCTCCTGGTAGTGGCGGCGAATGGCCTGAAAAAGCTCCGGTTCGGTGGCTTTGTCTACCCAGTACCGGTTAAGCAGGGCCTGGACGCAGGCTTGTTTTTCTTCCTGAAAGCGCTCCTGGTGTTTCATCGTTCTTCTCCTGCCGAAGCGGCTGTCTTGCGGCCTACCGCTGAGAATTTTAGGGTGAAGTCAGGCAGCTCCAGGTCGCCGTCGCTGCACCTGAGTACAGTTCGCTTTCCGGCCGGCGGCAGCAGCAAGGTGATGCGGACTCCCTCAGGGGTGACGGCCTGGCGGCGCGGGCTCATAAGGCACTGCCCGATCCAATGCAGGAGGGTCTGGCGCACCTTTGCCGGCTGCACTTCCAGCTCGGACAAGGTCACCTTTTCCCGGGCCAGAAAAGACCTGAGCAGGGTTTCTTCTTCCTGCTGCCTGGCTAGGTATTCTTCTCTGGCCCGGGCTGCCTCCAGGCGCCGGGCAGCGATGGGGTGGGGACCGCCTTCCCGGGACTTTCTCCGGCTGCGCGACCGGAGGGGCCGGAAGTTGGGGGTTGTTTCCCACATGCTGACGTCCGCGTTGTCGGTATCCTTGTCGTCGTAGCCTTGAAAATGCCTTGTTCGGTACAGACCGAACGCGTAGGCTGCCAGGCGGTGCGCTTCATTTATATCCGCACAGGAAAGGAACCAGCGGCCCAGATAGTCTAGCTCCCGGCGGCGGCTGACTCCTGAGCGCTGCCGGTCCTGAATGCGCAGGGCGCAGCGTACCACGCGGGCGATGGCATTCTTGGTGGCTTGTTCTAAGAAAATGACGTCGCTGCTGTCACCGGGGTTGCCGGCGAACCAGCGCTTGAGGTTTTCCCATTCCTGTCTAACCCGCCGCTCTTCTTCCTCGGGAGGGAGTGGTTCTTCCAGCTGTGGGATGCGCCGGCGGTCGCGAACGACCCCGGCAATGAGGACGGCCACCGTGTCCTCCGGAAGTTGGCTTAACAGCCCTTGAATGCGCAGCGCAGAGCGCTGTAGGCTTTGGACGAAATTCCTAAGGTAAATGGTAAGCGAGTCTTTGTAGGCCAGGAATGCTTCCGTTAGCATCAGTTCTTCTGCCCGGGCACTGTTCAGCTCTGCCAGGTAGTTGGCGGCATTTTTACACAGCTTTGTGAAGGGTTCATATATAGACAGCCACAAACTTTCTGCTGTTCCTTCAGAAAACTGGCTGCGGGATGCAGCGAGCTGTTGCAGCCCGGCGTAGATTGAATCCAGCAAAGACGGTTCCAGTGATCCCCCGTAACCGCGGATGTTCTCAAGCCCTGCCACCATGCGCTCGATCTCGATGGCGTAAGGGGTCATTTGGTAACGGAACTTCTTGCGGAGGTATTCCTCGACGCTGGTTGCGCGTCCGCCGTCGTGCCGCGGGATGAGGTCCTTCCACTCTACCAGCTTGTCCAGGTCTTGCTGGCACTGCTCCAGGGTGTAGTCGGGCAGCAGGCGGTACGCCTTGACTCCCTCGTATACTTCTTCAGGGCGGAGCCAGTTTCGCATGCGTTGGTGCTGCTCATAGAAGTAGCGCATTACCAAGCGATAACGCCCTACGTTCTGGGCGGTGAGGTAACTGAGTTCAACGATGGGTTTCAGCAGGGTCTCCGACATTCTAGCACCTCTTCGCGATACGTCCTTTTTCTCACCATACTTCTCTTGTCGAACCGGATAATCCTTTTAGCGGACGGTGGGAATTTCTTTGGTCAGGCGCCCGGTTCGCCACAGGGCAGGTAAAAACCCCAACCAAGTCCACTCTCTCACTATAAAAGTGCTCGCCCCAGTGCGGCAGCTATGCCCCTACCTTGAAAGTACTGAGGCTGAGGGCCATCCCCTGCACGGCGCGTTACGTACCGTCATTAGAAGAACGCAGGCGAGCGAGGGAAAGCGCGGGCTGACTCCCGCCCGAAGGGCCGAGTTCTGTCCGCGCCCCGAGCGAGCCGAGTTCGTTCGTCCTCAGGTCCTTCGCGCCGCAGGGGGATGCCCGAGGGCCGATGTTTTCATCCGTTTGGTGGTGCCGCTGGCGGCATGGGCGTCTACTCTGTAACCCGCGAGAGGCCGGTTATGGCCGCGATCATTAGGGGAGGGTCTAAGGGGAAAAAGGCGTCCGGGGTTCTTAGGGAGGTTCACCCCAAAATGTTGGTGCCCGGAGGATTTTATAATCTATACGTTGAAGAATAAAAACAAATCGACGTAACCGCTGAACCCAAAGAAGTACTGGCAAAGGGCGGGCTGACACCACCCTTCTTAAGTAGAATTGTGCATCATCAGATTCCCTTCAGCAAGAACTTGACCGACTAATATAAGGGGGGAGGCCAAGAAGTGAAAAGCCCAAATTGTGCTTTTTGCACGGTGCCGCAGCGAGAGAAGCTTTGCCGCAATCCTGAAGGTAAGGGGTACGAGGGATGTCCGACGGCGCTCCAACGGGAGGCTGTGACGTGGGCACGGGAGCAATATGAGAATCCGGAAATAAGGGAGTTTGCCCGGCAGGCCGCGCTTCAAGAGGCCAGCGGGTATGCCAACAGGCATGATCCCCGAGGCGTAGTGCGGCCGGTCAAGCCCAGAATTCAAGAGATCTGTGAGTTTGCCCACCGGATGGGTTACAAACGTCTCGGGCTGGCCTACTGTGCGGGGTTGCAGGCCGAGGCAAACATGGTGGCTAAAATCCTAACTGCCCAAGGATTCGAAGTGGTTTCCGTTATCTGCAAGGTGGGTAGGGTGCCCAAAGAAGAGCTGGGGCTGGGGGATAACGACAAAGTACGCTGCGGGCAGTTTGAGAGCATGTGCAACCCGATTGCCCAGGCGCGCCTTTTGAACGAAGCGAAGACGGAGTTCAATGTGCTTCTCGGTCTTTGCGTCGGGCATGATTCGCTTTTCTTTAAGTATGCTGAGGCTCCGACCACCGTTCTCGCGGTCAAAGACCGCCTCTTGGGGCACAACCCTCTGGCGGCTTTGTATACTTCTGGCTCGTACTACTCGTTCTTGACCCGGGACGAGCTTTTAGAAACCGGCACGAATACCAAAACAAAGGATTATTGAAGTTGTGGATCTGGCCAAGGATAAATGTTTACTGGGCTTTTGGTGCCAGGGGGAAAACAGCCCCTAGTAGCTTTGCAGGGGCCCTCGCCCAGTTGCTCAAGCCCCTATTTTGAAATAAACTGCTTTTACGCAGGCAGAAAGCCATCGGCTGCGCACAAAAGGAAGTGGGTACCTGCTTTTGTAACCCAAAAGGACTTTGCTTACGAAGAAGGGACCACCCCGGTAGAACCCAGGGCGGCCCCACTTTTTCTTTTTGGCGACGGAAAGAAGGGCCTTGTTTTCATCGTTTAGTCTTAGCCTTCTACTTATGAAGCTCAGAAAGCTGGGTTCCCCCGATGCCGACGTTATCGGGCGGTGTTTCGCGGATGATTACGGTAAAGGCCTGGGCGGGGAGGCCTAGTGTGGTGCTAGCGGCATCGGTAAGGGCCTTGATAAGGTTTGCCTTCTTCTCCTTGTCCAGGATGGGACCGTCGATTTGAATGAGCGGCATACTTATCCACCCTTTCGCAATACTTTTTTATACATGCTAGCACATTTCACCGGCCTTGACAACGGAGCGGCCCGCCGCCAAGCGCTCGCCCAAATGCCTGAGCTGGAATTCCCCGGGCAGGCAGCCCGACACTCGCTTTCCGTCTAGTTCTTCCCTGCGGCCCGGTGATTTCGCACGGCGGGCGGGAAGGGTTGACGAAAAGCCGCTTTGGTGGTAACATCTGTCTGAGCGGTTATTTCGCAATCGAATTATACGAATCCGAAACAGGTGGTTTAGTTGCAGGAGCTTCGGCTTTTGGAGCTTCTAAGTCGGGTGCACAGGCGGCTTGTTCGGCGCCTGACCCCCCTGTTCCAGACGGAGGGATTGTCTGGGACGGAGGTCTTCGTTCTCTGGAAGGTGCATAAACGCGGTTCCTTGCGGGCAACAGAGCTGGCCGGGCACATCGGTATTCCGCCCAGCACCTTTACCGGTATCCTAGACCGCTTAACGGCCCGTGGGCTGTTGAAACGCGTGCCGGACCCAGGAGACCGCCGCAGCGTCTTGGTGCAGGAAACGCCGGCCTTGGCAGAGTTGATCGGGCGGCTGACGGCGGCAATAGAAGTAGAGCTAGGGAACATCTTTACTGCCTTGCCGGAAGGCTGCCGCGAACGGTTAATGACAGATTTGGAAGCGGTTTGCCGGTACTTGGAAGAGGAGAAAAGTGGGACCACCGTGACCTGCTGCACGGAGGATTTTTGACGGATCGGAGAAAAAGGCAGCCAGATTCAAAGAAGACTGAGGCGGCAAGAACATTCTTCAGAAGCTGAGGCGAAAATCCATGCCAGAGATGATTAAAGTTGTGGACCTAACCAAAGTTTTTGGAACGCATAAAGCCGTGGACGGCATATCTTTTGCAGTCGAGCCAGGGGAGATATTCGGGTTGGTAGGTCCCAATGGGGCGGGAAAGACCACCACCCTTAAGATGCTTACCACACTTCTCGCGCCCACTTCCGGGCAGGCCCTGATCGGAGGCTATGACATAGTCCGGCAGGCTTCCGAGGTTCGGCGGCTAATCGGATACGTCCCCCAGATGCTTTCTGTGGACGGTTCACTAACGGGCTATGAGAACCTGCTTCTTTTCGCCCGGCTTTATGACGTACCCAACGACCAGCGCAACCGGCGCATCTGGGAAGTGCTTTCCCTCCTTCATCTGGAGGACGCGGCGCATTCCCTGGTCAAAACCTACTCGGGAGGCATGATCAGAAGGTTAGAAATCGGACAGGCAGTACTTCATTTCCCTAAGGTTCTCTTCCTGGACGAACCTACCGTAGGGCTTGATCCCGTGGCACGCCGCAATGTCTGGGATCACGTTAAAGGCCTGCGGGACAGATACAGCACGACTATTCTCGTTACCACCCACTACATGGAAGAGGCAGAAAATATGTGCCACCGGCTGGCCATTATGCATCTGGGGCGGATTGCTGCCATAGGAACGCCGGAAGAACTAAAGAGGCGCACGAACAAGGACGGCGCCACCCTTGAAGATGCCTTTGCTTATTTCACCGGAGCGACGATGGAAACAGGAGGAACGCTGCGTGAAACGGCCAGAGTCAGAAGAACGGCCCGCAGGTTGGGCTAAAAGCACCGAGAAAGCGTGGTTTGAGAAGATGATGAAAGAATTTGTCGCAATCGTGGTCAAATCTTATGCCATGGCCGAAATGGAAGTCCGGAAGTTACGCCACGACCCGACCGAACTTGTGACCAGGGCCGTGCAGCCGATCTTGTGGCTGGGGATTTTCGGCCAGGCAATGAGCAGGATCCGCGCCGTCCCGACGGGGGGATTCACGTATCTGGAGTTCCTGACGCCCGGAATTCTCGCTCAGTCGGTGGTCTTTATTGCCATCTTCTACGGCCTTTCGATTATATGGGAACGAGATATGGGGGTTCTGCAAAAGTTTCTGGTCACTCCCACTCCGCGCCAAGCCTTGGTGCTCGGAAAGATGATCTCTGCCGGTATAAGAGCCGTTACCCAGGCCATTGTAGTTCTTGTCGTCGCAACCGTTCTTCGCGTCCGCCTTCGTATTTCTATTCCGGTAATACTGGGCGTAATCTGCGTGGCCATGCTGGGAGCGGCTTTTTTTGCCGGTTTCTCGATGATTATTGCTTCGATAGTTAAGACGCGCGAAAGATTCATGGGCATAGGCCAGGTTATAACGATGCCGCTCTTTTTTGCCTCCAATGCCCTCTATCCGGTTAGCATCATGCCCGAATGGCTGCGGGTGGTGGCCGTGATAAACCCGCTCAGCTACATCGTGGAAGCTTTACGGAGCCTTCTAGTGACGGGCGACCTTTTGCGCCTTCCTCTCGATATCGGCGTTCTGGCTCTGGCCGGCCTGGCGGTGACTGTAGTAAGTGCCTTTATGTATCCTAAGGTAGTAGTATGAACTCCTGCCAAGAAATCGCCTACAGATAGGCCTATTCCCTGAGCTTCCCGCTTAAGCGCAGTCACCCTTGTGGATTAGCAGGTTCTTGACAAGACCGAGTAGGCAATATATCGTAATACCAGGCTATTCGGATAGCGGGAGATTATGATGGGGGGCTTTATTTGCTGGGCGAGGAGAGGCGGAAACGTTATGAGGAAAAGGCAGAGCTGTTAAAGGCCCTAGCGCACCCGGTTCGCCTCTGCATTGTCACCAACCTTCTCGGGCGCGAATGCAACGTGGGACACATGCAGGATTGCTTGGGACTACCTCAGTCGACGGTTTCCCAACACCTGGCCACTCTGCGCGGGCACGGGATCATCCGCGGTGAGCGCAAGGGAGCGGAGGTGGTGTACCGGGTGATAAACGAGGAGGCGGCGGAGATAGTGCGCATTCTGCTGCCTGAGGGGGACGACCTAACGCTCAGTAGCCCAGCGGCAGCAGAGTTAAAGAGCTGACAGGACTGCGGTGGGTAACTGGTGGACCTTAGAAATATTCTGTCTTAGGTGGCCCATGGCGATTTCTTCTTGACGTTTGCTACGACTGCTATCTGACCAGTGAAGGGGCGGGGTGGAAGAACACCCCGCTCTTAATGCTACTGCTCAAATTGCGTCTACGCCAACCATAAGACCAGTAAATAAACAGGCGCAGAGAACACCACCTCTGGTCGGCTTATTGCGGTCCACGGGCAGAATTCTCCTTTTTTAGGCAGACGTTTCCAATCACATTGTTGACATATGCTCGTATTAACGGATACGATATGAACGGGGGAAGCACGCCGGCAGGGGGGTGACTGAGATCGGGTCCGTTACCATAACAGTTCTGGTGGAGAATACGACTGAACGGCGAGGGCTGCTGGCCGAGCACGGTTTCGCGGTTTTGGTAGAGGCACGGGGCAGGAAAATACTTTTCGACACCGGAGCGGGGCGGGCGCTTCTTCCCAATGCGGAAGCGTTAGGAGTGGATCTCGCTTCGGTTTCGGCGGTAGTGTTAAGCCATGGCCATTACGATCACACTGGAGGGCTCAAGGCCTTTCTGGAGGCGCACGGGCCGGTGGATGTTTACGCGCATCCGGATGTTTTCCGCGAACGCTACAGCGTAAAGGCCGGAGAAGAGCCGCGGAGTACCGGCATTCCGTGGAAAAGAAGAGAGCTTGAAAGCTGGGGAGCCCGCTTCAACCTGGAGAGAACTATGGTTATGCTGGGGCCTGGAATGTTCCTGACGGGAGCTATTCCGAGGTTGACCGAGTACGAAAAGACCCCGGAAGAGTTTAAGACGCGTTCAGGTTCGAGTTGGGAACGCGATATCGTTCCGGATGACCAAGCGCTCGTAATCCATACAGCCAGAGGGTTGGTTGTCCTTTTAGGTTGCGCCCACGCCGGGCTTATTAACACCCTTCGGCACGTGCGGCTGGTCACGGGCATGACGAAGATACATGCCGTGTTCGGCGGAACACATCTTAGGGGGGCCAGCACCGAAAGGATTAACCGCACTATAGAAGCGTTAGGCGAATTTGGGGTGGACTTAATCGGGGTTGGGCACTGTACAGGTTTTGAAGCTTGCACTGCCCTTTACCGCGAATTCGGCAAGCGGTTTCATTGCATGCCGGTCGGAACCGTATTCTCTTTGGAGTGATTCCGAATGGGAGACACACCGTTGGTAGCAGTGGTAGGTGAGGAACTCGAAGTACTAAGACGGGACAAAGTGCAACTGACTCCTCAGCGAGAAGGCAAGGCGGCGTGCTTTATTACCGGGTGAAGGCGTAAGTTTTCTTGGCCAGCACAAAATAAAGGCGGGGTAGAAAGCGGGCCTGACGCGTTGCCTGAAAAATCTTCTCGTGGGTTATTGACTTATGCCCAGAATTACGGGTATACTAATAATGGACATATGACCAAAAGCAACTGCTTACAGGTTGGGTTATCAAGGGTTTTGGAAGGCAGGCGTATCCGGATGGAAATCCGCGGGAGGTGGGTGCGTGGAGCGGAAGTTTCGCTGTGCGGTTTGCGGACATGAATTCAGCCTTCCTTACGGTACGGGGCAGCCAGGAGCAAACTTACGTTGCCCCAAGTGCGGCGGCCTTGTGCACCGCGCCAATCCCGGCGGTCCGGGCGGCCACGGCTGGGGCGGAGGAGGTGGCGGTTGGGGAAGAAATCGCGCCAGGCAAGAATAGCGTAGATGTTTGCACCTTATGCAGATTAACATGAACGGAAGAAAGGAGCGATAAGCATGCCGTTTGGTGACGGAACTGGACCGCTTGGTATGGGACCGCTCACGGGGCGTCGTTTGGGATACTGCGCCGGATATCCGGTGCCGGGAGCTTGGAATCCCATCGGTTTCCGCTGGTACGGCTTGGGCTTCGGCCGCGGGCGCGGGTTTAGGAACAGGTACTGGTACTGGGCGACCGGTCTACCCGGTTGGGCGCGCGGTTTTTACGGCTTCCCCTACGCTTACCCGCCCGCAGTGCCTTTTGTCCCCGGAGGGCCTCTACCGGCGGAAAGCGAGGTTCTCAAGGCGCAGGCGGCCTACCTGGAAGAACAGCTGGCAGCGATTAAGGAGCGGCTTGCCGAACTCGGTAAGCAGGCTGAGACCGAGAAGAAGGAATAAGACCGGGCTAGCTTAAGGTGGTAGTAAAATGAAGATTGCCATTACCGCTCAGGGGCCGACCTTAGATAGCGCTCTCGATCCGCGCTTCGGCCGCTGCCAGTATCTCATCCTGGCTGATACTTTAACCAGTGACTGGACGGCGATTCCCAACCCGGTGCTCGGCGAGCCCGGCGGTGCAGGGATCGCCATGGCTCAGCGTCTGGCGCAGGAAAAAGTGGAGGCGCTAATTACCGGTAATATTGGCCCGAACGCTGCCCGGGCCCTATCGGCCAGCGGAATCCCGGTTTACATTGCCGGAGGCGGTACGGCGCGGCAGGCGCTGGCGGACTTTCGCGAAGGGCGGCTGGCCGCGGCCTCCGGCCCCACGGTGACAGCTCATAGCGGCATGTAAATTAAGCTGCACAATCCCCTTAACCCCAAGGCGTCAGGGTAAGGCGCCTATGATAAGAGCGAGGCGCAGCCTGCGCTGAACCCTGGCGCCGTTTGTTTTGGGGCTTATGAGCTTGCTGGACGAGAGAAGGAGGTAAGATGCATGAGGATTGCCGTCGCCACCGAAAATGGGCAGGTTGCCCAACATTTTGGCCGTTGCCAAGAGTACACGCTGTTTGACGTGGAAAACGGTCAAATCCGGTCCAAAGTAGTGATTCCCAACCCTGGGCACCAGCCCGGCTTTCTGCCCCGCTATCTGGCGGAAAAAGGGGCGGACTGCATTATCGCCGGCGGAATGGGACCTTCGGCTCAGGATCTTTTTGCTGCACAGGGCATAAAAACCGTCATTGGGGCAAGCGGCCCTGTCGACGAGGTGGTTAAGGCCTACCTTTCAGGTAACCTTGCCCTGGGCCCCGGCGCGTGTGAACATGGAGGAAACTGAAAGGCGCCCTCTGGTGCTCGCCAGATTGAGGAGTGTATGGCAATGCAGGTGGCGGTAGCGAGTGGCAAGGGCGGGACCGGGAAAACTACGGTGGCGGTGAACCTGGCGCACGTGCTTGCCGAAGAAGGCCCGATCCAGCTTCTCGACTGCGATGTGGAAGAACCGAATGCGCACCTCTTTCTTCACCCCACCCAGCATGAAGTGCGCGAGGTTAACATAAGGGTTCCGGCGGTGAACAGAGCCCGCTGCACCGGCTGCGGAAAGTGCGTTGAGGCCTGTGCCTTCCATGCCATAGCCGTGCTCGGGGAGAAAGCGCTCGTTTTCCCCGAGCTTTGCCACGGCTGCGGCAGTTGCGTGCGGGTTTGCCCAACAGGAGCGCTGCACGAAGAACCGCGGCGGCTCGGCATAGTGAGCCGGGGGAGCGCCGGGCGCATAGACTTTGTTCAGGGCAAGATAGACGTAGGCGCCGCCCTGGCGGTTCCGGTGGTAAAAGCGGTGAAGAGAGCAGCCTGGGCGGGCGATGTCATACTCGATGCGCCGCCGGGGACCTCCTGCCCGGTTGTGGCCACCATTGCCCGCTGCGACTATGTTCTTTTGGTTACCGAACCAACCCCGTTCGGGCTAAATGACCTGAAGCTGGCCATCGAACTGGTACGGGAAATGAAGATACCGCACGGAGTGGTCCTGAACCGGGCAGGAATAGGGACGGACGACGTGCAGGAATACTGCTACCGGGAAAGGATACCCATTCTCCTGCGCATACCCTTCGACCGTCATTTTGCCGAAACCATCGCCCACGGACGCCTTATCGTCCAGGAGTTTCCGGACTGGAGGATCGAGTTTCGCCACCTGTGGGAGAGAGTTAGAAGGGGCGGTAGAGGATGAAACAGCTACTCATTCTAAGCGGCAAAGGCGGGACGGGGAAAACGACCGTAGCCGGAGCTTTTGCCGCCCTAGCCCCGAAGAAGGTTCTCGCCGACTGTGACGTGGACGCGGCCGACTTGCACCTTCTCCTCGCTCCGGAGGTAGTAGAAACCCATGACTTCAGTGCCTTGCCTAAAGCGGAAATTGATCCCGCCAAGTGCACCGGTTGCGGGACCTGTGCGGCCGTCTGCCGCTTCGATGCCCCGGCCGCTCAGCCTGACGGCCGGTACCGGATCGACCCATTCCTCTGCGAGGGCTGCCGTGCTTGCATTCCGGCCTGCCCTGGCGGGGCCATCTATCTTTCCGAAAGAGTCGCGGGAGAGTGGTTTCTCTCTCGCACCCGCTTTGGGCCGCTGGTGCATGCACGCCTCAAGCCGGGAGAAGAAAACTCGGGCAAACTTGTGGCCCAGGTGCGGCGGGCGGCAGCTGAAGTAGCGGTTAAAGAAGGGTGCGATCTCATTATCATCGACGGTCCGCCGGGTATCGGCTGCCCGGTGATTTCCGCGCTTACCGGTGTAGATCTGGTCCTTGTTGTAACCGAACCTTCTGTCGCCGGCCGGCACGATCTTGAGCGCGTGGTTAAGCTGGCGCGCCATTTTGGTGTCCCGGTCCTGGTGGCCGTGAATAAGTGGGACCTGGCGCCGGCAGTCACTGAAGCCATCGAGAAGTACTTAAGAGATGAGAAAATCCCGCCGGCAGGGCGAATTCCCTTCGACCCTGAGCTGGTTGCGGCTACGGCAGCCGGATTGCCGGCGGTGGAAGGAAAGCGTGGAGAGGGGGCAAAGGCCCTTATAGCTTTGTGGGAGACGGTGCGCCGCACTCTTGAACTATGAAAACCAAGCATGCCTATAGGAACTGGGAGGTTTTTGCATGGAAGTCGAGAAGAAGGCGCCCGGCGGCCGTGAAGCGGGTGCCGGGAAAGAAAACACCGGTGGGAAAAAACAGCATGGTGCGCCGCAGAAACTGCCGCAGCCCAAGGAAAGTTCCATCAAGCACACCGTTGCCGTAATGAGCGGCAAAGGAGGAGTGGGGAAATCCACCGTAACGGCGCTTGTGGCTGCTCAGCTCGCTAAGAAACTTAAGAGTGTGGGCATTTTAGATGCCGATATCACCGGGCCAAGCATACCTAAGCTCTTCGGCATTAAAGAGCAGCCGGTGAGCTTGCCCATGGGCATCGTTCCTCCCAAGAGCCGGCTCGGCATCCGGATAATGTCCTTAAACCTTCTCTTGCCCCACGAGGATGATCCGGTTGTCTGGCGCGGCCCGCTTATCGCCTCAGCGGTTAAACAATTCTGGACGGACGTCATCTGGGGCGACTTGGACTACCTGGTGGTAGACCTTCCGCCGGGTACAGGCGATGCACCGCTTACTGTTCTGCAGTCGCTGCCCCTCGACGGCCTTATTGTCGTTTCTTCACCGCAGGAACTCGCGGTGATGGTGGTGAAAAAGGCGATAAAAATGGCCGAGATGCTGAACGTGCCCATCCTGGGCTTGATTGAAAACATGAGCTACCTAACCTGCCCCAGGTGCGGAGAGAAGATAGAGCTCTTCGGGCCGAGCCGTGCCGGAAAGATAGCGGAAGAGAAGGGGATCAAGTTCTTGGGGTCCTTGCCCATCGACCCCCAACTCGCGGAGCTCGGCGACAAGGGCGAGATTGAAAAATACCAGGCCGAGCTTTTAGGAGATATCGAGAAAACCCTGGAGCCGCTTAACTAACGAAATCCGTCATACTCCAGAGGACAGGGATCGGGGAAAGTAGCTGCAATTTTATATGCCGTGCCGCGGATGATTCCTAGGCACGGCATTGTAATTATTATCGTACGTATTCTTGCTATCTGCGCAAGGAGGAATTAAGAGAAGAGCATAGAACTAAAAGCCCAAAAAGAAGTAAAAAAGTATCGTTAAGGAAGGTGAGGTTGTGAGGCGGATAAACTTGGCGAACCAGATTCTCATCGGCATGATTTTAGGTGCTCTATTGGGTTTTGCTGTCGGTCCTCGGGTTTCTGTTATTGCCCCGATCGGAACGGTATTTCTTCGTCTCCTCAAAATGACCATTCTACCGCTCATTTTCTTCTCTATTGTTGCCGGAATCGCCAGTGTGGCCGACCTTAAAAGGCTGAGAAAAGTAGGTGCAATCTTTCTTGGATACTGGGCAATTGCATCACTTTTAGCGGCGGCCACAGGCATAATATGGGCCTATATCATCAAACCTGGAATAGGTATACCTATGCCGGGTTTTGAGAAGCCGGAAGTCAAGATCAGTCTTCTGGACAGCGTTATTGGGTGGATTCCAGATAACGTAGCCAAGGCGTTTTCTGAAGGCAACTTCATTCAAGTAATCGTCTTTGCCATTTTTGCCGGCATTACCATTAGCCTAATTGCGGAGACGAAATCGGGCAAATTCCTGGTCCAGCTTTTCGAGGCAGCCAACAATTTCATCAGCCGAATGGTGGCTATGGTGCTCCGGTTTGCACCCATTGGCGTTTTTGCCCTGATGGCCAACGTTACTGGTACTGTCGGTACGTTGGCTTTAAAAGGCATCGGCAAAATGCTAATCACTCAGTACTTGGCGTATGCCACAGTTATTATTGTGTACTATCCTCTAATCTTGAAGTTCCTGGCTAAGGTCAACCCCCTCAACCACTACCGCAATATTTACCCTGCTATGGTAATGGCTTTCTCCACACAGAGCAGTAGCGCCACCATTCCAGTGACCATGGACTGCACGAAAAACCGGGCTGGCGTTCCTGCAGACATCGTCAATTTGATTACACCTCCGGCGGCCACGATTAACATGCATGCCTGCGCTGCGGAGATGCCGATCTACGCCGTATTTGCTTCGCAGCTCTACAATGTGCCTTTGACGTTACCTAATCTGAGGCGATTTCATATTCCAGGGCCTAGAAGTATCAAGGATTTTGGGGTTAAAGAAGAAGGCTTCACCCCTCCTTTGGTAGAATATACAAGTAGACAGT
>JASKKP010000029.1 GCA_030154105.1 Bacillota bacterium
GGACGGGGGTTAGCCGCCCCCTCCTACTCGATGTGCGCCCGGCATGGGCGCTGCCTATAGGGTGCAAGTCCCGAACGGCGAAGGTAGCAGTAGCCGTAGGAAAGAGAAAGCCCCGGCAAGCGCCGTGCTTAACCGGGGCTCTTACATTTCTAACGCCCATATGGGCTTTTTTTCTTACGTGTGAGCAGGCCTGTAAGCCGGGTTCTGTCGCGGATGGCCATCTATCTAGGACGCCAGTTGCCTGGCGCCTCGTGCGACCTTCCCGGGAAGTCGGCGGGCAACCTCATCCTTCCCCTACTAGGTCTTGCTCCGGGTGGGGTTTACCTAGCCGACCAGTCGCCTGGCCGCTGGTGAGCTCTTACCTCACCGTTGCATCCTTGCCGCTGGTGCGGCGGTCTCCATTTCTGTGGCACTTTCCTTAGGGTCGCCCCCACTGGCCGTTAGCCAGCACCCTGCCCTGCGGAGCCCGGACTTTCCTCAGGCGCGGCCTTGCGGCGCTGCGCCCGCGGCCATCCGGCCTGCTCACCGTATGCGCTTGTTATCGCGGCTGTTCGTTTGCCGGAGCTTCATTCTAACATGCTTCTGCGGCTTTGTCAAGGAGCGCCGGGCGGGCGGAGAGAAGCGCCTTTTGGACCTATAAGATTTTGTTATGTTGATCCGAAGTCCGCATAAAAAAGCCAAATCGCCTGTTTCGTCGGGCGGCCTTTATAATAAAAGCGGTGTAGAGAAGGTTCGGAAATCGCGCGGCGGTAGAGTTAGGCTGAAGTAAAAGAGAGTTAGGGTGAAGAAAAGAAAGCGCGTTTTTGAGGGGGTAGGCCGGTGGAGATTGCCGTGCTGACTTTTTCCTCGACCCACGCGGCCTTAAAAGCTGAAAAGCGCTTAAAAGAAAAGGGTATGGTCGGGGAGTTGGTCCCGGTACCGCGGGAGATAAGCGCGAGCTGTGGCCTGGCCTGGCTGGGGGAGAAGGAGGCCGTCGAAGAAGCCCAGGCCGAGCTGGCAGCCGAAGGAATAGAAGTAGAAAGGATGAAGGTGCTTTCTCCGGAAGCGGGTGCGCGCTGGGCCTGGCTGCTGAAAGGGAGAAGAGAAGGTTCGTTCAGCCCGTCTCCTTAGGTCCGGCTGGCACCCGGCACGCCACTTTGCTCTGCCGAAGGCTTTGCAAGGCTTTGCTTTGTCCGGCGGGAGCCCGCCTTGGAGTGCCCATCCCGTCCCGGCGCTCATTCGTAAACGGCTAGCCTTTTTTCAATGCGGTCAAAGAGCACGGTAAGACCAGTGGTCATGGCCAGATAAAACGCGCCGGCGGCAATATAGGCTTCCATGGAACGTAACGTGGCGGCGTCTATCTGGCGCGCTGTGCGCATGAGCTCCACCAAAGCCAAAGTAGAGGCGAGCGAGGAGTCCTTGGTCAAGGCGATGATCTCGTTCCCCATGGGGGGAAGCATCCGCCGGTAAGCCTGGGGCAGGATCACGTAGCGCATGGCCTGAAAATAGGTCATACCCAGCGAACGGGCGGCTTCCATCTGCCCTTTATCGATGGACTGGATGCCGGCCCGGATGATTTCGGCGATATATGCGCCGGCACAAATGCTGATGCCGGTAACCGCTGCCGGGAAGGCGTTCAGCCGGATGCCGACCTGGGGCAGGCCGTAATAGATGAAGTAGAGCTGGACGAGGAGCGGAGTGCCGCGGATGGCCCAAGTATAAAAGTAGGCCAGGCCGGACAGAAGTTTGCTGCGCGAGATGCGGGCGAAGGCAACGATGAGACCTACTATGGTTCCGAAAAACGTGGCGAGAATGGTGAGCTCCACGGTCATAACAGCCCCGCGGGCGAGGATGGGTAGATAGGTAGTATAAAACGTCAGATCAAGCAATGGAGTTCCTCCTCCAGGGAACGGACGGGAGGCGCAGGCTACGCCTCCCGTTTTGCTGTCGGTTACTTAGGCAGGTGTTTGGACATATCAGTGCCAAACCAGCGCTCCGAGATCTTGGCGTAAGTCCCATCCTCGATCATGGCCTTAAGCTCCTTGTTTATAGCCTCGAGGAGGGTAACGTCTTCTTTGCGGACCCCGATCCCCGTAGGTTCGTAAGAAAGAACATCCTCCACGATTCGGAAAGCGCCCGGCTTGGTCTTCAGGTAGTAGTTAGCGGTGACGTCGTCGATAACCACGGCGTCGAGGCGGCCGATGTTGAGGTCGTTGATGGCTTCCGTGAAGACGTCAAAGGTCTTAAGCTCCTTTAACCCTTTAAGCTCGCGTTTGGCCGCTTCCTCGCCCGTGCTGCCGAGTTGGGTGCCGACTACCTTGCCGACTAGATCCTTACGGCTGTTGATGGTCTTGTTGTCGCTCTTGACGATAATGATCTGTGCTCCGGCGATATAGGGAATGCTGAAGTTTATCTCTTTCTTCCGTTCTTCCGTAATGCTCATTCCGGACCAGATCACGTCGAATTTCTTAGACTTAAGGGACATGATCACGCTGGACCACTCGGTAGGCTGCCACTCCATCTTTACCCCCAGGCGCTTGGCAAGCTCATTGCCCAGGTCGATGTCGAAACCGACGAGCTCGTTCTTTTCGTTGCGGAAGCCGAACGGAGGAAAGGCATCGTCCAGACCTGCTACCAGTTTTCCTGCCGCTTTTACCCGGGCCAGCGAATCGTCGGCGGCCGGTGCCTGCTCCTGCGGGGCGTTGCCTTTGGCCGCGGGCGCTTCTGCCGGTTTGGCCGGTTCCGGCCTGCTGCATCCGGCAAGGCCCACTGAAGCGGCCATAAGGAAAATGAGCAAGGATGTGGCGGCTTTCTTGGCGAAATTCATATTTTTTCCCAACCCCTCTCGAGCAATTCATTGATGTTACCATTTTAATAGGCTAAAGAGATAAAGTCAAGGGGTCGAAAGAAAAAAGAGAACCCCGGTCGGGGCCGGGGTAGGTTAGCGTTGCCGGGCGAGCAGACTGGCCACGGCCAGCGAACAAAACTTGGCGTCGGCACTATCGCTGCGCGAGGTCATCACCAGCGGCACCCGGGCGCCGACTACCACCGCGGCGCAGCGAAGGTATGCAAAATAAACCAGGGACTTGTACAAAACGTTACCGGTTTTCATGTCGGGAGTCAGGAGGATGTCGGCGTATCCGGCCACCGGCCCGCCGATACCTTTATGGCGGGCGGCTTCCGGGGAAATGGCGTTGTCCAGGGCCAGGGGGCCGTCCACGATGGCCCTGCGGATCTCGCCGCGGTCGGCCATCTTGGACAGGGCAGCCGCATCCAGCGTTTCTGGCATGTCCGGGTTGACAAACTCCAGCGCTGCCAGCGGTGCTACCCGCGGCCTTTCTATTCCCAGGGCGTGCGCCACGGCGAGCGCGTTCTCCAAGATCTCTTTCTTTTGCTTTAAGTCCGGCGCGATGTTGATGGCGCAGTCGGTGATAAGAAGAAGTTTCTCCGCTTTCGGCCATTCGAAAATGGCCACATGGCTGATGAGTTTTCCGGTGCGCAGGCCTTTTTCTTTGTCCAGAACCGGCCGCAGGAAGGTGGCGGTAGGAAGAAGCCCCTTCATCAGAAAATCTGCTTCGCCGGTATTCACGGCGGCCACGGCTCGGGCGGCGCAGTCGGCCGGGTCAGCTGCCGGCACAATGGTGTAATGGGCCGGATCTTCGCCGATTTCCCGGAGGGCGGCGTGAATGGCCTCGGGTTCGCCAAATAACAGCCCCTCGGCCAGCCCGTGCCGGCGCGCCTCGGCCACCGCCGAAAGCACTTCCGGGTCGGCCGCTTGGACCACGGCTACGCGGGCAGGCTCTCCGGCGCCGGCCGCACGAATTACCTCGTCGAGATTCTTGAACATGTTTTCCCCCTTTGCGCTCTTCCTTTCTGGCTTATGGCCTAATTCGCTGCTTATGGCCTGCATTCCTGCGTCTGCCGCTCCGGGACCTCTCTGGCTTCTTCTCTTCCTTTCAGCACCGCCAGGGCGCCCTCGGCCAAGGCCTGCAGCTCGTCTTCTCCGGGGTAAATGTAGACGGGAGCGATAAAGCTCACTCTTTCTTTGATCCAGCCCAAGAGAAGTTCAGAGTGCGCCAGGCCGCCGGCGAAGAAATGGCGTTCACCCTTCCCTTAAGCACCGGCCGGGTATTGACAAATGATGTAACGGCCGTTACTATTGTATTAGTTGTTACAGAAAGGCGGGGTAAAGATGCGCGAATGGCTCCTTTTCGCGTACACGTTGCCCGCCGAACCATCCCGCGGTCGGGTGGCGGTGTGGCGGAGGCTCAAAAAGATCGGGGCGGTAAACCTGCTGCAGTCGGTCTGGGTGCTGCCGGCGCAGCCGGAGCACCAGAGTGAATTTGAACTCCTGCTGGGGGAAGTGCGGGAACTGGGCGGTGAGGCGCTTCTCTTTCGCGCTTACGGGCTCTCGGAGGCGGCCGAAGAAAAGATTATTGCCGCCTTTACCGAAGCGCGGAACCTGGAGTACGCCGAGATTGCCGATAAGTGCCGGGACTTCTTTGCCGAGCTGGACCGTGAAACGGAACGGGAGAACTTCACCTTCGCCGAGGTGGAGGAAAACGAGGAAGAGCTGGCCAAACTGCGCTCCTGGCTGGCCAAGGTAGTGCGGCGCGATTTCTTCGGTACACCCCGGCGGCAAGAGGTGGAGGCCTTGCTCGACCGCTGCGCCGAGCGCCTAAAGGAGTTCAGCGACCTCGTATACGCTCTGAACGTTGGCCCGGAAGCGGCTCCAAACGGCAAGTAAAAAAACCCGGGGTTCGGCGCTTTGGGGCCGCCTCCGGGTACCGAGGAGGGACAGGGAAAGATGTACAACATCATCATTCTTGGCTTGACCAGCCTGCTTACGGACATAAGCAGCGAAATGGTATACCCGCTGATTCCGCTTTATCTTACGGCCCAGCTCGGGGCCACCCCGGCCGTTGTCGGCCTCATTGAAGGGATTGCCGAAAGCCTGGCCAGCCTCCTCAAGGTATTCTCCGGCTACTGGTCAGACAAGGTAGGACGCCGTAAGCCCCTGGCCATTGCCGGCTACAGTTCGTCTACTTTGGGCAAAGTCTTTCTCTTCATCAGCACTTCCTGGCTTGGGGTCCTCTGGGGACGGGTGGCCGACCGTTTTGGGAAGGGCATTCGCACGGCACCGCGCGACGCGCTCATCGCCGAGTCCAGCAACCCGGAGAAACTCGGGCGTGCGTACGGCCTCCACCGGGCCATGGACACCCTGGGAGCCAGCATCGGCGTTATCCTGGGTTATTACTTCTTAACAACTTACCGGGGCGATTTCCGACCGGTGTTTCTCTTCGCCCTTATTCCGGCGGCGCTGGGCGTGGCCGTGCTGTTCCTCGCCCGTGAACAAAAAAGAGAGGCCTCCCTTACCGGGCGCCCGCCGTCGCTCAACTGGTGGGCCCTCGACGCGCGCCTGCGCGCCTTTTTAGTGGTGGTTTTTCTCTTTACCCTCGGCAACAGTTCGAACCAGTTCCTGCTTCTTAGGGCCAAGAACCTGGGCTTCAGCGACTCTACGGTGATCCTGCTTTATCTTACCTATAACTTGGTTTACAGCCTCTTCTCTTACCCGGCGGGGCGCGTGTCCGACCGCCTGGGACGACGCAGCGTGCTAGTGGCCGGCCACCTGGCCTACGCCTTGGTTTATCTAGGCTTTGCGGTGGTGTCCCATCCCACGGCGCTGTGGTACCTCTTCGGCCTTTACGGCCTGTATTCGGCCTTTACGGAAGGGGTGGAAAAGGCGCTGGTGGCCGAAATTGCCCCGGCGGATAAAAAGGCAACCCTGATCGGCCTCCACGCCACGCTGGTGGGCATTGGCCTCCTTCCGGCTTCGCTCCTGGCGGGCCTTCTCTGGAATCTCTTCGGGCCGCGCGCCCCCTTCTACTTTGGCAGCCTTATGGCCGCCTTGGCCGCACTAGGGCTCTACCTAGTTCTGGGCGGGCCGCGCAGAGCGGCCTAAGGTCAAAGGTAGATTGTTCTATCTACTCGGTCTAGCCGAAAGGCTGTCGGAAATGCTTAAGTTGTGGTATAATGGGTACACACGAGCCGAGGAGCTCGGGTGTGGGGGGCATAGCGAGAGGAGATGAGTGAAAGCATAATTAAAGCGGAGGAACTGTGGAAGGTTTACGGGCGTGGTGAGGTCAGCGTAACTGCCTTGAGAAACGTGTCTTTGGAGATAAGAGCCGGTGAGCTGGTCGTGTTCGTTGGGCCCAGCGGATCCGGCAAGAGCACCCTCCTCAACATTTTAGGCGGTATGGACCGGCCGACTTCAGGCCGCGTCTTTTATAAGGGAATGAATCTCACCGGCTACACCGAGGCGCAGCTGACCCAGTACCGTCGCCGGGAAGTGGGGTTTGTCTTTCAGTTTTACAACCTCATGTCGGCGCTTACGGCGCGGGAAAACGTGGAGCTGGCTGCGGAGCTGGTTTCCGACCCGTTGCCGGCGGCGGAGGTTCTCGAGCGCATGGGGATGAAAGAGCGAATGGACCACTTTCCTTCGCAGCTTTCCGGAGGCGAGCAGCAGCGGGTGGCCATTGCCCGGGCCCTGGCCAAGAAGCCCAGCCTCCTTCTCTGCGATGAACCTACGGGAGCCCTCGATTACGAAACGGGGATCCAGATCCTTTCGCTGCTAAGGGAAGTTAATGCGGTGTACGGTACGACGGTGGTGATCATCACCCATAACTCGGCCGTTGCCGATATGGCCGACCGGGTTTTCCGGATGCGCAGCGGACAGATAGTTGAAGTGCGGGAAAACCCTGAGCCGGTTCCGGCGGAAAGGATTATATGGTAACATGAGGGTTTTAGACCGACGGCTGTGGCGTTTGGTCAAGGCTTCCAAGCTCCAGTTTGGCACGGTGGTTGCCCTCGTTTTTGTAGGCATGGCTGCCTTTGTGTCCTTCAATAATACTGCGATCAGCTTGTCCTATTCCCTGGAAAGGTTTTACCAAGAATTCGCCTTTGCCGATCTTTTTGCAGACTTTTCTCCGGTGGCGGAGGATGCCTTCCGTCGGCTGGGTGAACTTCCGGGAGTAAAAGCGGTGGAGGCCCGATTGGTAATCGATGCCCGGGTAGATGTCGGCCGGAAGCTCAATCCGACCCTGCGGTTGGTGAGCATAACCCCCGGCCAGAAGATTAACCGCCTGTACGTGCAAGAGGGGAGTCTGCCAGAGGGCAGGGAACACGGCCTTGCCCTGTTGGCCAAGTTCGCGCAGGCCAACGGGCTAAAAGTGGGAGACAAGATCAGCCTTATCATCCGGGGCAAGCTTTTTCCTATTACCGTCACCGCGCTGGTGGACAGCCCGGAATTTATTTATGCGGTGAAAGATGCCAAGAACATCTTTCCGGACGACCTGAACTTTGGCGTGGGGTTTGTAAACCTGCCTCTACTGCAGGAGCTTACTGGGCTAAACGGACAGGCAAACAACGCCATCCTCCTTCTGGAACCCTGGGCCGATCCGGAGGAACTCCGTGAGGAAATTGAAGACCGCTTTGAGGAGCTTGGCTTAAAAAGCATCGTAACGCGCGAGAACCAACTCAGCCACGCCATTGTTTCCCAAGAACTTAAGCAACTGAACCAGCAGTCACGTTTAATACCGGCCATTTTTCTCTCCATCGCCGCAGCCGTTACTTACTTCATGGTTACGCGGCTGGTAGAAGGAGACCGCACGGCCATCGGCATGCTCAAGGCCATAGGTTACGCTGACAAGGAGGTGGCCGGCCACTACCTGGAATATGCCCTCGCCATCGGTTTCCTCGGTGCCGCCGGAGGCGTAGCTGCCGGCCTCTTTCTGGGAAAGGAGCTGACGGAGCTTTACAGCCAGTTCTTTCACCTGCCTTTGCTGGCCCAGCGGCTGTATCCTCCGTACATTGTCTTAGCCGTCCTTCTGCCGGTGGTTTTTACCGGCGCAACTGGTTTGATCGCCGCCCGGAAGGTAATGAGCATTCCTCCCGCGGAAGCCATGCGCCCGTTGGCGCCGCTGCCGGGGGGAAGGAGCAACGTGGAAAAGTTGGCTCCGGGACTTTGGGCGAGGTTGCCTTTTACCTGGAAACTGGTCCTGCGCGGTATTCTACGCAGCAGGCGCCGGTTTGCCTTGGCCGCAGCAGGCGTCGCGCTGACTTATGCCGTGGTGTTTCTGCCGTTTTACCTCCTGGGCCTGTGGGACACGATATTCAGGGAGCAGTTCGGCCGCTTCGAAAAGTACGATTACATGGTATCCTTCTCGGTGCAGGTAAGCTCGGCGGCTATCCCGGAGATAAAAGGGTTGGTGCGGGTTACAGCGATCGAGCCTTATGCCGAATATCCCTTCAGGATAACCCACGGGTGGCGGGAAAAGACGGTGGTAGCCAGAGCTTTGCCGGTTTCGACCAAGCTGTACAGTTTTGAGGACAGCACGGGCAAAGTTGTGCGGCTACCCCGGTTCGGGGTCCTCCTTTCTGAGTATTTGGCGAAGGAGCTGGGGGTCGAGGCGGGCGATTTGCTCACCGTCTCTTCCTACGCCACTAAAGGGGTAAAATACCTGGTACCGGTGAAAGCTGTGGTCAGGCAATACCTGGGATCAGGCCTCTATATGTCCCTGGAGCAGTTGCAACGCTTGACTGGCCTGGGCGATGCCTACTCGGGTGTCCTTTTGAATTCGCCGGAAAACGTGAAGGAAATCCTTCAGCCGGCGGCCAACGTAGCGGCCGTTTACTCCTCGCGTGATTTGAGTGACCTCTATGCCGAGTACGGCGGCCTATTATTGGCTTCGATAACGGTCATGGTTCTCGCCGGTGGGCTTCTAGGCTTTGGCATCCTCTTCAATACCGCCAACATCAGCATCAGCGAACGAATCCGCGAGTTTTCTGCCCTGAGGGTACTCGGCTTTTCGCGCGAAGAGGTTTACGGCTTAATCCTACGTGAAAACGCCATGGCGCTCCTCTTAGGGCTAATAGCCGGTGTTCCGTTAGGAAGGATGCTTGCGGTGTGGGTAGCATCAAGTACGAACAGCGAACTATTCTACCTGCCCTTGACGGTAAGACCCGGCACGTACGTCGTAACCGCGCTTCTCGTGGTCCTTTTTGTGGCGTTGGTAATGGGCGTGGTATGGCTCAGGGTGCGGAAAGTAAACTTCTTAGAAGCCTTGTCCAGCAGGTTGACCTGAAGGAGGAGACCGATGGAGAGGAACGGACCTTTAGCCCGAAAAAAGCCCCTCGCCCTAACCCTTATTCTTTTGTCCTTGGTAGCTGCTCTTGTTTTGTGGCGAGCAAAAGGTAGCGCTGTCCCAGTTGAGGTGGCTACTGTCGCGGAGCGAGAGATCCGCCGCACTGTGGTTGCTACCGGCTATTTTGCTGCCGCTGAGGAAAAAGAGATCTTTGCCCGTTACCCAATGCTCGTAAGGCGAGTCCTCGTCGAAACAGGCGATCGCGTGCAGAAAGGCCAGATTCTCCTTCACGGGGATACGGCCGAGCTCGAGGCAGAAAGGGAGTCTTTGCGGGCGGAGTTATCCGCCGTCGAGGCCGAGACGACCGGTCTGGCAAAGACCCTGCCGTTTAGAATAGCCGAAGCCGAAGGCGGCGTACTCGCTGCCCGTGAGGCTTACGCGCAGGCTGAGCGGGAGCTAAAGGCGGCCAAGACCCTGTACGAGACTGGCGCTTTAACAGAAATGGAATTCAGAGAGGTTGAAGCCCGCTTTAGTGCTGCCAAAGCCCAATGGCAAAGTGCCGAGACAAGATTGGAGGAGGCTAAGGCCCTCTCTGCCACCTTGGCCAGTAATCGGCAGCGTGTCCGGGCTCTACAGGCCCGTCTGGATTTGGTGGAGGAAAAACTGGCGGCGCTTCAGGTGCGTGCCCCTGAGGATGGCTATGTGGCCGAGGTCCTGGTAAAAGAAGGTGCGGCAGTTACGGCCGGAACACTCCTTTTGTCCCTCGATATGCCTGGGCTCCTGGTGGAGGCCGAAGTTTTAGCTCAGGATGCTCCGGCGCTTAAGACGGGCCAGGAAGCGATCGTGACGGGAGAAGTCCTTGCCGGGCGCCGGGTTCTGGGGACGCTCACCAAAATCTATCCTCGGGCGGTGGAGAAAGTTACGGAACTGGGGATCAAAGAGCGGCGGGTTCCCGTAGAGGTGGCCCTGAGCGAACAGGTGGCTGGCATGCAGCCGGGTTACCCGGTGGAGGTGGAAATCGTCGTTGCCGAGAAAAAAGCCCTGGCTGTTCCCCAGGAGGCCGTTTTTACGCTTGCTGGTCGCCAGCATGTCTTCCGGCTGCAAGGAGGGCGAGCAGTGCTCACAGCCGTAACCTGTGGGCTTGAAGGCGACGATTATGTTGAGGTGGCTTCAGGCTTGCAGGCAGGAGAAACGGTCATCGTCAACCCACCGAAAGAAGTAGGCCACGGGACCAGGGTGAAGCCGGAAACTTCATGAGGGATTCTTCTGGGGGTTTTGAAAAAAACTCGTTGGCAGGCCGACAGGGGCTGCGTTATAATAGTGACAGCGAGGGAGAACTCTCGCCGGCCGAGGGCCGCAAGCCCAAAGCCGAATGCCTAACTGACCGCGAGGCCTAAAGGCTGAGCAGAAGGGAGAGGAGAAAAGTGAAGGAATCAACCCGATTCTGGACCCGGACGGCGGTACTCTTAGGGGTTACGCTGGTATTTCAGATGCTGCGGCAGATCATCCCCATGCCGCAGCCGGTTTCTGTCTTCGTAGTTGGTTCGCTGGTGAACGCCGCCCTGGTGGTGGCCGCCGGGGTGGTGGGTATCGGCGGCGGGGTGATCATATCGGTAGTGGCGCCCGTCGTCGCCTTCCTGCAGGGGCACCTGCCGCCGGTTCCGCCTATGATCCCCATTGTGGCGGCGGGCAATGCGGCCATCGTGGTCGGCTTTGCGCTCTTTAGGAAAAAGAACCCGTATCTGGGCGTGGCGGTAGGAGCAGTGGTGAAGGCTGCGTTCTTGTATCTGGCGGTGCGGCTTCTCTTTACCCTGATCACGCTTAAGCCGCCCATCATCAAGGCGCTCTCATTCTCCTTCAGCTGGCCGCAACTCGTTACCGCCCTCATCGGCGGGGTGCTGGCGGTGGAGGTGCTCAAACTCTTACCTTACGGCCGGGAAGAGAAGGCGTCCCGGCAGCAGGGTGCACCCGGCGTCGGCCGGTAATTCCGGCGAACGACAGAGTGGACTGCGCTTCTATTCGCTACGCCCCGGCCGCGGGAAGGCCGGGGCGGCGCACTACACAGGCGGCAGGGCAGAGCCTCGCGCCCGCCTCCGCATTACGAAGCGCGCCTGGAAGAAGCGCTGCCTGCGCGCGCAGGCAGATTTAGGCTGCTCCTGTTCGTACTTAGCTTGCTTCGCTGCTCCCCTGGCCGGGCAGAGAGCTTTTTCCGGCCGGCGGGGCGGGAACTCGGCGGTTTGCCTTAAGTACAACGGCGACGGGCCCGAGAGGCTAAGCGGAGAACCCCGGATACGCTGGAATACCAGGCCAACAGCCAGGTCTACTGCCGTTGCCGGCCCAACTGGCTCGCGCGCTTTTTAGGACGGCGAAGACCGGCCGGCATACTACCTGACCGCCGAAGGCCGAAGCTAGGCGGCCTTTGGCGTACCGCCGGAGTATATTCTCCGGCGCTTTTTTACGCGTTAACAAAGCGCGGTTGTAGGCGGAATGGCGGCCTGAGCCTTGGCCCTGCGTCGCATGAGCAGAACAAGAAAAAGTTAATGCCTGACTCTGGGAAAACTTGCAGGAATTTCTCGTATTGAAGCGAATATGTATAGCTTAACAACCGATCAGCATTCAGCAGGTGGGAGGTGGTGGAAAGGGGGCGCAAGGGAGGGACTAGTTTAGGAATATTCTGACGAGGGAGGTAATGCCTTGAGTAGCGGAAAAACCCATGGAATTAGCTGGTTCATGGACTCAAAGTTTTATCGGACTTACCTCTTGCCGGGCTTTGTTTTCCAATCGGTTGTTATTGCCGGCGGCTATGGCACCGGGCGCGAACTAATCGAGTTCTTCCTACAGTATGGCCCCATCGGTGGCTTGTTGGGAATGTTCTTGGTGACCACGGTCATGTGGGCCGTTGTGATGGCTGCGTCGTACGAGTTTGCCCGAGTGTTTCAGCAATACGAATACCGAGGCTTTTTCAAGAAGCTCCTCGGGCCTTTTTGGGTAGTGTATGAGGTCTGTTACGTCCTGCTCCTCTTTCTTGTGCTGGCAGTGGTAGGAGCTGCGGCCGGTGCCATACTGAGAGATACTTTCGGTATCCCTTACCTGATCGGGGTAACGGTTATGCTCGCCGGCGTCGGTCTCCTGGCCTACCTCGGCAGCGAAGCCATCGAGATTTACATGTCCTGGTGGTCTTTTCTACTCTATACCGTTTACATCGCCTTCGTGGTGTTCGGCCTGGCGAAATTGGGCCCTATCATCTCAAGCCACTTGGCGACAGGGGAAATTAAGCCCGGCTGGGCTCTTTCCGGCTTCAAGTATGCTTTCTACAATCTGGGGTGCATCCCGGCAGTTCTTTTCGCGCTGCGCGATATCGAAACGCGCCGCGAAGCTGTAATTTCCGGGATCATGAGCTCGATCATTACTATCATTCCGGCCTTCTTTTTCTACCTGGTGGTGCTGAGCGGTTACCCGGATATTCTAAAGGCCGAAGTACCGGCATACGAGGCTCTAACCAAGGTCGGATCGGTCTTACTCCTGGCCGCTTACGAAATCGTGCTCTTCGGTACCCTCATTGAGACGGGCACCGGCTTCATCCATGCCGTGAACGAGCGCCTGGCGGCTGCTCTTAAAGAGCGCGGGCGTGAACTTACCCAAGCCCATCGTGGGCTCATCGCTTTGGGTATGGTCCTTCTCAGCATCGCCATGTCCCGCTTCGGCCTCATCGGGCTAATTGCCAAGGGGTACGGGACTATTTCGTGGGGCTTCTTTGCGGCGCACGTGGTGCCGCTCCTTACCATCGGCCTAGTGATGATCGCCCGCGCCGGCAAGAAACAGGAAACCGCCAATTAATCTCTGCCGGACCAAGCCTAAGAACCTGCCGGAAACTTTATCCGGCAGGTTTTTCCTTGCCAAAGCCGCCCGAGCTCGATAGAATGAGAGGTGGATTTTTGCTGCGCCGGCGCGCCCCTGGATGCCGGCAGCTATGTTTAATTATTAAGGAGTGCTGCAGCTGTGAACACTGTGCAGGCGGTTGTCCTGGGCTTGGTGCAGGGGGTAGGTGAGTTTTTGCCCATTTCCAGCTCGGCCCACCTCGTGTTAACCCCGTGGTTTTTTAACTGGCCAGATCCCGGTCTTACCTTCGACGTGGCGCTGCACCTGGGAACGCTGGTAGCGGTAGTGGCTTACTTTTGGCGGGACCTCGTGGAGATCGTCTTCGACGCCATTACCCGCCCGCACAGCCAAAGCGGGCGCCTCCTCTGGTACCTGGCGGTGGCGTCCATTCCTGGAGCTTTTTTCGGGATGGCCTTCGAGCAACAGGCCGAGACGGTGTTTAGAAGCCCGGCTCTTATTGCCCTCACGCTTACTTTGATGGGTGTGGGCCTCTGGTGGGCGGACCGAGTAGGCCGGAAGAGGCGGGACATCAAAGACTTGGGTTGGACGGACAGCATTATCGTTGGCCTTTCCCAGGCCCTGGCTATCATTCCCGGGGTGTCGCGCTCCGGAATCACCATGACGGCCGGGCTGCTTAGGGGGATGGAGCGGGAGACGGCGGCCAGGTTTTCCTTCCTCCTTTCCGTGCCCATCATCGCAGGTGCCGCCCTGCTGAAGCTTAAGGATTTGCCGCTGACGGCAGTGAACGCGCCCTTCGTGGCCGGCGTTCTCACGGCGGCGGTGGTAGGGTACTTGGCCATTCGCTTTCTTTTACGTTACGTACGGCACGGCAGCTACTTCCTCTTTGCCGCCTACCGTTTTCTCCTTGCCTTGGCGGTTCTCCTGGTGCTCTGGCGGCGGGGATAAAGCCGGGTACCGCCCCGTCCAGATATCGGGCGGGAGTTTTTGTTGCTTTTAACCTCCTCTTTACAGGCGCGTAACCGAGGCCTAAAGTACCGGTGGTATAAGGAGAGCGTGAGGCTGTTCTCTGGGACAAAAGGGGGATAAATGTGCTTGCGTTTAAATCGGAAGTTGCCAAGATTAAGCACGAGGTTTTGCGGGAGGTGGCCCGCCTGGCTTTAGCCGGTGAGCTGGCCGTCCAGGTCGACCGCCTGCCGCGCGCCTTTACCGACTTGGGGATAACCCGCTACCGCTGCTGTGTTTACAAGGAGCGGGCCATTCTGGCCGAAAGGCTCAAGCTGGCCCTGGGCTTCTCGCCCCGGGAGGTGGACCCGGAGGAAAGACTGGGCGAGATCGTCGTGAGCCGCCTCCCGGAGCACCGGCTGACGGCGCCGGTGCTCGACATCATCGAGACGGCCTGTGACCGCTGCCCCATCGACCGCTATATGGTTACCGATGCCTGTCGCGGCTGCGTGGCCCACTTTTGCGTGAACGCCTGCCCCAAGAAAGCCATCAGTATTGTCGGCCGGCGGGCGTATATCGACCAGGAGCAGTGCGTTGAGTGCGGGCGGTGCAGCCAGGCCTGCCACTTCCATGCCATTGTAGAGGTCATTCGCCCCTGCGAGCGCTCCTGCCCGGCGGGGGCCGTTAAGCCCGGGCCGAACCGCAACTCGGTGATCGACTTTGCACTCTGCACGGCCTGCGGCACCTGCATCACGGCCTGCCCGTTCGGCGCCATCAGCGATAAATCCCAGCTGGTGGAGGTGATCGGCTGGCTCAAGGCCGGCGAACGGGTGATGGCGGCGCTGGCGCCGGCCGTTGCAGGCCAGTTTGGACCAAACGTCAGCCTGGGCCAAGTGGCGGCCACCCTTAAGGAGGCGGGCTTTAGCGCCGTGGCCGAGGTGGCCTGCGGAGCGGATCAGGTGGCGAAAGAGGAGGCGCGCGAGTTCCGCGAACGCATTGCAAAAGAGGGGTGGATGGCGAGTTCCTGCTGCCCGGCCTTCGTGGCCTTGATCGAGAAGCACTACCCTGACCTGGTGGACCACATCTCCCAAACCCCTTCTCCTATGGTGACCTTGGCCCGCCGCCTGAAGGAAGCGGACCCGGAGTGCCGGGTAGTGTTCATCGGGCCGTGTGTGGCCAAGAAGGAAGAGGCTCTGGCGGCAGGCAGCGGCGTAAGCGCCGTGCTCACCTTTGCCGAGCTGGCCGCCTTCCTCGATGCCCAGGGGCTGAATCCGGCCGAAACGAGCGCTGAGGAGGCCACGATTCAAGGAGCTTCCCCCTGGGGGCGTGGTTTTGCGGTGAGCGGTGGTGTGGCTGCTGCCATCCAGCAAGAACTTGCCGCCCAGGGGGCTGACGTGGAGTTTAAACCGGTGCGGGCCAACGGCCTGGAGGAGTGCAAGCGCTACCTTACCCTGGCGCGGGCCGGGAAGCTGCCGGGCAACTTCCTCGAGGGGATGGCCTGCATAGGCGGCTGCGTGGGCGGCCCGGCCACCCTGGTGGAGGCGCCGCAGAGCGCCCGGGCGGTGGAAAGGTTCCGCCACGCATAGAGCACGATCCCTATAATTCGACGCGGCCCCGAACCGGAGGGTTCGGGGCCGAACGCTTCAGCTATTCCGGTTAAGAGTCGGCCGAGTGCCACCGGGAGAAGCAGCAGCAGAAGAAGAACAGAACGATGATGATAATGATGAGGATCCACCACCACCACCAACCGCCAAAGCACCCGTCAGGCATATTCCATCCCCCTTTCTGGGCCGGTGTTTGCCTTAAGTCTTAAGGGATTCCCTACCTCATTGGTATGCGGCGGTGCGGCGATATGTTACTGCCGCGAAAAAAGCGGGAACAAAACGAACAGTACCCCCAGAAAAAGGAGCAACCTGGCGAAAAAAGAAGTGGACACATAAAAAGGAGGGAGGTAAAGTTGATGAAGGTGAAAACACGTAGATTATTCGTGGTGCTCACCGTAGTGGCGGCGCTGCTCCTTACCGGTCCCGCCTGGGCAGCGCCGAAAAAGGGCGAAACGGCCCGCGGAGGAGGAGCACCAGCAACTACGTCGGCGGCGTTGAAAGAGCATAACCGTGTACAGGACAAGGTGCGTTTAGAAAACCTGGAGCAGCTTGGGGAACAGGACCAAGAAGAAGGAGACCAAGTTGAAGAAGACGTTCAACAAGAAGACCAAGTAGAAGGAGAGCAGATTGAAGAGGAAGTTCAACAGGAAGAACAAAACCAGAATCAGGTAGAGAATGAGATTAAGACCCAAGCTCAAGAGCGGGCGAAAGTACAGGATCAAGGGCGGCTGAAGGCGCAAGCCCAGAAGGAAGTAAAGATAAAAGAAGAGCTGCAGCACCAGGAGCAGGAAGAGGGGCAAGTACAGAACCAAAAACAAGAGCAGGAACAGGCCAAGGTGAAGGTTAAAGCAGCTTCTGGTGCTGCCGCGCTCAAGGTAGCTCCGCAGCGTGGCAGAGTAGGCCCCCAGATTTTCGTGAACGGTCAGCTCCTTAAGGATGCGCTGCCGCCGGTGGTGAAGGAAGGTACCACGCTGGTTCCGCTGCGCGCGCTGGCTGCAAGGCTGAAGGCCCAGGTGTCCTATGACGCGGCCACTAAAACGGTCACCGTGGTCAAGCAAGAGCTCACCATCCAGCTCAGCTTGACCGGCGGGACGGTGACGCTCAAGGATCAGCTTGGCCAGGAAAAGACTGTTTCGTTGCCTGTTCCGCCTCAGGTAATAAACGGTTATACCTTCGTTCCTCTCCGCTTCATTGCGGAAACCTTTGCCGCGAGCGTGTCTTACGACCCGACCACGGGTATTATTACCGTCCAGGAACCTGAGGCGGCAAATCCGGCAGAGGCGCCCGCCGCGCCTGCCGCAACTCCGACGGAGGAGTCTGCCGTACCTGCTGCCACTCCAGCGGCGGAACCTACTGCACCTACTGCAGCTTCCCAACCCTAATTCGATTGGGGCAGCATCTCCTTTCCGGCCTCGCCCTATAGGGGCGGGGCTTTTTACTGCTTTTATGGTCACCCTTAGTTGCCTAGAACTGCCGGGGAAGGAAGGCAGGCTGCTTTTTGTCCCATTTACTCGATCAGGTTCAAGACAGAAGGGCCTTGGAGGAAATTGGCAGTTGGTGTCGAATTTAGACAAGAAATGGCTGTTGGGAAGGGAGTGAACTGAGGCTGGTACCGGTTCTGGGTAGTTGTTAAGGGGCGGGTAAGGGAAAAGGGGCGGATCCGCGCGAGAGATAACTTTCCTTCTTACGGCCGGCAGGAGGACGCAGTGCTCATGAAAAGAGGGAAATTAATGCCATACTACGAAGAACTGAAAAAGATCGGCTTACAAAGACTCCAAGACAGCATGAGCCAAGCCCTAGGATTGGCAGCTTTGGTCGCTTACCCGGATGGGCGTCCACTCACTAAGACTTCCAACCTGTGTTCTTTTTGCGCCCTGCTTAATGATAGCCCCGAAGGATGCAGGAGATGCGCGGCTTCACGTGTGGTTTCTACCAAGGCTGCTGTTGACGGAGGAAGGGTGGTTCTCGCTGCTTGCCATGCGGGACTGGTGCATCTGGCAGTACCGCTTCGGGTAGCGGGGGAAACAGTAGCGGTGCTGGTGGGCGGAAGTGTAGCGCTTAGGCCCCTACGAGAAGAGGCAGTGGCAAGACTGGGCAGAGAAGCGGGTATTGACCGTCAAGAGCTTTGGGCGGCGGCCCGAACGGTGCCCATCTGGCCCGAGGAACGACTTTGGATCGCAGCGGAGATGATGCAGGCGGTAACGGAAACCGTGGCCGAGCTGCTCTACACCAGGCAGGAACTCCAGCAAAAGGTAGACGAACTCAGCCTTCTTTTTGAATTCAGCAAAAGAATCTCCGGGAGCCTGCAGATGAGTGCGATTGCCCGGCAGGGACTCCAAACGGTGTTGGATTTGACCGGCGGTACCAGCGGATCGGTGATAATGTTGGGCGAACCGGAGCTCGGGGCACGAGGTGCGGAAGTGGCGGCTACCCTGGAGCCGTGCAAGGACCTCAGGATTATTCCTCCAGAGGAAATAATAGCCGCTGTTGGGCGGGAAGGTATCGCCGTGCACTTTGAAAGCCATCTTGCCTCCGAAAAAAAGCGGCCGGCAATTGCCGTACCGCTTAAAGTTGGGGGCAAAGTGACGGGCGTACTTACCCTAGCCGGCAAGCCAGAGGGGCAGGGCTTCACCGAAGAAGAAGCCATTTTCTTGACCCCCCTGGGCACAATGTTAGGACTGGCACTGGAAAATGCCCGGCTTTTCCGGAAGGTGCAGGAAAGGGCGGCGATGCTCGAACGGCTAATCGAAGTAGGGCAGGCGCTATCAAGGCACCTTGATGTTGATCCGGTGCTCGAGGCGGCTTTGGCAAGTGTGAGGGACGTGCTGGGTGCCAGGTGGTGCGCCCTGCGAGTCCAGGACGAGAATACCGGCGAACTGGTGCTGAGGGCGAGCTCAGGTATGAGTCCTAGGTTACAAAAAAAGGCCGCTCGCGTTCGGCCGGAAGGCAATTTGCTGGGCGAGGTGCTTCAGAAAGGGGAAGCTGTAGTGGTGGAGAATCTCGCCGCCGACGGATCCGGTCGGCACCTGCCGTACTACGCCCCTGAAATGCAGGCCTTGATTGTGGCGCCGGTGAAGGCGGGCGGAAAGATTCTGGGCACACTGAAGGTTTATTCGCCACTGCCGCGCCGCTGGTCGGAAGAGGAAGTAGAGTACCTAAGTACCGTGGCGGGTCAGGTTGGACTGGCGCTTGAAAATGCCCGCCTCTACTCGTCGCTGAGGGAATACTATTTGAGCACTGTCCAGGCACTGGCGGCGGCGTTAGAGGCCAAGGACGTGTACACGAGGGGGCATTCCATCCGGGTAGCTAAATGGGCGCGCTCCTGTGCCCGCATGCTGGGACTTGGCGCCGAAAAAGAGGAAGAGGTGTACCTGGCCGGCCTCTTACACGACCTGGGAAAAATTGGCGTCCGAGAGAACATCCTACTGAAGCCGGCTCCCTTAACCTCGGAGGAAAGAAAAGAGATTGAAAGTCATCCTGAAATAGGGGCCAAGATTTTGGAACCAGCCCGGTTTCCTGCCGCAGTCATTGCGGCCGTTCGTCATCATCACGAAGACTATGGGGGTGGCGGTTATCCGGCCGGCCTGCAGGGAGAGGAGATCCCCCTCCTGGCGCGGGTTATTCGGGTAGCCGATGCTTACGATGCCATGACCTCCGCAAGGCCTTACAGGAAGGCACTTACCCCTGCGGAGGCTCGGGAGGAACTTAGGCGGTGTACGGACCGGCAGTTTGACCGCCGGGTGGTCGAAGCATTCTTACGCATCCCAGAAAAGGAAATGCAAGAAGCCATTACCCCCTCCCAGGGGGGGGGGGATACCCTGATTGCTTTGCTCGGCGAAATACTCTTTTTGTTGACGAGGCACTGAAGCCGGGCGGTTTCTACGCTCACGCTTCGCGGTACCTTTGGACCGGGCTGTACGGTCGCCACCAGCCGAGGGCCCTGGCCACGATGAGCAGAAGCACAGTGGCCCCGATGATGGTCCAGGTGACAATGTGCGGCCAGCTCCCGCCCATACTAAGGAAGAGCGGTGGAAGGACCTGCAGGGCGATGATGATCGGCCGGTTCAAGATATCGGCTATGCCCGAGTCTTCCACGCCGCGGGATTTGAAGTCGGGATCCACCACTCGGAGAAGGAGAATGCCCGTGGCTACAACGCCGCTCGCATGGCCCCATACCATCATGTTCCGTTCAAACCAGTCGTGGGGCGAAGAGTGGGCTCCAATGTACAGAAACCACAGCCAGTTCACCAGGAAACCGAACGCAAAAAGCAGGGCCAGCGGTACCGCGTACTCGACTAGAAGGGACAACTTGATGGAGGCAGTACCGGCAACGATCAAGAAATCGGTGCAGGTACCGCTAATACGGGAAATGGTGGAGCGGTCCACAAAACGGATCGTGTTGGTTTTGACCAGGAAGTGCTGGACAACAAAGGCAACTAGCAAGCTGAGGCAAAAAGCCGGAATGGTGAGCTGCGGTAGGATCTCCTTTGCCCACTTAGAGAGGTAGTAGCCCAAAACCGAGGGGACGAGAATGAGCGCCAGATGGAAAGCAAAAGGATCGATAGAGATGCTCGAGACGGTCAGGGTACCGGCCGGCTTTTGTTTGTCGGGTTCAATGAGCCCGGTGCGAAGTTCCTGGGGCAGGTCTTCCGGTGATTCTACGTAATGGGTGTAACCTTTTCTAGTTCCCCAGTTGATGATGGCCATGCCGGCGATGATGCCGCCGACAATGCCGACGGTAGCCGAAGTCATGCCGAGCCCCAGGGCATCTTCCCAACCCAAGCCTTTATAAATAGATCCAACTGCTGCAGCGGTACCGTGGCCGCCGTAGAAACCAGTAGCTAGCATCAGTCCGAACCCAGGGTCGAGGGGCCAGAAGCGGTTCAGCACATAGAGAGCAAAGGCCAAGCCTAAGCCGTACTGCGCCATGGCGATACCCGTGACGTTGGTAAACATCCCGCCCAGGGCGGCCGAGGAGAGCTGCTGTTTGCTGGGCCTGTCGCCGATCGGCATGGCCGCGAAGATTACGACGATTAAGATGCTGGCATAAGTACCGAGAGAGGATGAAAGCGGCAACAACTTAAAACCGTTTGGGCCGAGGGCCAGACCGATGAAGCCAGCGATGAGGGCTGCAGGGAGCAGAAGCCTTTGCAACAGCTTAATCTTCGCCCTGAGGACTTGACCCAAAATCAGCAGGGCCGCCATGAGTGAAAAGTCGACGAAGACCGTCCAGGCATTGAAATTCAAGTGTGGTTGACCTCCCCTTAGAGTAAAGTTTTGCTTCGAATTAGTGTTGCAAAGAGTCGTTCAGCTAGCTGAACACGCTCGACAGACATTATCTAAGTTCGTGAAAGATGGATGCGCTCCTGCAAAGCGCTCGATAGTCACACTAGGAAGAGCAGAACCAACATTCCTCACTGGCCCAATGTAAGGAATGTTCGCCTTTAAGGTAAAGGGGCAGAAAGGCAAGAACTCTGAAGGAGACATCAGCATAGAGAAAAACCCGGGGTAGGTCCCCGGGTGCTTTTGCTGGTCAGCCTTTCCTGCGGAGTACGGTACCGTATATTCCTTGGAGCCGGCCCGCGCGCACGGAAAGTTTGCCGTTCACCAGAAGGTAGTGGATGCCTCTTGGGTACTGGAAGGGGTCTTCGTAGCTGGCCGTGTCTTCGATTTCCTCAGGGTCGAAGACGACGATATCGGCGGCGTAACCGGGGACGGCGGCACAGACGAAGTCCGCGTGCGAGTGGCTGTCGATAAAGCCGGGGGCGACCACGAGCCCGTCGGCGTCGAGTACGGCGCGGGCCGGGCCGTCTACCCGGCCCACCTGGACGATGCGCCCGTTCTCTACGGCCACGTCGCCGTAGAACCAGGGGTTCCCGCTGCCGTCGACGATTTTGCCGTGGCGGATTACGATGTCGAACATATCCGCTACCTCCGATGGCGCAAGACTTTGCCCGGATGGGCGCCGGTTAGCCGGCCGTGGTCCAGCACCAAGGTGCCGCCGACGAAGACATACTCGATACCGGTAGGTGCCGCCGAAGGTTCCTGGTAGGTGGCGCAGTCGCCTATGGTCTCCGGGTCGAAGACGACCAGGTCGGCGTCGCAGCCAGGTTGGATAAGACCCTTCTGGAAGAGACCGAGTCGCCTGGCCGGCAGGGCAGTCATTTTGTGCACAGCCTCTTCGAGGGTCAGGACTTTTTCTTCGCGCACGTAGTGGCCCAAGATACGCGGGAAGGTACCGGCCATGCGCGGGTGAGCCTTAGCTCCTGGAGGCGCCGGAATTCCATCGGAGCCGACCATCACCGCCGGGTGGCGCATGATGTTCTTGACATCGTCCTCGTGCATCATGAAAACGCAGCAGGCGGCGCTGCCCGCGTTGACGAGGACGATATCCAAAGCCAGGTCGTCCGGCGCCTTCCCTGCGAGCTCGGCGGCTTCAAGCACGGTCTTGCCTTCATACTCCGGCGTTTTGGGTGCCGAGGTAATGAGAACGCCGTCCCAGCCGCCGCTGAAAAGGACGAGATTCTCCCAGTTGCTTTCGTGTGCGATGGCCTCTTTGATCTTTAGCCGTGTGCTTTCGTCGCGCAGCCGCTCGAGGAGCGCCTTTACCCCGCCTGCCTGAGCCCAGGGCGGCAGAACCGCGCTCAAGGTGGTGCTGCCGGCGGTGTACGGGTACTGGTCCAAGGTTACGTCTTGTCCCTCGGCCCGCGCCTTCTCAATGAGGGCCAGCGTTTCCCGGGACTGCCCCCAGTTGGGTTTGCCGCCTACCTTGTGGTGGGCTATTTGAACAGGCATGCCCGCTTCCCGCCCGATGCGTAGCGCTTCTTGCAGGGCAGCGAGCTCGCGGTTGGACTCGTTGCGCATGTGGGTGAAGTATATACCGCCCCGGGCCGCCGCCGGCCTGCATACCTCGATGAGCTCTTCGGTGGAGCAGTAAACGCCCGGCGGGTAGATGAGGCCAGTGCTTACGCCGAAGGCGCCGCAGTCCATACTTTCGGCGACCAGCTCCTGCATTCGGGCCAGCTCTTCCGGCGTCGGGGTGCGGTCGGCAAAGCCCATGACCGCAATCCTTACGCTTCCCTGGCCGACGCAGGCGGCCACGTTAAGCGCGAGGGGTAGCTTTTCCAGCTCGTTCAGGTAGTCACCAAAGCTGCGCCAGTTCCAGCTTAAGTTCTGTCCGGCCTGTACGAAGCTGGTATAGCGGCGCAGCTCGTCCAGGTATTTTTCCGAAACCGGCGCTGCCGATAAGCCGCAGTTGCCGTTCACTTCCGTGGTGACGCCCTGCAAGAGCTTCGGCTTGTTTGCCGGGTCACTGAAGTAAACGAAGTCGGAATGGCTATGGATGTCGATGAACCCCGGCGCCACCACCTTTTCCTGCACGTCGATGCTTTGGTGCGCAGGCGGGGCCTCAGGGCCCACGTACACGATTTTACCTTCCTGGATACCGATGTTCCCGTGAAACCAGGGTCCGCCCGTACCGTCCACAATGCGCCCGTTCTTAAGGAGCAGATCCAGCATGCTCAGTCCTCCTTTGCCTAAACCAAGGGACCTCTTTCCGCAGGCCCCTCGGCAACTTTTTACCTTTCTTCCGGCACGCCTTTTCCGAAGTAGGTCAGGACAACGCGTTTACTAGGTTGCGGCGTCAGCAGGCTGACGACCACAACGAGAAGACCGGACACAACGATTGAGGGCACGATGGGGTCCATCCCGAAGGCCAGAGCGGGCAAGATCTTGCCTTTAATCAACATATAAGTAACAAGACCGCCAACCATGCCGGCGATGGCGCCGTACTCATTGGCCCGCCACCAGTAGAGACCGAGCAGCATGGGGAAAAAGTAGCTGGAGGCCAGGCCGCCGATGGCGAAAACGATGACCCACTCGAGGGCTTTGGGAGGGTTGAGGGCCGCCAGGAAGACTACGGCGCAGATGGCGACCGTGGTGGTTTGGGTCACGGACTTCAGCTGCTGGGCGGTTGCCTTAGGGTTAATGAAGGCGAGGTAGGCGTCGCGCACGATGGCGGCGCTTATCACGAGGATCATGGCGCCAACCGTCGATTGAATCGCTCCCGCCACTCCGGCCAGGACGACACCGGTGAGCCAGGGTGGCAGCACCATCATGGCCAGGCTGGGAATGGCGTGGTCCGGCACTTTGAGGTTAGGGATGAGGGCGCGGGTGAGGTTGCCCATCCAAATAAGCATCAGTGTCCAGAGAACCACAAAAACGGTCCCGAGCACGATGGCGCTGCGCATGGCCTTGGTGTTCTTGTAGGTTAAAGTGGGCAGCACGCCGTGCGGAAGTCCGAGAGTAACCAGTCCGAACACAACCCACATGGAGAACTCGTATTCAGGTTTCCAGGTCCAGGGCGAAATTAGCTTAGGATCGAGCTGCCCGATCTTGCGAATGGCAGCTTCGAGCGGCATAAGCCTTCCCATGGCGGCAAAGAAAAGGACGAAGACGGCGATGGTCATAACCAAGCCTTGGACGATCACCGCCAGCGAAACGCCCTTCATGCCGCCGAAGGCAGCATAGATGAGCACGACTACCGAGAAGAGGACGAGGCCGAGCCAGTAGGGGAAGCCGGTCATGCTTTCAAAGAGGCGGGCACCGCCGACGAACTGGGAAGTCACGTACGCCCCCATGAAAACGACCAGCGAGAACACTCCTAGGAGCGCGACAACCGGGTTACGCTCGTAGCGGTAAACGAGGATGTCCAGGTAAGACTGGGCTTTGATTCGCCGGGCCACTATACCGATCTTTTTTCCTACTTCCCCAAGGACGCAGAAGTTCATAAAGACCTGAGAGAAGCCGGCCAGTGCCCAGGCCAGGCCGACGGCGTAGCCGAGCCCGGGACCGCCTAGAAAGGTTCCGGCGCTGCAAAGGCCGGCGGCGATCATGAGGGCTACCACCAAAGCGCCCATGCCTCGACCGGCCGTATAGAACTCATCCACGTAGTTGGCCAGGGCCACCTTTTGCATACTGCGCTGGGAGTAGACTCCTATGCCCAGGAGGATGGCTGTATAGAGAAGGAAAGTGCCGAAGATGATCATCCTTAGCTGCGCGGGAACTTCCATCTAGCTTACGACCTCCTTGTGTGCAGTTTACTTGTTCCGGTTACGAGCGGTTGGAGACTGGGTCGGCTCATCTGTAAGTTCGACATCGGTAAAGACGAACTGCGAAATGTAAATTACAATGACGGCGAAGAACAAGGTGACGACGATGGCGCCGAACCACCACGCGGGCATCCCCAGTACGTACGTGTACTGGTCTACGGGGCCTTTACCCAAGGTATACGCTACCACCAGGCTAACGATCATAAAGAGGAACCAGACCCCAAATGTGAGAAGCATCTCTTTGTAGGCAATTTTAAAACGGGGGTCGATTTCGATATCACGGATGTCATAATTCCGGCTGGCTACGTCTTTCATCCGGTTAGCCTACCTCCTTTGTCACTAGGTTGTCGCTTGTTTCCGATGCTCTTGTTCCATGGCCGATTCGCGTCCCTTGGTCTCCCCCCTTTGGATAAGTTATGCTGTAAGTGTAAGCGAGAGGGCAAGCATGAGCTTGCCCTTTCGTTGCACGTGTAGGGCCCAGTGGCGCGTGGAGAGGGGCCGGTCACTCGCGGGTGCGGCAGAGCCACTAGCAAGTCGAATCATGGTCTTGGAAATCGTTCTATCTTTTTAATGTAATTACCTTTGACCACCGTGACTAAAAATTAGACCAATAATTTCCCTCTACGATAAAAAAGCCGGAGGTTCTTGGTCACCTCCGGATGAACTTCGCTGGATGTCTTGGCCTGATGCTGGCAGCTCTACTTAAAGCCGTAGAACCTTGTCGTTTTTTCTAAGCTTCCTTGCTGTCGAGAAGGGCCAGAGCCATGAAGGCGATGCAGAGGTTGAGCCTATTCACGGGATCGGCCAAATCGACCTGTAAGATGGCTTGGATCTTGCGCAGCCGGTACTGCAGCGTCCGCCGGTGCAGGTACATAGCTTCAGCGGCTGCGCTGATATTCCCACCGTGCCGAAGGTAGGTGCGCAGCGTCTCAAGGAGGCTCGCTTTTTGCTTCGCCGAGCACTCCAGGAGGGGTCCCAAGTATTGCCGGGCGAAAGCGGCCAGCTCGTCGCGCGACTGGTTGCAGAGCAGGCGGTAGACACCCAGGTCGTCAAAACAGGTTACCGACCCCGGACCCTTGAAAGCGCGCCCAAAGGCGAGCGCCTCTTTGGCCTCGGCGTAGCTGCAACGAAGATCGGTGATTTCCCGGCGATAGGCGCTCAGCCCGGCGGAGGCGGTAAAAGGGGTCAAAACGCGGGCCACTTCGGCCACGAGCTCGGTGACGGCTTCCGTAACCTGGGCCTTGAGCTTGGAGGATGCAGTTTCTGTCGGCCCCAGGGCAATAATGAGGACGCGGTTGCCGTGATCGGAGACGACGGCCTGCGGCAGACGGCGGGGAAGTTCTTTCTTGGCCAGCTCAAGGAGTTGGTCCCTTCTCATACGGTAAACATCGGCGTTGCCGCGTTCCAGCAAGTATTCATTGAGCTGATCAATTTCCAGAAGAACCGCAATGTGTCCCCAGGTGAAGTTCCAGCCGAAAACCTGCGCCCGTTTCAGCACTACTTCTTTTGAGAGGCGATTTCATATTCCAGGGCCTAGAAGTATCAAGGATTTTGGGGTTAAAGAAGAAGGCTTCACCCCTCCTTTGGTAGAATATACAAGTAGACAGTA
>JASKKP010000048.1 GCA_030154105.1 Bacillota bacterium
CTGTCTACTTGTATATTCTACCAAAGGAGGGGTGAAGCCTTCTTCTTTAACCCCAAAATCCTTGATACTTCTAGGCCCTGGAATATGAAATCGCCTCAATTAAATTGATAATGTCTTTAATAAAACGCGCTGACAGCAAGTTGGCTTTCTCGTCCAGCAAGTCCAAACTCGCTAGAATTTCGACCATGGTACTTACGTCGATATTCCTCGTCTTAATGTCGATTACCCGTTCTACACCTTTGGGGACAAGGTCTGGTTCCCCAGGCGTGACTGCTGTTTTCAATCGTGGGTAGTCAGCAATTCCCGGATAGTAGGGAAAGTAGTTTAAATGGTCTATTCCAAGAGCCTTTAGAACAGAAATCGTGTCTAAAGCAGTACTTTGTAGGTCGTTAACTAATAAGACATCCGTATTGGCCGGAATCTCAAAAAGTGCCTCGATGTTTTCATAATTAAGCGATCGTCTGGCAATGAGCACCTTAGCCCCCGGCTCGAGATAGGGTTCAACGTCGGCCATAATGTTTTTGCTGGAAATTACAATGAGGTCATCAGCTACCCTCGACGGCAACCCTCCATCGAGGTGAAAGCCTTTAATTTTAACTTTATCCCCGATCAGAGCATTGAGTTGCCTCATTAGAGCCGTACAGGTGTTTAGCCCTTTTGTAATCAATGTGAGGCTACGCATTTCTCTCCCTGCTCCTTTTGCCAGGTGATCACCCGCTAAGAACCACTTACTCCTTGTCGGTTTCGCTTTCTATTTGGATTAATTCCATCGGTCCAAGAGAACCCGTTGGTGAAAGGTAACCCCGGCGCATGGCGCCGCCGGCCTCAGAATGCGCAAAGGCCCCGGCTCGACGAGCCGGAGCCTTTGGTTTTTTCTCGGCGCTAAATTAACGCTTGGAGAACTGCGGCGCACGCCGCGCCTTTTTCAAGCCGTACTTCTTGCGTTCCTTCATCCGCGGGTCGCGGGTGAGGAGCCCTTCCTTTTTCAAAGTTGGGCGCAGCAGCTCGTCCACTTTGAGGAGGGCCCGGGCGATACCGTGGCGCACGGCGCCGGCCTGGCCGGAAATTCCCCCACCTTGTACTTTGGCGAGAACGTCGAACTTACCTAGGTTGCCCGTCACCCTGAGCGGCCGTTCCACCATGGCCTGCAGGCTGCGCAGGGGAAAGTATTCTTCCAACGGCTGGCCGTTCACCACAAAACGGCCGGTTCCGGGAACCAAACGCACCCGGGCCACGGCCGTTTTACGCCGCCCGGTGCCGTAATAAGTAATACCCGCCACTAGCTCTCTCCTCCTTTCCCCATACGCCTAAAATTTCCAGACCTCGGGCTTTTGCGCCTGGTGCGGGTGTTCAGGCCCGCGGTACACTTTAAGCTTCTTCGCCATGGCCCGCCCAAGCCGGTTATGCGGCAGCATGCCTTTGACCGCCATCTCCACGGCCAACTCAGGCCGCCGGGCCAAAAGCTCCTTGTACTTCGTCCGCTTGAGTCCCCCGGGGTAGCCGGTGTAGCGCACCCATTCCTTCTTTTCGGCCTTGCGGCCAGTCAGCACTACCTTGTCCGCGTTGACGATGATGACGTGGTCTCCCGTGTCGATGAAGGGGGTAAAGATCGGCTTATGCTTTCCACGCAGGATGTGCGCCGCCAGAGCCGCCAACCGGCCGAGGGGCTTCCCGGCGCCGTCTAAAACGTACCATTTGCGCTCTATTTCTGCGGGTTTCGCCATGTAGCTCTTCACTTTCTCTTCCTCCCGCTGCGAGGATCCAAGGAGGCTCCTCCCGCCGGGGCTCGTGGGCGGTAGAGACTCACAGGGTGATTTTAACACAGGCCCAGGGTACTGTCAAGGCAACGCCCCCGGGCGTCTCCTTTACCGGACTTTGTTCGTAGTCGATCTGCCAGAGGATGAGCCCCTGGGGCGGTGCAGTCGGCCCGGCCGCTTTCCGGTCGCGCGCGGCCAGAATCCGCCCCATATCCTCCGGCCTCAGCGCACCCCGACCTACCTCGACCAAGGTGCCCACTAGGTTACGTACCATCTTATAAAGGAATCCGTCCGCAGCGGCCTCCACGGCGATGAGTCCGCCCTCCTCCGCCACCGCCAACCGCTTCAGGGTGCGCACGTGGTTTTTCGCCGCCCCGCCGGCAGCGCAAAAGGAGGTAAAATCGCGTTCGCCGGTAAGCTCGGCCGCCGCCGCCCGCATAGCCTCTACATCGAGGGAAAAGGGAAGATGCCAGCTAAAGCGCCGCAGGAAGGGCGAAGGATAAGGTCCCAGGGCAATCAGGTAGCGGTAAACCTTGCTCTTGGCCGAATAGCGGGCGTGAAAGTCGGCCGGTACCTCTTCTGCCCGCCAGACGCTGACGTCCGGAGGAAGGCAGGAATTCAAGGCCGCCGGGAGGCGTTCTACGGGAATGCGGGCCGCCGTGTGGAAGTTCACCACCTGGGCGCGGGCATGCACGCCGGCATCGGTGCGCCCGGCCCCAATTACTTTAACCTCTTCGCCCAAGACTTTGCTGAGAGCTGCGCTAAGCTCGCCCTGCACGGTGCGGGCCTTAGGCTGCACTTGAAAGCCGGCGAAATCGGTTCCGTCGTACGCCAGCGTAAGCTTGATATTTCGCACCGGCCGCGCCTCCCTTCCCCATCCGGAACTTCTCGCGGCGCCGGGCACCGAGGTCGGTCAGGGCAACAACCTATCCGCCAGGCTGAAGGCTACGAGAAGGACGCTGACGGCCAGGGCAACGTAATCGCGGGCGGCGAACTTCAGTTCCCTGAGGCGCGTGCGCCCTACCCCTCCCCGGTAGCAGCGTGCCTCCATGGCCGTGGCCAAGTCGTCGGCCCGGCGGAAGGCGCCGACAAAGAGGGGTACCAAAAGAGGTATCATGCCGCGCGCCCGCTGGACGATGTTCCCCGTCTCAAAGTCTGCGCCGCGGGCCATCTGGGCCTTCATGATTTTATCCGTTTCCTCAAGGAGCGTCGGGATGAAGCGAAGGGCAATGGTCATCATCATCGCCAGCTCGTGCGCCGGCACGCCGAGGCCGCGAAAGGGAGTCAAGAGATATTCAATGCCGTCGGTTAAGGCAATGGGCGAGCTGGTGAGGGTGAGGAGCGAAGTAGTAAGCACCAGGAGGAGAAGCCGCCACCCCATGAAGATGCCCAGTCGGATCCCTTCCTCCGTCGCCTTCAGCGGCCCGAGCTCCCAGACCACACGCCCGGGCGTAAGAAAGAAGTTCAGAACCAAGGTAAAGAGCACGATGTAAAAGATCGGCCGCACGCCCCGGAGCACGTAGCGCCAAGGGAGGCCCGAGAGGGCCACCAGAACCAAGCTGAAAACGGTTATAACGAGGTAACCGGGAAGATCATCCACGATAAAGAGGGCAAGGATATAAAGGATAGAGCCCAAGATTTTAGTGCGCGGGTCCAGGCGGTGGAGAAGGGAGGTGCCGGGTATATACTGCCCGAGGGTAATGTCTCTAAGCATGGCCCCGCCTCCTTAGGTGCCTTAAGATCTCCTCGACCGCTTCTTCCACGGTAAGGATATCGGTGCGCGCGCCAGGGTGCAGCTCACTAAAGCGGCGCATAAACTCCGTAATCTGCGGGATGCCCAAGCCGAGGCGCTTAAGTTCCTCGGCGCGCTGGAAAAGTTCGCGCGGCTTCCCCTCTGCCGCCACGCGTCCCCGGTGCAGCACCACCAGCCGGTCCACCAACCGGGCCACGTCCTCCATGCTGTGGGAAACCAGGATTACGGTAAGGCCGAGCCTCTTGTGCAGGTCGGCGAGTTCACCCAGAATTTCATCCCGCCCCCGCGGGTCAAGACCGGCGGTCGGCTCGTCCAGCACCAGGTACTGAGGGCGCATGGCCAGCACCCCGGCGATGGCCACCCGGCGCATCTCCCCGCCGGAAAGGTCGAAGGGCGAGCGCGGCCCGTACTTGGCCGCGTCCAACCCGACCATGGCCAGCGCTTCTTCCACGCGCTCCTCTACCTCGTCTTCCGTAAGGCCCAGGTTGCGCGGGCCGAAGCCCACATCTTTGGCCACCGTTTCCTCAAAAAGCTGGTGTTCGGGGTACTGGAACACCAGGCCGACCTTCTGGCGGATGGCCCGCCGCGTCGCCCGCACCCGCGTGTCCACCCCGTCGACGAGCACCTGGCCCTCCGTCGGCACCAAGAGTCCGTTCAGATGCTGGATGAGCGTGGACTTGCCCGAACCGGTATGGCCGATGAGCCCTAGAAACTCACCTTCGTTAATGGTGAGGTTTATACCCTTTAAAGCGGTGGCCGCAAAAGGCGTCCCCGGTTGGTAAGTGTAGCTTACGTCAACGACTCGTATCGGCATAGCTCCGCCACCAGCTCCTCTGCGGTGAGAATCCCGGCTGGCAGATCAATCCCCCGCTCCCTGAGGGCAAGGGCCAGCTCGGTAACCTGTGGCACGTCCAGCCCTAGGCGACGGAGCTCTGCGGCCCGCGCAAATACCTCGCGGGGAGGCCCATCCAACACCACCCGTCCGCCGTCCATCACCACTACCCGCCCGGCCCGCACGGCTTCCTCCATGAAGTGGGTAATGTAGACGATGGTAATACCCTCCTCCCGGTTCAGCCGCACCACCGTTTCCAAGACCTCCCGCCGGCCGCTGGGGTCGAGCATGGCCGTGGGTTCATCGAGGATCAGGGCTTCCGGCCGCATGGCCAGCACGCCGGCGATGGCTATTCGCTGCTTCTGTCCGCCGGAAAGAAGGTGCGGGGCCGACCGGCGAAATTCACTCATCCCTACTATGGCCAGGGCTTCGTCCACGCGGCGGCGGATTTCCGCCGGCGGCACCCCCAGGTTCTCCGGCCCGAAGGCCACGTCTTCCTCCACCGCCGTAGCCACAATCTGGTTGTCCGGATTTTGGAAAACCATCCCCGCGCTCTGACGGATGGCCCAGAGGTTGGCGCTCTCCCGGGTGTCCATCCCGTTCACCAAGACCCGTCCTTCCGTGGGAAGAAGGAGGGCATTTAGGTGCTTGGCCAGGGTCGATTTGCCGGAGCCGTTGTGGCCGATCACCGCCACAAATTCTCCGCGGGCGATGCTCAGGGAAACGTCCTTTAAGGCCTCCCGCCCCCGCCCGTCCCCTTCGTCGTAGCGATGGGTGACGTGCTCGAG
>JASKKP010000030.1 GCA_030154105.1 Bacillota bacterium
TCAATAAGGTAATTTATGGTATTCGCTTCCCGGGCGGTCAATCGTCAGCCCGCTTTTCCGAAGGCTGCTACTTAACGGTCGGTGTAGTTGTGGTTCCGCCCGGAACGTTGAGCTGCCAGTATTGTTGCGGTACCTCACCTACGATCACCGTTTGCGCCAGAGGTACCGTAGTACGGACCTCAACGGCGGAATAAACCAGAGGCACAACGATCTGCACCTGCGCGGAGACTTCTAAGAAGAGTTGATGCAGCGTCTGGTTAATACCCGCTTCCCGGAACTCACTTAATAGATTAACATTTACGGTTCCAATAGGCATCAGACCGACCCTGAAGCGCGGCCCCAAGTTGGCCAGTAGCTTACTTCCCAGCACCTGCCCCAACGGGATTGCAACCTGCTCGTTTTTCAAGGTTTCAAGTCGCGCCTGAACAAAGGTCGTTACTTTGGAAGCCAAGCGCGAGATCTCAACGGTGTTTGGTTGCATGAGCACTATCCGTCCCCGCGTATCCTTGTGCAAGGCAATAAGATCCTGGTACTTCACCGTTTCCACAATTTCGTTGGAAACTGCATCGTTGATGGCCTGGACAGCCAAAATTTTGGCCCGCGCCTCGGCCAACGCCATCAGCGTAGGCCGGATATTGCGCTCGACCAGGAAAAATGCCCCGATGAAAAGCACGAGGAAAACGGGCAAAACGGCACCAAGCCGTCTCCGACCGCGCCGCCGGCGCCAGCCCATGTTTCCACCTCCCCCTACATTCTATGAGGGAGGCTAAACTTGGTGCCGATCCTCCCTTAGGCCAATTTCGCAAAGCGGCGCTTGCCCACGCGCACCAGCATTCCTCGGTGCGGTTTTAGCTTCAGGTCGGGGTCCGTTCGGCGCACATTGTCAATGCTGACAGCACCCTGGCTGATCATGCGCCGGGCCTCGCTGCTGGATGCACAAAGGTCAAGAGCGGTAAGTAGACGCACGATCCAGACCTGGCCCTTTTCATCCAAGACATCGGGCGGAAGCTCGATTTCCGGAACATCATCCGGCAACTCGCCCTGCTGGAAAACAGCCTTGAAGGCCTCTTCCGCTTCCATCGCCGCCTGTGCTCCGTGATACAGGGTGACGATCTCCCGCGCGAGGCGCATTTTTACGTCCCGTGGGTGCAGGCTGCCGTCCTCGAGGCCTTGGGCCAGGCTCCGAATTTCGGCCAGCGGCACATCCGTAACCAGCTCAAAGTACTTAATCATCAGCTTATCGGGGATGGCCATGGTCTTACCGTACATCTCCGCCGGCGGATCATCAATGCCGATGTGGTTCCCCAAGCTCTTGCTCATTTTCTGCACGCCGTCGATGCCTTCCAGAATAGGCAACATAAGGCAGACTTGAGGTTCCTGCCCGTAATCCCTCTGCAGCTGGCGTCCCATGAGGAGATTGAACTTCTGGTCCGTGCCGCCCATCTCCACATCTGCCCGGAGGGCCACCGAATCGTAGCCCTGCATCAACGGGTAGAAAAACTCGTGTACTCCAATGGGACGATTCTCGTTAAAGCGCTTGGCAAAATCATCGCGCTCTAACATGCGCGCGACTGTAGTCTTCGCCGCCAGCTGCACTACGTCCGCAAAGGTAAGGGAGGCAAGCCAGCGGCTGTTGTACTCCACAATTGTCTTTTCCGGGTCCAGTATCTTGAACACCTGCGCCGTATAGCTTTTAGCGTTCTCTTTGATCTGTTCTTCGCTCAGCTGCTTGCGAGTTTCAGAACGCCCCGTCGGGTCACCGATGCGGCCAGTAAAATCGCCTACCAGAAAGATAACCTGGTGACCGATTTCCTGCAATTGGCGCATTTTGCGCAAAGGCACCGTATGTCCCAAATGGAGGTCGGGCGCCGAAGGATCGACACCGAGTTTCACCCGTAGGGGCCGCCCTTCTTTATCTGCGCGGATAAGCTTTTCTTTAAGCTCCTCGGGCGAGATTACCTCGGCCGTACCCCGGAGAAACACTTCCATTTGCTTCTCAAGATCCATGCTTCCCTTCTCCTTCCTCGGCAAAAGCTGATAAAAAAAGGTCTTCCGTCCCGTAAGGGGCGCGAAGACCGAGCATCACGCGGTACCACCCTTCTTGCCGCCATGCGGCCGTCTCAAGCCCCGTTAACGGCGGGATGCCGGCGCAGCCTACTCTCTTTTCAGCCTGCAACTCCGGGATGTACCTTCGCCTGCCGTTCTGGCTGGTTCGCACCAACCACCAGCTCTCTTAACAGGGAACAGCAGGTTACCTTTCCCATCCTCGTCTTATCCTATTCAATCGTAATTATACCACAGCAGGGAACCTGCTGACAACTATTGCCGCCTCTTGCCCTCATCTGCCCGGGGCAGGAGATCGTCTCCGCTCGTCGAAGAATATAGTACGGTTCGCGGCCCGAAAGAGCACGAGTTCTTCTCTTCTAAGGAGGATGTTGATGTCCAAGGGAGCTCGAGGGAGCGTTGGAATTCCCTTTTTCTTTGCGGTGGTATTTTTGTTCCTCCTGGCGGGCATCCTCGCCGCTTTCGTCGTCGGATGCCTGCGAACTATGCCGCGTTTTGACCCGGCCGTACTGGAAAAACCTAATGCCACTTCCTCAGTCTACGATGCAAACGGTAATCTTATTACCCGCCTGCACGCCGAGGAAAACCGTCTGCCCGTTGATTTGAAGCAGATACCTGTTCATTTGCAGGAAGCCTTCATTGCCACCGAAGACGTCCGTTTTAGGCAGCACCACGGCGTGGACCTCAGAGCCATAGCGCGCGCAGCCTGGCGTATCCTAACCCACCAGTCTTTTGAAGGCGGCAGTACCATTACCCAACAGCTGGTAAAAAACGCCTTTCTCACGCCGGAACGTACCCTGCGGCGCAAGATCCAGGAGGCACTGCTCGCCCTTCTGGTTGAGCGGCGCTTCACTAAAGACCAGATTCTGGCCATGTATCTCAACGAGATCTACTTTGGCAACGGTGCCTACGGGGTACAGGCCGCCAGCCGTACTTATTTTGGTAAAGACGTTTCGGACCTGACCCTGGCGGAATCGGCCCTCTTGGCCGGCATAACCAAGAACCCGTCCCGCTATTCGCCCTTCGAGAACCTAGAAGCCGCCAAAGAACGCCAGTCTGTGGTTCTCGATAACATGGTTCGGGCCGGCTTCATCACGGCTGCCGAAGCGGAGAAGGCGCGGGCGGAAAAGATCAAGATCGTCCGCCCGAAAGCAAACCAACAGCCGGCCCCCTATTTCATCGACTATGTTATCAGCTTCCTCGTGCAAGAGCTTGCGCCTAAGCTCGGCTCCGAAAAGGCGGTGTACGATGCCATTTACCGGGGTGGGCTGCAGATTTATACCACCCTGGACCCGGATATGCAGAAGGCAGCCGAACAAGCCCTGGCCGCCGGCCTCCCTAAAGGAGAGAGGGATGCCAACGGGCTTATTCAACCTCAGGGCGCGCTCGTAGCCGTCGACCCTAATTCAGGCGCCGTTCGTGCGTTGGTGGGCGGCAGGGATTATTCGGAAACAAAATTTAACCGCGCAGTACAGGCTTTGCGCCAGCCCGGTTCCGCCTTTAAGCCTTTCGTTTACACTGCTGCGCTATCGCAAGGCTGGTCGCCGGGCTCGGTGTTGGACGATGCCCCCACCATGTATCAGGGGAAGATCTGGCCGGAAAACTATAACCATCAGTACGGCGGCCTTACTACGCTGCGCGTCGGCATCGAAAAATCGATAAACGTCCTCGCCGTCAAGCTTATGGAAAAAGTAGGCGTAGATCAGGTCATTGCTACCGCGGAAAAGATGGGTATTACGAGCCTGGTTAAAAGCGGTCCTAAAAATGACCGGCAGCTAGCCTTGGCTTTGGGTGGCATGACCAAGGGCGTCTCACCGCTGGAGATGGCCAGCGCTTACGCGGTCCTGGCTAACGGAGGCTTTCGCATCAAGCCTTACCCCGTTACCTTGGTGAAAGATCTCAACGGGAACGTGCTTTTCGAAGAAAAGCCCGTCCGAACCCAGGTTCTCTCGCCGCAGGTAAGTTACCTTATGACGGACATGCTTAAAGGAGTAATCACGAAACCTTACGCCACCGGCCGCTCGGCCGCCAGCGTAGGGCGCCCAGCGGCAGGTAAGACGGGTACCACCAGCGAAAACAACGACGTCTGGTTTGTAGGTTATACTCCCGATCTCTCCGCCGCCGTCTGGATCGGCTCCGACGCCAAAGAACAGGGGCAGCGCACCTATCTCAGCCGCCACGGTATTGGGAGCGGACTACCGGCCAGAATTTGGGCCAATTTTATGCGCTCGGCGTTAGCGAAAACGCCGCCCCGGGATTTCCCGCGCCCGGGCGGCCTTGTAGCCGTTACGGTCTGCAATAAATCGGGCCTCCTGCCGAATAACCTCTGTCCACGCGAGGATTTGGTAACGGAGCTCTTTGTTCAGGGCACCGAGCCCACTACCACCTGTGACGTGCACGTGGTAGCCACAGTTTGTTCAGAAACGGGCCAACTAGCGACCGAATTCTGCCCGGACCCGGTAACGAAGGTATTTATCAGGCGCAAAGAGCCGTACGCGAAGCGCAGCGACGGGAAGAAGCCCGCCGATGCAGTACTGGAAGTGCCCACGGTAACTTGTACGAAGCATACGGCTCCGCCCGTCCAGGTTCTCGTATGCCCGGAAACCGGTGAACTGGCCACTCCCTACTGCCCTACAACCCAACTTAAGGCCTTTGCCCCAGGTACCGAACCGAAGAAGCCATGCCACCTGCACGGGCCGGCACTACCTCCAGAAAGGCCGGAAAACCCCGGACAACAACCTGGCCTAGAAGAGCCGGGCCAAAGCAGGCTGGAGGAGCCTGGAACCTCTAAAGGTAGTACGATACAGCCAGGCGGAAGTCCGGAAGTAGCTCCCGCCCCAGATTACGTACCTTCCCCACCGCCTTCCGGACAACAACAATGAACAACAATGAACGAAGGCCCGCGCGTAGGCGCGGGCCTTGCCCAATTTCACTTCTTTAACACGGCCACGGTAACCCCCGTTCCCCCTTCACGGTAGTCAGCCAAACTGAAACTCTCCACGTGCGGATGGCGGGCGAGGAGGTTCTGCACGGCCTGCCGCAGAGCACCCGTGCCCTTGCCATGAATGAGCCTGACTTTTTCCAGGCCCGCCAGGTGAGCATCATCCAAGTACTTTTCTACTCGATATTCGGCTTCCCCTACGGTGAGGCCCCTAAGGTCAAGTTCGGGCGAGATGCTCCGCGCTTTACTAGCTGCCAGCGCTCCCAGGCTTCTTTCTTCCCGCCGTTTTTTTTCTCCTTCTTGTAGGCGGAGTTGGCTGGTGTTCAGGTCTACTTTCAAGACGCCAACTTGTACCCGTACATTGCCGTTTGCATCAGGGTCGTTGAGGAGCGTACCAGTAAGGTTAAGGTGGGGAATGAAGACGGTTTGGCCGGCTTTGAACTCGGTATGGCCCACCGCCTCTTTTCCTCCTGCAACCTTTCCTTCCTCCGCCAGGCTGTGCCGCACCCGCTCCTGAGCTTCGGTAAGGCGCTGGCGGGCCTGCTGCGCTACGAGCATCCGCTCCTTTTCGATCAGGTTCGAGGAGGCAGCCCGCAGCTCGCGTATAATTCGTTCGGCCTCACGCCGGGCATAGTTCAAGGTGCTTACAGCCTCACCCTTGGCCCGGCGTAGGAGTTCGTCCTTCTGGGCTTCAAATGCCGCCCGCTTGGCCTCCCATTCGTTTTTCAGCCGCTCAGCCTCCGTACGCGCTGCTTCGGCGTCCTTTTGCAGCTTTTCGAGATACAGCCGCTTCTCTTCCAAGGACCGGATAAGGTCGTCCGCGCGTACGTCAGCTTGGGAGAGAAAAGCCCTGGCCCTGGACACAAGGGGCTCCGGCAGCCCGAGGCGGGCTGCGATTTCAAAAGCATTGCTGCGCCCCGGCAGACCGATGAGCAGCCGGTAGGTGGGCTTGAGCGTAACCGGGTCGAATTCGACCGAGGCGTTCTCAATCCCCGGATGACTATAAGCAAACACCTTAAGCTCGCTGTAGTGGGTGGTGGCTATTACGGATACGCCTACCTTGGCCAAGTGTTCCAGGATGGCTTTGGCCAAAGCCGCCCCCTCAGCCGGGTCTGTCCCGGCCCCCAGTTCATCTAAAAGCACCAGGCTTCGCTGAGTGCACTCGGCCAAGATGCCGACAATGTTCTTCATGTGCGACGAAAACGTGCTTAGGCTCTGTTCAATGCTCTGCTCATCGCCAAGATCGCAAAAGATGCGGTCGTAGACTGGAAGCTCCGTATCAGGAGCCGCAGGCACGTGCAGTCCGGCCTGGTGCATTAGCGCAAAAAGCCCCACCGTCTTCAAGGTAACCGTCTTCCCGCCCGTATTGGGGCCGGTCACCACGAGAATACGGAAAGCTTGGCCCAGGGGAAGGCTGATTGGCACGGCCTCGGCGCCTAGGAGAGGGTGCCGGCCGAGGCGAATGTTCAGCCGTCCTTCGGAGTTCAGGTAGGGGCGAACTGCATCCTGCGCCGCCGCCAGCCTACCTTTGGCCATAATGAAATCCAGACGCGCCAGCTTGGCCACCAACAGGCCGATGCCCTCTGCCTGTTCTCCGACGCGCCGCGCCAGCTCACCGAGAACCCGTTCCACTTCATGGCGTTCCTGCGCTTCAATCTCGCGCAAGCTGTTACCCAGCTGGAAGACGGTCAAGGGCTCAATAAATAAGGTGGCACCGCTCGCCGATTGGTCGTGGACTACACCCGGCACGTGTTGGCGCCATTCCTGCTTTACCGGCAGCACGTAGCGGTCGCCCCGCATAGTAATGATCGGTTCCTGGAGGTATTTTTGCACTGCCGGCGAGCGCACCATCTCCTCCAGCTGAGAGCGGATGGCGTTTACTAGGCGTTTTTTTTCGCGCCGTAGACGCAGAAGCTCGGGGCTGGCCTCATCCGCCAGATCTTCCGCCGAAGCTACCGAACGCCTGAGTACCTCCTCCAGTTCGGGGAAAAGAGGCATTTCCCCTCCCAGCCTTTGGAGAAGCGGCAGCTCCACCTCGTCCGTAAGGATGCTTTTAACCCTGCGGCCGGCTTCTAGGGTAAGGCGTATCTGGTAGAGCTCCTCTATGCTAGCCGTGCCGCCGCGGCGGCAGCGCTCCACGCTCCGCCGGATATCGGCGACACCGGCCAAAGGAACGGTTATCCCGCGCTCCACCAGTTCCCGGCCCTCCGCCGTCTCGGCCTGCCAGGCGTCCACCTCTGCTGGGTCGGCACTCGGCTCGAGCGCCTGCGCCAGTTCCGCCCCCAGCGGGGTATCGGCTTGAGCCGCAAGCAAAGCAGTTATTTTATCCCAATCCAATTTGGCTTTCGTCTTTACCGTGGCAACTGTCACTAAATGACCCCCCGGTAAAAGTGCCCGCGCGTGAGTCCGGCGGGACTAAGCTTAGCCATTACTTCCAGCTCCCGCTCAGCTGCCTTCTCCGGCTCGGCCGCATCCAGCACGCGGCGATACGCCGCGGTGACCTGCCGAATGTATTCCGGCGGCCGGTTGCGCCCTTCGATACGGATAAGCCCGATACCGGCCCGGCGCAGGAACGGCACTTCCGCTATAAGGCAGAGGTCCATGGCATTAAAGACATGCATGCGGCAGCTCTGGTCGCACCCTAGCGGAAAACGTACCCCTTTGCGATCGCTCAAGTAAAACTCCCTAAGATGCGTGCACGGCCGGGTACACCGGTGCTGGCTGGTGAAACTGCCCAGAACGCTACCGGGCAGGCAATACTCAGAAACCATCATTTCTAGCTGCCCCTGTACAAGGTACTCCAGCTCAAGCGCCGTCGGCCCCAGGGCCAGAAGCTGTTCGCGGTTTAGTTCCGGCGTAAGGGTGACCCGCTTGGCTCCCAGTTTCTCCCATAGGGTCAAGGCCAGAGTGTTAAAACTGTAAAGAGGCCAGTCCAAATAAAGAAGCGGAGCTCCAATTTTCTGGGCCAAGCGCAGCGCTCCTAGGTTCCCCACCTGGATGGGCAGGCCGAGCTCTACCGCCTTCTGAAAGTACGGGGTAAGGGCTTTAAGCTCCTCGTCGGAGGTAATGCGGGGAGAAGACGCTACTAGCTCCTTTCCTTCCTGCGCTGCTTCCGCAGCCACGTCCGCCAGCTCTTCGGGACCTGCCGGCTTTTCCCCCTGGTAGGTTTCGCCGCCGAGGTACACGACGTCGGCACCGGCAGCTAAGGCCACTCTGGCCTGAGCTGCCGAACTCGCCGTTACGGCCAGGCGCAGTCTCTTTTTTCCCCTCACCGGCGACGCCGGCTTAAGCCGGCCCGGAGCACAGGCTTCTGCCGCTACGGGTGGCCGCCTAAAAGGCGCCAGGCGCGCCTCGGTTAGGCGTCCGACCGCCTCACGGCGGAGGGCATTAAGCTCACTGAAAGGCACGAGGACGCCCCCGTCCAGTTCCAGCTTTACATCCTCCACCCGGTAAGGGGTGTTGCCCAGGCGAAGAAGTTGCTCCAAGACGCTCGCTTCGGTTAGAGGGCGCTTCAGGGCCTTCTCCGGCGGCGCGCCGCCCACCGCCCATCCGATGCGTCCTTCGGCATCGACGAGCCTAACTTCCGGCGGCCTTCCGGCGGTGATAACGGCCTCCAGCTGCACCGGCACGGTCTGGCCGCTGGTCGCCTCCTTGTAGCTGGCCTGAGCTTGAGCCAGAAGCCTGGCGTCGGCCGTCTTGAAAACTCGGTCCCCAGGCCTCACCCGCTCCGGCAAATCCACTTCCACTACCTGCCCGGCCCCTCCTATCCGGGCCGGCTTCCCATCCAGGTACAGGCAACTTACCTCCGTCCCAACCCGACCGCCGCGCGACACCCAAACTTCAATGCCGTCTCCAACGGCCAGTTCCCCTTCCAGAAGAATGCGTGCCCGGTGTCCGTCGGTGGCTATCACCCGCCCCAGAAAGACTCCCCGGTTGTTGGCGCGCTTGTAGCTCATGAGGTCCCGGCCCGGCCGCCCGTACAAGTAACCGGTTGTGAAACCGCGGTTAAATGCCTGCGCCAGTTCTCTTTCCGCAGCCGGGCTTACGGCGTATCCTTCTTTTCCACGCTCGGCATACAGGTCCAGCGCGCGGCGGTAAATGCGCACCGCAGTCGCCACGTATTCGGGCCGTTTGGCCCGGCCTTCAATTTTTAAAGAATCGACGCCCGCCTCGACCAGACGCGGCAGGTCGCGCAGAGTGTTCAGGTCGCGCGGGCTCAAGAGATAGCGGCCTACCTTCTCCGGAGCGGCCAGCGGCCGGCCGTCTTTGTCCAAAAGGGTGTACTCCAGGCGGCAGGGCTGGGCACAACGCCCACGGTTACCGCTACGGCCGCCGATCAAGCTGCTCATCAGACACTGACCTGAGTAACAGACGCAGAGGGCACCGTGGACGAACACCTCTACCTCGATTCCGGTTTCCGCCTTGATACGCCGAATTGCCTCAAGGCTGAGTTCGCGCGCCAAAATCACGCGGGCAAAGCCCAAATCCTTGAGGAGCTGGGCACCACCCACATTGTGCACGCTCATCTGAGTGCTGGCGTGAAGGGGTAGGTCAGGAACGCACTGCCGAGCTAGGTGGGCCATACCCATATCCTGCACGATCACCGCATCCACGCCCAGATTGTAAGCCCTGATCAACAAACCGGCTGCCTCTTCCAGCTCGCTGTCGGCGACCAGGGTATTTAGCGTAAGGTGCACCTTGACACCGCGCACATGGGCGTATTCAATTGCCTCTTCCAACTCTTTCTCGCTAAAATTGGCCACGTAGCCCCGAGCATTAAAGGCCTTGCCACCAAGGTAGACGGCATCTGCCCCGTTGACCACGGCGGCCCGCAGGGCTTCCGGCCCGCCGACCGGTGCTAAGAGCTCAGGAATTCGCATAGGCGCGTTCTCTCCTCAGGCGAACATACTCCCGCAGCCGTTCCAGCGGCCAGGCATTGACCACGTCTTCCCGCGTCAGGCCGGCTCTGCGGGCCACGCAGACACCCCAATCCATGTCTGCCAGGCGCCGGGCATCGTGGGCATCGGTGTTGATGGCCAGCTTGATACCGGCCTCTTTGGCCCGGCGGGCCCACTCCGCGCCGAGATCCAGCCTTTCCGGCGAAGCGTTGATTTCCAGGATCTTGCCGTACCGTTGGGCGGCGTCCAGCACTTGTTCTAGGTCAACGGCGTAAGGATCGCGCCGGCCGAGAAGGCGGCCGCTGGGGTGGGCCAGGATGTCTACCGCCGGGTTGGCTAAAGCGGTGAGAATCCGACGCGTCATCGTCTCGCGGTCTTGTTTGAAACCGGAATGAACCGAGGCCAGTACGATGTCCCGCCGGGCCAAGACATCATCGGGAAGGTCTAAACGACCGTCGGCCAGGATGTCCACTTCAATCCCGGAAAAGAGAAAGAGATGGGGATAATTCGCCCGCACTTCTTCTATTTCCTTTTCCTGCTCGACCAGTCGCTCCGGGGTAAGCCCGTGGGCAATGCTCAAAGCCTGCGAGTGGTCGGTAATGGCAATGTAAGCGTAACCGCGGCCGGCCGCCGCCCGGGCCAGCCCTTGGATACTCTCCGTTCCGTCACTCCAGTTGGAATGCAGGTGAAGGTCGCCCAGCATATCCTCGGGCCGCAGAAGCTCGGGTAGGGCGCCGCGCGCCGCAAGTTCCACTTCGTCCCGCCCTGCCCTGAGCTCCGGCGCCACAAACGCGAGCCCGAGCGACTGGTAAAGCTCCTCCTCCGAAGAAAGCTGGAGCTCCCCCTCCCGGCCGCGCAGCCCGTCCGGGGTGAGCTCGAACCCCCGGGCTCTTGCCCACTTGACCAGGGCGCTCCAATGGGCGGGCGGTCCGGTGTGGTAACACAGCCGGCAGGCGAACGCCGGCGGCGGCACCGTTATCAAAGCCGCTTCCAAGCCGATACCCAAAAGAACGGTGGTTTTTCCGGGCTCAGTTCGCATGGTCTGGCGCACGTACGGAGCAGCCTGGAAGGTCTTGAGCACTGCATCCTGGTCCGCAGGCGCAACAGCAGCGACGATGATTATTTGCCCCACCATTTCTTCGCCCCTGCGCACGTCGCCGGCAAGGCTCACCTTTTGAACCTGAGAAAGCTGGGCCATTATCTCACTAAGCTCTGCGGCGGCCGGAAAAGCCAGCCCCAAGGGCAACCCGCTCGGGCGGGAACGGAGAAGTTCAATACCATGTTGGATGGCCAATTCCGTTTTGACCCCCAAACCAGGTAGAGCGCGCAACTTCTTTGCGCGTGCGGCAGCTTCGAGTTCCTCCAGGGTTGAAATACCCAGATGGGTAAAGATCGTCCGCACCGTGCGTGGACCCACACCGGGAAGGGCGAGCATCTGCCGAAGGCCGGCCGGCACTTCCCGCCGCAGGCGCTCTAAATAAGCCAGGGAACCGGTTTGCAGGAGCTCTTCGATTTTTGCCGCCAGCGCGGCACCAATACCGGGGAGCTCGGTCAGCCGTCCCATCTGAGCGTAATGAGCAACCTCTTCATCCAGCTCAGACAGAACGTGTGCCGCCTGCCGGTAAGCGCGGACTTTAAACGGGCTTTCCCCTTGAATTTCTAGAAGGTCGGCTATTTCGAGGAAAACCCAGGCTATTTCTAGGTTGTTCAAGGCAGCCCTCCTTCCCTCCTAGCTAACATATCCACTAAACGCCGGCTCTACGCCGGGTTCCCTATCGGTCAAAGAAGATAAAGGACAGCTAACCTGCTGTCCTCCTGGAATAGTGTACCGGTGCAGAAGGCCCGGAGCCAGTTCGCCCCAGAAGAAGCGGCCGAACACCGGCGCCGCAGACCAGAAATATTGGCCGAGCTCCGACTCCTGTACCACCCGGCTCAGCCCGGGCCACGGCAACCAGGTTAGAAAGCTGACCAAAAGGATTACCACCAGCGTCCCTATGGCCAGGCCGAGTCCTGCCCCGGCTAGCCGGTCCACGGCGGCTAAACCTGGAACTGCCAGCGCCCGTTTTACGAACTCGCCCGCCAGAGCCAACCCGTAACGGCCGGCTAAAAACAAGGCCAGAAAAGCCATGGCTCTGAGAAGAAGGGGCGATCCTACCAAATAGTGGCCTAAGGCATCAGCCACTGCACCGCTGTAACGGGCCGCCAGGAAAAGGCCGAGAATGAACCCACCCAATTGGGCAATCATACCGACCAGGCCTGCCCGCCAGCCCAGCAGCATCTCTACCCCCAGTATGAGGAGGATGAGCACGTCCAACCAGTTCACGGCCCTTCGCCCCTTTGCTCCCCCGCTTCCTCATCTTTGAGAAGTTCCAGGAGTTCCTCGTAATCCTCCTTCACACGATAGAGGTCGGCAGCGATGTTTATCGCCGCCAAGATGGCCACCTGGGTTGTGCTTAAGCACGGATTATTTTTCCGTATCTCGGTCATAACCGCGTCCACGTGCTGACCGAGTTTCTGGATGTGTTCCGGCTTGGCCTTTCCTTTTACCACGTAATCTTCGCCCATAATCCTAACCGTAACACGGGTGGGTGCGTTACCCGCCATAGGTCTCACCTTCGTCGAAGTTATCGCGACGTTGTGCTATCAGACGTTTTATTCCGCGTCGACAGGGTAAAATCCTGCTCATATAGCGACCTTACGGGGATTACCGCCTCACCCGAGCACCTAATTGATCCTCTGCCGCCTTGATGATTGCGGCCAGCACCGGCTCTATCTCCTCTTCAGTTAGGGTGTGGTCCGAAGCTCGAAAGACGAACGAATAAGCAAGGCTCTTATAGCCGGGCGGAACTTGTTCTCCGCTGTACAGGTCAAAAAGCTTAAGTTCGCTCAAGGTCGGACCGCCCGCTTCCTTGAGTACGGCCGTAACGCTTTTGGCCGGCGTGTCGGCAGGAACCAAGAAAGCCAGGTCGCGTTCCACCCCAGGGAAACGCGGCCAGGGCCGGTACCGCGGTGCCAAGTTCATCTTAGGGATGAGGCGTTCCAGGTTGAGTTCCAGAGCGTAAACGCGCCCGCTGAGCCCAAAGGCCTCGGCCACCGCCGGGTGGAGCTCCCCTAGAGTGGCCACTTCTTCCCCCGCAACGCTCAGCGCGGCCTGTCGTCCCGGGTGATAGGTCGGCAAGGTTGCCGCGACAAACTCCCCCTCCACCCGGAAGGCCTCGAGGAGGGCTTCAAGTATACCTTTCAAGCGGTAAAAGTCGTTATCGGCCGCCTTCCCCTGCCAAGAACTTTCGCCCCGTGGGCCCGCCAGAACGACGCCCACGTGCCGGGGCATCTCCGGTAGCTCCTTGAGCGGCAGTTCTTTAGGCCAGTAGACACGGTTCACTTCAAAGATGTTGACCGGCCCCGTCTTGCGGCGCTGGTTTAAAGCCGCCACCTCAAGAAGACTGGGGAGAAGCGTGGTGCGCAGAACGGACTGGTCTTCAGAGAGGGGCAGAAGCAGGCGGATTAGGCGCCGCCGCGGGTCATCTGGAGCGAGCCGTAACTTATCAACGCTGCCGGGATGAACAAAGCTGTAGGTCTGAGTTTCGTCCAAGCCGGCAGCCCGCAGGACTTCTTTCACCTTATCTTCAATTTGAAGTGCGCGCGGCTTGTGCCCCAGGCTGAGAACGCCTTCCATGGCCGTTGCCGGGATTTCCGTAAAGCCGTATAGGCGGGCTACCTCCTCTACAAAGTCTGCTTCTTGCCTTAGGTCAGGCCGGAAGGTAGGCACCCTTACCGTCAGGCTGTGTTCCTCATCGCCCACAATCTCCAGTCCAAGCCGCTGCAGGGAGGAACGGATGAAGTCATCGCTTACCTGGGCACCGATCAGGTTGCGGATGCGCACCGGAGAGATCTTTACTTCCCAGGGAGAGACGGGATTGGGGTAAATATCGATGATCCCTTCTACTACCTCGCCGGCACCGAGTTCTTCTATCAAGTGGCACGCACGTTCCAGGGCAAAAAGCACGCCGTTCGGGTCTACGCCCTTCTCAAAGCGTAGGGAAGCTTCGGAGCGGATGCCGAGTTGCCGGGCGGTACGTCGGACGCTGATGTTGTAAAAACAGGCCGATTCCAGCATTACCGTGCTGGTTTCGTTCGTAATCTCGGAAAGAAGTCCTCCCATGATACCGGCCAAGCCTGTTGCCTGCTCGCCATCGGCAATAACCAACATTTCCGGCGAAAGCTTTCGCTCGACGCCGTCCAAAGTGATAAGGTTCTCACCCGGCCGGGCACGCCGGACGATGATCTCCTGTCCGGCCAGCCGCGTATAGTCAAAGGCATGGAGTGGCTGGCCGGTTTCGAGCATTACGTAGTTAGTCACATCGACGATGTTGTTGATGGGGCGCATCCCGGCTGCCAGGAGCCGCCGCTTCAGCCACCCGGGTGAAGGTGCGACGCGGATCTTCGTCAGCACCCGAGCGGCATAGCGCAGGCAGAGGTCGGGCGCGTCTACCCGGATCTTGAGGCGGTCGTTGATGTTCCCCCCGTACTCCTTAACATCCACCGGAGGCAGCTTCAGCTTAGCGCCGGTGAGGGCCGCCACCTCACGCGCCACGCCGATCATGCTCAAGCAGTCCGGGCGGTTGGGAGTAATATCCAGGTTGAAAACGACTTCACCCAGGCCCACCACGGCCCGGATGTCGGTGCCCAGAGGGGGTTCCCCCTCTAAAATTAGGATGCCCTCTTCTTCCTCCGCCCGGTCTTCAGCCAGCCCCAGTTCTTGAGCCGAGCACAACATGCCCTCGGAAACCACACCCCGAAACCGCGTCTCCGCGATCTTTTCTCCGCCCGGAAGGGTGGCCCCAGGGAGGGCTACCGGCACGCGGACGCCCGGGGTGAGGTTTTGAGCTCCGGTGATCACCTGGCGTATCTTCCCCTCCCCTGTGTCCACGTGCACCACCCAGAGGTGGTCGGCCTCCGGGTGCCGCTTCATCTCCTTGACCAGCCCCACCACGACGTTGGTTGTGTCGGCACCCACTCGCTCAATGCTGTCCACGGCCAACCCAGCCATGGTGAGCTTTTCGCCCAGTTCCTCAGGTTGAAGGTCCACGTCCACATAGCTCTTGAGCCACGAGTACGGTACGCGCATGGCCATTTCCCTCCTTAGAACTGCCGCAGAAAGCGCAAATCGTTCTCATAGAAAAGGCGGATGTCGTCGATGCCGTACTTGAGCATGGCAATCCGGTCCGGCCCCATCCCGGCGGCGAAACCGGATACCTTGCGCGGATCATAGCCGGCTATTTCTAACTCTCGGGGGTGCACCATGCCGGAGCCCAGGATTTCCAGCCAGCCTGTACCCTTGCACAGGCTGCAACCCTTCCCGCCACACACTACGCAGGAAATATCCACTTCGGCCGAAGGCTCGGTAAAGGGGAAAAAGCTGGGCCGGAAGCGAACCTCGCGGTTTTTCCCAAACATTTCCCGGACGAAGGTAATGAGAATCCATTTAAGATGGGCGAAGCTGATATTTTTATCCACCGCCAGAATTTCCGTTTGGTAGAACATGGGTGAGTGCGTGGCATCCGCCGGATCACGTCGGTAGCAACGACCGGGACAGATCACCCGTACCGGAACCTCCGGGGCCATGCGCTCCAAGGTCCGCGCTTGGAAGGGTGAAGTATGAGTCCTGAGAAGTATTTCCTCGGTGATGTAGAAAGTATCCTGCATGTCGCGGGCGGGGTGGTCTTTGGGGATGTTCAGAGCCTCGAAATTGTAGTAGTCATACTCAACCTCAGGCTCTTCCACCACATCGAAGCCCAGGCGCAGGAAGATGTCTTTAATTTCGTCCAAAACCCAGGTGAGCGGGTGCTTATGCCCCAGCGTGGGGCGAACGCCGGGGAGAGTGGTATCCAGCCGTTCTTTTTCCAGTCGGCATTCTTCCAACAAACGCTTCAAGTTTTCGGCCCTTTCGGCGAGCTCCGCCTCGAGCTCATCACGGACTCGATTGGCCAACTGCCCCAGGCGCGGTCGTTCGGCCGGCGGCAGCTCTTTCATACTTCTTAGGATTTGGGTGAGTTCGCCCTTGCGGCCGAGAAATCGGATGCGGACCCCATCGAGTTCCTCTAGGCTCTTAGCCGCTCTGACGGCCTCTTTTGCGGCCTGGGCCAAAGCGTGCAATTTTTCCTCCACCAAGTTCCCCTCCTTGCGGTTAATAACAAAAAAGCTTTCCTCCCTTAAGGGACGAAAGCTTATCCTTCCGTGGTGCCACCCTGCTTCGGTACAAATTGTACCCTCTCGGCCTTTAACGCGACCAACCGGCACGGCCTACAGCTTGCGCTTCAGCCTGCAGCTCCGAAGTGAACTTCGATCGTACCGAGCCCGGAAGAGCTTTCAGTCTATGGCTCCTCCTCCCTGCAGGGCTGGTCCGACCTACTCTCTTCTTCCTTGCCTTTTCTTTCACCTGTAACTTATTGCAAAACCAGTTTGCGGTAGACGAGATAGGCAATGACAGACCCCGTCGTTTCGAACACGCGCCAGAGCAAGTCCGTGGCCATCATGCGCTATCCACCCCTTCAAAAATCTGGGGAAGTCCTGGTTTTGATTATAGCATATAGGCCACCCTTTGACAACTACGCTCCCGGCACCGCTCCTCGGTTTTTGCCCTGGCGTTGGCGTACCGCTTCGAAGAGAATGACACCGCCCGCCACGGCCACGTTGAGCGATTCCACGGTATCGGCTAAAGGTATATAAACCCGCTGCGTTCCGGCGGCCAAAAGTTCCGAAGAGACGCCGGCACCTTCGTTGCCGAGTATCACCAGAAGTGGCCCTTCCATCCTCACCTGCCAAGGCGGAATACCGCCGGCAGGAGAAGTAACCAGCACTTCCCAGCCTGCGGAGCGGCACGCATTTACCAGCTCACCGCTGTCGCCCAGCACGGCTACAGCCAGACGGAAAAGCGAACCCATACTGGCCCGGACCACCTTACCGGCGTACGGGTCCACCGAGCCTGGAGAAAAGAACACTCCCTGCGCTCCTGCGGCAGCCGCCGTCCGAATGATCGTTCCGGCGTTCCCGGGGTCCTGAATCCCGTCGCCAAGGACAAGGAGGTTTCCCCGCCGAACGAGGGCCCACACGTCGGGTGGCGGCGGAACATGGGCCACGGCGACAAACCCTTGGGGCGTCTCCGTTTCGGCAACGGCCGTGAGAACGGAAGCTGTTACGGCGTTAAGCGTCACACCGCTAGCCTTAAGCCGTTCCAGGAGCGCGCGCTCCCGCTCCGCCGTTACAAGTTCAGGCGCAAACAAAACCCTCTCCAAATGCACGCCGGCGGCCACAGCTTCTTCAAGGAGCCGGACGCCTTCGATGAGAAAACGTCCCTCACGCCGGCGCCTTTTACTCTCGTGCAGGGCCCGAATGCTTTTGACCAAGGGATTATGCCGTGAGCGGATAACCTGCACGTCACACGCGCTCCAGTCGCTCGATGTTTTCATTCATGCCTACCACTACCAGTGTATCCCCTTTGTGGATCAAATCATCGGCTCCAGGCGCAACTAAGAGCTGCTTGTTGCGTTTGATGGCGAGGACGTTTATACCAAACCGCGCCCTTAGATTCAGCTCCCGCAGGCTCTTCCCCTCCCAAGTCTCGTAGGTAGCGATTTCAGCGATGCTATAATCCGGGGAGAGCTGAATGTAATCGAGCACGTTGGCCGAAACCATGTTCCGCGCCAGGCGTGCCCCCATGTCTCGTTCAGGGAAGACCACCTTGTCGGCCCCGACCTTGTACAGCACCTTGGCGTGAAGCTCATTTTGTGCCTTCGCCACCACGCACTTGACGCCCAGTTCTTTGAGAAGTACGGTGATTAGGATGCTGGATTGAATATCCTGGCCGATGGCCACGACAACCACGTCGAAGTTGCGGATTCCGACGGCCCTAAGGGTCTCTTCTTCTCGTGCATCCCCCTGTACAGCATGGGTTACGTCCTTAGCTAGGTCCTGGACGCGGTCTTCGTTGATATCCAAGGCTAACACGTCGTAACCCATCGAGAAGAGCGTACGGGCCACGCTGGAACCAAATCGACCCAGCCCAATTACTGCAAACTGACGTTTCACCCAAGTCACCTCTTAACCCACTGTAATCGCTTCTTCCGGAAAATGTACATGATTCTCTCGTTGCCGTTGGGCTACTGCAACGGCAATCGTCAGCGGACCAACGCGCCCAGCAAACATAAGGGCGGTAATAAGAAGCCGTCCAAGCGCCGAAAGCTGGGTCGTAAGTCCCATGGAAAGGCCTACCGTGCCGAACGCCGAAGTTGCTTCAAACAATGTCGGAAGGAGGTCCTGCCCTTCGCTCAAGAGTAAAGCAATGGTTACTCCCACCACCAGAGCTAGCGACAGGAAGGCAATGGCCAGGCTCTTGGGGACGGTAGAAACAGGCAGAGAACGGCCCCCGACTTCCACGCGATTTTTACCTCGGATGGTAGCGGCTACAGACAGGGCGAGGGTAACAAAGGTGGTCGTTTTGATACCTCCCCCCGTTCCCCCCGGCGAAGCGCCGATGTACATAAGGAGAATGATGAAAAAGAGCGAAGCGGGCCGCATGTCAGCAATCGGCAGGGTATTAAAACCGGCCGTGCGCGGCGTTACCGCCTGGAAATAGGACGCCAGTATTTTTTCCGACCAACTGCGCCCGGCCAAGGTGGCTGGATTGTAACTTTCTACCACAAGGATGAACAGGGTACCTACGATGATTAGGGCTAACGTGGTCTTAACTACGATTCGAGCGTGCAGCGAAAGGCTCCTTTGGTGAGGCCAGTTGATGAATTCGGTGAGGACGCTAAATCCTAGCCCGCCCAAAATAATAAGAAAGGTCATAACGAGGTTCACGAGAATATCGGTACGGTAACTGGTCAAGCTGCGAAAGTCGCCTTTCAGGTCGAAGCCGGCGTTGCAGAAGGCGGAAACGGCGTGAAAGATGCCTTGGAAAATAGCCTCCCCCGGTGGATAGAGCTTCCACCAGTGCCAGGTGAGAAGGAGCGCTCCCGTACCTTCGATGACGGCAGTTACGATAACCACGGCCTTCACTAGTCGTACGACACCTTCAAGAGAGATCTGGTTCAAAGCCTCTTGAATGACCAAACGCTGGTGCAACATGATGCGCCGGCCGAGAAGGATGGCAGCCAAGGTGGACAGAGTCATAAACCCCAGTCCGCCAATCTGGATGAGCACCAGAATTACCACCTGTCCAAAGCGGCTCCAGTAGGTGGCCGTGTCCACCACTACAAGCCCGGTCACGCACACAGCTGAGGTGGCCGTAAAAAGCGCGTTTATGAACGGCGTCGGTCGTCCGGTGGCTGAAGAAATCGGTAAGGTAAGCAGAAAAGTTCCAGCGAGAATCACGGCAGCGAACCCGATGACAAGGACCTGCGGTGGCGTCAACCTCCAGCCCAGGCCTAGTTCCAGCTTTAACCTCTGCACTCTTCTAGCTCCTCTCGTTTTAGCCGTCACGGGCCTGTAACAAGATGGAATTATAATCGCCCCAAGACACGTTGTCTACCGGCAACTTTCAAGCCAAAAGAGTGCTTTAGGCGGTCTAGGGCGGTTTATAGAAGAAATCCCGGGCTAGCCTGCCCGGGTTCTTCTCATTTAGCCGAGAGTTTTTCTTTCGCCAGAGCTACGAGGTCGGAAAAAGCGCGACCGTCGTGGACGGCTATCTCGGCCAGCATCTTGCGGTTTACACCCACCCCGGCGCGCTTGAGGCCGTTAATGAGCCGGCTGTACGAAATTCCGTTGGAGCGGGCCGCAGCATTTATGCGGGCAATCCAAAGGCGGCGGAATTCGCGTTTCCTTGCCCGCCGGTCGCGTCGGGCGTAAAACAAGGCCTTAAGGACGCTTTCGTTAGCCGGACGGAAAGAGCGGCTCCTAGCCCCCCGATAACCGCGAGCCAGCTTGAGTATCTTTTTATGGCGCCTCCGAGCGGTGACGCCTCTTTTTACCCTTGCCATGAAACGAGCCTCCTTTTGTTACCTAAGCTCATGCGTAGGGAAGCATCTTCCGTACGCGTTCGTAGTCTGCTTTGCTGACCAAGCCCGCTTCCCTGAGCTGGCGCTTACGCCTTGCGCTCTTGTGCTCCAAGAGGTGACTGTGAAAGGCCTTGGCCCTTTTGATCTTACCAGTGGCAGTAACCTTGAACCTTTTGGCAGCCGAACGGCGCGTCTTCATCTTCGGCATGTTACTTTCCTCCTTTTTCTTCGGGCCGCGGGGCTAGAATCATTATCATTTGGGTCCCTTCCAGGCGCGGTTCCCTCTCCACTATACCCAGGTCTTTGAGCTGATCAGCCATCTTGACCAGGAGATCGCGGCCCGCCTCGGTGTGCGTCATTTGCCGACCACGGAAGCGCACAGTAACCTTGACTTTATCACCATCGGCAAGGAAGCGGCGCATGTTCCGTAGTTTAACCTCGTAGTCGTGCTCATCGATGGTCGGGCGGATGCGGATTTCCTTGACGGTAATTATTTTTTGCTTCTTGCGGGCCTCTCTTTCCCGTTTGCTCTGCTCATACTTATAGCGGCCAAAATCCATGATGCGGCAAACGGGCGGCTTGGCGTCCGGCGCCACCTTAACCAAGTCCAGCCCCTTCTCCTGAGCCAGCCGGAGTGCCTCCCGCGTGGGCATGATACCCAGCTGTTGCCCCGTTTCGTCCACAAGGCGCACCTCACGGACGCGGATTTGCTCGTTGACCTGTAGGTCTTTAGTAATAGCGTGTCACCTCCAGTATTTTCCCCCAATCACACCAATTAAAAAAGGCGGGTTTGCCACCCGCCCCCAAAAACAGCTATCCACCTGTTTTGGCGAACCCTGGTAGCAGCCAAAGCGCGCAGGGTGAGAAGCGGATGGCTTCTACTTCTTCGCCCCTCACTATAACACAAGCTCCGAAGCGCGTCAACACCATTTTCCGCTTTCGATGCTACGCGCAGCAATCTCTTCCTTAATCCCGGCGATGAAGCTACCGAGCGGCATGGCCCCACGATCACCGCGCTCGCGGTGCCGGACGGCCACGGTACCCTGGGCCATCTCTTTCTCTCCCACCACCAGCATGTAAGGAATCCGTTGTAGCTGAGCATCGCGGATCTTGTGACCGATCTTCTCGTTGCGCCCGTCCACCTCCACCCGCACGCCTTCGGCCGTAAGGGCACTGGCCACTTCCTGCGCGTAACCGAGCTGCCGGTCGGTTATGGGCAGAACGCGGGCCTGAACCGGCGCCAGCCAGGTGGGAAACGCACCGGCGTAGTGTTCGATGAGGATGCCGATAAAGCGCTCGATACTCCCCAGGACCGTGCGATGAATCATCACCGGCCGGTGCTTTTGCCCGTCTTCGCCGATGTACTCCAGGTCGAACCGCTCCGGCATAAGAAAGTCCAGCTGGATGGTCCCGCACTGCCACGTGCGCCCCAGGCAATCCCGGAGATGGAAGTCGATCTTAGGCCCGTAGAACGCGCCGTCCCCTTCGTTAACTTTGTACTCCATCCCGGCCTGCTCTAAGGCCTCGCGCAACGCAGAAGTCGCCTGCTCCCAGATCTCGTCGGAACCCATTGCATTCTCCGGCTTTGTAGAAAGCTCTACCTGATAGCTGAAACCAAAAACTTGGTAAATGTACGTGATGAGATCAATGACCCCTTTAATCTCTTGGGTAATCTGAGAAGGCAGCATAAAGATGTGCGCGTCGTCCTGGGTGAAGCAGCGCACCCGCATTAGCCCGTGTAGCACTCCGGCCCTTTCATGCCTGTGCACAAGCCCCATCTCGGCCAGCCGGATTGGGAATTCACGATAGCTATGGGACTTGCTCTTGTAAACCAAGATGCAACCCGGGCAGTTCATGGGCTTGATGGCAAAGCCGCGCCCGTCGATTTCCGTAAAGTACATGTTCTCGCGGTAATGATCCCAGTGCCCCGACCGCTGCCAAAGTTCCTGGCTGAGTATGATCGGCGTCCGGATTTCCTCGTAACCGCGTTTCCGGTGCTCCGCGCGCCAGAAGGCCTCGAGCTCGTTTCTGAGCACCATCCCTTTGGGATGAAAGAAGGGAAAGCCCGGCCCCTCTTCCTGGAGGCTGAAAAGGTCCAGCTCGCGGCCGAGCTTGCGGTGGTCGCGGCGGGCGGCTTCTTCCAGCAGCCTAAGGTGTTCGTCCAGTTCCTCCTTGGTGGTAAAGGCCGTGCCATAAATGCGCTGCAGCATCTCGCGTTTTTCGTCTCCGCGCCAGTAAGCCCCGGCCACACTAAGAAGCTTTACGGCCTTGATGTAGCCCGTACTGGGCACGTGGGGACCGGCGCAAAGATCGACGAAATCGCCCTGGCGGTAAAGAGAAATCACCGCGTCTTGGGGCAAATCCTCAATAAGCTCCACCTTGTATTTTTCGCCGGCCTCGCGGAAATAGGCCAAAGCCTCTTCCCGGCTCACCTCCCGGCGCTCGAAGGGGAGGTTTTGGGCAATGATCTTTTGCATCTCCGCGCTAATTTTCTCCAGATCCTCGGGAGTAAAAGCACGGGGGACGGCAAAGTCGTAATAAAATCCGTCTTCAATGGCCGGGCCGATGGCCAGCTTGGCCTCGGGAAACAGCTTCTTTACCGCCTGAGCCAGGACGTGAGAGGCGCTGTGCCGCAGCGTTCTCTTTCCCGCCTCGTCTTCCCAACTCAGAAACTTGACCTCTGCGTCCGCCTCCAGGGGACGCGCCAGATCCCTGACTTCTCCGTTCACTTCCATTACGAGCACTCGGCCCACCAGATCCGGGGCCAATTGTTTCAGCACCTCTTCTCCGGTAATTCCCCGGGGGAAAAGTTCTTTCTTCTCCTTCCACCTCACCACAATTCCCGACATAGGCAAACCTCCTTACGAAAACTAAACCCCGTCCCCAGGCAAGGGACGGGGTATTAAGCCCGTGGTTCCACCCTCATTCGCGCCTCAAGCGCCTCGCAGAGCTCTAACGGCCTCCACCGGCCTTGCCTACTACGTTCGGCAGGCACTTCGAGGGGGTTTTCGGCCGGCCGGCTACCGAAAGGGCTTTCACCCCAGGGCCCTTCCTCGCTGTGGGCCGGATACGGCCTAATCGTCCTCGGCATCGTTTTGACGTTTCCGGTTGGCCCCATTATACGTCCGGACGCCGGGCTTGTCAAGCGCGCCTAGCGCACCCAACCGTTGGCCACGAGCGCGGCCTGGGCCAGGCCGATGAGAAGGCCCAAGACCCCGCCCACGTATTCGATGTACCTAAGTTCCCGCCCCGCAACCTGCCAGCTGAGTTTCTCCAACCGCTCCAGAGAGAAGGCATTCAGGCGCTCTTCCACGATTTCTCCCAGGCGAAGTTCTGCCAAATTGGCGGCCACGTCAGCCAGTACGGCATCCAGTGCCCCCAGCCCTTCGCGCTCGACCACCCGGCCGACCTGCTGCTTGACCCAGGCGCGCAGTGCCTTAGGGAGAAAGGCCGGCAGATGCCGTTCCAGCTCCTCCATAGCTCGGTTGGCAAGGGATACTACGAGGGCGGCCTTCCAGGCCGGGTCTTGCAGGCGCCCCGTAAGATCGGCCGAAGAAATAAGCTCTCTTTCCACCGCTTCCCCTACACTACGGGCAATCTCCTTCTGGCGTTGCGGTAAAAGCCCTTGGAGCCGCCAAGGCCCTAACCGAATTGGCCGCCGCGGCCGGAAAAGAAGCCACACCGCCACCACATTCGTAAACCAGCCGATTAAAGCCCCACTGGCACCTAAAACCGCATAAACCATCATCCGTTCCCCTTCGTCTGTTCGCCCGTTAGATTCATCTAGATAGTACAAGACCTTGCCGCTTTCGGCAAGGCCTACGTTCAATCTTTAGGGCGGCAGAGAGGGCACCCAGGGCAGAAATCAACCCGCCCGGCAAAAACGTCCTTGATGGTATCGGTGAGTTCCGGGGTAACCCGAGAGGAGGCCCGGTGTAAGGTGATGTGGGTCGGAGAGAGGGCGATCAGCGTGCTGATGAGGATGTCACCATGGTTCAATTCTTCTTCTCCAAGCAACTGACTTCGCTCCGGTAAACTTTCTTTACGTAAAGCCTTGTTTTCCCCGTCGAAGAGTTCAAACCGATCACCGTCGTTCAGCACTACCTGTACCTCGGGCAGTTGGGGCCCCTGTAAATCGACAAAGTAACGGAGGAGACGGATAAACTCCTGATATTCTTTTTCCACTACAAAATCGTCGGCCGCCCGGCTCACCAGTTCCCTGAGTTCCTCTCGATACTCGCCCAGGCGAAAGCGGATAAAACCTTCCAGCACCAGGAAATGGGAAGTTTCCAGGTATTCCAAAAGTTTCTCGACTATTTGGGCTCGGCGCCTGAGATGGGGAGAAGCCTGGCTGGTATTCCAAGTCTCGCCCAGGCGCCGTAAAACGATCTCGGCAATTTCCTTCCGCTCTTCCCCTGTGAAGTGCCGGCACTCCTCCCGTACCAGTTCGCGTACAAGGCTTTCTTCCCAGTGATTGACAATAACGTCGGCCAAGGCGTTGGCAATAAAATAGCGCAAGACAAGTTGAGCCTCCCCGGGAGGCAGACGAGTGCGGCCGTTGATATCGCAGCCCAGCAAAGTCAAGTTGCCCCGAATAGTCTCGCTCAAGCTGACATCCAAACCTTCCCGTTTAAGCTGCAGGATTTCCTCCGTCAGGCGTTGGCGCACGGCAGCGGGGTGCTCTGCCGTGGCGATGCTGATCCCGCGCGTCATGTTGTCACCCCTTTCGCTGCTTATTATATGTGCCCCCCGCAAGGCCTATACAACATCGAGTAGGAGGGGGCGGCTAACCCCCGTCCTCTCCCACCACCGTACGTACCGATCGGTATACGGCGGTTCACCAAGCTTGACGAATACTTTGGT
>JASKKP010000031.1 GCA_030154105.1 Bacillota bacterium
GTGCTTCGTCTGTTAGCAGAAGCCGGGTACGTTGCTTAACAAAAATCTCGGGATTTGGGTGGAACTTGCCTACTAAATGTTGACACTAACGCCGCCGCCCCGGCGGGTTGACAGAGCAGGCGGGGTGTGTTATAGTATAATCGTACCGCCCGGAGCAGCGTGTCGCCGTGGGCGGCGGGGAAGGGTGTCCGAGCGGTTTAAGGAGCTGGTCTTGAAAACCAGTGACTCGCAAGAGCCGTGGGTTCGAATCCCACCCCTTCCGCCAGTTGCCTCTGCATTTTCCCCGCCTTGTTCCTTGTTAAAATGCGGAGAGGTGGCCGAGTAGGTCGAAGGCGGTCGCCTGCTAAGCGATTGTACAGGCGAAAACCTGTACCCCGGGTTCGAATCCCGGCCTCTCCGCCATAGTTACGCGCGCCCGTAGCTCAGCTGGATAGAGTGTCTGACTACGAATCAGAAGGTCGGGGGTTCGAACCCCTCCGGGCGCGCCATTATATGTCCCTATAGCTCAGGTGGATAGAGCGGGGGATTCCTAATCCCCGTCTGCCGGAGGTTCGAGTCCTCCTAGGGACACCATTTTTATGACATTGGGGCAATAAGCTTATTAGGTGATGGTTTTGACCGGCGCCGAGGACGAACATTACATGCGGCGGGCGTTGGAACTCGCCCGCGAAGCAGCCGCCCGGGGAGAGGTCCCTGTGGGGGCGATTGTTGTCCGTAACGGCGAGATCATCGCCGAAGGCAGCAACCGGCGGGAAGAGGATAAAGACCCGACGGCCCATGCCGAACTCTTGGCCATCCGCGCGGCAGCCAGAGCACTAGGGGGCTGGCGGCTTACGGGAACCACGCTCTATGTAACGCTCGAGCCCTGCGCCATGTGCGCCGGAGCGATCGTGCTGGCCCGGGTCGGCCGGCTCGTTTATGGGGCCGACGATCCTAAAGGCGGTGCCGTGCGGACCTTGTACCGCCTGGTGGAGGATGAACGGCTTAACCACCGCGTGCAGGTTACGCCGGGCATCCTGGCCGAGGAGTGCGGGAAGGTGTTGCGCGACTTTTTCCGCAGGCGCCGGGAAGAATAGGTTCGGAAGCTTGGAAAAACTTGGGTGGAGAGATGGCCGAGTGGTTGAAGGCGCTCGCCTCGAAAGCGAGTAGGCAGTTTACCTGCCTCGTGAGTTCGAATCTCACTCTCTCCGCCATTACAATATAATACTTTCTTTCGTAGACCTAACTATGCGGAGAGGTGGCTGAGTTTGGTCGAAGGCGCTCGCCTGGAGAGCGAGTAGGCGGATTAATCTCTGCCTCGTGGGTTCGAATCCCACCCTCTCCGCCATGTTATTATCAAGGATTAAGCTTTAAAGTTTGGCCGTGCTAGACGGGGAGGTAGCGGTGCCCTGTACCTGCAACCCGCTAGAGCAGGGTCGAATTCCTGCCCGAGGCCCAGTCTTGTGGGGTCCGGCCGCGGTAAGCGGCGAAGAGAGCTGGGTCCTGCGCAACGCAAATTCATGAACCCCGTCAGGCCCGGAAGGGAGCAGCGGTAAGTGAACCCTTGCGTGTGCCGCAGGTGAACCTGGCTGGAGCCGGCTGCCGGGGTAACGCCCGGAAGGCTATGTCGACGGCAGGTGCACGGCCGCTGATTATGATTTGCATAAAAGGGTAGCTTAAGGCTGCCCTTTTATGCTTGCAGGCAGGGAGGATTTTTCTCGGCAGCCCCCGAATACTAGATCCAGGTGAGAGACGGGGGGACATCCATGACCTACCGTGCCCTATACCGGGCTTGGCGCCCGCAAACTTTTGACGAGGTGATGGGCCAGGAACACGTAAGCCGCACCTTAAAGAACGCCATAGCTACCGACCGCCTCGCCCATGCCTATCTTTTTTGTGGGCCGCGCGGCACGGGTAAAACCAGCATGGCCAAAATCCTAGCCAAGGCCCTAAATTGCGAACACGGTCCTACCCCCGAACCGTGCGACCGGTGTTCCTTGTGCCGGCGCATTCGCGAGGGGTACTGCCTGGACGTACTGGAGATGGATGCGGCCTCCAATCGCGGTATCGATGAAATCCGCTCCCTGCGCGACCAGGTTAACCTCGCCCCAACAGAAGCTCGCTACAAAGTATACATCATCGACGAGGTACACATGTTAACCGCCGAGGCCTTTAACGCCTTTTTGAAGACGCTCGAAGAACCGCCGCCGCGGGTGGTTTTCATCCTGGCCACAACGGAGCCGGAACGCATCCCGGCTACGATTCTTTCGCGCTGCCAGCGCTTCGATTTTCGGCGGCTGACTCCAGAGATTATTGCCCAACGCTTGGGCCAGGTGGCCGGCGCAGAGGGCCTTACAGTAGAGCCGCGCTCCTTGGCCCTTATCGCCCGGGCGGCCGAAGGCAGCCTGCGCGATGCGTTAGGGCTCTTGGACCAGTGCATTTCCTTCAGCGGCAAAACCATCCGCCACGCGGACGTGCTGGAGCTTTTGGGAGCTCCTCCCGGCGAGGTTCTTACGGCCATCGTTGCCGCTTTAGGGGAAAGGAACGCCGGCCGGGCTTTAGAACTCCTGGATACCCTGCGCGCCCAGGGAAAAGACCCGCGCCTTATCCTCAAAGATCTCATCCTCTGGCTCCGCAACCTCATGCTTCTTAAAGTCTGCCGGGAACCGGGGCCTCTTCTTTCCCTGAGCTCGGAGGAAGTGGCCGAACTTAAGGAGGCGGCGGCTCATTGGTCGGCACCCCGAGTCATGGCTGCGCTTAAGGAATTGAGCGAGGAGGAAGGGGCGCTGCGCTGGACTGCCCAACCCTGGATCGTCCTTGAGACGGCCCTGGCCGGCCTCTGCCTGGGTGAGGAAGGCCCGGCTGCGTCGAGCGAGATGCAGCCGGAACACGTGCCCGCTCCTGCCGCCGACCAACTCCAAAACCCAAAAGAGGGTGCACCTCAGCCTGAAGCCAGGGCCCGGCCGAATAATTCTTTCCGAGTGTCTCTGGCACAGATTAAGGCAGCCTGGCCGCGCATCCTGGAGGAGATTAAAGGGCGGAGCCCGGCTTTAGAAGCCGTGTGGCGGTACGGCGAGCCGTCCGCCCTATCTAATAACGCCTTGACCGTGCGCTTCGCTGCCGAGGGTATCAAAAACGTGGCCGCACAGCCGGAAAAACTCCGGGCTTTAGAAGAAGCCCTGCAGGAGATCCTTAAGCTCTCCCTTACGGTGCGGGTGGAGGCGGGCCCGGCGCCTCATCCGGCAGGCGCCGGTGAAAGCCGCCCTGCGGAAACGCAGGAGCCGCCGGGCGTGCGCGAGGCGCGCGCTCTCTTCGGCCCGGATAAAGTGGTAATAAGGGATAAAACAAAAAAGGAGTGAACCGGCTTGGGTATGGGTAACATGAACAAGCTGCTCAAACAGGCGCAAAAGCTGCAAGCGGAGATGGCGCGGGTCCAAGAAGAGATGGCCGCCACAACGGTGGAAGCCACCGCCGGCGGCGGAGCCGTTACCGTCACGGTAAACGGGCGGCCCGAGGTGGTGGCGGTAAAGATCGACCCGGCTGCAGTCGACCCGGAGGACTTGGAAATGCTTCAAGACCTGATCGTTGCCGCTACCAATGAGGCCCTGCGCAAAGCTCAAGAGATGGTAGCCCAGGCTATGGCCCGCTTTACCGGCGGTCTCGGCCTACCCGGATTCTAAGGAGCGGTTGGGATGTACTATCCCGAACCAATGGCCCGGCTGATTGAGGAGCTGCGCAAACTTCCCGGGATCGGGCCGCGCAGCGCCCAACGCTTGGCCTTTCATATTCTCGACTCCTCCAAAGAGACCATCGAGCGCCTGTTGAGCGCCATCACCGAGGCCAGGGAAAAGGTGCGGCACTGCTCTATTTGCGGCAACCTGGCCACATCCGATCCTTGCGCCTTGTGCACCAGCGCCGGACGGGACCGAAGTGTAATTTGCGTGGTGCAGGAGCCGCGGGACGTAGTGGCCATGGAAAAGACGCATGAGTACAAGGGCCTGTACCACGTGCTGGGTGGAGCCATTTCTCCTATGGAGGGCATAGGGCCCGAGCAGCTCAGGGTAAAAGAGCTTGTGGAGCGCCTTAAGGGCGGCGAAGTAAAGGAGGTCATCCTCGCGACCGACCTCAATGTGGAAGGTGAGGTTACGGCCACGTACTTGGCGCGCCTTTTAAAACCGCTCGGAGTAAAAACTACCCGCCTGGCGCACGGACTGCCCGTAGGTGGCGACCTGGAGTACGCGGACGAGGTGACGCTGGCCAAGGCCCTGGAAGGCCGCCGGGAGCTTTAAGGGCAAGGAACGTTTCTGGTATGCGCACTTCACCTCCTGGTTATTCTAGCTCTTAAGGGAAGAAAAACCAGGAGGGTCAAGCATGAACGAGCGTCTGGCGCAAAGTCTGAGAAACGCCCTGATCAAGGCGGGGGCCCTGGCGGCGGGCTTCTTTAAACCGGGTACCCCTGCCCAGACGGAGTTTGATCTTCCCGCTGAGGTGGAGGCGGCCAAGGCGGATTGGGTGGCGGCCCGCCGGTATTTCGACGCGGTTACCGACCCCGACCTTATCGATTTCGCCATCTACAATATGGAGGCGGCGCAGCGCCGTTATACCTATCTTCTCAAACGGGCGCGTGCGGAAGGCGCCCGGGTTCAGGCAACCTAAGACATATTCTCCCCGCCGGGACCGTATAATCTGAAAGACAGGTTGTGCGGCCCCGGGGCCGCTCGGGAGGGTTTTCGATGGACGCCAACATTAACATCATCATCGCTTATGCCTTCGGCCTCTTTCTCCTTTATCTCATTGCCCGCCTCCTTTTAGTGCCGCTCAAGATCGTACTCAAACTCATCTACAACGGACTCATCGGCGGGGTAATACTTTTTTTGGTTAACCTGGTGGGCGGTTATTTTGGACTTTTTATCCCCATCAACCCCATCACCGCTCTGGTGGCCGGCTTCCTGGGCGTACCGGGAGTGGTGCTGCTTATTCTTCTCCAATTCCTGCGCGTCTAAAAAAGAACCGGACAATTTTTCTTGACGCTTTGTCCGGGCATTTGGTATACTTGAATACGGGCACCTGGGCGTGAAGGTATTGTGTATACTGTATTCACCCACCCCCTGAGAGGGGTTTTTTTGCTTTGCGGTGTTATACTACATCCATGGAAACTCGGCCTCCTTAAGCGTTGGGCCCCAAGGAGGTGGGGTAGCACGGATAGGGGCCTGACCATGGGAAGGCTATGTGAATGCCTCTAGCACGGAGGAAGGAGGATACTTATGGCAAAGCTTCTGGAGATCCGCTGGCACGGCCGCGGCGGCCAGGGTGCCAAGACGGCGGCCCAGCTTTTGGCGGAAGCTGCTTCATCGGTGGGCAAGTACATCCAAGGGTTTCCCGAATACGGCCCGGAGAGGATGGGGGCACCTGTTCTAGCTTTCACGCGCATCAGCGACGAACCCATCGATGTCCATTGCCATGTCACCGAACCGCAAATTGTGGTAGTGCTGGATCCCACTCTCCTCGCCAAGGGTGACGTCACGCAAGGGGTGCCGGAGGACGGTATCATTCTCATCAATACCGACAAGACCCCGGCCGAGATGCGGCAGGCCATGAAGCTTTCGGGCCGCAAGGTCTATACAGTGAACGCCAGCCGCATCGCCGAGGAGACTATTGGCCGTCCCATTCCCAACACGCCTCTCATGGGTGCTCTTATTAAGATTACCGGCATCATGAGCCTCGATGCTCTGCTCGAAGACACCCAGAAGAAGCTATCAAAGAAGTTTGCCGGCCGCCCCGAAGTAGTAGAGGGCAATCTCAAAGCCGTGCGGCGGGCCTACGAGGAGGTGCAGGGAGAATGAATAGGCTCCTTTCCTGGAAGGAAGTACCCAAGGCGGGCTGGATTGAAAAACCGGGGAACGCGGTAGACTACGAGACCGGCGATTGGCGTTCCATTAAGCCGGTCTGGATCGCCGACAACTGCATTCACTGCCTGCGCTGCTGGGTTTTCTGCCCGGATGCTTCCATCATGACCAAGGGCGGTAAGGTGATCGGCATTGATTATAAGCACTGCAAAGGCTGTGGGATCTGCGCCAACGAGTGCCCGGCCAAGCCCAAGGCCCTAGAAATGGTTAACGAAAGCGACAGCGGCGATAAGTAACGGGAAGGGAGGAAGACGAATGCAGGAGAGGATTGCCCTAACCGGCAACGAGGCCATGGCTCTGGCCATGAAGCAAATCAACCCGGACGTCGTCGCCGCGTACCCCATCACGCCTCAGACGGAGATCGTTCAGATCTTCTCTAACTACGTGGCGAACGGGCAAGTGAAGACGGAATTCATTACCGTGGAGAGCGAGCACTCGGCCATGAGCGCCACCGTCGGCGCGGCAGCAAGCGGCGTGCGCGCCATGACGGCGACCTCTTCGCAGGGCCTGGCCCTTATGTGGGAAGTGGTATACATTGCGGCTTCCAACCGGCTGCCGATCGTTATGCCGGTGGTGAACCGTGCCTTGTCCGGCCCCATCAACATCCATGGCGATCACAGCGACACCATGGGGGCCCGTGACTCTGGCTGGATCCAAATCTACTCTGAGAATACGCAAGAGGCTTACGACAACCTGATTCAGGCCGTACGCATTGCCGAGCACCCGGACGTACTTCTGCCCACGATGGTGATGATGGACGGCTTCATCATCAGCCACGCCATGGAGAACCTGTATATCCTCTCTGATCAAGATGTGCAAAAGTTCGTGGGCGAGTTTAAACCTCACCGGCCGTCGCTTCTGGATGTCGATCACCCGGTCACAGTGGGCCCGTTGGCCCTGTATGACTATTACATGGAGTTTAAGCGCCAGCAAGCTGAGGCTATGGCGGGGGCCAAAGCGGTGATCCTGGAGGTGGCCAAAGAATACGGCGAGCTGACCGGCCGTAAGTACGGCCTCTTTGATGCCTATAAGCTCGACGATGCCGACCTGGCCATCGTGGTGCTTTCTTCCACGGCCGGCACGGCGCGTTCGGTGGTAGATGAGCTCAGGGAGAAGGGTATTAAGGCGGGGCTTCTCAAACTGCGCGTCTTCAGGCCCTTCCCCTATGAGGAGTTGGCACAGGTTCTGGCGGACCGCAAGGCCATCGCCATTATGGACCGGGCGGACAGCTTCTCTGCCTTTGGCGGCCCGCTCTTTACCGAGGTGCGGGCGGCCATGTACGACGCCAAAAAGCGCCCGCCGATCGTGGATTACATCTACGGCTTGGGCGGCCGCGACGTGAATCTGGATCACATCCGCAAGGTATACACCGACCTGGCCGAAATCGCCCGCACGGGCGAGGTCACCCAGGTTGTCAATTACCTGGGCGTACGCGAGTAGGAGGTGACGAGGATGGCTAACCTGAAACAACTCTCCGAACTCGAAGGTTTCTTCACTCCCGGACACCGCATGTGCGCCGGGTGTGTTGCGCCGGTAGTCGTCCGGCAGGTGGCCATGGCCGCCGGCGATACGCCAGTGGTGGTGGCCAACGCCACCGGCTGCCTGGAAGTGGCCAGCACCATCTTTCCTTACACCGCCTGGCGCTGCTCCTGGATTCACAACGCATTCGAAAACACCGCGGCGACCTTGAGCGGTGTGGAAACGGCCTACCGGGCCCTAAAGAAACAGGGGAAGATCACCAAGGACATCAAGTTCATTGCCTTTGGCGGTGACGGCGGCACCTACGACATCGGGCTCCAGTCCCTTTCCGGGGCTATGGAGCGTGGCCACAACATGGTATACATCTGCTACGATAACGGCGCCTACATGAACACCGGCATTCAGCGCTCCAGCGCGACACCCCAGTTTGCCGACACCACCACCAGCCCGGCCGGCAAAGTCATCCCCGGAAAGGTACAGTGGCGCAAGGATCTCGCGGCCATTATGGCGGCGCACAACATCCCTTACGTGGCCCAGGTGGCGCCCAGCCACTTCAACGACCTTATCGCCAAAGTGCAAAAGGCCCTGGCGGTGGATGGGCCGGCGTTCATCAACGCTATGGCCCCTTGCCCGCGCGGCTGGCGGTACGATACCCGTGAGGGCATCGAGATGACCCGCTTGGCGGTGGAGACCTGCTACTGGCCACTCTACGAGGTGGAGAACGGCGAGTGGCGCCTCACCTATAAGCCGCGCGAGAAAAAACCCCTCGTCGAGTGGCTGAAGAAGCAGGGGCGCTTCCGCCACCTGTTCACCGAGGAGAACAAACCGCTCCTCGAGGAATTCCAGCGGCGCGTCGATCAGGAGTGGGAGAAACTCCTCAAGCGCTGCGGCGAGGCCTAACCGAGGAAGGTGCCGGTTTACCCGGCACCTTATTTACTTTCCTTTCCGCTTCCCTTCCTCCCGCGGGAGGAGCGGACGGCAGGAATCGAGCTCAAGACGGGCGAAACTTATTCCCTAGATCAATCTCCCGCCGCGCGGCACCGGACGGGCAACGACCGAACACCGGCCTGTAACGCCGGGAGCCGGCCCGCCCGGTTTCCCTGTACATTCACACGAGGGGACGGTATAATAGGTGCAGAGACAGGAACAAGCGCCCCTGTGGGAGGCCCTTCTGGCCCACGTGCGCGCCGGGTACACCGCATTTCACGTTCCCGGCCATAAAGGGGGACGGGGAGCGCCTCCGGAGCTCGGTGCGGCGTGGGGCTGGTCTCTCCTGGAATTCGACCTGACCGAACTTCCGGGCTTAGACAACCTCCACGCCCCGGCAGGTGCCATTCGCGCGGCCCAGGAACTTGCTGCGGAGCTCTACGGTGCCGATGCCTGTTTTTTTCTGGTAGGCGGCACTACGGCCGGACTTATTGCCTCCGTCTTGGCCGCGACCCGGCCGGGGATGCGCATCATTCTGCCCCGCCATGCCCACCGCTCACTTCTGGCGGCGGTGATACTGGGCGACCTGGAACCGGTTTTTTATCCGGTCTACGTGGACAGGGAGTGGCTGCTTCCCGGGGGATGGGATGAAGAGGCTGCCGAGGCCCTTATACGCCGAGTGCGCGGGGCGGGCGCCGTGGTGCTGGTCCACCCAACCTACCACGGCTTGGTCGGACGGGCGCGAGAGCTCACGGCGGCGGCCCATGCCGCCTCCCTGACGGTGATAGCCGATGAGGCCCACGGACCTCACTTTTACCTTCATCCCGACCTACCCCCCGGGGCGCTCACCCTGGGGGCCGACCTGGCGGCCCAGAGCGTCCACAAACTCCTCGGTTCCCTAACCCAGAGCTCCTGGCTACACCTCGCCGGCGGGCGTGTGGCCGAGGCCCAGGTGGAGGAGGTCCTGCGCTGGCTGGAAAGTTCAAGTCCTTCTTACCTCCTCCTGGCTTCGCTGGACCTGGCGCGGCGGCAGGCAGCCCTCACAGGGCAAGGCGCCTGGGGGCGCACTTTAGAGCTGGCCGCGCGAGTGCGGGCAGAAATCGGCCGTCTTACAGGCATTACCTGTCTGGATGCCTCCTCCTGGCCCGGGGTAACCGCCCAGGACCCCTGCAAGCTTACGCTTAAGGTGAGCGACCTAGGGCTTACCGGGGTGGAGGCTGCCGATTACCTGCGGCAGGCCCACGGCATCCAGGTGGAAATGGCCGACCTTTGCACCATCCTCGTGATCCTCACTCCGGCCGACGGCGAAGAGACGGCCGAAAGGCTCCTCGCCGCTCTCTCAGCCCTGGTGCGGGAGCGGCGTGGGGCAAAGGGGCGCGTATGGAGCCTCCCGGAGCTACCTCCTCCCGTCCAGCGCCTGCGGCCGCGGGAGGCGGCCTTCGCTCCAAAGGTGAGCGTGCCCTGGCAGGCGGCACGCGGCCGGGTGGCCGCCCGGGCGCTGGTGCCCTATCCGCCCGGTGTACCCCTCCTCTGGCCGGGAGAAGAGATCACACCGGAGGTTTTAGAAGTGGCCGAAGCGTATCGGCACGCCGGCGTTGAACTCCAAGGTGTAACGTACGGGGAGGATAGAGAGCCTCTTTTGGTTGTAGTGGAGGAATGATACTTGTTCATTACCGTGGAGGGAATTGATGGTTCCGGCAAGAGCACGCAACTTAAGCTTCTGGCCGAATGGCTTAAGGGCTTAGGAAAGGAGATAGTTATTACGCGCGAGCCGGGTGGGACGCTTCTCGGGGAGGAAATCCGACGGTTGCTCCTTACATCCGGGCCGGAGAACATTGCTCCTCAAGCGGAGCTTCTCCTTTACGCTGCCGCCCGGGCCCAACTCGTCGCCCAGGTGATCCGGCCGGCGCTGGCCCGTGGCGCGCTCGTGCTCTCCGACCGCTTTAGCGATTCGACCTTCGCCTACCAGGTGGCCGGCCGGGGGCTGGAGAGAAGCTGGGTACAGGCGGTGCTGAAAGGGGCGACCGGCGGACTTCAACCGGATCTGACGTTTCTTTTTGATATATCCCCCCACGAGGCCCGGGCACGCAAGGGCGGGGCCGACCGCTTGGAGAAAGAAGACCTGGAGTTCTTTGACCGGGTGCGCGAAGGATATCTTGCCCTCGCCCGCCGAGAGCCGGAGCGCATCGTCGTCATCCGAGGAGACCTACCGCCGGCACAGGTTCACGCCGAAGTAAGGAGCTACGTCGCCGCGAGGCTGGGAATCGCCTAAGAAGAAGGGGGTCGCGAGGTGAAGCTCATCATCGCCGTAGTCCAAGATCAGGACGCCGGGCGTCTGCTCGAAAAACTGGTTGCCGCCGGCCACCGGGCTACCCGGCTGGCTACCACGGGGGGCTTTCTCCGCCAGGGCAACACCACGCTGCTTATCGGTATGGAGGACGAGAAGGTGGAGGATGTCCTGAAACTCATCGAGGAAACTTGCCGCTCGCGCACCCAGGTTGTCACCCCGTGGGTACCACTGGGCGGCTCTGTGGACAGCTACGTTCCTTACCCGGTGGAAGTTGCCGTCGGTGGCGCAACGGTGTTTGTACTTCCGGTGGAAGATTTCCGGAAACTCTAGGTGTGGCCCATGGCGTGGGAAGAGTTCAAAGAGCAGACGGCGGCCTACCGGCTGCTGAGAGGGGCGGTGGTTTCCGGCAGGGTCGCCCATGCTTACTTGTTCCTAGGGCCGGACGCCCGGGGGAAGGAGGCGGCAACCCGCTGGCTGGCCCAAGCCTTAAACTGCGCTGCCGGGCGGGGCGAGCCGTGTGCTGCCTGTCCCAGCTGCCACCTTATCGCTGCCGGAACGCACCCGGATGTGCGCAGCCTTACCCCCCGGGGGCGGCATATCCGCTTGGAGGAAGTGCGCGAGCTCCTGCGCACGGCGGCCGCTTCCCCCCTTTCCGGGCACACCAAGGTATATATACTGAAGGAAGCGGATAAACTTTTGCCGGAAGCGGCCAACCACCTCCTGAAACTGTTGGAAGAGCCGCCGCCGGCGACGGTATTCGTTCTTACCGCTGCGCGCGACTATGCCCTCCTGCCAACGATCGTCTCCCGCTGCCAGGTGGTTCCCTTTCGGGCTCTGGCGCCGGAGGTGCTGGCCCGGCGTTTTATAGCCGAGGGGCACGACCCGGACTCGGCGCACCGGGCGGCCTTTTTGAGCGGCGGGGATGCGGACGAAGCGGCCACGTGGCTCGGCGCCGAAGGACAGCGCGCCGTGGCCGAGTTTCTGGAGCTGGCCCCGGCTATTTTCTACGGCAAAGGAGCCGTTCTCCAGATTGCGGCGGCCTACCAGGTTGACCCGGCTCGTTTCCTCACCCTTCTCGGCGCCTGGTACCGCGATCTCATCCTCTGGCGCTCGGGAAGGCGCGAAGGTCTGGTATTTCGCGGCGAGGAGGAACTCCTGGACCGAGTGGCCGCGCTTTACTCTTCGCGGGCCCTGGTGCGTTCGTGCCGGGCGATCGCGCAGGCGGCCCGGCTCCTTTCTGGTCGCAGTACCGTCAATGTGCGCCTTGCCCTGGAGGCGCTTCTGGTAGAACTGGCCCAGGCGGCGGTCTAATACCGCCGGGGGGCAAGGAGGTGAGGATACTATTCAGCGCGTGGTGGGTGTCCGCTTCAAGAAGGCGGGCAAGGTGTACTACTTTGATCCCGGCACGCTCGACCTTAAGCAGGGAGACAACGTAATTGTGGAAACCGCGCGGGGCGTAGAGTTTGGCGAGGTGGTGATGGCCCCGCGCGAGGTCCCCGATGAAGAGGTCGTCTCACCGCTTAAGCAAGTAATGCGCGCGGCCACGCCCGAAGACCGCAAGCAGGTAAAGGAGAACAAGGCTAAGGAGAAGGAAGCCTTTAAAATCTGCCAAGCTAAAATCGCGGCCCATGGCCTGCCCATGAAGCTCGTCGACGTGGAGTATACCTTTGACCGGTCGAAGATTATCTTTTACTTCACCGCCGAAGGGCGGGTGGATTTCCGAGAACTGGTGCGGGATCTGGCGTCGGTGTTTAGGACGCGCATTGAACTTAGGCAGATCGGTGTGCGGGATGAAGCCAAGCTTTTAGGCGGGCTCGGCCCTTGCGGGCGAGTGTGCTGCTGCAGCGTGTTTTTAGGCGAATTCCAGCCGGTTTCCATCCGTATGGCCAAAGAGCAGAACCTTTCCCTCAACCCAACGAAAATTTCCGGCCTCTGCGGGCGGTTGATGTGCTGCCTGAAATTCGAAGCGGGGAACGGCACGAGCAAGGATTGTGCCAAAAAGGAAGAATAAATACCATTTTGGTTGGCAGGAACCTGCGCGCTGGTGTAGAATATAGGCAAGGTTAAAGCCGAGGACAAGGGGAGGAGAATAACCGTGCAAAGTCCCATGCGCCTGGGTCTGACGCTGATGATCCTGTGCGCGCTGGCAGCGGGGCTTTTGGCCTTCACCGATGCGCAAACCAGACCGATCATCGCCAAGAACGACCAGGCGAAACTCGAGGCAGCTCTTAAGGAACTGCTACCGCAAGCTCAAAGGTTTGAGACCACCCAAGAAGGCGACAAAACCTTTTACCAGGGTTATCAAGGGGACAAAGAAGTCGGCGTGGTGGCCGTCTTCCCGCAAAAGGGTTTTGGCGGCTTCATGAAGCTGATGCTGGGCGTGAGCAGCGACGGCAAAATAACCGGCTTCCGGGTGCTCGAGCACTCTGAGACCCCCGGATTGGGCGCCCGCATCACCGAAGCCAAGTTCCAAGAACAGTTTGTCGGCAAGAGCGTATCCGATCCCTTCCAGGTGGGGAAAGACGTCCAGGCCATCTCCGGCGCTACCATTTCTTCCCGCTCTGTGGCCGGCGGGCTGAAACTGGTGGCCGGTGAAATTGAGAAAAAGTTCCTGGCCAAGAGTGCGGCGGCGCTGGATATCAAGCGGGTCCCGGACGGAGAGTACCAGGGAGAAGCCGAAGGCTTCGAAGGCCCCATCAAGGTTACCGTCAAGGTGGCGGGGGGTAAGATTGTCGACATTAAGGTGGCCGAGCAGCACGAAACGCCCGAGGTCGGGGGCAAGGCTCTGCCCGAGCTGACGAAACGGCTGGTGGATGCTCAAAGCATCAACGTTGATAACGTGAGCGGGGCCACCTTTACCAGCGAAGGGGTGAAAGCCGCCGTCCAGAACGCTCTCTCCAAGTTTGCTACTGCCGGCCCGGCTGCCGCCCTGGATCTCAGCAAGCTGGCCGACGGCACCTATAAAGGTACGGGTAGCGGCTTTGGCGGAGACATCAACGTAGAGGTTACGGTGCGAGGCGGTAAGATTACCGATATCAAGGCCGATGCCGCCAACGAAACACCGGAGGTTGGCGGTGCCGCCATCAAGAAGCTGATCGAGGAGATTAAGGCCCAGCAGAAACTGGATGTCGACGTGGTAAGCGGTGCTACCTTCTCGAGTCAAGGCTTCTTAGACGCCGTGCGAAACGCCTTAAAAGGTTAAGAAGGTGTGACAATAGAAAACGGGGGGTAGATCCCCCGTTTTTACATAAGCAAAACAGGATTTGGTTAGAGGTGAAGGAGAGGTTCCCGGTGGGAGAGGAGATAGAAGCACGCCTGGCCTGGCTGGAGAAAGAACTGGAGATGCTCACCGCTTGCGTGCGCGACCTGCGCGCCGAGTTGGCGCGCACCAAGGGGACGGCTGCGGATAAAGAAAAAACCGAGGAACGCCAGCAGGTCTTGGGAGAGGGTTATGCCAACCTGGCGCGGCTTTATCAGGAAGGGTACCACATTTGTCCTATGCACTTCGGTACCCTGCGCCGGGGTGAGGAGTGCCTGGTCTGTACGATGCTGCTTAGGAGGTAGGTACATGCCGGGGACGCTCTACTTGGTAGGCACGCCCATCGGTAATCTAGAAGATATTACCCTGCGGGCGCTCCGCGTCTTAAGGGAAGTGGACCTCATCTTAGCCGAGGACACGCGCCGTACCAGGAAGCTTCTCAGCCACTATGACATCCATACTCCGCTTCAGAGCTACCACGAACACAACGAGCGCGCCCTGGCACCTCTTCTACTCGACCGGCAGGCCGGCGGGGAAAACTTAGCCTTAGTCACCGATGCCGGTCTGCCGGGGATTTCCGATCCAGGAACCTACCTTGTGCAACTGGCAATTCGGCGGGGTCTACCCGTGGTTGTCATCCCCGGGCCAACTGCTTTTGCCTCAGCGCTCGTCGTTTCGGGCCTTTCCACAGAGCGTTTCGCCTTTTGGGGCTTTCCCCCCCGCCGAGGGCGGGAGCGCGCTGAACTCTTCAGCGCAGCCCTGAACGATACCAAGACGGCGATCTTTTACGAGGCGCCCACCCGGCTTGCCCGTACGCTGAAAGATTTGGCGGCCCTTGCGCCGGAGCGCTCGGCAGCCGTGGTACGCGAGCTTACCAAGGTGCATGAAGAAGTCTGCCGGGGGACGCTGGCCGAGCTAGCCGGCGCCTTTTCGCAGCGGGAGGTAAAAGGCGAGGTCTGCCTGGTGGTTGAGGGGAAGAAGCCTGAAGACCTGCGGGCGGAGGAGGCAGCAGGGCCGGCCGCCGAAAAAGATCCCGTGATGCTCGTAGAGGAACTCCTACGCCAAGGGTTTGCACGCAAGGAGGCACTGCGCGAAGCAGCCCGCCGCCTCGGCCTTTCGCGGCGCGCCGTCTACTCGGCCCTGCTTACAAAAAAAATACCCACACAAAAGAAGAGGAAGAAGCTAAAAGCTTCTAACCCTTCTGGTGGGGTACTTGTCCGGCACGAGGACGGGGACGAAACTGGTTTTGACTTAAACCGCCTTGGCCTGCATGGCGTTAAGGCAGGCCTGGCATACGTTCTTGCCACGGAAGGTGATAACGTCTTCCGCGCTGCCGCAAAAGATGCAGGCCGGCTCGTACTTGCGGAGGATGATCTTGTCGGCGTCGACATAAATCTCTAGAGCATCGCGCTCAGCTATATCCAGCGTTCGGCGCAGCTCAATAGGAATAACGACCCGCCCTAGTTCGTCGACCTTCCGTACTATTCCCGTGGACTTCATCATGGTTCGGTCAGTCTCCCTCCCTTTCGACAACCTTTTACAAGTAAAGTATACCAGTGGTACCAATTAAAGTCAATACTTTCTTTCCAGGAATTGGGGTGAGGGAGTCCGCGGTGTGCCCATTAACGTGAGGGCCGCCAGTCCTAGCAATAACGGTCCGAGTAGGGCTACAGTCCCGGGACTAACGGCCGAACTTGACAAAGAGGCGAGAATTTAGTAGAGTGAACACAAAAGAAAAAAGCGATGACGGGGATGAGTAAGCAGAAGAAGAGCTCAAGAGAGCCGGGAAAGGTGCGAGCCGGTGCTCATAAGCTGCTGAACATGGCCCCTAAGCTGCGGGCGGAAAGCTGCCGGGTGTGCCCGGGCGAGTACGTCGCGCCGGTCCCCAAGAGGGGAGGCAACCGTTAACCTGCCGGGGTATAAGGCGAAAGGCCTTGTACCTGAAGAGGCGCGGGCTGCGAAGCCGCGCGAACTAGGGTGGTACCGCGAGGATATCCCTTGCCCCTGGCACGTTTGGGGCGGGGATTTTTATTTCCCCCTATTTACTTTTGCAAGCGCGTAAAGGAGGCATTGGCTTGGCAGAGAAAACATTTTACCTCACTACCCCGATCTACTACCCGAGCGACAAGCTCCACATCGGCCACGCCTACACTACTGTAGCGGCCGATGCCCTGGCTCGCTTCAAGCGGCACCAGGGGTATGATGTAATGTTCCTTACCGGCACCGATGAACACGGGCAGAAGATCGAACGCATTGCCAAGGAACACGGAGTTACTCCCATCGAGTACGTGGACAAGATTGTAGCCGGTATCAAGGAACTCTGGAAAATCCTTGACATCAGCTACGACGACTTTATCCGCACTACCGAGGAACGCCATGTGAAGGCGGTACAGACCATTTTCCAACGCCTGTACGACCGCGGTGACATCTATAAAGCCGAGTACAGCGGCTGGTACTGCGTCCCGTGCGAGACCTTCTGGACGGAGCGGCAGGCCGGGGCGGAACACATCTGCCCTGACTGTGGGCGGCCGGTAGAGTTGGTTAAAGAAGAAAGCTACTTCTTCCGCCTCTCCAAGTACGCAGATCGTTGGCTCAAATTCATCGAGGAGAATCCGGACTTTATCCAGCCGCCCTCGCGGCGCAACGAAATGATCAGCTTCGTCAAACAGGGATTGGAAGACCTGTGCGTCTCCCGCACTACCTTTGACTGGGGCATCCCAGTGCCCTGGGACCCCAAGCACGTCATCTACGTCTGGATCGATGCCCTTTCCAACTACATCACCGCCTTAGGCTATGCCTCGGCGGACGAAAGCAAATTCCACCGCTACTGGCCGGCCGACCTGCACCTGGTAGGCAAAGAGATTGTACGCTTTCACACGATTATCTGGCCCATCATGCTTATGGCTTTGGACCTGCCTCTTCCCAAGAAGGTCTTCGGACACGGCTGGCTCGTACTCGAGGGCGGCAAGATGTCCAAGTCTAAGGGGAATGTGGTAGATCCGGTCCTTCTGGTGGACAAGTACGGGGTGGACGCCATCCGCTACTTCCTCCTGCGCGAGATTCCCTTCGGGGCCGACGGCTTTTACTCGGAAGAGGCCTTGGTTAAACGGATTAATTCCGACCTAGCCAATGATCTGGGGAACCTTCTCTACCGGACCCTGACCATGCTGGAAAAGTACTTCGGCGGGCGTGTGCCGGCTCCCGGCCCGGAGGAAGGTCCCGATGCCGATCTTAAGCGCGTGGCCCAAGAAGCTGGGGCCAACGCCGAGGCCGCCATGGACCGGTTGGAGATCAGCGCGGCGCTGGAGGCTATTTGGGAGCTGGTTAAGCGGGCCAACAAGTACATCGATGAAGTGGCCCCCTGGTCGCTGGCCCGGGAGCAGAAGAACGAGCGGCTGGCGACGGTGATGTACAACCTGGCGGAAGTCTTACGTACCGTAGCGGTGATGCTGGTACCGTACCTGACCCGCGCGCCGCAGGCCATCTGGGAGCAGCTGGGCCTTGCCGGAAGCCCGGCAGAGGTTGGTTGGCAGGCGGCGCGGCAGTGGGGGTTACTTACGCCCGGTACCCAGACCCGGCGCGGTGCACCTCTTTTCCCGCGCATCGAAGTGAAAAAGAGGGAGGAGAAAAGCGAAGTGAGCGAAGAAGTTAAAGCACCGACGCAGGAAAAGATCAGCATCGAGCAGTTCGCCCAGGTGGAGCTTAAGGTGGCAGAGGTCTTAGCCGCCGAGCGCGTACCCAAGTCCAAGAAGCTCATCCGCCTGGAGATTGCCTTGGGAGAAGAACGGCGCCAGATCGTGGCCGGCATCGGAAAGTCCTACACCCCAGAGGAACTGGTAGGCAAGAAGATCGTCGTTGTGGCCAATCTTAAGCCGGCCAAGCTCATGGGGTATGAGTCAAACGGAATGCTGCTTGCCGCAAGCCTTCCGGGCGAGGACGAAGAAGAGCATATCTCTCTCCTTACCGTGGATCGCGACATCAGAAGCGGAGCCCGCATCCGCTAGGGGTGATATATTGCTCATCGACACCCATGCTCACCTGCAGGAGCCGGACCTTCTTTCCGACCTGGAGGACGTGCTGCGGCGGGCGCAGGCCGCCGGGATAGAAGGAATCATCTGTGTGGGCTACGACCTTCCTTCATCACGGCTGGCGGTAAAGCTGGCCGAGGAACACCCCCTCATATGGGCGGCGGTAGGGCTCCACCCGGAGAACCTTGATTCCCTGGCCCCAGATACGTACGACCGGCTGGCGGAGCTGGCGCAGCGACCGCGGGTGGTGGCCTGGGGCGAGATCGGCCTCGACTACGTCCACGGCGATCCGGACCGCGCGCGCCAAAAGGAGGCCTTCCGCCGGCAGCTGGAGATCGCTCGCACCTTAAACCTCCCGGTGATCATCCACGACCGCGAAGCGCATGCCGATACGCTGGCCATCCTCGAAGAGGCGGGGCCGCGGCAGCAGGCCGGTGTCATGCATTGCTTTTCGGGGAGTGCCGAATTGGCCCGAGAGTGCCTGGCGCTCGGCTATTATATCTCCTTTGCCGGGCCGGTGACGTTCAAAAACGCCCGGCGTGTGCGGGAGGTGGCCGCCACCATTCCGGCCGAACGCCTCCTCTGCGAGACGGATAGCCCCTACCTTTCCCCGGAACCTTATCGCGGCCAGCGCAACGAACCGGCACGGGTGCTGGAGGTGGCAACGCAGCTCGCCGCCCTCTTTAAAGAAACGCTGCCGACTTTTGCCCCGCGCCTTACCGCCAACGCGCGAAGGCTGTTTGGGCTAGAAGCATTTCCTGGGGATTCCCTGGGCCGGGCGGGGCATACTATCCCTTGAGGATTTGCAAGAGGGGGAAGAGCATGCCCGACAGATCCGAAGACGACCGGCTCAGGGAAGAGGTGCAGGCTAAACTCGAACGAGACCCACAACTTTCGAGCTACGGGCTGAAGGCCGATGTGGTGAAGGGAGAGGCCCAGCTTTCCGGCGTGGTCGACGTGCTGGCCGAAAAAGAACGGGCAGAGAGCCTGGCGAAAAGCGTTTCGGGCATCCGGAACGTGGCGAGCGCCATCGCAGTCAGCACCGACGGCGACATCGCCGAAGGCGACGAAGAAAGAGAGGCGGCAGAGGAACTGGCGGCCGACCCGCGGGTAGATACGCGCCGCATCCGAGCCCGGGCGTCCGGCGGCACAGTTATTCTCCTTGGCCGGGAAGAAGACCGGAAGGCCGCGGCGGCGGCCCGGGAAGCCGCAGCGCGCGCCCGCGGGGTTACGCGGGTGCTCGATCAGGTGCGCACCCGTGAGCCGGAAGCAACGCTCGAAGAGATCTTCCACAACCAAGTCCGGAACGACCGTGAAACCGAAGAGCCGGAGCGCAGCTAGCCCCGGCCGTTTTAATTTGACTTTCACGAGCAAATTCGGTACAATAAGGGCCATACAATGAAAAGATGCCGGTTTAAGGAAGGGGGTTCCAGGTATGCCGGAGGTGCCCGCCCTACGGCCAGGGAAGGCAAGGAAATGGGCCGGGGCAGGCCTGGCAGTGGCTGCGCTCCTTTCCCTTTTTGTGGTTGGTTACGCCGATGCGCACAAAGAGGTAACCCTAGTCGTGGACGGCAGTTCCCGGGTGGTGGGTACCCTAAAGGGAACCGTTGCCGGGCTCTTGGAACAGGAGAAAGTAAAACTGGCGGAAGGCGACGTTGTTGTACCGGCCCCTGATACGGAGCTGAAAACTGGCATGACGGTTACCGTTCGTCGGGCCGTACCCATAAGGGTGCAGGCCGGCGGAAGCGTCTGGACCGCAAAGACTGCACAGGAGACGGTCGGTGAGGCGTTGGCCGGCTTGGGCATTAAAATAGGGCCTCTTGACAAAGTTACACCCGGCCTAAAGGAGCCGGTGCGCCCCGGTCAGGTTATTAAGGTGGTAAAAGTTGAAGAGAAGCTGCAACCTAGGTATGTGCCCATCCCTTACAGCGTTGAGCGGCGGGAGGACGGGGACCTGCCCCGGGGAGAGGCCCGCGTAATCCAGGCCGGGCAAAACGGGTTGAAGCTGCGTCAGGTGCGGGCCATATTTGAAGACGGGTGCTTGGTGCGGGAAGAGGTTGTTGCGGGAAAGGTTATCCGGCAGCCGGTTACGGAGATCGTGGCTGTAGGAACGCTAGGTACCATTAGCCGGGGCGGACGCGACTACCAGTACGTACGTGTCCTTGAGATGGTGGCTACAGCGTATTGTTCCCAAGACCAGGGCGGCGATTTCACGGCGCTTGGCCTTCCGGCCCGGAGGGGAATCGTAGCCGTGGACCCCCGCGTCATACCGCTCGGTACCAAGCTCTATGTGGACGGCTACGGCCCGGCTGTGGCCGGGGATACCGGGAGCGCCATCAAGGGCCTGCGCATCGATCTATTTGTTGATTCCCACCGTGAAGCGGTAAATTTCGGGCGACGGCGCGTGAAAGTGTACGTCCTTAAGGAACGCTAGGGGGCAGCAGACTGCCCCTCTTTTCTTGCCTTGAACGCAGCGCAGGTTGATTTCTCCAAACCGCAAAGGTTATACTAGGATTAAGGCTGACAGCGGGAGGTAAAAGCTATAGCATTCGGCACACGCGCGCTTCTTATGCGCCACCAGTTTCGCGCGAAACGACGGCTCGGGCAGAATTTTCTCCTCGACTCGGGGATCCTCGCCCGTCTGGCTGAAGCGGCCGAGCTTTCCCCGGCCGATACCGTGCTGGAGATCGGGCCCGGCACCGGTAACCTTACGCGCGAGCTGGCGCGGCGCGCCGGCGCTGTGGTGGCGGTAGAATTAGATCGCGAGCTGGCACCTCTTCTGGCCGAAACCCTCGCTGGGTTTGACAACATTCACCTCGTGTGGGGTGACTTTCTGGCCCAAGATCTTCCACGGTTGTGGGAGCTTGCTCCGCCCGGCCCCGGTGGGGCGCGCAAGGTGGCGGCCAACCTCCCCTATTACATCACCAGCCCTATTTTGGTTAAGCTCCTTACGGGCCAAAGTGCTCCGGCCCTGGCCGTACTCCTGGTGCAACAGGAGGTGGCCGAGCGACTTCTGGCCGCCCCGGGCACACGCGCCTACGGCAGCCTCAGCGTACTCGTGCAGTTTTACACCGTGCCCGAACTGGTGCTCAAGGTGCCCCCGAGGGCTTTTTTCCCTCCCCCTGAGGTTTCTTCTGCGGCTGTACGCCTTCGCCTGCGTTCCAACCCGCCGGTGGACGTTCAGGACCCGGCCTTATTCTTTCAAGTGGTCAGAGCTGCTTTTGGCCAGCGCCGCAAGACCCTGCTCAATGCCCTGCTCGGCGGGCTTAAGTGGGAGGGGGATAAAGCTGCTTTGGCCGCGGCGCTAAAAGCGGCGGGCGTTGACCCGGCACGACGCGGCGAGACGCTGAGCCTTGAGGAGTTCGCCGCTTTGACGCGCGCCGTCCGGAGCGCACAAGCTGATGGAAGAAGGTGACGAGGTGCTCCGCAAAGAATTCATGAGCCCTACGAAGGGGCCCATGTCTCTGCGCGAGGTATTCGCCGACATCCTTGAGTACGTATCCGCGGAGCCGGAGATGAATTACCGCCTCATCATTGGGAGCGATTCGCAGCCGCGCGAAGACCACATCTGCTTCGTGAGTGCCATCATCGTGCACCGGGAGGGCAAAGGGGCCCGTTACTACTACAGCAAGCGCTACCAGAACAAGTTTTTCTCGTTGCGCCAGCGCATCTTTTACGAGGCTTCCCTCAGCCTGGACGTGGCCAGCCGGCTCACCGCGCTCCTCGCCGACAGCGGCCATGGCGACCTGAACATTGAAATCCACTTGGACGTGGGTAAAGTAGGCGAAACAAAGGAGCTCATCCGCGAAATCGTCGGCATGGTGACCGGCAGCGGTTTTGAGGCCCGCATCAAGCCCGATTCCTACGGCGCTTCCAAGGTGGCCGACAAATATACAAAGTAGAAAAGGCCCGAGCGGGCCTTTTTTGGCTGTAGTTAGGGTGGGGGTTAGTTGCCTAAGGCCGGAAGGGGAGCGGGGATACGACCGCCGCGGGCGATAAAAGCGGCAGGGCTGAAGGTATTTACCGGCATCACGGGGGCACGGCCTAGAAGGCCGCCGAACTCCACCATATCACCGGCCTTTTTGCCCGGCGCCGGAATCACCCGCACCGCCGTGGTCTTCTGATTGATCATTCCTATGGCCGCCTCGTCGGCGATGAGCGCAGAAATCACCTCGGGAGGCGTGTCGCCGGGCACGGCGAACATATCGAGGCCTACGGAGCACACGGCCGTCATGGCTTCCAGCTTCTCTAACGTGAGGGCTCCCTCTTTTACAGCCCGGATCATGCCGCTGTCCTCGCTTACGGGAATAAAGGCCCCGCTTAAGCCCCCAACGTAGGACGAGGCCATAGCCCCGCCCTTTTTTACGGCGTCGTTAAGAAGGGCCAGGGCGGCAGTGGTCCCACAGGCGCCGCAGCGCTCAAGCCCTAGGGCTTCCAGGATTTCGGCTACGCTGTCGCCTTGGGCGGTAGTCGGGGCGAGGGAGAGATCTACGATACCGAACGGTACTCCCAGGCGCCGTGAGACTTCCCGGGCCACCAGCTCGCCCATGCGGGTTATTTTGAAAGCGGTGTTTTTGATGACGGTGGCAATGGTTCCCAAGTCGGCCTCCGGGTGCTGGCGTACTGCCGCCAGGACCACGCCCGGGCCGCTCACCCCCACGTTCACGGCGCACTCGGCCTCGCCCACGCCGTGAAAGGCACCGGCCATGAACGGGTTGTCCTCCGGGGCGTTACAGAAGACGACGAGCTTAGCACAGCCGATTCCGCCCCGGTCGGCGGTGAGACGGGCAGTTTCCTTGATGATGTGCCCCAGGTCGCGTACGGCGTCCATGTTGAGACCGGCCTTGGTGGTGGCCACATTCACTGAGGCGCACACCCGCTCGGTGGTGGCGAGTGCCCGGGGCAAAGAGCGCATGAGCGCTCGGTCGCCACAGGTAAAGCCTTTGTGCACCAGGGCGGAGAAGCCGCCGATGAAGTTTATGCCTACCTTCTCGGCGGCGCGGTCCAATGCTTCTGCCAGGGGGACGTAGTCTTCGGCGCCGGAGGGCTCGCCCACCAGGGCGATGGGGGTTACGGCGATGCGCTTGTTGACGATGGGAATGCCGAAGCGGGCCTCCACTTCTTCGACCACCGGAACCAGGCGCTCTGCCGTGCGCGTGATTTTATCGTACACCCGTCGGCAGGTTTCCTTAAGGTCAGAAGTGGCGCAGTCGCGCAGGCTGATACCCAGGGTAACCGTGCGGATGTCTAAATTCTCGGCCTGAACCATGCGGATCGTTTCCAAGATTTCGCTGGAAGAAAAAAGCGCCGCCATGATGATCCCCCTCAAATCCGGTGCATGTAGCGGAAAACGTCGGCATGCTGGAGCCGCACCTCAACGCCCAGCTTTTCGCCCGCCGCGGCCAGCAGGGCCTGGAGTTCACGGAAGCCGACACGGCTTTCTTTCAGGTCAACCACCATAATCATGGCAAAAAACTCCTGCAATACCGTCTGACTGATGTCGAGAATGTTGACGTTGTTCTCGGCCAATACTCCGGCCACTCCGGCGATGATGCCCACCCGGTCCCGGCCGATGACGGTGACGATGGCGCGTCCGTCCTTTTCTTCCACGATTCAACCTCCCCGTACCGAACGTTGCACTGAAGTATGAGGCGATTTCATATTCCAGGGCCTAGAAGTATCAAGGATTTTGGGGTTAAAGAAGAAGGCTTCACCCCTCCTTTGGTAGAATATACAAGTAGACAG
>JASKKP010000008.1 GCA_030154105.1 Bacillota bacterium
CGACTACTCAGAGACATGCGCAATACACATCCCCTCGGTTATATTTCGTCGTGAGTGAGCCAATACCCCGTCGGTTAGATTTTAGCTGAGTGATTGCGTCATCTTGACTTCACACGCCGGTTGCTGTAAAATAAACCTGTCAACGTTCGGAGCGTGGCGCAGCTTGGTAGCGCACTTGGTTCGGGACCAAGGGGTCGCTGGTTCAAATCCAGTCGCTCCGACCAGTATGTGACCCTATGGTCAAGTGGTTAAGACATCGCCCTTTCAAGGCGGTAACGGGGGTTCGAATCCCCCTAGGGTCACCAACTTGGGCCCATAGCTTAGCGGTAGAGCAGCCGGCTCATAACCGGTCGGTCCCAGGTTCAAATCCTGGTGGGCCCACCAAAATTAGTGTGGAGAGGTTCCCGAGCTGGCCAAAGGGGGCAGACTGTAAATCTGCTGGCGATGCCTTCGGTGGTTCAAATCCACCCCTCTCCACCAAAAAAGAAAGCGGCTATGCCGCTTTTTTTGTTTTACTCTACTTACTTCCCGCGTTGCCCTGACTTAGGCCAGACGCAAGGCGCGGTTATAGCAGTCCACCGCCTCTTCTGCTCGTCCAAGATAGTCGAGGCACATACCTTTACCGCTGTAGTATGCCAGCTCATCAGGAGCGATGGCCAGAGCCCGTTCATAGGCAGCTAAAGCTTCCGTATACTTCCCTTGTTTGAAGAGGCACGCTCCTTTGTTTCCCCAAAGAATGTGATTGTTCGGTTCCAGCTTCAAACCGAGCTGGAAGCACTCCAACGCTTCCCGCAACCTGCCCAGCGCCATAAGGCAGAGGCCCCGGTTGTTGAGCGTACTGCTGTCGGTCGGGTTCAGCCTTAGGACCAAGTCGTAGCATTCCAAGGCTTCCTTGTACCGTCCGAGGCGTGTCAGGCAAGAAGCCTTGTTGTGCAGCAGATTCAGGTCCCCGTTTTCGTTCTTTAGGGCAAGCTCGTAACAGCGCAGGGCCTCTTCAAAGCGGCCAAGCTTGCCTAGGCAGAAGCCTTTGTTATTGAGTAGATCGGGGTCGTGGGGGCGCAGGCGCAGGGCCTGATTGTAATAGTTGAGGGCGGGTAGAAACTCTCCTTGTTGCCCGAGGAGAAGAGCCAAGTTGGCCAAAACTACGGGATCGCGGGGCTTCTTGCGCAAAGCTTCCTGAAAAACAAGTTTTGCTTCGGCGTACCGACCTAAGTTGCTAAGGCACAGGCCCCGGTTATTTAGCAGGGTGACGTCCGGCCCCACCGCCTGGTATGCCTCTTTATAGACAACCTCCGCTTTGTCGAATTGGCCATCTTCTTCCCACGTCTGCGCCAGGGCCAGCCAAGCGCTTTTTAGGGTTGGCTCCTTCTCTACGGCCCGGCGGAAACACAATTTTGCCTGCTCCTTTAGCCCCTGCCGGCGGTAGATCTGGCCACGAAAAAAAAGTAGATAACCGCGTTCCGGCGCTTGGGCTAAAGCCTGATCCATAAACCAGGCGGCTTTATCCAGGTCCCCCTTATACTGGTGAATTACCGCCAGTGAAGCCAAGACATCGGGCGCCGTCGGCTCAGTTTTGAGGGCCTCTTGTGCCAGCTTCTCGGCCTGCTCTACTCTTCCGGCTAAGAGGGCCAATCTGGCCAAATTGAGACATAAGGCCGGGCGGGCTAAAAGCGGCGGCTTACGCGGGCCTCTCCGGAGGATTTGGCGCAGCGAAACCAGCGCTTCGCGGCGCCAGAAGCTTTGCTCAGGTTCGGGCAGAGTCGCCGCGGTCCAAAAGTTGAAGCCTGCCTCAAGGAGGGCCGTTTGCAGCCCTCGCGAGGCTATGCGGCTCGCGCCCGCCGTGGGCCAGGCCGTACTGCTGGCGGCCTCTTTCTCCTGCCACCAAATTGTAGCTTCCGCTATTTCTTGAGCCGACGGTTCTTCATAGTGCTCCATAAATACCCGCAGGCTGTTTTTCTTCATTTCGGGAATCTCTTCTCCACCGATAACCAGAACTACGACAGGGAACACGTAAGGTGGAAGCTTCAAATGTGCCCGTACTGCCTGGGCTTCGCCCAGAACCTGATGCAGCAGGGCATGGCGCAACCCCAGGTTGGCTGCCGCGCAAGCCGCCTCCTGGGCCATTTGGGCTGTTAGGCTGATTCCCCGGACGAAACTCAAAAGGTCGTCGAGGTGGAACGTCAGGTCGTTAGGACAGGCCTGCTTAAGCAGAAAGAAATCCAGACAGAAGACGATGCTGACCGGAGCCTCCTTAACCCACCCTACCCGTGTCAGCTCGGCCAGCCAACTCCGTTCTGGTAAAGCAGTCAGAACTACCGCGCAGGTAGCCGGTGCGCCCTTTTCGCCGGCAAGTTCTTTAAGGCGCAAAAGGAAGTTTTGCAACCAAGGCAATTTGCCCGCGTCGGCTTTTCCTTTAAGCGTATTTATGTTCACAGCCCAGTTCCCTCCCATTAAAAACCAGTACTGGTATTTTCACCCAGTTTATTTCTTCCTAAAGGGAGGGAAAACCTGCTCGGAGGGAGAATAATTCAGCAGTTTTTTTCGGTCACAAACTCCTCCGAAGTGTACTTTTTCGACGGTAAGGTTGGCCATTCTCCTCCAAGGCCGCGAAGGAGAACCTCCGCAGTGGCGGGGTTCGTCGCGGCCGGTACGTAGTGCACGTCGCACAGGCGAAGAAGCGCGGTGATGTCCGGCTCGTGGGGTTGCGGAGTAAGCGGATCACGGAAGAAAAAAACAGCATCGACCTTACCGGCGGCGATCTCAGCGCCGATTTGCTGGTCGCCACCTAGAGGCCCCGACAGGTAGCGATGCACGGCGAGGCCGGTGTGTTCGCTAACGAGCCGGCCAGTATTTCCTGTGGCAATCAGTTCGGCTTGCTGAAAAAAATCGCGATGCCGGGCAACAAAAGCAACAAGCTCTTCTTTCATCTTATCGTGCGCGATAAGAGCGATGCGTTTCATGTTTTGACTCCTTTCCAACGAAGGTGATACTAATGGCCAAAAACGTAGACAAGTTGCTGGAACTTCTGGCTCAGGCATACCCAGAGGCCAGAACGGAGCTTCAGTTCCGTTCTCCTTTCGAACTCCTGGTAGCTACCATTCTTTCGGCCCAGACTACGGATCGACAAGTAAACCGAGTAACTCCCCTTCTTTTTCAACACTACCCTACTCCCTATGCCCTCGCCGCCGCCGATCCGGAGGATGTAGCCAAGGACATCGCCGGCGTGGGCCTAAACCGGACCAAGGCGCGGTACTTAGTAGCCGCCGCCAGGAAATTGGTGAGCGATTTCGGGGGTAGTGTACCCGACAGCCTAGATAGCCTGCTTACCCTTCCCGGCGTCGGCCGCAAAACGGCGAAGGTGGTACTCGCCAACGCTTTTTCTCGTCCGGCGCTTGCCGTCGATACCCACGTTTTTCGCGTGGCCAGACGCCTCGGCCTCTCCCAAGGCCGAACGCCGGAAGAAGTAGAACGCGATTTGGAAGCCAAAATTCCTTCTACGCATTGGATTGTTACTCATCATCGCTTAATTCAGCACGGCCGGCGGGTCTGCCGGGCAAGAAATCCTCGCTGCGGCGAGTGCCCTTTAGCTACGGAGTGTACTGCCTTCCTACAGAAAACCCAGCCTAAGGCTGGGCGGAAGGTGGAAAATAACTTAGCCTAGTAATTTCTCGGCCTGCCTTTGCGCCTCGGCCAAGATCTTCTCGCGGTCCAGCTTCACCGGTCGGCCGTTTTCCAGTAGGACTTCTCCGGCCACGATTACCGTATCCACATCCGCCGACCGGGCTGCGTAGACGATACGAGAAATTACATCGTGACGTGGGAAAAGATGAGCCTGCTCTTCGTTCAGGAGTATTACATCGGCTTGTTTACCTGCCTCCAGGCTACCGATTTCTTCCCCTAGACCGAGGGCTTCTGCTCCCGAAAGCGTTGCCAGGCGCAGGGCTGTGGCCGCCGGAACCGCTGTAGGATCTCCCGTGGCCAGCTTGGCAAGGAGCGTAGCCAGACGCATTTCCTCCAACACATCGAGGTTGTTGTTGCTGGCTGCCCCATCTGTACCCAGACCGACCTTCACGCCGGCTGTGATTAGGTCGGCCAGAGGTGCCAGCCCGCTAGCCAGTTTAAGATTGCTGCCCGGGTTATGGGCTACCCCCACACCGTCTTCGGCCAGGAGCCGGACGTCCTCGTTACTTAGGTGGACACAGTGGGCAGCAAGAACGGGGACCGGGCCTACCTCCCCCAGGATCTCGTGCAGTAATTCCACCGGTGAATGCCCTGTCTGAGCCTTGAGCTCTTCCACCTCCCTTTTTGTTTCCGCGAGATGGATATGAATGCCGCAGCCCAGTTCGCGGGCGGCAGATACTACCTCCTTTAGATATGAGGGCGGGCAGGTGTAAGGTGCGTGTGGTCCGAGCCGGGCCCTAATCCGACCCCCGGCGCTCGCCTGAATACGTTTAACGAAGTCGACTGCTTGTACCAAAGCCTGTTCCGCCTGCGGGGCAACCCCGATCAGACCTGGTGCTACGTCGGCCCGAAGGCCGCTCTCGGCTACGGCACGCACCGTTTCCTCCGAGTAAAAGTACATATCGGCAAAGGCGGTAACCCCTGCTTCCAGCATCTCCAGACAGGCCAACATAGTTCCCCAATAGACCGCCTCAGGCGTTAGTTTAGTTTCCAGCGGCCAAATTTTTTCCTCCAGCCACGGCTTCAAGGCCAGATCGTCGGCATAGCTGCGAAAAAGCGTCATCGCGGCGTGGGTATGAGTGTTGATAAAGCCCGGGAGGGCAATCTTCCCCTGCCCGGATATCACCCGGTCGGGCTGCCAGGCTAGGCGCCTTTGTGATGGACCGACATAAACCAACCGCTCATCTTCCAGGATAATATCGCCCGGGGAGTAGACGGCGTTATCCCGGTTAAGGGTTACGACGGTGGCGCCCTCAATTAGCAATTTGCTCAAGGTTACTACCTCCTTTAGGAAGCGGTTTTGCCGCCAGCTGCCCCTTCGTCAGCCTGCAGGCCAAAGCCAGGCAGGCCTTGGCCTCCCCGTGCCCGGCGCGGGCGGCCTTTCGCAGGTACGCCAGGGCCGGCCCCACTTCCTTTCTTTGCCAGAGCAGGCGCCCCAATTCATAATTTATGGCCGGCTGTTCCGGCTCTAGATCGCGCGCAGTTTTAAGGTGCTGCTCGGCAGCAGCGAAATTCCCATTTCGCGCCTCGGCTTGGGCCAGAATAAGGCGGTACTCGGCTTCCCGAGGCGAGAGCATCACGGCGCGTTCGGCCCAGGTACGCGCCTCTTTGTATTTTCCCTGTCCAAGAAGAAAGGCGGCAAAACCAGCCTGGTGGTCTGGGTCGGAAGGAGCGAGACGGATGGCTTCTTGCCAGGCTGTCTCGGCTTCTTCGTTCTTTCCTTGTGTTGCAAACACATGGGCATAAGTTGTAAACACGACCGGGTTAAACGGTTCGAGCCAGCGTGCCCGCTCCAGGTAGGCTAAAGCTAAGCGATAGTTATTATCTGCGGCCAGGAAGGCCATGCGGCACAAGTTGGGCACTACTCTTTCTTCCCCGTCTAGGGTAACACAGTAAGACATCTCTTCCAGGAGCTTTACCAACCGGTCACGCTGTTCGGCGAAGAGAAGCCCCTGCTGCCACAGGGCACGCGCCTCGTCCACCCGCCCTTCTTTAAAGTATACCAATCCGAGTTCGGCGTAAATATCGTCGTTGCGAGGCTGAGCAGCAAGGCACTTGCCGAATTCCAGCGCTGCCTCCCGGTACCTGCCTTGCCGGCTGTAGAGATAGCCCAGGTAATAATGGGCGCGGGTTAGTTCCGGAACGATCTTAAGCGCAGCGCGGAAACATTCTTCTGCCGGCCCAACCAGGCGACCCTTCAGGTAGGCTAGTCCCAGCTCAATTAGGCGTGCGGAATCCTGGGGCAGCTCACAAGCGCACAGTCCAGCCACGACCTGTTGCCACTCGCCTTCGGTCACTGCCGTTTTCTGCTCTTCCAGATCTTGGGTGGTGTGGGTGCTCATATGGCTCATTCCCTCCACCCATATTATACCAATGATGGTATTATATGTCAAAAAGCCCGTCCAGCCAACCTTGAAGCTCGGGCAGGCGCCGGTAGTCGGTAAGGTCTATGTGCAGAGGGGTAATGGAGATTTTGCCCTCAGCCACTGCCGCGATATCGGTGTCGTGATCTACCCCGTCTTCGTTGATAAGTTCATCGGCAAGCCAGTAGTATGTTTGCCCGCGCGGGTCTTTCCGTGCTTCAAACACGTTTTTGTAGCGCCGGGTACCCAGGCGGGTAATACTTATTCCCCGGATTTCTTTGTCGGGCAAGGCCGGTACGTTGATGTTGAGCAAAGCCTGGGAAAGCGTAGGTTTGTCGGTTAGGTGCTGAGCGACGGCGCTTGCCACCCTGGCCGCCAGGCTGTAGTCGGCGGTGGCGGCATGGGTAGCCAGCGACACCGCTATGGCCGGCAGACCGAAAAAAACGCCTTCCAGAGCGGCGGCTACCGTCCCGGAATAAAAAATGTCCGTGCCCAGGTTAGGGCCCCGGTTTATGCCGGAAATAACGACGTCCGGCCGGCGCGGAAGCAGGGTCGTCAACGCCAGCTTGACGCAGTCGCCCGGGGTGCCGCTCACTGCCCAGGCCGGTCCTAGGGCATGCTCTATTTTTTTTGCGCGAAGCGGGCGATCTACAGTTATGGCATGAGCGGTAGCGCTGCGCTCCCGATCCGGGGCCACAATGGCGAGTTCATGCCGGGAGTGGAACTCGCGTGCCAGGGCAAGAAGCCCGGGAGCTTCTATTCCATCGTCGTTGGTGAGAAGGACAAACATCGAATAGGCGGCCTCCTGCTCTAATGTGCTCTCGGAGCGGGTTCGTTGCCGACACATTGCGGGCAAAGGCGAAAGGGTTCGTCAATCACCACCCCAAACATGGTACAACGAAAAAAGGTAATACTTTTGCCGCGAAGGGCAAAGTGCTTAACCGGCTCAAGGTAAATGCACGGCCGGTTGGCAAGCACCCGGGGGATGCTACAACCGGCACAGGCCCAGGGCTCTTCGCTGTCTTTAGGGGAAAAAGATCCCTTCCCCAGCTCACATCGGACCTCCCTAGCCGTGAGCACTTGAAACGGACAGTACCCCGTCACGCGCCCACCCCCCGCCTGCCTTGTTACAGTACTTTATGCAGGAGAGGAGAGGCGTGGTGACAGGGTCCGGGCCCGGCCCGGAGCCCTGTGGCAATCTTAGTCCTCTGTTTTGTTCTTCTTAGCTTGGGCCACGATCTCCTCAGCCAGGCGCGCGGGCACTTCTTCGTAATGGTCGAAGGCCATGGTAAAGGATCCTCGCCCCTGGGTAAGGGATCTCAGGTCGATGGCATACTTGGAAAGTTCGGCTAGGGGTACCTGCGCCCGAATTATCTGGTTCGGCCCCGCCGGTTCAAGGCCCAAGATGCGCCCCCGCTTGGCGTTCAAGTCGCCGATGACGTCGCCCATGTAGGCTTCGGGAACGGTCACCTCAAGGTTCATAATTGGTTCGAGGATCACCGGGTTGGCCTGCTCGGCTCCCTTCTTGAAGGCCAGGCTGGCGGCAATCTTAAAGGCCATTTCTGAGGAATCTACGGGGTGGAAAGAACCGTCGACGAGGGTTACCTTCACGTCCACCACAGGAAAGCCGGCCACCACACCCTCGCGCATAGCCTCGCGAACCCCTTTTTCAACGGCCGGGATATACTGCTTGGGCACGGCGCCGCCAAATATCTTCTCTTCAAACACAAAACCGCTGCCCTCAGGGAGGGGTTCTATCTCCAACCACACGTGGCCGTACTGACCGTGGCCGCCGGTCTGCTTCTTGTGCTTGCCCTCCACCTTAACCGGCTTGCGCAGGGTTTCACGGTAAGGAACTGTGGGTGTCGAAGTAAGCACTTCCACGCCGAATTTGCGCTTTAGCCTATCCACCGTCACATCGATGTGCACGTCTCCCATGCCCGAAACGATGAGTTCGCGGGTTTCGGCATCTTTCTTTAAGGCGAGAGTGGGATCTTCTTCCATCAGGCGAGCCAGCCCGGTTCCCAGCTTGTCTTCATCACCTTTGGACTTGGCGGTGATGGCCACAGAATAGCAGGGCCGTGGGAACTCCGGCACCGGTAGGACAACGGGGTGATTCTTGTCACACAAAGTGTCGCCAGTGCCGGTTTCTTGAAGTTTGGCCACAGCGCCGATGTCGCCGGCCACTACGGCACTGACCGGATTTTGTATTTTACCCCGGGGCACAAACACCTGGCCCACGCGTTCGGACTTTTCTTTCCCCGAATTGTAGATGGTGCTGTCCGAAACAACCTTGCCCCGGTAGACGCGGAAATACGTAAGCCTGCCGACAAACGGGTCGGCCATCGTCTTAAACGCCTGAGCTACCAGCGGGCCGGTGGGATCGGAAGCAATTTCTACCTCCGCCTGGGTGGGAAGTTGGCGGCCCTTAATCGGCGGCCGGTCGAGGGGCGAGGGAAGGTAGGCTACAATTGCGTCTAGGAGGAAACTCATCCCTTTGTTCTGGTAGGCAGAACCACATAGGACGGGAAACAGCTTACCCTCCAAGGTTCCCCTACGCAAGCCATGCACAATTTCCTCTTTAGTAAGTTCCTCGCCGTCCAGATACTTCATAGTCAACTCGTCGTCGGTTTCGGCAGCGGCTTCAATAAGCTTTTCCCTTTCTGCTTGGACGCGCTCGGCCAGATCGTCTGGGATCGGTGCCTCCTCCACCTTCCCGGCCTTAAAAAGGAAGGCCTTCATGTTTACCAGATCAACGACGCCCCGGAAATTTGCCTCGACACCAATGGGTAGTTGAAGCGCCACGGTGCGGGACGTTAGTTCAGACCGAATCTGCTCCAGCACGCGATCGAAGTGGGCATTTTCCCGGTCCAGTTTGTTGATGAAGATTAGCCGTGGCAGGCCTCTTTCTTCCGCCAGGCGCCATACACGATGAGTGTTGACCTCTACGCCGGAAACTGCGCAAACTAAAGTCACGGCGGCATCGGCTACGCTGAGTGCGCCGATCATATCGCCGATGAAGTCGGCGTAGCCCGGGGTATCTAGGAGGTTGACTTTACAACCTGTCCACTCGCAGGGAATGATGGCCGTATTGATGGTTATTTTGCGCTTTATCTCATCGGGGTCGTAATCGGCAACGGTATTTCCTTCGTCTACCCTTCCCAAGCGGTCGCTGCCGCCGCTGGTGAAAAGAAGGGCTTCCACTAGGGAGGTTTTCCCGGCGCTCCCGTGCGAGATGAGTGCCACATTCCGTAGTTTATCTGTCGCATAATCTTTCACTCTGCATTTTCCCCCTTACTTCCAAGGCTCGAGCTGCTTCCCTCCTCTTTATTCGGTGAAGAGCAGTATTTTTCCTTCTTTAAAAAAGAAAACGCAAGGGAAGACAGTGCTATTATGCCCGGACGGGCCCTGCTTTTTCCTTCGCACCCCTAAATACGGTTGCGTCGCCGCTCGGCGAAGCGTTCCCGGGCGAGCGTAATAAGCCGGTCGATGAGGTCGGGGTAGCTCAGCCCGCTGGCCTCCCAAAGGCGCGGATACATGGAAAGACGGGTAAACCCCGGAATGGTATTGATTTCGTTTAGTATTACCCGGCCGGTCTCCCGGTGAATGAAAAAGTCTACGCGGGCCATGCCGCTACAGTCTATGGCTTTAAAGGCCCGAATGGCCAGAGACCGGACTTCTTCTTGTATCGCCCTGGGAAGCGGAGCTGGCACAATAAAGTCGGAGACGCCGTCCGTGTATTTGGCCTCATAGTCATAAAACTCTTTTCGCGGAACGACTTCGCCGATTACGGAAGCTTCGGGCTCGTCGTTGCCGAGTACGGCACATTCTACCTCCCGGCAGGGGATGTATTCCTCTATGACTACTTTGCGATCGTACTGACAGGCCAGGTCTAAGGCCTGCTTGAGCTCTTCTTCATTGCGGGCCTTGCTGACGCCGACGCTGGAACCTAGGTTAGCCGGTTTAACAAAAACAGGAAGACCGAGGTCGTTTACCACGTTTTTTATGAGGGCTTCTTCCGGTTGGTTTTCCCACACACGCCGTTCCAACACCCGGTACCGGGCTATCGGTAGGCCACTGGCAGCAAAAACGCGCTTCATAGTTACTTTATCCATGCCCACGGCCGAAGCCAGAACCCCAGCTCCCACGTAAGGAACGGCGCACATTTCAAACAGCCCTTGAATAGTGCCGTCTTCACCGTAGGGGCCGTGCAAAACGGGAAAGACTACATCAAGCGAGGCCAGAAGCTCCGTAGGGGCAGGTCCTCCCGGTTCAGATGTACCCTGTTTGAGCGCTTCCCAGGGATTACCTTCCGTTAGCCACCCTCCCTTTTTTGTAATACCGATGAGGACCGGCTCGTATTTGTCCCGCGGTATAAACTTAATTACCGAGGCGGCAGACATGAGGGAAACCTCATGTTCGCCTGAGCACCCCCCGAAAATAATGCCCACTCTAAGCTTCGGCATAATTGCATCTCCTTCCCATTCAGCCGAGGTAAAAGGCAACGTCGTCCTTTCAATAAACTACCAAGCGAATCAGTTCTTTTTGGCTGAGGGCAAAACCCTCCCCCTTGAGCAGGGAGAGCAGGTACCGGTACCTGAGGCGTGCCGCCCGCTCCCAATAAATGGCGAAGTCTACAAGGCACGGGTCCGTAACTTCTTCGAAAAAGCATTGAGCCTGGCGCCAATCGCGGTACGCTTCCCGGACCATGCGCACCTCATCTGGTGCAAGGAGTTCTGGGGTGGACCGCATTTTTCCTCCCTACCTCCTTTTACTTTATCCTGAAGGTTCTTCACCTGTCCGCCGGCTCCCGGGTATTAAAAAATATGCTTTCTTGGAAGGGACGTGCCTGGGAATCCTTCCCTACAAATCCAGCCACACCCTAACCCAGGTGTCGTCCGGAGGGCAGGAGGTTAGGAGGAGTCCACCCAATCCTTCTTCTTTGGCCAGGCGGGCCGCCGCCTGAGCTTCCTCACCGCCGGCCGCCAGAAGCAGGCGCTGCGGATGAAGGTGGTGCCGCAAAAAGGTTAGCTGGGAGGAAGTAGAGGTGCCTACCGGCACTGCATACCAATCAAGATTGAGTGCCGCGCTCGGTATAGCGGCAGCTGCTTCTGCGTTCGGCAGGATCAAACCTTGAACCAAACCCTTGGCCCGGGTTTGTTTGCCGGGAACCGGGGACAGGGTAAACAAGGCTTCTGGACCGGCCGGCACCAAACACCAGCCATTGCCGCCGGCTGGACGCGGCGGCGCCTGGCCGGAAGAGACGGTTAAGGCGAGAAGGCGCCATTTTCGAACGTACGGCGCCCAGACTTTCGTAAGTTCTGGGGAGAGAACAACCCCTTCCAAATACGGCAGGCACGAGACCCATTCTTCGGGCCCTTGGAGCGGACGGCCCCAAAAAGCCGGCCAGAACGGCCGGGAAACGGGCACAAAAACCCCCTCTTTTGTGTCTTCGAGCGTCTCCTGTAGGCGTTTTAAAGAAATGCCAGCCCACTCTGCCAATTCGGTAAGGGTTAAATTCTGCGGCAACCTCAGCCGCCCCGGCCGGTAACGGAGGGGATTAATCAGCACAGGCATCCGGCGTTCCAGGAGAGGAAAAAAGTCGCCCGGCTCTACCTTAACCGCGGTGCAACAAAGGCGCCCTCGTTTATTCCCTCCCGGTTCAAGGGCGACCGACGCTCCGCTCCCCAACTTAAGCACGTAAGGACCTTTCCGGTTGCGCGGCAGAAAATCCAACCAAGTGACTCCCGGCGTTAGCCCCGCCAGGGGACGCTCAAGGGGGTAGGCTCGGAGGACGTTTTCCCCCTCCCGCACCTGAAGCAACGACCATGGGAGCAGAATCTGCAGGTGACGCTCACGAGGGCTAATCTCCCTGGCTAGGGCGTACCAGGTGACTAAGTCGCAACTACCCGAGGTTTCTAGACCGCGCGCCGCTTGAAAACGGCGCACCCAATGGGCCGTTTTCGGCCCGTAGTAACCGTCGACGCTGATCCGCGCACCCAGGAGAAAGCGCAGGCTGGCCTGCAGCACTTTTACCTCGTGGCCACTGCTTCCCGGGGCAAGAAAACCCGGCATACGCTCACCCCCTGGCGTTGTGTGCATATTAGCCTATGAAGATGGTGGCTCAAAGGTGCAAAAAGAAAAAACCCTGCTCTATGCAGGGATGAGAAAATCGGCTAAGCCGGCAAACTTACGCTGCCTCGGCGCTAGGTGTGCGCGGGAATCTTGTCGAAGATACCGCGCTTAATTTCTGCCGCAGTAATCTTGTCCGCTTTAAATGCAGAAGCTATATAGTTATAGGCGACCCACGGGTCCACCTTATCACCACAGGTGAAGACGTCCACCGCCGCGTAGCCGAGTTCCGGCCATGTATGAATGGCCAGGTGCGACTCGGAGATGATTACCACACCGCTTACGCCCTGAGGGCTAAATCGGTGAAAGGCCACCTCACGAACTTCAGCTCCAGCAGTGAGCGCTGCATCGACCAGGGTACGTTCAATGGCATCGACGTCGTCGAGAATAGTGCCATCACACCCAAAAAACTCAGCCAGGATGTGACGCCCCAGTGCTTTCATTTCCCGCCCTCCCTTTCTACAAGATTCTTGGCCTCAATCACCTAAGATTGTAGCAGACTCTTGCGCGATGTCAAGATATCCTAGAGCGGTTAACAGCTTTTGGGGAATTGTTGCGTTTAATTCCGCGTCATAGCTAATTCTTGCTGATTTTGCTGCTTTTCACGGGTCGTAGTGGAAAGGGCAAGCAAGATAAGGAACAGTACGGGGAACAGCAGGCCCGTGGCGGCGGCTACAACGCCCGAATCGTTGGCGACCAGAGCCACGAGCGTCCCGATTAAGCTGCCGCGCAGGCAGGCAGTGAGAAACTGGCGTTCCCGCATAAACTGCGGCCTAAGGCGACAGGGGCCCAGGAAAAGGCTGGTCAGGGCGAGGAGCAGCATGAGAAGTACCCGACTCCAAAGAGAGTACCTGATCAGCCTCAAGTTCATCTCTGCCTTGCGCACGATGGTATCGAGGAGAACCTGCGTGCCGGAGTTGCTGGCCAGGTTCAGCGCCCGGCCGATGTGCGAGGCCTTTGCCGCAAGCTGCCAATCCGACCAGGCCAAAAGCGCAAGAAAAACGCCGGCGAGGAAAAGGGCTGAAGTTACATCCCCCAGGCGAATTTCCGAGCGTTTGATCCCCAGGAGCGCCGTACCCAGCCCGCTTGCCCACGCCAGGGTACCGCCGGCATTGCTTCCTAAGCCGTTGGCACCCATTAGGAAGGAGCCAACCGAGAGAAGAAAAAAGAGGAATAAGCTGGCGCTCCAAGTCGGCAGGCGATGGCGGTCCAAAAGATAGGCGGCCAGGGTTAATCCTGCCCCCAGAAAGACGCCCATGTACTCGTTGCCCAGTCCGTAATAGCGGGCACCACTTATGTAACAGTATCCCAAGAGAGAAGACGCTACCAGGCGTTGCCCGTGAAGTACGTCCCAAGTTAGAAGGAGTACGGTTGAGAAGCCACTAAGCATAAGCGCCCCGCTGCCTGAGCCTGTTAGCCGGCCGAAGCCGGCAACGAAGAGCGCGGTGAAGAGGACGCTCATCCCCAGGGTTGCAGGTAGAGGCTGCGGCGGTAGGGCGGCCAGTACAAGGAAGGTTAGAGGCACGGTGGCCCCGGCTGGGAGAAGAAAATTCAGCCAGCGGCTTACACAAAGTGGCCGCCAAAAGGCGACGACGGCTAAGGCCAGCACGGCAATCAGGTAAGCGATGTACACTCTGATCACAAAAGGGCGTTGGTTAAAATTCAGTACGGCCCGCCTTTCCAACGCTGCAAGCTCGGCAAGCGGGCTGCCGTTGACTAAGCCCGTGATGGGCCGTCCCAGCATGGCGGCCGGCTGCGGCAGGTTGAAAAAAGCCAGCACGCTGGGGGCGATGTCGATATTGGCGATGAGGCCGGCACGGCGTGTGGTAGCCGAGGTAAGAAGCCCCGGCTTTGTTCTATGGTCCCAAAGGGCTACAGGGGTGAGCCGACGCCCGGCTTCGAAGTCCCGGTTCCCTGGAGCGGGTCCAATTAGAAGAATAGTAGCCCTGTCGCCGAAGCGGGCCAGGAAAGACCGGAGGAAGACGTCTAGACGGGCCAGAGCTTGCTCCCGTAGGGCGGCATTTTGTCCGGGACGTAGGAAGGGGATATACGCTTCCACCCGGTAAAGGTCGGCCCACTCTACCACAAAAACTTGAGCCTTATCCCAAACCTCCCCGATTCGTTGCAACACGGCCTCAGGGTCCGTCCAAGCCCCAAAAGGCCCATCGGGGTCAGGGTGGAAGAGGTCAGGTGCCGTGTAGCCGTATGGTACGTATCCAGTTTCGTCCATCAGGGCATTGACCACGGGCCGTTCCAAGGTATTTGTGTCGGCCGTCCCGATGGCCGCTGTCTTTATACCTGCTTCGCGCAGAACCTGCCCTAGAGCTCCCAACCTAACCTGGTAACCCAGGTTGGCATTGGCCAGCTCCAGGATTCCAATTCCCGGCTGGACCACCCCCTGGGTAACCTTGTGCCCCGAGCGGCGTCCGTAGACTTCAGCTGCCGTACCGGGTTCATCGGGCATAACTTCAAAGGCAGTGAAACCGGGTAGATTTCCCGGCGAACGCGCGCGCGTACCTGCACCGAGCGTAAGGTAGGCACTTTCCAGGTTCGGCTGGCCAGCGACAGCCGTATTCATGAGGCCCCAAGCGGCCTGATGGGTGAACTCATCTAGAGACGAGAGGCTTCCCCGGCATATATCGTCGAAATTAAGGCCGTCAATTAGAAGTAAAACAAGCTTTTTGTCGGCTGGGGCGCTCAAGGCCGGCACCGAACCGAAAGAAAAAAACAACACCCCGGCCAGAACGGCGAAGAGAAAACCCCTGGGCCTAGGAAGACGCATTCATTTTTGCCTCCTCGTACACCGCGAGGGTAGCCCTCCCCATACTCTCGGCGGTAAAACGCTCGCGAACCCGGCGGGCGCCGGCGAGGCCGAAACTTCTCGCCAGCTCCGGAAAGTCCAAGAGCGTTTTCAGCGCCTGCGCCAGCATTAGTGGGCGGTTCGGCTCAACCAGGAACCCTGTTTCCCCATCCACCACTACTTCCGGAATGCCTCCTACCCTCGTGCTCACCACCGGAAGGCCCCAGCCCATAGCTTCCAAGTTGGCCAGCCCCATTCCTTCCCTGCACGGCGCCGTGACGAAAACGTCTGCCGCCCGGTAGAGGTGGGCCGGGTCGGGAACGTAACCCAGGAACGTAACGTCCCTGCCAATTCCCAGCCGCCCGGCCAACGCCTGTAGAGCCTTTTCCTCAGGCCCCGTTCCGGCCACTAAAAGCCGGAGGGGCCCTCTGACCTCCTTCTTGAGGGCCTGAAATGCCTTGAGCACCTGCCCCGTACCTTTTTCCGGCACCAAGCGACCTACGGTAAGAATGGTCGATCCCGCAGGCAAGACGGCGGCAGCTGGTGGTTCGGAACTAATTTCAATCCCGTTGGGGATGGCTATTACTTTGGGGGCCGGTATTCCGCACCTGGTGAGTGCCCCGGCCAGGGCCCGCGAGACGGCGACAAGCCGGTGGGGTCGACCCGAAGTATAAGCCCAGCGCCAGGCGAGTTGCGAAAAGAAACTGCTCGGAAAGTTGTGGGCGGTGTAAATCCACACCGCTCCTTCGTTTCCTTGGCGGGAAAGAAACGGCTTAAGTAGGGCGCTTAAAATCCCGTGGCAGTGGACGACGTCTGGCTTAAGCTTGGGCAAAAGGCCCGCAAGGATCCCGGCAGAACGGGCGATATCAATGGGATGTCCGGAGAGCGGCAGGCGGAAATAACCGTCGCTCTCTTGGGCTAGAGCGCCGTTGGGCGCCGCCACGAACACTTCCTGGCCCTGTTGTTTCAGCCGGCGAACGAGAACTCGAACATGCGTGGCGATGCCGCCCTGACAAGGACGGACCACAAGGAGGATACGCACCCTATACCTCCCCATGAGGCTTCTACTCGTCTAAAGTGTACAGCTTGTTCCCAGGCTATGCGTCAGGAGCTACCTCGCAGCAAAAAAGAAAAACAGCCTTTCGGCTGTCCTTTCTCTCATCATAATGGTCGGAGTAAGCGGATTTGAACCGCTGGCCTCTTGCACCCCAAGCAAGCGCTCTACCAAGCTGAGCTATACCCCGACCTTTCTTTACGGCCTTTATTATACACCCTTTTCACCAAAAACACAAGCCCCTTTTTCGCCGGATGCTTAGGCTGTGCACAACCTCAGCTGAGGCAGGACCTCCGCCCCGTGCGGGGCGGGCGCCGTGAGAAGGTAACGAGCTTGTACACCGTAGGAGGCAAAGGCCTCCACCATGGCCCGGCCGATGGCGCTTAAATTATGCTGGGCGAAGGCCACTATGGACGGCCCGGAACCGCTCAAAGCTACGCCCAGGGCCCCAGCTTGGTGCGCGGCGGCAAAGACGGCGTCCATTCCCGGTATAAGGGTTGATCGGTAGGGTTGGTGCAGGCGGTCTTCCAAGGCCAACGGCAAGACGCTCAAGTCGTTGGTAAGAAGGCTGGCCGTAAGAAGCGCCGTGCGGCTTAAGTTGAATACGGCGTCCCGGCGCGGAAGCATTTCCGGTAGTACCCGGCGGGCATCATGAGTAGAAAGGCGCAATTCGGGAACGGCTATCACCAGCTTTAAAGACTCCGGAAGGCGCGCCTTTAGGTAATGATGCTTTCCTTCCCGGTCTGGGCAAGAGATAACTAGACCGCCCAGCAGAGCCGCACTGACGTTATCCGGATGTCCTTCCAACTCACAGGCCAAGGCCAGAAGCTCATCCTGAGAAAAGGGTACGGGTAGGAGCTCCTGCGCGGCGCGAAGGCCGCCGACGATGGCCGCCGCGCTGCTTCCCAAACCGCGGGCCAGCGGAATGTTATTTACCAGGTGTAGGCAGAGTTCTGGGGGGTCAAGGTCACGCTGGCGAAAAGCGCGTTTTACTGCCTGGTATACCAGATTGTCCTCCCCGCGCGAGAGCTCTCCTTCGCCTTCGCCCTGGACGATAATGTTCACCCGGCCTGTACCCGCACCCACTGTCACCTCGATGTAGTTGTAAAGCTCCAAAGCAAGGCCAAGGGCGTCGAAGCCGGGCCCTAAATTGGCGGTGGTGGCCGGTACGCGAACGCAGAACATGCTTTTCACCTCTCGATCAGTGCCCTTACGGCTTCCAGGGTGGCCGGAACCACGCGGGGAGCCGGGCTCTCTTTTACAGCCAGCTCGGGGTCCTTAAGGCCGTGGCCGGTAAGGACGCAGACGATCTTTTCGCTTTCCTTAAAGGCCCCTTCCCGGGCTTTTTTCAAAACGCCTGCCACCCCTGCCGCCGAGGCCGGTTCAACGAAGATCCCCTCTTCGCGGGCCAGGAGCCGGTAGGCGGCCAGGATTTCCTCGTCCGTAACCGCTTCAATGGACCCGCCCGATTCAGCTGCCGCGCGCACGGCTTTGTCCCAGCTGGCCGGATTACCGATCCGGATGGCCGTAGCTACGGTCCTGGGGTCTCGGATGGGATGACCGGCAACGATGGGGGCGGCCCCGGCCGCCTCGAAGCCTAAAAGGCGCGGCAGGCTCTTTATTTTTCCGGCCTCATAATAAGCCTTAAAGCCCAGCCAGTACGCGGTGATGTTCCCCGCGTTGCCCACCGGCAAGGCGAGCACATCCGGGGCAGTGCCCAGCTGCTCACAAACCTCGAAGGCCGCGGTCTTCTGGCCCTCCAGGCGCATCGGGTTGAGGGAGTTCACCAGCGCAATCGGATAGCGGCTGGTAAGCTCGCGTACCAGCGCCAGCGCGTCGTCGAAGTTTCCCTGGATGGCTACGACCTCCGCTCCGTAAAAGAGCGCCTGCGCCAGTTTGCCCAAGGCAATGGCCTTTTCCGGCAGGAGCACCCAGCATTTTATGCCGGCCCGCGCGGCATAGGCCGCAGCGGAAGCCGAAGTGTTGCCGGTGGAAGCGCACATAATCGCGGAGGCACCTGCCTCCACGGCCTTGCTCACGGCCAGGGTCATGCCGCGGTCTTTAAAGGACCCTGTAGGGTTGAGGCCCTCGTATTTCGCATAGACCCTCGCTCCCACCCGCTTGGAGACGCGCGGGAGAAAGATGAGGGGAGTGTTACCTTCATTTAAGGTAATACGCGGCGTTGCGGCGCTTACCGGCAAAAAGGCGGCAAAGCGCTCGATTATTCCCGGCCACATGTTATGCATCTCCTTCCACAGCGATCGGCTGGTGCACGGCCAGCGTCTCCGGATAAGTTGCTAGCGCGGTTACGGCGTTGCGGAATCGCCTTTCTTCGGCCGGGTGGGTCACCAGTACTACTTCCGCGCCCCGCTCGGTGAGGCGTTTTTGGATGACGGCCGCCAGGCTTACTTCTTCCTTTCCGAAGGCAGCCGCCACCTTGGCCAGGACCCCAGGCTGATCGGCGAGCTCCAGCCTAAGGAAGTACCGCGTCACCATATCGCTCACGGGGTAAAACGGCTTCTGGTGAAAGCAGGTGCACTTGTTCCGTCCGCGCACGCCCTCTTTGATATTGCGGGCTACCTCGATCAAATCCCCTACCACAGCGCTGGCGGTGGGAAGGCGGCCTGCACCGAAGCCGTGGAACATTACTTCGCCTACCGCGTCACCTCGAACCACGATGGCATTGAGTACCCCGTCCACACTGGCCAGAGGATGGCGGGAAGGCAGGAGAGCCGGGTGGACCAGTACTTGCAGAACCCCGTTTATTTCCTGCGCGCGCGCCAGGAGCTTGACCTTGTAACCCAGTTCGCGGGCATACTCCAAGTCCAAAGGAGAAAGCCGCTCTATTCCTATCCGAACCACGTCCTTTTCCGTTACCCGCGCGCCGAAAGCTATAGAGGCCAGGATGGCGATCTTGCGGGCCGCATCCAGCCCGGAGACATCGGCGTACGGGTCGGCTTCCGCATAACCTTCTGCCTGCGCCTGTTTCAACGCGTCTTCATACGATTTCCCCGAAGCCATCTGGGTAAGGATGTAGTTTGTGGTTCCATTAACAATGCCGTAAACCTTATCGATTCTATTGCCGGCCAAGCACTCTTTAAGGGGCCGTATGATGGGGATCCCTCCGCCGACGCTGGCCTCAAAGTACAGATCTACCTGGTTTTCCTCGGCAGCGGTAAAAAGTTCTTTGCCGTATTTGGCCAAGAGCTCTTTGTTGGCCGTGACCACGTGTTTTCTGGCCCGCATGGCCGCCAGTATGTAGCTTAAGGCCGGCTCCTTTCCCCCTAAAACTTCTACTACAACATCGATCTCCGGATCGGCGAGAATGTCGCTCGGGTCCGTGGTGAGCGGAGGGCAAGCGCTTACGGTCCGCGGTCGATTCAAGTTGCGCACCAGCGCTTTCTTCACGACGAGGGGGATGCCGGCACGCTCGGCGATATGGGCGCTATTTGCTTCTAATACCTCAGCTACTCCCGAGCCTACCGTGCCGAGCCCCAAGAGGCCGACGTTTACCTTTTCCTTCACTGTTTTTCCCCCGCTTTATTTTATTAGCTTTGGCCTACAATCTCGGTCTTGCGCACGCCGTCCAGCTTGCTTAGGGCGTTAACCAAAGTTTCTATGTCTTCCGACATCCCTTGGGTTTCAATGGAAATAGAAACGTTGGCTACTCCTTGCAGGGGGATCCCCTGGTTAATGGTCAGGATGTTGCCCCGGCTCTGGGCGATGCGGGTGAGGATTTGCGACAATACTCCCGGTCGGTGTTCCAGGAGAAAATAGATGGTTACGATTTTGCCGCGGCTAAGATCGTAAAAAGGGAAAATGTAGTTGCGGTACTTGTAGTAGGCAGCGCGGCTGAGCCCCACCCGCTGGACAGCCTCGTTGACTGTACTGCACACACCCTGTTTCAGAAGATCCTTAGCCTTGATAGTTTTGTGTAAGACCTCAGGTAATGCTTCTTCCCGCACCAAATAGAAGGTAGCTTCTTCCTTAGCCATGCAACCACCCTTTCGTCCGCCTCAGAAAAACAACATTCCATGTATGGAAGACATTATAGCACAGGAAAAACCCCTTTGACAAGGGGGTGTGAAAAAAAGCCGGTCAGATGACCGACTTACCTTAGAGGATTATGCAGATGAGGCCACCGCTGCCTTCATTCACGATACGTTCTAGCGTCTCTCTCAGCTTCTGCTGGGCATCCTCCGGCATGTGGTAAAGCTTGCTCTGTATCCCTTCTTTAACCAGTTCGTGTAGAGACTTCCCGAAGAGATTGGTTTCCCACAGCTTTTGCGGGTTGTCTTCAAACTCGTCGAGAAGGAACTGGGCCAATTCTTCCGATTGCTTTTCGCTGCCGATAATGGGCGCTACCTCGGCTCGGATATCGGTGCGGATCATGTGAATCGAAGGAGCACTGGCCCTAAGCCGGATGCCGAAGCGGCTGCCGCTCTTCATTACTTCCGGTTCTTCCAGAATCATCTCCTCCAAGCGCGGCGGGACGATACCGTATCCCACTCGTTCCACATCTCTTAAAGCGTCGGCCACTTTATCGTATTCTTTCTTGGCTATGCTGTATTCTTTCAAGATCCGGACCAAATCCGGGTCGCTCTTAAGTGAACGGCCGGCGATTTCTTCCAGAATCTGATAGAAGAGGCGCTGAGGAGCGGTGAGTTGCAGGGTGGTGATGCCGTGCCCAAGGTCAAGGTTTACCAGAATGGCCTGTTCTATAAACTCTTCCTTTTGGAAGGAACCTACCGCCCGGTCGACATCGCGAACCTTTTTGATGTTCTCCACTGTGCTGCGCACACACTCCTCGAAGCGCGAACGGAGCCAGTGTTGGGGATCGAGCTCTGTAAGCCAGGCCGGCAGATGCACGTTAACCTCTTGGACCGGGAATTCGTAGAGGATTTCTTCCAGTATTCCGTAGATGTCCATTAGGGTCATCTTCATCACATTTAAGGGGATGACAGGAACGCCGTACTTTTGCGCTAGCTCGTCGGCTTGAGCCCGGGTTTCGCTCTTGTCCGGGTAAAGGGAGTTTAATATAACTACGTAAGGCTTACCAATTTCCCGCAGTTCCTGAACGACTCGTTCCTCGGCCGGTTCGTAGTTGGCGCGCGGGATGTCCACGATGGAACCGTCCGTGGTGACGACGAGCCCGATGGTGGCGTGCTCGGAGATAACTTTACGCGTTCCCACCTCCGCCGCCTGCTCAAACGGGATTTCCTCCTCGAACCAGGGAGTGCGAACCATGCGCGGTCCCTCGGCTTCCTCGTACCCAAGGGCGCCCTTCACCGTATAACCGACGCAATCCACCATACGCACCCGGAACTTGATATTATCTCTGAAGGTAACCTCCACCGCTTCCTCCGGGATGAACTTAGGTTCCGTAGTGGTAATGGTGCGGCCCGTTCCGCTTTGCGGCAGTTCGTCTAAGGCGCGTTCCCGCTCCGGCCCTTCTTTCATATAAGGAAGTACCAGAAGCTCCATGAAGCGCTTGATAAAAGTCGACTTACCGGTACGCACCGGCCCGATCGTGCCGATGTAAATATCCCCGCCTGTCCGCTCCACTATGTCCTTAAAGAGGTCAAACTTCTCCACCCCTCATCCCTCCCCTGCCACATCTTACTTAATCTTACTTATGAAGCCAGCAGGTTAGAACATGACGCCCTTTCAACACTACATATATATGACGGAGCCTGAGCTTGTAAGACAAAAAAGTGAGTGCGCTTCACACTCACTTTGCATTCTTGGGCACTGCCGCGACTTTAATCGGTGTGCCGCGATAAGGATAGAGCTCGCGAATGCGGTTTTCCACACGCCGCAGGTAGGAAAAGTGAACTGCTTCGGGATGGCTGGCAACCAGGGAAAACCGGGGCGGTTTGGTGGCGGTCTGCTTAAGGGCGTAAAGGCGCGTCGCCTGTCCGTGTACCTGGGGCGGGGGCGTGAAGGTAAGAAGGTCGGTCAGTAATGCTGCCAGGTCTTCCGAGGGCAGAACGTGGTTCCGTGCGGTCTGCACCTCGAGAATCGTATCCAGGAGGCGTCCAACGTGCCGTCCGGTCAAGGCCGAAACCAAGAGGACCGGCGCGTACGCACAAAAGGATAGCTTCCTTTGCAGTTCTTCCTGGTAGGCTTTTAACTCGCCCGGAGGGAGGCGCATAAGGTCCCATTTATTGACGGCAATAATGAGTCCCCGTCCGGCTTCGTGGGCATAACCGGCGATGCGCTGGTCCTGTTCACACACACCTGCCGGTCCGTCCAGCACTAATACAGCAATATCGCAGCTTTCGATGGCGCGGTGCGTACGCAGGACGCTGTAGTATTCGGTGGCCTCCTTGATTTTGGCGTTGCGGCGTAGCCCGGCCGTATCTACCAGGATGAGCCTGCGTCCTTGGAAGGTGAACGGAGTATCTACCGCGTCGCGGGTTGTACCCGGCACCGGACTGGTCACCACGCGCTCGGAACCCAGGATGGCATTCACCAGGGAAGACTTACCCACGTTCGGCCGGCCGATGATCGCCACCCGGATCGCTTCCTCTGCTTGAGGGCCGGGAGTAGCCGCCGGGAGCAGGGAAACAATTTTATCTAAAAGGTCACCGGTATTTAGACCGTTTAAGGCGGAAAGCGGAAGCGGGTCTCCCAACCCCAGGGAATAGAACTCCACCGCCTGCGATTCCTGCTTAGGGTTATCCAGTTTATTTACCGCCAGAAGCACAGGTTTCCTGCTTCGACGGATAAGATCGGCTACTTCGGCGTCCGCACCCGTAACCCCGCTCCGCCCGTCTACAAGGAAAACGATGACGTCCGCTTCATTTATGGCCAGGCGGGCCTGCTCCTCCACGGCCCGCGCCAGCCCTTCGTCTGCAGCCGTTCCCAGGCCTCCTGTATCGATAAGGGTAAATTCCCTTCCGTTCCATTCGCAGGAAGCATAAAGCCGATCGCGGGTTACTCCCGGTCGGTCTTCCACTATAGCCAGCCGGCGGCCCACCAGCCGGTTGAAGAGGGTCGATTTGCCGACATTGGGACGGCCCACGATGGCCACAAGCGGCTTATTGTCCACGTTGCTGCTCACCCCCCGCTACCAGCGATACCAGCTCCGCCCAAATCTCTTTCGGTGAAGCGGCCAACTTCAGTTCACACCCCAGGGATTTCCGGAGCTGATCGAAGGTCCAGTCATCTAAAGTTAAGCCTTCGCTGGAAAACATGGCCCGAGGCAAGAAGACAGGACCCTTCGGGCAGTGGCCGTGAAAATGGGCCAAAAGGTCGTGAGCCGTCAACAGCCCCGCCACGCGCACGCTTGGCCCCCAGAACGAGTTTGGCACTACCTGCACTTCGGCATGCCAACCGGGCCAAGAATTCCACCAGGCGGCCAGTTTCTTGATGGTGGGTGCGGCCGCCGTTCCCGTAACTAAGGTGAAGCTAAACCCGCGTGAGGGCGGCTCCGGCAAATCGGCCAGTTCGTCCAGGAAGCGCCGTACCAACCCTACCCCGTTTTCGAGTTGCGGGTAGCCGTCGTAGTGGTGAGCCGGAGGAACATCAACGCCCGCCAGGGCGTAGAACTCATCGGCCAGGTAGAAAAAGGTTATGCCCAGGGATGACCGGAAACCGGCCTGGACCTTCTGGGCCCAGTCGATTAGCGCGCGGGCCATCTCCGGCGTGTAGGCGGAAAGAGCGGGCAACCCGGCCCGGAAACGGGTAAGCCCCACCGGGACGGCAGCAACAGAAGCTACGGCCGGCCAAAGGCGGGCCAGTTCATTTACCGTGCGTTGGAGCTCCGCTCCGTCGTTGAGGCCGGGGCATAGCACCAGTTGACAGTGCAGCTCAATTCCGGCTGCAGCTAGTGTCTCGAGCTGCTCGCGAATTCTGGCCGCCTTAGGGTTACGCATAAGCCTTCGGCGCAGCGGGCCGTCCAGGGTATGCACGGAAACGTACAGCGGACTCAAGTGCTCCTTGATTATCCGTTCAAAATCGGCTGGGGAAAGGTTAGTAAGGGTAATAAAGTTACCCTGAAGGACAGAAAGCCGCCAGTCGTCATCCTTAACGTACAAACTTGGGCGCAGGCCCCGGGGCATCTGGTCGACAAAACAAAACAAGCAGTGATTTTGGCAGCGGCGGATGCCGTCACAAGTAGCTTGGACGAAGCTTAAGCCCAGTTCTTCCTCCCAGTCTTTTTCTATTTCCAGGATCTCTACGCTGCCGTCTTTTTTGGCAATGGTGAGCTCTAGGGCCTCGCCGGCACAGGCATAGGTGAAGTCGATCAGGTCGCGCACGGGCCTGCCGTCGGCTCTAAGGACCCGGTCGCCCGGCTCAATGCCCAGCTCCGCGGCAATGCTGCCCGGAGCAACTGCGGCCACCTCTAAGCCTTGCACCACCGTACTTCACACCTTTGGCTACCTAAACTCTCGGATGGCTTCTTCGCCGTCTAATTATCCTATATCGGTCGCGCCAGCGTCAAGACCGGACTTCTTTCGCGCCCGGGCCACGCAACGGGCAAGGCAGGGCAGCGAGCGACGAATACCGTAGGCGGCCAGAGTACGTCCGGGAAAGACTAATCCCAGCCGCCGGGAAAGAAAACCGCCGATACGGGTCCAAATATTGAGGCATTGGTCTGTTCGGACGAAGAGAATCTCTTCCCAGGGCCAGCCGCAGTGTTCCAGGGTGCTTTTAAGCGCTCTTTCCACCATCTCCCGTGCCGGGCCATGCCCTAAAATAAACACCTGGTTCCCTCGGCTATCTTGGGCAAGGGCCAGGGGAAGGCCGAAATCTTCCCTGCTCGCGCAGTCAAAGTACGGTAACCGGATGATCTCGGCAAGCGCGGCCTCCGAGCAGCGCAACCACCCCAGGTGCAAGGCAGCGGCGGCCACCGATGAGTGGGCCCGACCGTAGCAACAGTAAAAGATCATCATAACCTTTCCCGAACTCGCTCAACAAGCGAAGCCAGCTTAGGAATAGCGAGTTCTGTCCCCAAGGTAACCAAGGGGCGCCCTATCCTTACCCAGCCCAGGCGGCGGGAGAGAAAACCGCCCACCCGCATCCATACGTTTACCGCCGGGATGGTATTAACGAACAGGATTTCGTCGCCTTCCCCAGTAAGTTTAAAGGCAAATCGGATCGTCCGCTCCAAAATAGCGGCGGCTCCAGCCCGGCCAAGGACGAAAACCTCGTTGCCGCGGGCATCGGTACCATAAAAAAACAGCCGTCCTTGGTCCATGTGGGTATGCTGATCGAAAAAGGGAAGGGCAGTAATGGCGTCCCGGCCGGGCTCGGGGAGGGGCAGCAGACCGAGATGGATGGCAGCGGCCGCTACGGAGGAATGGGCGCCGCCGTAGCAGTGATAGATGATACGCATAGTCGCCTTCCTCTCCGGTCAGTGATGGGTTAGAAAATACGTGCCGTTTTCTAGGTCGTGCACCATGGCATCCAGGATGCGGCTGAGGTAAAGGGCGATGCGTTCCCGTTCACTGGCATCGGCAGCATAAAAAATAGGTACTCCTCCGCCGCCGACGGTGTCCGGATCGGTAGTGACGATGGCGATGATGTCCTTGATGCGTTTAAACTCCATGTTTTGTCCCTTCAATCCTTAATCGCTTGCCTTGCGACCGATCAGAGTACGTAACGGGCGGCGCACGGCGCTCTCCAGCACCGGCACCTTGCCTACGGCAGCTACTGCCAGATCCTTGTCCGGTTCAACCGGCAAAATGAAGAGGGCAGCCCGGCCGGTAGCGGTATTTAGGCGACATAGCGGCGTGAATTCCGGCTCTGCCACATCCTTGCGCACACCGAGCAAAGTAGCTACTTCATGAGCTATTGCCCGGCGCTGGCCGAGATTGGCCAAAGTGGCACGGGCATTGTCGTCCTTGGGCTCAATCACCACTCCGACTCCGTGGCGTTCCATAAGGCTTCTGGATTCAACCAGCCCAACATTCATAATGAGGATGTCGTCCACGAATAAGTTGGCCCCGCGGAAATGTACCTGCCCCAGGCGCACGACGGCAATATCTTTTATCACTTTTCCTCGGCGGAAATGGGCCAAAAAAAAGCCCAGGATGACGCCGGCGGCGAGGCCAATAAAACTCGGGAACCATGTGACCAGGGAGCTCGTCACCAGGGCCACCAACATTACCAGGTAGTTCCGTCCCTCAAAAACGCGGGCAATGCCTTCAATGTAGTCAGGGCCGCGCGGCACGAGTTCGCTTTCGTCCAGTTTTTCCAGCGTTTTGCGCTCCATGTCGCGTATGTCGCGGAACTGCTGTGCCGCCAGAGCGAGGAACGTTACCGCTGTGAATTCTTTGGCCAGAAGCGCAGGAATGGCCACGGCGCCTAAAAATGCGGCGATAAAGCCGAGGGAAAGGTGGGCAATCACCCCGTGCGGGTAGCTTGGGTATTGGCGGTAATCAATGTGAAGCATGTAAATACGAAAGAGAAAGCCCAGGACCAAGCCCAGGGCAATGGCCTCTCGGTGCGCTAGCATGGTCACTTCTTCTTCTGGCCGAGTAAAGTCATAAATTCGAAGCGCTCGAGCTTACGCTTAAGTTCAGCCCAACTGCCTGTACTCAGATACAGGTAGGCGGCACCGCCGAGCACGAGCAAAATCAGCGTCCAGGCAAGGGCCGACCAGGAACCGGTGCGCTGGGTCACCTGGGCGGGCTGGGTGCGCGCGGGGGTGCCGGCCACGCCGAGGGCCCTGGGCACGCTATCGGCAAACAGCTTTACCCCGCGCTCGGCCGCTGCCCGCGTGTTTTCGTGCGTTCCCACCTCAATCAGCAGGGCCCGATCAAACAGGTCCTGGTTGTACCCGCCACGGGCGAGGAAGATGCCCTTGATTAGACCCGGGTTCTCGCGGTCGTTGATTTCCTTAAGCTGCTTAGCGAAATTGAGGTTGGCCTTAATTTTGGGATTGTCCCGCCCTACTACTAAGGTGACTTTGGTTACATTTTCTCCTTTGACGGTGGCCACATATTGCTCGCGGGGGACGGCGTCGCGATGTACATCGAAGATGGCGGCTGGTTGGCGGCGGAGAAGCTCGGCGGCAGTCCGCCGAGAGCGCGTGTAGGCCATGGCATCGTGCGGGTCGTGGGGGGTGGTGCTGTGTATGACGCTGAGCCCTAAACGTCTCAATCTCGCAGTCATGGCATTGCCGACTTTAAAGATGCCGCCGCGGGCGTAAATGCTGGCCGACCCGTCCGAAGGGACGTAGGACTCATCGCTGTGGGTGTGGTAGATGGCCACCGTTTTGCCGCGCACGGCGCTGACCGGGCTGGTTCGCAGCGGAAAGAGGGTCGAAAACCAGGTTGTGGGCCCGCTCCTCTCTTCCTGTGCGCGGAGGGAGACTTTGCCGAGGTACTCACAGTATGCCTTGTCCTTCTCCAGACGGGTGACACGGTAGTGGCTGTTGTCCTCGCCGATAAATTCATCGCCCAAAGATACCTGGAGGGCCGTTTGAAAGATGACCTTGCCCCTTGGGTCCAGGAACGAATAGTAGCCTTCGCTGCGCTCCTGGTGGGCGAAGGTAGGGGCGCTGGTCAGGAAAACGAGAAGAAACGATAGGGCTGTAAAGGCAACTAGATGTTTATTCACCGCCTTCACTCTTCCCCTGTCCTTTCCCGAGAGTGTTCTCTGTCTCGTACCAGCCCGACGCGCCGCAGCCGGTGTTCGTAGGCTTCCTCTTTCGATCCGCCCCCAAACTTTTCCCGCGTTTCCCCGATGGCTTCGGCCAGGAGCACGGAAAGAAGTCCGGCCAGGACCACCGTGTCGTAAGCCCCGGCTCCGCCGATCGCCGCCCGTCCGGGGGTGCGCGTGGCTAAGAGCCGGATAAAGTAAAGCAAATCGGCCAGAATTACTCCCACCGTGGCTGCGATAAAAGCGCCGCGCCGCGATCTTCCGGTCAGGTAACTGGTGATGCCGGCAATGAGAGCGTAGACGTACGTAGGGTCTAGAAGCATGGTGCCCGGCTCGGCCGGAAGCAGGCGCCCCGTGGTGTAGACGGCACCGGCGGTGATTAAGGTGGCCAAGGCGGCACGTCCCCACTCACGTTGGGTCCCGGCACGGCTCAGGATGTATCCCGCCAGGACGAGCGGCACGAGACCTCCTCCCAGGTTAAGCACGAGTTGCGTCGGCGGCGGCCAGAGGGTGATGTTAATATAAGCTCCCACGATCATAAGGGCCAGGAAGAGTAGTGCCTGCTTGTCGGTAAGGTGCATGCGGTCCAGGACGCGCTGGGCCAGGCCGAAATAGACCAGCACTGTAATTACAATTAGAGCGATAAGACCAGTGGGCAAGCAAACCACCTCGCTTTTTAAATCGGGTAAAGCTAGATTTCCCGCCCCTTCCTCCTCTTATGCAAGACAAAAAAGGCACCTGCGGAAAAGCAGGTGCCGAAGAAATGTTGTAGCTTAGCTTAGCGGGCGCGCTGGTTAAGGTAGCCCGTTAGCCGGCGCTGCACGGCAAAATGCCAAGTATCACCTTTAAGAATTACCGGCGCACGCCGAAGCTCGCTTAGGTTCTTGGCCCCGGTAAGAGCCAAGGCAAAGCGCAACTCTTCCTTCCAGCGCTCGACAAGGGCGACCCCGGCCTTTACCCCGCCTGAAACAACGGCTCTTAGGAGCGGTGCCGCCACACCGCAAAGGCGTGCACCCAGGGCGAGGGCCTTGGCCATGTCCAGTCCAGTGCGCAGGCCTCCGGACGCGCACACTTCGGCTTCAGGGCAGGCCGCGAGTATGTCCAGCAGGCTCCAGGCCGTAGGGAGGCCCCAATTGAGGAAGGCAAGACTTTTTCGCCCCCGCCGGGCCTCCTCAACGGCGATAAAATTGGTCCCACCCTTTCCTCCCAAGTCCAGGCCTCTTACCCCGAGGGCCAGCAGCCGCTGCGCTGTTTCTCCCGTCAGCCCACTTCCCACCTCTTTGGCGATTACCGGAACGGGCACGCTTTGGACAATTGCCGCTATCTTATCGCTCCAAAAAAAGGCCCTATCGCCTTCCGGCATGGTAAGTTCCTGGGCGGCGTTGAGATGAAGCTGCAAACCCTGGGCCGCGAGCATCTCTACAGCCCGCCGGGCTTCGTCCGGCGAACTTGCCGCCGACAGGTTGGCCAAGATAACACCCTCAGGATTAATCCGGCGGACGATGGTAAAAGTATACGCCAAACCGGGCTCCTCCAACGCTATCTTCTGGGAACCTACCGCCATGGGCAATCCCGTCTCTTTGGCCACCTGGGCGAGACGGGCGTTAATTCGCGCCGCTTCAGCCGTTCCGCCGGTCAGAGCGTTGATCAGAATAGGAAACGGCAGTTCGAGCCCGCAAAAATCTGTGCTGAGGTCGATGGCGAGAAAAGCTAAGTCGGGAACAGCCTCAGGCAAAAGGAGGACATCTTCAAACCCCGTTTTGCCCGGCCCGTCGGTAAGGCTGAGGACCAGGCGCAGGTGCTCGTTTTTTCTTTGGGCACGCAGAGGTTCACGCCTGCGTTGCATCACCGTTTTCGCCCGCTGTTTCCGCCGGCGATGCGCCTTCAGGGCCCGGCGCCGGGGACGCTACTTCTTCCTGCGGCTGGGTGACCGGCTGAAGTTCCGGTGGGACTTGTTTAATGCTCAAGCTGATACGGCGTTCATCTTCGTTGATGTCGAGCACCTTAACCTTGACCCGCTGTCCGATCTGAACCACCTCGCTGGGATGGCCTACGTGCCGCGGGGCAAGCTGGGAGATATGCACGAGCCCTTCAATACCGTCCGCCAGCTTTACGAAGGCCCCGAAGTTAAGGATGTTGGTAACCACGCCCTCATGGATGGTGCCCACGGGGAAATTCTGGCGGATTTCCGTCCAGGGGTCCGGCCTCACCTGCTTCAGGCCTAGGGAGATGCGGCCCCGCTCACGGTCGAGGCGCAGCACCTTAACGTCGACCTCGTCGCCCTCGTGTACCACCTCCGACGGGTGCCGGACGCGCGACCAGGAAAGTTCGGAAATGTGGATCAAACCCTCCGCCCCGCCCAGATCTACAAAAGCGCCGAAATCCGTCAGTTTGGTCACCCGCCCGTGGCGAACCTGACCTTCCTCAAGTTCAGCCCAGAGAGCTTCTCGTTTGGCCGCCTTTTCTTCCTCGAGCACCGCGCGGTGGGAAAGAATCACCCGCCGCCTTTGCGGCTCGATTTCGATAATCTTGGCCTTCAGGGTCTGGCCTACGTAGGGGGAAAGATCGGCCTCGTAACGCAACCCGACTTGGGATGCCGGCATGAAGGCGCGCAGACCTACGAACACGATAAGCCCGCCCTTGACTACCTCAAGCACCTGCCCCTCCACAGGGCTACCTTCCTCGTAGTGCCGTTTTAGCTCCTGCCAGGTTTCTTCCTGGTCCGCCCGACGCTTGGAAAGGACAAGATTGTTGCCTTCTGCATCCACCTTTAGTACAGTGACCTTCACCTCTTGCCCCACCTGGACCACTTCGTCCGGGGAGACAAAGGGCTTGTTGCTCAGTTCGGCCAGCGGTATAACGCCTTCGGATTTGTATCCGACATCGACCAGTACCCCATCGCTGTCGACGCGAACCACCTTCCCGGTCACTACCTGCCCTTCATGCAGGGTAAGGAAGGATTTAGCGTAAAGATCTTCTACGCTCTCGGTGGACTTGGTAGGCGCCTCAGCCGACGAAGCCTGGTCGTTTTTTTCGGCTTCTGGTAGGCTGGCAGGCTCAGGAGCAGCTGCCGCATCAGGGGTTACCGGTCCTGTTCTTTCGGCCATCTTCTCTTCTACTCGATACTCTTCGCTCATTCTGCCGCAGACCTCCTCAATGATTTCCTCCGGTGCCGACGCACCCGCGGTTACCCCTACTATCTCTTTGCCGACCAGCCACTCCCGTTTGAGCTCGGCAGCGCTGCCGACCAGATAAGTAGGAACACCCTCTTCCCGGCAAACTTGAACCAGGCGGCGGGTGTTGGCACTCTGGGAACTACCTACCACTATCATTACGTCTACCTGCCGCGCCAATTTCCTGGCGGCAGCCTGACGTTCAGTGGTTGCAAAACACAGCGTGTCGTAAAGAGTAACCTCAACTCCGCGCCGACGCAGGGCGGCGGCCACTGCCTCGACGTTTTCCGGGGTTTGCGTCGTTTGGGCTAAGAGGGCTACCCGGCCGGGCAGCGCGGGGAGCCTCTCTACTTCATCTGGCGTAGCCACTACCGTGAGGGGTTTACCTGCCCAATCGAGAATACCCTGTACCTCGGGATGTTCTCTTTCCCCGACGAGCACTACGTCCTCTCCGGTAGCAGCTAAACGTTGGGCCAATTCCTGCACTTTTTTCACGCGGGGACATGTTCCGTCGTAAATCTTAAATCCCCGGGCTACGGCCTCTTCGAGCCGCTGGGGCCCAACGCCGTGGGCCCGGATGACCAGTGCTCCCGGGGTAACCTCGGTGAGGTCGTTTATTATGTGGGCCCCTGCCTGTTCCAAGGTTGCCACTACTTTCTCGTTGTGAACGAGCGGGCCCCAGGTATAGACCCGGCCTTCTTCTTGTAATGCCTGGCACGCCAGGTTAAGAGCCCCCTTGACGCCCGGGCAGAACCCACTCGGATCGGCTCGGATGATTTTCACTACCATCTTCCTCTACTCTGAAAGTCACTCCTAATATGGGGCAGAAGTTATAGTCATATTCGCGACTCGTATCCGGAATTCCTTCCCCGAACTCACAGTGTTTAAAAAAGATACCCCCTGTCGAGGGGGGTATCTGAAGTTGGTTATACCGTTGAAGGGACAAAGCTGCGCCCGACTTCAATGGCTTTTTGGTTGAGAGGAAGGAGGTCCTGGTGGTGGGCCGGAAGCTTTTTCCGCAGCGTTTCTACCAAGCCTTCTACACTTACTACCCGCGTGGCCTCTACTACTGCGCCCAAGGCCACCATATTCGCCACCCGCTGGTTGCCCAATTCGGTGGCCGTGGCCGTAGCCGGTACCTTGATCACGGTTATGTCGGTTCGCCGCGGCTCGCGGTTGATCATGGAACTGTTGATCACCAAAACTCCGCCCGGCTTAACCTTATCTTCAAACTTATCCAGGGAGGGAAGGTTCATGGCCACTACACAGCTCGGTCTCGTCACCACGGGTGAACCGATCTCGCGATCAGACACGACTACCGTACAGTTTGCCGTGCCGCCGCGCATTTCCGGCCCGTAGGAGGGGATCCAGGATACCTTTTTGCCTTCGTACAGCGCCGCGTAAGCGATGAGCTGCCCCATTAGCAGCACGCCTTGCCCGCCGAACCCGGCAAAAATAAACTCCTGCTGCATCTACTCCGCCTCCTTCGGAACTTTGAACTCGCCGAGGGGGTAGTAGGGAATCATGTTTTCCTCCAGCCACTCCAGAGCCTTCTTCGGGGGCAGCCCCCAGTTGGTTGGACAGGTAGAGAGAACCTCGACCAGGGCAAAGCCCCGATCGTTTACCTGCACCTCAAAGGCCCGCTTAATGGCCCGCTTGGCCTGTTGAACGTGTGCCGGTGAGTTGACGGCAACTCGGGCGATGTAGCGCGGCGCTACCAGCGTGGAAAGGAGTTCGGCCATGCGGATGGGGTAGCCGCACAGTTTTACGTCGCGGCCGTAGGGCGAAGTGGTAGTCTTCTGCCCGGCGAGCGTCGTCGGCGCCATCTGGCCGCCGGTCATACCGTAGATGGCGTTGTTAACGTAGATCACGGTAATGGCTTCCCCGCGATTGGCTGCATGCACAATCTCGGCAGTACCGATGGAAGCCAGATCGCCGTCGCCCTGATAGGTGAAAACCACGCTGTCCGGCAGGGCCCGCTTAATGCCCGTAGCTACTGCCGGAGCACGTCCATGGGCGGCTTCCTGAAAGTCCACATTGAAGTAATTATAAGCCAGAACCGAGCAACCTACGGGGGCAACACCAATCGTCCGTTCGGCTATATCCAGTTCGTCAATTGCCTCGGCAATTAAGCGATGAATAATCCCGTGGGTGCACCCTGGGCAATAGTGGGTGGTTACATCGGCCAGGGAACGGGGCCGAGTGAATACGGGTTTCACGCTTCACACCTCCCGTAAGCCAGCTTTTCGATTTCGGCCGAGACTTCTTCCGGTGTGGGCACCATGCCGCCCGAACGGCCGTAGAAGTATACCGGCCGCTGCCCGTTTACCGCCAGCCTTACGTCTTCCACCATTTGGCCGCAATTCATTTCCACCGTAAGGAAATTCTTGGCCGTCTCCGCCAAGCGGCCCAGGGCGTCGTAAGGGTACGGCCACAGGGTGATGGGTCGGAAGAGCCCCGCCTTGATTCCTTTTTCGCGGGCGGCCTCGACGGCGCTGCGCGCGATACGGGCAACCGTACCGTAGGCAACCACCACTACTTCAGCATCCTGGGTGAGGTACTCCTCCCAACGGGTTTCTTCGCGCGCTATCCGGGCGTACTTCTCCTGCAGGTGCCGGTTATGCTCTTCCAGCCGTTCAGGTTGGAGTTCTAGCGAATTGATGATGTTCTTAGGCCGGTCTTTTTTCCACCCGGTGGTGGCCCAAGGCTTCGGCGGCAGATCTTTCTTGACCTCGTCCGGGAAGGTCACCGGTTCCATCATCTGCCCTAGAAGGCCGTCGCCCATGATCATGACCGGGTTGCGGTACTTGTCTGCCAGGTCGAAGGCCAGGGTCGTAAGGTCTACGATCTCCTGGACGGAGGCCGGAGCCAGCACTATCAGGCGGTAGTCACCATGGCCACCGCCCTTGGTGGCCTGGAGGTAATCGGACTGGGACGGTTGAATGCTTCCCAGGCCCGGACCGCCGCGGGCCATATTGACTATAACGCAGGGAAGCTCGGCGCCGGCAATGTAGGAGAGACCTTCCTGCTTCAGGCTGATCCCCGGGCTGGAGGACGAAGTCATGACGCGCGCCCCTGCGCCGGAGGCACCGTAAACCATGTTGATGGCGGCAATTTCCGATTCCGCCTGGAGAAAGACTCCACCCACCTCGGGCATACGCCGAGATAGATATTCAGGCAGCTCGCTTTGCGGCGTTATCGGATAGGCAAAGTAAAGCCGACAGCCTGCTCTGACGGCAGCTTCCCCTAAAGCCTCGTTGCCCTTCATCAAAAGTTTTTCACTCACCGTTCTACCCTCCTCCTATTCCCGGTAGACTTCAATAACACAATCCGGGCACATCCGCGCGCACAGCGCGCAGCCAATGCACTCCTCTGGATTGGTTACCGTGGCCGGGTGATAACCAAGTTTGTTGATCTTTTTTGTGTCGAGAGTCAGGATCTTGTTCGGACAAACTGTGGTGCAGAGTTCGCAGCCTTTGCACCTGTCTTCGTTGAAAACAACTTTACCCTTGGCCAAATCGTTTCCCCTCCCTTATTCTTGTTCTTGATGCGGGTGCTTCTCTTGGTTTTCCCGGGCGAGGATTATCGCCCGCCGATCGCGGTTCATAACCTTCCTCCTAAACCACGGGGGCTGTAGGATGATCTCGATCGGGAAAAGGTGGGTTTTTAAATCTTCTAATTGCGGGGCCAGGTCGGCGCGCACCGCCGCTGCAACTAAAGGCAGCCCTAAGTTTCGGGAGGCCTCTTGAACCACCGTAAGCCCGGTGCGGATGATGCCCGGCGTCGTCTCAGCGGCGAGGTTGGTGTTGGCGATAAGTCCGGTCGCCTTAAGATGCGTCGCACGCTCAATAACCTCCCGCATTTGCGCGATGCCGGCTACATCTTGGGTAAAAGGCCGGCAGGTGTTGATGACAAGCAGCATGGCGTACTTCTGCTTTTTCAGTTCGTCGCTAAATTGCCCCAGGGCCGTGGCCCCCGGGTCGTCCCCGCCAACATCGACTACCACGGTAAGTTCAGGGTCGGCGAGGGCTCCGTGGATGCGGGGGACGATTACCGGCAGATCGGCCTGGGCCAGCTCCCCCGCAGGGGCGATCACTTCGATTCCCTTAGCCGCGAGCTCTTCTGCCATATCACGGGAGCGAAAGTAGGGGCTTACAATGTCGAGGTCGACCAGGGCCACTTTCTGCCCGTTTCGGGCAGCGTGGAGGGCGTAATTGAGGGCTATTTCCGTCTTGCCGCTGCCGAAGGCCCCGGCGAAAATCACGATCCGTTCGCGAATTTTCACGTGGTCCTCACATCCTTTAAAGGGGGCTAAACGTATTCTTTGGCCTGTTCTTCGCCGGTTAAAACGCGCCAGGCACCTTGAGCCAAAGCCTCCATCTCTCCTTCGCCAGGGTACGTCATTACCGGCGCCAGGAAGCTGACCCGTTCTTTGATCCATCCGGTCAAAAGCTCTGAGTTCGCCAGCCCCCCTGTGAGAACCACGGCATCTACCTCACCGTTAAACACCGCCGCCAGAGCCGCAATCCCTTTAGCCACTTGATAAGCGAGGGCTTGGTAAACCAGACGAGCATGGGCATCTCCGGCACGCACCCGTGCCTCCACCTCTTGGGCGTTATTGGTACCGAGATGGGCCATCAGCCCGCCCCGACCGTTGAGTTTGCGCAAGATTTCCTCCTGCGAATAGCGGCCGCTGAAACAGAGCCGGACTAAATCCCCCGCCGGTAGCGTGCCACTTCGCTCCGGCGACAGCGGGCCTTCACCATCCAGGGCATTATTTACGTCTACCACCCGCCCTTTTTTATGAGCGCCGATGGAGATGCCTCCCCCTAAATGCGCAATGATGAGGTTTACCTCGGCATAAGAACGTCCTAAAGCCCTGGCAGCGCGCCGCCCTACGGCCTTTTGGTTTAAGGCATGGAATTTGCTTTCGCGCGGAAGTTCCGGTAAGCCGGAAACCCGGGCCACATCGTCCAGTTCGTCCACCACCACCGGGTCTACCGTGAAAGCGGGTATGCCGCCGGCAGCTTGGGCGAGCTCATAGGCCAGGATTGGGCCCAGATTGGAAGCGTGTTCACCGCGTTTCGCCGCCCGCAGGTCTTCGAGCATGGCCCTGTTTATCAAATACGTGCCGCTGGCGAGAGGCTTCGTTAACCCACCCCGCCCGACGACTGCAGCCAGCAAAGTAAGCTTGGTGCCCTGGCTGGCCAGGAAGCGGAGAATGGCCTCCTTTCTCATGGGATACTGGTCGGCTATGGTTTTATAACCCGCGAGCTCCGCTGCGCTGTGCGGCAGCGTCTCGCCGCAGAGAAGCTGCTGGCCTTCGTAAAGCGCTACCTTCGTCGATGTAGAGCCGGGATTGATCACCAGGATGCGCACGGGCCTCTCCCCCTCCTTCACCTCAAGCCTAAGAGTACAACTCACTTTATCAAATGCAATTCTTGTGCCAAACCAAAACTGGCCGAGCGCGTTTCACCCGACCAGTTCATGTCTGCACGGTCCTGCGCTTCTGCAATATATTGCAGGCAGTATACTGCAAGGGAAAGAATCCCGGTCATTACTCCAGGCCGAACTTTTTCAATTTGTAGTACAAAGTGCGGGGGGAAATTCCCAGCAAACGCGCGGCCTCAGTTTTGTTGCCGCGCGTGTATTCCAAGCAGCGGCGTAACGCTTCCTTTTCCACCTCTGCTGTAAGTTTGGCCAGGGTTTGACCGGGCGTCCAGTTTGCGCCGGGCCCGCTGGCCGGGCGCCTGGGACCTGACACCATGTTGCCCAGGGGCGGCAGGTGGTGGGCTTGAATCACAGTCTCGTTAAACTTCATGTTAATGATGGCCCGTCCCAGTACGTTTTCCAGCTCGCGCACGTTGCCCGGCCAGTCGTAGGCCACCAAGGCAGAGAGGGCCTGCGGCGAGACCCGCTCCACCGCCCGGCCGAACTGCTGGTTGAACTTGCGCAAAAGATGGGCCACGAGAAGCGGGATGTCGTCCTTGCGGTACCTAAGCGGCGGAATAAAGATGGGAACCACATTCAGCCGGTAGTACAGGTCTTCGCGGAACCGCCCTTCCTGTACCGCCTGCTCCAAATTGACGTTGGTGGCGGCGATGACCCGGGCAGTGACGGGAATAGGCGTATTCCCGCCCACACGAATAATTTCCTTCTCCTGCAATACTCTAAGGAGTTTGGCCTGAAGGGCCGGGCTCACCTCGCCGATTTCGTCGAGGAAGATGGTACCGCCTGCGGCCTCTTCGAAATATCCTTTCTTACCATGGCGCCTAGCTCCGGTAAAAGCTCCTTCCTCGTAGCCGAACAATTCGCTCTCCAAAAGCGATTCGGCGATGGCCGTGCAATTTACACGAATAAACTGGCCCCGCCGCCAGCGGCTGGCATTGTGAATGGCATGGGCGAAGAGTTCTTTACCGGTGCCGCTTTCGCCGCGCAGCAAGATGGTTGCCGGCAGGTCGGCAGCCCTTTGGGCCTGCTCAATGGCCGCCCTAAGCTCCGGGCTCTGGCCGATGATGTCTTCGAAAGTATACTTCGCCTCCAAATGCCGGATACGCTGTTGGGCTCGGGCCAATTCTTCGGTCAGTTGTTTAATTTCCGAAACATCGTGGATGACGCCAACGCTTCCTCGCAGGCGCCCCTGCACGATGATGGGCGCCACGTCGACGATGACTTCCTTGCGTTCGGGGCCCACTTTAAGCATGGCGCCGCGGACCGGCTTGCGCGTGGCAAGAACTTGGAGATGAATGCTTTCACCTTCGGCGATGTCTACCGTAGCCGGTTTCCCAATGACGTCCTTTTCCAAAAGGCCCGTAAGGCGGGTATATGCCGGATTTACCAGGATTCCCCGGCCGTGTTCGTCTACTACCGAGATGGCATCCTGCGTAGCATTGATGATGGCTTCCAGCATAAGTTGGGCCTGAACTAAGTCGTTGATCTCTGTTTTTAACCGGGAAATGACAAACAGGAAATCGGAAATGGCCTGGGGGCCCAGTACTTTAATTCCCTGCACCTTAGCGGCTTCTATGGCTGCTTGAGCTTGAGGTGTACCGCACAGGATGATGTCGAGGCCTTCCTGGGTTGCGAGTTCCGGTACAGAAACCACCCGTATCTGGGCCGTCCCCAGATCAGGCATGCCTTCTTCGCCCGTAAGCTTGACATAAGCAACGAGACGAAGAAACGTGCACTCTCCAATTGCCTCGAGCACCTCTCGCGTTCGCTCACCCAGCGAGGCTACTGCAATTCCGATCATCCTGCCCGCCCCCCCAATGCTCTTTTTTGCAGAGAATTCGGCAGGAGCATGCAGAAATCCTTTTCAACCCTTTCCTTCGTCGTTCACTTCCTCGGCCTACCCAGTCGATCCAGAGCGGCAAGCGGGGGAAGGCTGACGATGCAGGCGGAGAGAGAGTACCTGGCCGCAATAAGGTGCAAAGCGGTAAGGAAGGCCAAAGACAGTAGTTGACCGGAAAAAGTCAGGTCGTAGGCCAGCATAAGCCCTAAGATGGCGCCCAGGGCGTTAGCCCCGGTGTCACCGAGCATTCCCTGTTCCATCAAGTCCAAAGGAAAATAAGCCAAAACGGCCATGGCTAGCGGAAGGCCGAGGAGAACGGCTGCGTTCCTTGTCCCGGCAAGAAGGAGAAGAAAAAAGGCGAGGAAGAAAGCCTTGCAGGCCCGGCCGGGACGCAAGTCTAAGAGGTTAATGGCGTTCATGGCCAGGGCCAGGTTAAGGGCGGCGACTAAGAGCCCTACCCTGCCGTCGGCGGGAAGCCCCAAGGCCAGGGCCAGGATGGCTCCGCCTACCGCTTTGATCAACCCGCTGGTGAGCTTACGCTCCGCAAAGAAAGCGCTAAGGTGCCCTTTTACACCGCGATACTTTTCGTCGCCGACGGCATCGTCGACGAGGCCTAAAAAACCGGCACCGTAAAGAGCGATAAGCCCTTTAATAAAGAGCGGATTTAGACCTTCAGCCAGAAGGCGGAGCGCGTAAAGCACGGCCACCACCCCAACTAAAAGTATGCCCCAGGGAAAAGTTGTCTCGCGGCCGGCGTAGTTGCGTGCGTACCAGTGGTGGCTTTGGAGGAGTTCGGCAAACGAACGGCGCAAAAAAAAGACCATAACAAAAGCTAATGCCGCCCAAAGATAATTCATATTCTTGTTTCCTCCAGGCGCCGTACGGGCTTTCTGTAGGTGAAAAGAACTCGCCCAATGTGGTAAAACTGCCGGCTGCGGTGCCAAATTTCCTTGGGGGACCGTCCGGTAACCCGGTGCAGCAGGGGCAAGGGGATTTCTTCTATTTTCAACCCTGCCTGTAGGGCCCGAAGGGTGAGCCCCACTTCAAAGCCAAAATCGGTCGGTAACGGCAGGAGGCGGCGCAGGGTATCGCTAAAGATGGCCCGCTGCCCGGAGAGTGGCGCTTTAAGAAGCCGGCCGGTCAGGATAAAAACCCCCCAGCGCGCGAGGCCTACGGCCAGCCCCAATCCTCCCCCGCGCCGCTGGCGGCTGGAAAAAACGGCCACGGCCATGTCGCTGCAACCCCTCAGTAGCGAAAAAAGCAGGGGTGCTGCGTGCCCGGCGCTGTCGCCCAAGTCGGCGTCCAGAAGCAGCACCGCTTCGCTTGTCACTTCTCCCAGGCCGGCCTGGATGGCCGCCCCCTTCCCCAGGTTGCGGGGGAGCCTCAACACTCTGGCCCCGGCGGCTTCGGCGATGGCGGCGGTGCCGTCCCTTGACCCGTCGTCCACGACGAGGACGTCCGTTACGGGTAACCGTCTGGCGGCCCGGACGGTATTCCCAATGTTCTGAGCTTCATTGAAGGCCGGTATCAAAACGCACGCGCTTAAGGCAGGGGGCTCATTCATTGGCGCTTCCCCCACTCTGCTACCACACCCGGGAGGTAACCGTCACTGGCCGTGGGGCTTAAGCCGTAATACCCGTCGGCGCCGGCCAGCAAAGCTACCAAAGCTGCCTGCCCGGGCGGGGAATCGATGTTGTCCACACCGGAGATACCCAACTCTTTGAATATAGAGGCATCGCCTCCCTTACCCACGGCGCCTACAACCCGGACACCGCGGCTTCTTAAGGAACGGCGCAACAAGGTAAGATGGGAGGTTGCCTTTGCCTCCCAAGGGCCGATGAGGACGGCCGCATCCACCTTCGCCGGGGGCGCAGCCGCTTGCTCACCCGGCGCACACTCCCAAACAACTTCCGCCCCGGCTAAAGCGAGTGCCGCTCTTACTTCCGCTACGGTGGAAGCCGGGTAGCTCGGTAGAACTAAACCTACCTTCTGCCCACTCAGACGGCCGGCAACCAGAAGCGGTAGGGCACAGCGCCCCAGCTCTTCCGCGGCCAATCTTTCCCGCCGCAGTAACTCGAGCTCTGCCTGGCGGGCGCTGGCTTCGCTCTTTAGCTCGTCAAAAGTCGCCCTAAGGTCGGCGATGACGTTCTGTTGTTCTCCAAACACCATCTCCGAGCCCGGCAGTGCCGTACCAACTACAACGCCGACCGCTAAGGCCAGGAAAACGGCGATCAAAGTGAGCAGATGATACTTAAAGTCAACCACCCTGCGGGCCTCCCTTTCACCATCCCAACAGCAGGCGCAGTTTCAGGCCCCAAAGGAGTACCAGTTGTTGCCAAGGTAACGAGGATAAGAGGATGGTTACGGCCGGCAAAGCGCCCGCCGCTAGAACCCCGACTAAATGGGCTGGGCGCAGCCGCAGCCGGTAGAGCTCGTTAACACCCTTGGCATCTACTAGGATACTTCCCACCAGGAGCCGGACGAGGAAGGTGCTGGCCATCCCTGCTCGCCCCTTTTCGAGAAACTCAACCATGTTTGAGTGGCTGCCCACCAGGACGATCAGTTCGCACCCGCTATGATAGGCGAGCAAAAGCGCTGCATCTTCGCTGGTGCCGGCAGTGGGAAAAACTGCCGGCGAAGGGTAAAACGGTCTGACCCGCGCCAGCCCGGGGGCCCGTCCGTCAGGATAAGCGTGAACCACAACCTCAGCACCGCTGGCCAGTGCCCGGTCGCTGACGCTGTCCATGTCTCCAACTATTAGATGCGGCTTCAGACCGAATTCAAGGAGGGCGTCGGCCCCGCCGTCCACGGCAATGAGCACCGGCTTAACTTCATGGATGTAAGGAAGAATGGCCTTAAGGTCGGCTCGGAACGTGGGGCCGCGAACTACCACCACCGCGTGCCGACCTTGCAGGGGGGTCTGCAGGGAAGGAATATGTGGCCGACCAAGGATGAGTTCTTTCTCTCGGAGGGCGTAGTGCAGAGTGTTCTTGATAAAGCTTTCCAGCTGCCGGTCTAACCCACGTTCCGCCGTACGCCTCACCTTTTCTAGGTACTCAAGCGTGAGCAGCCTGCCGCAGGCGATGCACCTTTTCCCGTGCCAGACTTCCGGTCCTCTAAGCTCTACATAATCGCCGTCGCGTAGGACGGCGAAGATGTCCTCCCCGACCTCATCGACCACCGGAATACCTGCTTTAAGCAACAAGTCCGGACCCCTATGGGGGAAGGCCCCCGTGGCCGAGGCGCAGGCATTAATTACCCCCACAACTCGTCGCTGGAGTAGGGCTTCGGCAGCAACCGAATCCAGATCCCGGTGGGCAACAACCGCAATGCTGCGTGGGGGAAGCCTGAGCAGCAGGCGTTTAGTTGAAAGGTCTAAATAAGCTCGGGCGCGAATGGCCATTGCCATCCCTCCCGGCCTAGTATGCGAAAGGTTGAAGAGAAATATAAGAGGCAGCCGGTTAGGCCGCCTGCATCAGCTTGCTTTGTTCTCCACACGGAGCTTATCAGCAATCATGGCTATGAATTCGGAGTTTGTTGGTTTGCCCCGATTAACATCAATCGTATAGCCAAAGAGGCTGTTGATGATTTCTACATTCCCACGGCTCCAAGCCACTTCGATGGCGTGGCGAATGGCACGCTCCACCCGACTGGGAGTAGTGTTGTACTTTTGCGCGATTAAAGGATACAGTTCTTTAGTCACGGCTCCTAAAAGGTCGACCTCGTTGATGACCATTAAAATAGCTTCCCGCAGGTAAAGATAGCCTTTGATGTGTGCGGGCACGCCTATTTGATGAATGATATTGGTAACCTCAAGGTCTAAGCTCTTGCCTTTTACCGGAACGGCGCGCGGAGCCGGGCGAGAAGTTCCTGCCAGCTGGCGGATCCGATTAACCAGCACCTCAAGGTTGAAAGGCTTTAGAATGTAGTAATCGGCTCCAAGGTCTACCACCCGCTGAGTTATGCTCTCTTGCCCGAAAGCCGTAAGCATAATAACCTTTGGGCGCTTGGCCGGTGGACGCTCGGCTAAAGTTTCGAGAACGCCTATTCCGTCTAAGTGCGGCATGATAATATCGAGGACCAGGACGTCCGGGGCCACGGCATCGAGCTGCTCCAGTACCTCGGTACCGTTGTAGGCTATCCCCACAAGCTCCATATCTTGCTGTTCTTCGATGTATTCCCGTACCAATTCGCAAAATTCTTTGTTGTCGTCGGCAATCATCACGCGTATGGCCTCTGCCGCCAATGTACTTCCCCCTTGCATTCTGCTTTTAAGACATATTCGACAAGTCTTTCCCATAATCCTCCTCAAATGGTAGAAACATCCGTAGAAGCAAAAAAATAAGGAACGGAAACCGTTCCTCTAGATACGACAAGGCTCTTTTCCAGCATCCATTCGGCCAACACGCCGAAACCGCGGCTGGGATCGTTGACAAATACGTGGGTAACAATACCGGCAAGCTTCCCGTCCTGAATTATGGGGCTTCCGCTCATTCCTTGAATGATGCCCCCGCTCTTCCTAAGAAGTACGGGATCGGTGATTCTTAGAATTAGCCCCTTATCGCTAGGCGTTACTTGGTTGTTCACCCTTTCGATCTCCACTTGAAAGCGTTCGATCCGGTCGCGTTCTAAAACGGTATACATCTCCGCTGGACCAGGGTGAACCTCGCTGACCAGGGCTACCGGGATAGCTTCGGGAAAATAAGGATTGCTGAGGGGCGCATTCAGCTGGCCGAAAATGCCGAACTCCGTGTTGGCGCTTATATTTCCCCAGGCACTCTCTTCCGGCTGAAATACACCTATCTTCTCACCCGGCCTACCTCTCATACCGGCCGTTATGCTGGAGATAAAGGCCTTGACTATGGACCCTTCGCGAATGGTAAGCGGTGTTCCGGTGTCGGGATCGGTGATTATATGGCCGAGCGCCCCATAACAACCGGTTGCCGGATCATAAAAGGAAAGGGTGCCGACGCCGTTGGCTCCATCACGTACAAAAAGTCCTATGCGGTAGCGGTTTCCGGCGGTAAGAACCGGCCGCACTTGTACCTCGTGTATTTCTGATCCCCGCTTGAGCTTTAACGTCAGGTTCCGTCCTTCTCTGCCGGCTTTGTCCACGGCTTGAGCCAAATCGCCGACCGTAACCAGTTGATTCCCATCAGCTTCCAAAAGTAGATCCCCTACGGCTATTCCGGCTTCCCATCCAGGAGAGCGAACCCGGCCGGCAACTCGGGAAAGGGCGTCGTGTCCGACCACGATCAGGCCCCGGCTGGTTAGGAGTACCCCGATGGCGTGGCCGCCCGGGATCACTTTCTTGGGCACTTGAGCCTCCACAATCACGCGTTTCCAGGGAATGCCGAAAAGCAGAAACTCCATTTCACTTTGTCCGGGGCGGTTTGATTCCAAAGTCAGGGGCCCGGTAAGATTAATCTCCGCCGGCTTAGCGGTCAGCCAGTGGTTGTTCAGTTTCAGGCTCGTGCCCTTGCGTAGACGCACACTGGCCGGCAGGGGGAGATTCAGGCGGAGGAAGTGTCTTTCTCCGACGGGAAGCTTGAGCGATGTCGGGAAGGTTACGGCACTGCGAAACTGGGGTGTAAGGGAAGTAATGACGATTAAGGTGGCAAGGGCGAGACCGCACCAACCACGTCGGTTGAGCCCGCTGCCGCTCACGCAAGGTCACTCCTTACCCAGGCTTAGAAAAAAGCTAACCTCCTTTCGCTAGGTGATAAAAAAGAAACCTAGGAACAGGTTGCCCTGCGCCCGGCTCCTTTATGCTGGTAGGAACTTTCCTGGGTAGGTGTTACTCTGCTGGTATGTTTTGAACAGCTAGTTGTTTTTTAAACTCTCTAGACGAATGCAGAAGTTCGTTGGCGTGTTCAAGAACTGCTGCCGTAACCGCCTGCCCGGCCAGCATACGTCCCAATTCTTCTACTCGCCGTTCCGGGGAAAGGCGGACGACCTCGGTAAACGTTTTTCCCCCTCGGACTTCTTTACGAATTTGAAAATGTACGTCGCCCATCGAGGCAATCTGCGGCAGGTGCGTAATACAAATAACCTGATGAAACCGGCTAACTTGGGCAAGCTTGGCGGCCACAGCTTGCGCCGCCCGCCCGCCTATGCCGGCATCTACTTCGTCAAAAATTAAGGTTGGAACTTTATCATGGACCGCCATGATGGTCTTTATGGCCAGCATCACCCGGGAAAGTTCCCCGCCGGAAGCAATCTTAGCCAACGGGCGGGGTGGTTCGCCGGGATTGGCGGCCAGCAGGAACTCCGCGCGGTCGAACCCGTGCGGACCGGGGCGCACCTTTATGCCCTCCCAGGGGAATCCTGCCGGGTCTTCTTCCACGTCAAGGGCTATTTGAAACTTGCTTTTGGCCATGCCTAAGTCGGCCAGCTCGGCCGTAAGCTTTTTTTCCAGGATTTGGGCAAGCCTGCGCCGGGCCAGGGCCAGGTCGGTAGAGCGGGCCGCCAGTTGGGAGGCGATGCCGTCAAGTTCTCCTTTAAGGGTATCCGAATCTTCCTCTGCGCGGGTAAGCTTCTCCAATTCCGCTGCGGCTTCAGCGCGGTAGGCCAAGATCTCGGCGATAGTCGATCCGTATTTGCGGCTCAAAGTTCGGATTAGCTGGAGCCGTTCTTCCAGCTCTTCCAAGCGCCCCTGCTCCAAGGGAAAATCCTCTTGGTAGCGCCTTAATTCAGGGACGACCTCTTCCAGGCTGTAAAGGGCGGCCGCCACCGCTTCTTCTACGGCGGCGAGGCGTTTATCGATGGCCCGAGCTTCTTGCAAAAGGGCATGTGCCCTGCCCAGGGCGTCCAGCGCGCCCGGCTCCATCTCGCCGCCGTAAAGAAGCCCGTACGCGGAGCGGACCAGCGTGAGCAGCTTTTCTCTTTGTACTAGAACCCGCTTTTCTTCTTCCAGCTCTTCCAGTTCCCCTTCCCGCAATCTGGCGGCGTCGATTTCCTTGATTTGAAACTGCAGCATATCCTGGCGCTGGGCTCGTTCACGCGCCGTGCGGGCATAATCTTGAAGAGTCGCTTTCAGCTGGGAGTAGCGCTCATAGAGGGAGCGCACTTCGTCTACAAGCCGCTGGTGGTCGGGCCCGCCAAAGGCGTCGAGAAATTCTAGATGGGTTCCTGGTTGTAAGAGGCGTTGATGCTGGTGTTGGCCGTGAATATCTACGAGAAGAGAGGCAATTTCTCTGAGCTGGGCCGTAGTAACCAGGTGGCTGTTCACCCGGCAGACGTTCCGGCCGGAGCTATTTAGCTCGCGCGTGAGAACCAAGGTGTTTTCTTCCGCCGGAATCCCTTGTGCCTCTAGGACCCTTTCTACCGGATGGCCGCGCGGAAAGCTGAAGCAGGCTTCAACGCGGGCCGAGTTTGCACCGGAGCGAATATAGTCGGCAGAAGCGCGCTCGCCCAAAGCCACCCCCAAGGCGTCGATAATGATGGATTTACCGGCGCCGGTTTCACCGGTGAGGACGTTGAGGCCGGGTTCAAACTCAAGAGACAGGTTGTCGATCAAGGCGAAGTTGTGGACGGCTAGGGCTTCCAACATGGTACCACCTCTAACCCATTAGCTGCTCAAAGCCCTTTAGCACTTCCGGGACCTTTTCCTTCTGCTTTACCACCACCAAGATGGTGTCATCGCCGGCGACGGTGCCGATGACGTCCTCCCAATCCAGGTTGTCGATGGCCGACCCTACTGCCTGGGCCGAACCTGGTAAGCACTTGACCACGATGAGGTTCTCGCTGCTGTCCATGCTGATGACCGATTCTCGGAAAATGCGCCGTAGGCGCGGCTCGATGGTTCCTTTAGGGAGCTCCGGCGGAAGGGCGTAGCGGTAACGGTCTTGACCGGCCGGGACCTTGATAAGCCGAAGTTCTTTTATATCCCGGGAGACGGTGGCCTGCGTTACTTCAAAGCCGCTTTGGCTTAAGAGTTCGGCAAGCTCCTCCTGAGTCTCGATGGGACGGGAATTAATGAGCTCTAAGATTTTCATTTGGCGCCGTACTTTCATTTACAAATCCCTCCTCTCGCTTTCGTCTCCTTTGAATTCTGGATCAAGCCTGGGCAATGGGGATATCCTGCAACCTAGTACGCAAAATCCGGTAAAAACTTTGCCCCGGCAGCCGTACCAACTTCGCTTTACACGTTGCCCGGGTAACCACAATGCGGTCTTCTGGCTCCAGCGGGTAACCTTTCTGCCCGTCCACTGTAAGCATCACATCCCCGTGGTCGGAGTTCACCACCGCTTGTAACGTTTCCTGTCCGGAAATCACTATGCTGCGCGCCGACAGAGTGTGCGGGCAGATGGGAGTGATAATGAGGCAGTCAAGGGAAGGATTGAGAATGGGGCCTCCTGCGGAAAGCGAGTAGGCCGTAGATCCGGTTGCCGTAGCCACTATTATACCATCACCGGGGTAGGTGGTTAGGTATTCATCATCGATGTAGCAGGAGACGGAAATGATACGGGCAAAGGCCCCTTTCGTGATAACCACATCGTTCAGGGCCAGGGATTCCTCGACCAACTGGTCCCGACGCCAGATCCCGGCCTTAAGGAGCGTGCGCTCATCGATGCTGCAGCGGCCGCCCACCAGGTCGGCAAGCACCGTTTCTAGTTGTTCCGGCTCTGCCGCGGTAAGAAAGCCCAAGCGCCCCAAATTAATCCCCAGTACCGGTACCCCTGCTTCGGCAAAAAGCCTGGCCGCCCCGAGCAGAGTACCGTCGCCCCCCAGAGAAATGACCAGGTCCGCCCGTTGGCGCAACTCCTGCAGCGACGCCGCCAGCTCCGGATAGCCGAGGAAGGCGGCGTCGACCGGCAACAAAGACGGACCAAGGCTATGTTCCCGGCAGTATGTAACGATGAAGCGGCCCATTTCGCGTGCCTGAGCTTTTTCCTTGTTGACCACCAAGGCCACGTTTTTTATCTGCATAACCATGTCCCCTTGCCTACAATGTAGACGCCAAATCCTCCGAGGAGGAAGCCGGCCAGGCCGGCAAGTCCTACCGGCAGGAGAGAACGCCAGGTAGGGCCAGGCCGGATAACCACCTCTTTTACTTTTTCTTTCTCCATGTCCACCAGGATCATACCATGCGGACGAAACGCCAGTTGGTACTCCAGGAGTTGGCGGCGTGTACGGGCCCAAAGCCGCGGGGCGGTACGACCGCTCTTTACTTCTACCACATAGGTGAAAAAACCTCGCCGGGCCAGAAAATCGGCTCGGATGGTGGAATAGTGAGGCTTGCCGTTCACCTTGATTAGGGTCCTTGCCGTAGGCTGGCGGCGCAGGACTCGAAAGCCGTGTCGCGCCAGTATGGCTGCAGCTCTGATTTCCGCCTGTTTGGCTTCGCGCCACCGCCTGCGGTGCAACCAGCGTCTTAGGCGAATAGAGGTAGTATACAGGACAATGACCCCGATTATAAGCCCCAGGGTGAAAACATCGCTTTGCGTCACCTTTCACCCTCCGTTTCTTAAATTCGCCGGAATAGAAGGAAATCCTGTAGGCTTTGCCGGCGGCACAAAAAAGAGCCGGTCCCCTGAACCTAGGGTCCTGGCTCAGTTATTTGACCCTTTGTCCAGCTCCGCGTGGGCCGCAGCAACCACTTGGGCCAGGTCCGGCAGGGGTACGCGTGGACCCTCGCGGGCATAAAGTAGGTATTCGATGTTGCCTTTTGTTCCCTTAATTGGTGAAAAGTCGAGGCCGGCGCAGGTGAGATGTTCTTCAACCTCCATCAATACCCGTTTTAGAACCTCTTGGTGAAGCTCGGGGCTACGGACGATGCCGCCTTTGCCCACCTTGCCTTTGCCGACCTCAAATTGCGGCTTTACGAGAGCCACAACCTCTTTCTTGCCGGTCAAGAGTTCTACTACCTTGGGGATTACCTTAGATAGGGAAATAAAAGAAACATCGATGCACGCCAGCTCAGGCAGCGGGGAAAGCAGGTTTTTTTCGAGATAGCGGATGTTGGTACGCTCGAGCACCACTACGCGAGGGTCTTGCCGCAGCTTCCAGGCCAGTTGGCCGTAACCCACGTCCACCGCGTAAACGCGGGCAGCGCCATGCTGGAGAGCACAATCGGTAAACCCACCGGTAGACGCTCCCACGTCGAGAACGATTTTGCCGCGAAGATCGAGGCCGAAGCTTTTTATTGCTTTTTCCAATTTAAGCCCACCGCGGCTTACGTACGGCAAATCGGAACCAGTAACGGTAAGTTCTACATCTTCGGGCACACGCGTGCCCGGTTTTAAAACCGGACGCCCCCCCACCAAAACCTCTCCGGCCAGAACCCTGGCCTGTGCCCGTTCGCGGCTTGGGGCTAGTCCTCTTTCTACCAGGAGAACGTCCAGGCGTTTACCGGCCATGGGCTTCGGCCACCCGCTTAAGTTCTTCCTTCGTTCGCGCTTCGCCCCGGGCGAAGTAGACACGCATGGTTTCGCTCAATAATTCTTCTGCCAGCCCCGTTTCCAGCAGTTGTTCTTTTCGGCTGGCATGTTCGACGAACGTATCGCCCACTCCCAGCCTCTTCACCGGTACCGTAATGGCATTATCGCTTAAGAGCTCGAGCACGGCGCTGCCAAATCCTCCGGCCAGGACGTGGTCTTCTACCGTTAAGAGGCGTGGATGGCTCCGCGCCAGTTCAAGGATCAGCGCCGCCGGGAGGGGTTTAATAAACCGCACGTCCGTTACTCCGACGCTGATACCGCTCGCTTCTAGGCTCTGGGCGGCGCGCAGGCTCGGGAGTACCGTGCTTCCCGCTGCGAGGACCATTCCGTCCCGGCCTTCTTTTAAGACTTCGCCTTCGCCCCAGCCGGGTTTTTGGCCGGTGTGATACGGCTTTTCGGCTTCCGCCCGCGGATACCGGATGGCCACGGGGCCGGGGTGATTCAAAGCTTGGGCGAGCATACGCCTGAGTTCGCCGCCGTCGCGCGGCGCCAAGAGAGCCAGGTTGGGTATTGGGCGCAGATAGGCTATATCAAACAGGCCTTGATGGGTGGCTCCGTCTTCCCCCACCAACCCTGCCCGGTCAAGACAAAAAACAACCGGCAGGTTCTGCAGGCAGACGTCGTGCAGGACTTGGTCGAAAGCCCGCTGCAGGAAGGTAGAGTAAATGGCCACTACTGGCCGTAACCCGGCCGCGGCCAGACCAGCGGCCAGCGTGACAGCGTGCTGTTCGGCGATGCCGACATCGAAGAAGCGTTCGGGGAAACGGCGGGCAAATTCGCTTAGACCAGTCCCGTGGCTCATGGCGGCGCAGACGGCTACTATGCTCCGGTTTTTCTCCGCCAGTTCAACCAGGGCTTGGCCGAACACGTCCGTGTAGGTGGTTGTCGGCGTTTGAACGGGTTGGCCCGTGTTTACGGCGAAGGGCCCCACGCCGTGATAGCGATCGGGGCTTTTTTCGGCCGGAGGATACCCCTTCCCCTTTTTCGTAAGCACATGGACCAAGACGGGCCCTTGGAGCTTGCGGGCATGAGCAAAAACATTCCGCAGGAGCCCGATGTCGTGTCCGTCCAGCGGCCCCAAATAGGTAAAGCCCAGCTCTTCGAACAGGGTGCCGGGAACGAGCATGAAGCGTACGGCATCCTTTACCCGTTCTACCGTCTTGGCCACCTGCGGCCCGATGGCCGGGATTCGTTTCAAAAGAAACTCAATGTCCTCTTTCAAGCGAAAGTAGCCGGGGTCGGAGCGCAGCCGGGTCAGATAGTTGGCCAGAGCGCCCACATTCTTGCTTATGGACATCTCGTTGTCGTTGAGGACGACGATGAGCTTTTTCTTAAGCTGGCCGGCATGGTTCAGGGCCTCAAAGGCCATACCTGCCGTAAGGGAACCATCGCCGATGACCGCGCAGATGTTTCCGTTCTCGCGCGCCAGGTCGCGGGCTATAGCAAAGCCGAGTGCCGCCGAAATGGAAGTGCTGCTGTGCCCGGTGCCGAAGTAGTCAAAGGGGCTCTCGCTGCGCTTGGGGTAGCCGCTGAGGCCGCCCTTTTGGCGCAGGGTTGGAAAGCGATCGGCACGGCCGGTGAGCAGCTTATGCGCGTAGGCCTGGTGTCCTACGTCCCAGATTATCTTGTCCCCTGGGCCATTGAACACGCTGTGCAGGGCTATGGTCAGCTCCACTGTTCCTAGATTTGGAGCCAAATGCCCTCCGTTCTTAGCCACGGTATCGATTATCACTTGGCGCAGTTCTTGAGCCAGAAGCCGCAGCTCTTTAACGCTCAACCGATTTAAGTCAGAAGGGGTGTGGATCCGCGACAGGAGCCCTGTCATACGGCTTACCTCCGGCGCTGATTTGAGGAACCCAAGAGTTCCCGTTTGAGTATTCTTTCCCCAAACGCAAAAACCTTCCCCACCTGGAAGGTTATCCAGTTAGCCTGCCTTATGGAGTAATGTTTACTTACCGCTTTACCGCCGACCGTTAAGGCCGATATCACGGCCACGAGCAGGAGGGAAATTACGTCCTCGCGTAGGAAGGGGTAGCGCTGCACAAGGTAAAAGACAATGGTCGCCCCCGTAGCCCCGGAGAGCGTTCCGGCGATGTCCCCGACCACATCGTTACAAAAATTGCTGACGGCCGGAGCCTGGCGAATGAGGCGAACAGCCTGCCGCGCTCCGGGAATCCGTTTGGCCGCCATGGCATGGAGTGGGGGCTCCTCTGCTGCCGTTACCGCTACTCCCAGGATATCAAAGGCTATGCCCAAGGCGATGATACCGAAAAGAACAAGCAAGGCCAAAAAAAATGGTACCCTACGTACCACAACGCCGGAAACAATCCCCAGAAAAAGGGAAAGCCCAAAGGTTAAGAGGGCAACCTTACCGCCGTGTCTCCATATATCAGAGTTAGAACTTGAAGGTTTCACTTCACCACGCCCCATTGCCATGCTGGACGCTGAAGGCAAAAAGTATAAATATGTATAAAAACCTGGTGTTGACAGGTGGTAGCAGGAGCAAGTAAACGTTGTGGCTTAAGGTCTAGTAGGTTTTCCCAACAATCACCCGACCGTTACCGCTCGGGCGGTTTCCCTTTATGATTGTTCTGTGCCGTCGCCGAACACAGGACTAGATTACCACTTAGTCCACACTTTAATCCTTGCCCTGCCCCAATCGAATTGGACAGTCTAGGGGTTTTCCCCGACAGAGTTCTCGTTTTCTAGCCTCTTTTGCAGCCGAGGTTTCAACAGCAGCGGCTTTGGTGCCCCTGGGCCCTCGGGTACCAAGCCGGACCTGTATCCACCCCGACCACGCAAGGCAGGCTACACTGCACACAGCAGCCACCGCATGCAGGTTTATTCCCAAGCCGTAGTAGCCTTAACCACGCACTTGGGTCTCCGCGGAAGGAGGGACAATGGCCACATGCCGTTGTGGTTGCCCGCCTTCCTTAACTCCCAGCACCAGCCGTATACTGGGCGTACACAGCCAGCACCAGGAACTTCATCGATGTGCCCGTGGCGGATTTTTAGGCCCGCCTTCGAAAACGAGAACCCTGACTAGAATACTGCACCACCTGTCAGCATTAAGAGTTGTCATTGCTGTCGAACCCGCCAAAAATTATAACATGCCCTTTTCCCCGGCGCAACACGCGTCAGAGCTTCATAGCGGATGCCACAAGGAGCCCCAAGAGGGCGCCGGCGAATACCTCCACCGGCGTGTGTCCCAGAAGCTCACGCAGCCGCTCCTCGCGAAATTTCCCGCCATGAAAAACTTCGTCAACTATCTTATTGAGCACACTCGCCTGTGCCCCGGCTGCCCGGCGTACCCCTGCAGAGTCGTACATAACGACGAAGGCAAAAACCAAGGCGATCGCCGTTTCCGGCGCGGCAAAACCTCGTACCCTGCCCACCGCCACGGCCAATGCACTGACCAACGCCGAGTGCGAGCTCGGCATGCCGCCCGGGCTGATAAGGCGGCGAAAATCCCATTTGCGGCTGGTCATTAGGGTAAAGGGCACCTTTAAGCCCTGCGCCAAAGCCCAGGCAATTAAGGCTGTAAGGAGAATCTTATTTTGCCACAGGGCGGACATTGACGCAGTACCTCCTGGCCGAACTTAATGGTTTCTTTCAACGGTGAAGCGGGCTAGGTAACGGAGCGGTTCGGCACCAGGACCGAGCTCCATCAGAGCGGCCTCCGCCTCTTCGGCCAGCCGTTTAGCTTCGGCGCGGGCTTTTTCCAAACCGTACAGCGTGACGTAGGTTAGTTTTTGCTTCCCGGCGTCGTTTTTGACCGGCTTTCCGAGAAGTCTGGGATCACCGGTAGAGTCTAAAACATCGTCGGCGATTTGAAAGGCTAGGCCGAGTTTTTCTCCGTATACGGTAAGGCTGGATAAAGTAGATGAAGAGGCACCGGCCAGCAAAGCTCCGACGCGCACCGAAGCTTTAAGAAGGGCTCCCGTTTTGTGCGTGTGAATGTAGTACAAGGTCTCCGGGTCTCCACTTTTCCCTTGGGCGCGAATATCGGCACTCTGCCCACCTACCATGCCTTCTGCTCCTGCTGCCCTGGCAATCTCGGCGATGGCGGCCAGAATCTGTTCCGGGCCTACAGAAGGCGGGTAGGGGCCTGTTGCCAGAATGTGGAAGGCTTGCGTCAGCAGTCCATCGCCGGCCAGGATGGCCTGAGCCTCGCCGAAGACTTTGTGATTGGTTGGTTTGCCTCGGCGCCAGTCGTCATTGTCCATAGCCGGGAGGTCGTCGTGGATTAGGGAATAGGTGTGAATGAATTCAAGCGCGCAGGCTGCAGGTAGAGCTACCGCCGGGTCTGCTCCTGCCGCCTCTGCGCTGGCCAGGGCAAGGATCGGCCTTAGCCGCTTACCGCCTGCGAATAAACTGTAGCGCATGGCATTTTCCAGTTCCTTGGCCGGAGCCGGCAAAGTCGGCATATAATCCGCCAGGGCTTTGTCCACCCGCTCTGCGCGTTCGGCCAGATATGCGTCAAAATTCATTTCTGCTCCCCCCCATTCGTCCCTTCCGGCAGCGACCCCTCTCCCACTTTCAGGAGCCGCAGTGTTTCTTCGGCGGCATCTAGGAGGTTCTGGCAGTGCTCTATGAGTGCTGTGCCTTCCTTAAAATAGGCCAAAGCTTCATCCAGCGCGAGATCACCTCGTTCTAAAGCCTGCGTGAGCTCCTCCAAGCGGGCCATAGCAGCTTCGAAAGTGAGCTCCTTGTTTTTTCGCGTCATACAGAGTCCCCTTCCCCATGCGCTTCAGCCTGCACCACCAAGCTGCCGTCACAGAACTTGAGTAGGAGCCGCTGTCCGAGCTGAACTTGCCCAGCACGCGTTACTGCCGCCATGCTCTTTGCGTCAAAGACGGCCACAAAGCCTCGTTCCAAGACGGCGAGCGGGTTGAGAGCCTGCAGGGCACGCCTGGCTTCGCTGAGGGCAACTTGTTTGCCGGCTACAAACGCTCCAAAGACCCGGTAAAACCGGTCCCGGGCGTAAGCCAAAGCCTGCCGCTCAGGAGCCAAGAGAAAGGCCGGCTCGCGCCAGGGCCGAAGGCTTTTCAGCTGTCTGAGGGCCTGCCGCCTTTGGCTGAGCTGCTGGCGCAAAGCTTCCGTAAGGCGCCTGGCACGGTTTTGCAGTTCTTGGGTTAACTCGCGGCGATCGGGGAGCACGAGTTCTGCCGCCGCCGACGGCGTCGGTGCCCGGACATCGGCAGCCAGATCGGCCAGCGTGTAATCTACTTCGTGCCCTACGGCGCTCACCACGGGGACGCGCGAGGCGGCAACGGCGCGGGCAACATTTTCGTCATTGAAGGTCCAGAGGTCTTCCTTACTTCCTCCACCCCTGGCCAGGATGATAACATCTAGGTCCTTCACCCGGTTAAGACGGGAAAACGCCCGTACGATCTCAAACGGCGCGCAGCTTCCTTGCACCGTCACGGGGGCGAGCAAGAACTCAACTTGGGGGAAACGCCGCCGGGCCACGGCCAGGATATCCTGCAGCGCCGCCCCCACAGGAGAAGTTATTAGGCCAATGCGCCGAGGAAATTTAGGTAAGGGGCGCTTTCGTTCGGGCCTAAAGAGCCCTTCTTTGGCCAGCCGCTCCTTGGTCTGTTCCAGGGCCAAATAAAGCGCCCCCAGCCCATCTGGCTCCAGCTCGCGCACGTAGAGCTGGTAGTTTCCATCGCGTGCATAGACCCCTACCTCGCCGAAGGCCAGAACGCTCAACCCCGTCGTCGGCTGAAAACGGAGATGCTGGCTGAAACTCCTGAACATAACGCAGCGAATACTGCTTGTCCCGTCTTTAAGGGTAAAATAGATGTGGCCTGAGGTATGGTGCTTACACGTACCGACTTCACCGCGCACCCAAACCCCTAACAGGCGGGGATCTGATTCCAAGTTGTTTTTGATGAGCTCAGTAAGCTCGCTTACGCTGTAAACCAAAGCCGGTAACGGCCAAGCACGGGTCACGGCATCTCCCCCTTTAGAATAGCCCGCCCCAGACGGGCGATGCCCACGGCGTTATCTGTGCTGAGGTGCGGTGGAGCGAAAAAAAGCCTAGCACCTACGGCCGGATGTTCCAAGCGCTCAACCAAGCGCTCCCTAATCAGGCTGTTGCTGGCCACCCCGCCTACTAAAAGAATTTCGCGTAGGCCCGTAGTTAGAACGGCCGGCCGCAGGATCTTTTCCAGCGCCTTGGCGATGGAACGGAATACCGCCCGGGCTACTGCCCCTTTTTCTGCTCCGCGCTCCAAAAGCCGCAACGCCGCGCTTGTTGGTCCGGCAAAGCTTAGATCGTACCCGCGCACCACCGATGGTAGGCTGAGCTCGGTTTCTCCGGCGGAAACCGCCAGCTCCTCCAGGTGACGCCCGGCCGGAAAGGGAAGGCCCAACGCGACTCCTACTCTATCCACGAATTGTCCCGCATTGAGGTCCAAGGACTTTCCCAGCACGGATATTTTGTAACCACAAGCCCACCTCTCTACCTTGAGGAGTTCCGTGGTTCCGCCGGACAGGTGCACGGCCAAGAAGCTCGCCCCGGCAGGTCCGCCTGCGCCAAACTCGCCTGCAGCCAGGTGGCCTTCTTGGTGGCTGAAGCTGTAGACCGGAACCTGAAGCGCGGCTCCCAAAGAGTTGGCCAGGTTGGCGCCTGCGGTAAAAACCGGGAGGTAAGACCCTGCCTCCTTTCGCGGACTCCCGCTGTAAGCCACGGCGATAATGGGACCCCGCGCCTCTTTCCGCAGCCTCCCCAGAAGTACCGGCAGGTTTTGCCAATGCTGAAAAAGGGCTGCCTGCTGGCGCAGCCCAATCTCGCCTTCCGGAACGCTGAGTACCTGCCGTACGTCCGCACGGACAGTTCCTGCCGCGGTAACGGCGGCTACGGAGGTAGTGTAGCAGCTGGTATCGATACCGATGACAAGCTCTTGCATCAGACCCGCCCGTCCTTTGCCGACCGAAGCCGCGCCACGGCGCTCAGCACCCCATTAATAAAGCGACCGGCTTCAGGCGTGGAGTACTTCTTGGCCAATTCCACCGCTTCGCTGATGGCCACGGCCACGGGGATGTCGGGCCTGAACATTAGCTCGAAGCAAGCGACGCGCAGGATGACCCGGTCGACGGCCGGCATCCGCTCCACACTCCAGTCGGAGCTAAAACGTCCGATTATCTGGTCGACCTCGTTAAGCCGGCTAAGAACTCCCGTGACCAGTTCCCGGGCAAAGCCGGCATCTGCGCTCGGAACCTTATCCTCCTCGCAGGTGGTCCTTAAAGCAAATTCAGGCTGGACCCCTCCCAACTCAACCTGAAAGAGGGTCTTCAAGGCAGCCTCTCGTCCCTGCCGCCGGCCCAAACGAATCGCTCCTTCCTTTAGCGTGGAGGGAACAGCAGGCGCCAGAGAGCATTCAGCCCCTCCTGCTCATCCAAGCGTTTTCCCAGCCAGTAACCTGCAGCCAAGCAAATAAATAGGAATACGGCTGCCAAAAAACCGCGTGTGAGCACCAGCCAACCGAAAAACAGACCCAAAACCGAACCGACTAGCTTGCCGCCGTGTCGTGCCAAAAATTCCTGCAAACCTTCCATGGGGCACCTCTTCTTCCCCGGAGGGTTAGCGAACCTTGAGCCGCGGTTCGCCACCGATATCTTTAACCGCCACTTTAACCGCAATTGCTTTAAGGCCAACGACTTGTTGGAGGCGTTGGCGCACCGTTTCCTGCAGGCGTACAGCCAAGTCGGGCACGTTTACATCGCTTCCCACCCACGCATTAAGGTTGATACTTACGCCTTCCGCTTGGGCGTTGACTTTCGAACGTACGTCCTTTACGCCCTCTACTTGGCCTGCAGTACGCTGCACCAAGTTTTCGATGGCCGTCAGGGCAACGCTGACTTCGCCCAGTTCCGAGTTTTGTACCAGGAGATGTTCCGCTTTCTTGCGGGGCAGGGCCAAGTAGGCCAGCCGCAGGCCGGCCAAAAGTACCAGTGCCGCAATTACCCAGGCCTTCCACCCGCCATAGGCGTAAAGGCCGAAAAGCCATGCATCCACAGGAAGTAGGTTTAAGGCCCTCCCTGCGGTGAGAGCTATGACTATAGCTAAAAAGATTAGAAAAAGGCCAGTTAGAAATACAAGTAGACGGTCGCCCGGGCCCATACCTTCACTTCCTTACTTGACGCGAGCTTCTTCTTCCTTTTCTTCGCCGGAAATTTTTACTCCCTGCACGTGGATATTGACCTCTACTACATCGAGCCCAGTCATACTTTCTATGGCTTTCTTTACGTTTTCCTGCACTCGCCAGGCTACCTCAGGGATCTTGACGCCGTACTCGACAATCAAAAATAAGTCTACGGCCGCTTGCCGTTCGCCCACTTCCACCTTCACACCGCGGGTCAAGTTTTTACGGCCGAGCATCTCGGCAATGCCGCCGGCCAAGCCACCGCTCATACCAGCCACACCGGGTACCTCAGTCGCTGCGAGCCCCGCGATAATGGCAACAACCTCATCAGCGATTCTAACGCTGCCGATCTCGTTTTCGGCCTCAAGGATCTGGATATCCCCTGCTAGCTTATCCAAGGCCATACCTCCCTGCCACTGTTACTTTTTTATTATAACAGAACAAGGAAGAAGTGACAATCTTACCTACGGTTTAGTATCAATAATGATTTTTTCCCTTGGTAGTCCTGTGGCAGTGGCTACAATATCTCCGATCTGCGCGGCTTGGGTAGCCGTAATTTCCGGAACCTTAACGAGAACATGCACGGCGTCTTGGTGTAGGATGACTAGAGCATCGGGAAAGTTCTTGGCCTTAATCAGGCCTTCAAGCTCCGTTTCTTTGGCCATCTGCTGGCTGAGCTGAAGCAGGCGCGCGTGCGCCTCGCGCCGGTTGTCTTCGTCGGAATTAGGGTTGTGAATGATCTCCCGTAGTGTATCCATTACCTGGCTGCGGATACGATCGCGTTCCAAGCGTTGTTCTGTGTAGTAGTCTGACCGTTCGGGCGCAGATGGCGGTTCTTGTCCGTGCGTTTCTGGAGCTTTCACCTCTGCCTGTGAGGGGGGAGGGGCCGGTTGCCCGGCGTCGCCCGCCTTTCCCCCTTCTCCACCCGACGGAGGTAGCTGTTGGCTGCGCAGATAAAATGCTGCCGCAAGCAAGATGGCAAGACAGAGAACAAGCCAAATTATCACGCTACGCTCACGCCACCTCATGGCTTATTTTTCCTCCCTTTCTAGCACCATTACCTTGTGCGCCGGCAATCCCAAGAGAACCTGAACTGCTTGGGCCAAGCGCTCTTTGGTGCTTGGATCTCGGGCACCCGTCGCCACCACAAGAACGCCGCGCACGACCGGAAGGGTTTCGCCGGCTACCACCGGGCGCTCGCTGCCGCCTTCGCGGGCCATCACAACCTGGGCCTCGCTACGCGTCTCTTGGGACGTACGGGTGCTGCCAGTCGGATCTTTTTCTTCGCTCGTTCTCACTTCCTGCTGGGAGTTGGTTGCGTAGCTGATGCTGCTCCCGCCTTCCAAGCTGACCTGTACCACTACTTCACCAGCGCCTTTTATCTGGGCCAAGGTGTTCGCCAGTTGCGCCTCCAGGTTCATCTGGTAACTGTTTCCCGTAACCGGAACGGCGGTTCCTGTGGGATGTGCCTCACGCCCTCCTTCGGCCGGCGCCTTTCCGTTCGGAGAAGGCTTCATCAGATTTCCGACCACGAGGAGAAGAACACCCAACCCGGCGAGGAGACCTAGTTTTATCATGGTATTTCGGTCTATGTTCACCCATTTCAGCCTCTTCCCCCAAGCGCCGGGCCAGTCCCAGTCGTCCCTCTTGTCCCGCATCGAGTTCAACCTCCCTTATGCCTTATTTCTACCCGGACCGCATCTTTAGGAAGGCCGTAAAAATCCGCCAGCAGCCGGGCAAACCTTTCCGCCGCGGGGAGTTCTCCGTCCCTTGCGTGCTCTAGAATCACCTTGAGGGATTTGAGCCGTCCGAAGTCCGGTTTTTCCGGTGCTTCCTCTACTTCAACTCTCACCTCCAGCACCTTTTCCTGCCCGCTCAGCTCCACGAGCGAGGCGATTTGGCGGGCCACGTTGCGGCGGTATTCTTCCAAAACCTTCATCCGTTGGCGTTCTGCCAGCTCCTGCCCGCTTTTTAGTACCTGGGCCGTTCCGTTTTCGGCAACAGCCGGAAGGTCAAAGGCCGACCCTTCTTCAACCTTATTTACCAGAAGGGTGACCGGCTCTAGGAGCATGGTCAGGACGAAAAGCCCTACAACTACCTGGAGAAAGCGTTTCATGCTGTTAGACGGCAACAGGAGTTCGACAAAGCCGCCAAAAAGAACGAGCACTACTATGTTCCGGATCCATTCCTTCAACCAGCTCATAACCTCACCTACCTTGTCAGAGTGGCCAGGTTGCCCACGCCCAGGATGATGACTAGAGCCAGGAAGAAAAGGAGGGCCACTACTCCTACGGTGGCGAAGACAAAGCCCATGCTGTTCCCCAAATCGCTCAGGCACTTGGCCACCCGGGCGTCGGCGATAGGTTCGGCCAAAGCTGCGGCCAGTTTGTAAACCAGGATAAGGGTGAGAATCTTAAGCAGCGGAAAGGCACAGAGGAGAAGGATTAGGAACATCCCTAAAGCGTTGACTCCTGCCTTTAGCGTAAGCGTATAGCCCACCACGGCCTCTAGGGCGTCGGCGAAGAGCTTTCCCACGACCGGGATGAAGGAGGCGGCCAGGAATTTTGCACTGCGGATGGAAATTCCGTCGGCCACATGAGCGGCCGCTCCCTGCACTGCGCTCACCCCAATGAATGCGCACAAGACCAACCCCAACAACAAAGCACAAATGCTCTGGATTAGAGAGGCCAAGCGACCGACGTTCATTTCCGGTACCAAGTAGGTAACCAGGTGCAAGATGGTGGCGAGATAAAGGAGCGGAAAGATCACGTCCTGGGTGAGGGTACCGAGCACGGCAATTGTTCCCAGAAGAAAAGGATGAAAGATGGTAGCGGTTGTTACGGCCCCGGTCGCGACGAGGAGTGTAAAAAGCACCGGGAGAATGGCCTGCATGAAGGTCACCATGTTGTTTATCGCCGAGCGCCCCGTTCCCAAGGCAATGCTGAAGCTCTGAATGGCGAAGCCCATAATGGCTAGGAAGAGTACCGCTTCGGCGATCCGCGCAACTCCCGTAGCTTTAAAGCTCTTTTCGATGGTCACGAGGACTGCGGTAAGGACGACTACGAGGAGGAGCTGCCCTAAGACCCTAGAGCTGGCCGTTATTTCGCGGATTAGGTACCGCCCCACGGCTTCGAGAACAGCCCTCCAATTCAAGCCACCCTGGTTCCGCACTTCGTCGAGCAGGGTATGCAGGTCGAGTTCCGGCGCCAGAGATCCGAGCTCCCGCTCCAGGCTCCTGGTGGCTGCTTCCAGGGAAGAGAGGTCAATGCCGGAGGCCAAATCGTCCTCCGCTCGGGCCCAGGCCATGGTTGAAGAAATGATGAGCAGAAAGAGAAAGATGACCAGAGCGCGTATCTTCACACCCTTCACCTCGGGAATAGTTTTAGCGTCAAGTCAAAAACGGCAATGAGGATCGGTACCGAAAGGAGGAGAATGATCGCTTTTCCGGCCAGTTCTACAGCTCCGGCAATGGTTTCCTGGCCTGCGTCGCGGCAGAACTGGGCTCCAAATTCGGCCAGGTAAGCGATACCGATGATTTTCAAAAGAAGATTGAAGTACTGGAGGTTGATGCCGGTTCTTTCCGCCAGTTGCCTGAAGACATCGAGGAGGCTGGAGAGACGCCCCAAAGCAAAGAGGAGTATAAGTATGGCCGCCCCGACGGCGAGGATGAAGGCTATGGCCGGGTGCTCGCGCTTAATGAGCAGGGCCAGGAAAGTAGCCAAAACCGCCATCCCTATGACTGAAACGATTTCCACGCTTTCACCGCCCTGCCGTCAAAAACCGAAAACCGTGCGTACGGTAGTGAAAAGTTGGTTAATCGTGGGGATGATGAGGAGTAGCACAATTATTACGCCCACCAGGCCGAGCATATGTGCCTGTTCTTCTTTCCCCGCCTGTTTCAGCACGATGCTGAGGACCGAGATAAGAATACCGATCCCTGCAATTTGAAAGATGAGATCGACTTTCACCCAACCACTCCTTCCCCATGTCGTCCTAAAGCCTGGCTGTGGTTAAAGCAGAAGCAAAACGGCCATCAGCCCTATGAGGACGCCGGCGGAGCGCCAGAGTTTTTGGTTGTTCTTGGCCTCCGCCTCGGCCGCGCCCTGGCGCTGGCGCAAAAGTTCCTGCGCCAGCTGTAGATGCCGCACCTGGTCCTTCCGGTCCGAGACTCCTAGAACTGGGGCCAGCCCCCAAAGCGCCTCTACATCTTCCGCGCGAAGCGGCGTTCTTTCCAGAAGGGCCTCCACGCCTTCCCTCCAAGCAATTTCCAGGGGTTTACCCCGCTTTAGCTCCTTGAGGACGGAGCCGCAAAATCCTCGTATGGCTGGTGCCGAGATTCGGCCCGCGGTGAGCAAGGCGTCGGGAAAAGGGGTTAACGCGTAGTCCACCTGGGTCCCCAAAATTCCCAGAAGGTTTTCTAGTCCTCTTATGATTTCAACTCGCTCCCCTAATTGGCGGGCAACTATATATCCTGCGTTCCCCGTAGCGGAGACCAAAAGCAACGCTCCTATCAGCCTGAAGAGCATCAGCCATCTCCTTCCCCTTAACCTGTTTGCTAGGGCCAAGGAGCTTTAAGCCATCGCCGCTTCGTATCTCTTCCACCGTTCCTGGCCCGCACGAATTTCCTAAACAGACGATCCGGTTAAAGAGCCCGCGGGCGATAAGTCCGCGTAAGAACGGGCGGCGGCTGAGATCTTTTATTCCGTGCCCATGAGCGGTAGCGATGAGTCGTACCCCGCTCACCAAGGCTTCCTCCAGCGCCGCAACGTCTGCCCTTGAGCCGACCTCATCCGTGGCTATCACTTCCGGTGACATGGAACGCAAGAGGAGCATAATCCCCTCTGCCTTTCCCGCCCCGTCGAGAACATCGGTGCGCGGGCCTACGTCGTTTTGGGGTACGCCGAGATAAGAAGCCGCCAGTTCCGAGCGTTCGTCTACTACCCCCACTTTATGGCCCTTAAGACCTAAAAGGGGGACACCGGTGCTTACTTGGCGGATGAGATCTCGAAGGAGCGTGGTTTTACCTGCGCCGGGCGGCGAGATAATCAGCGTACTTAGGAACTCGCCGTTTTCCACAAGGTACGGAAGGACGGAGTCGGCCGCACCCAGCACCTGCCGGGCCAGGCGTATATTCAGACCGCTGATGTGTTTTAAGGTACGGATGCGGCCCTGCTCCAGCACTGCGCGGCCTACCATGCCGACACGGTGGCCGCCGGGAAGGGTGATAAAACCCTGCCGCAGTTCCTCTTCGCGAGCGTAAAAAGAAGACTGGGTGAGAAACTGAAGTGTTTGATCCATAGCTGCCTGATCCAGGCAGGGACTCCCGGGAAGAGCCAGGTCGCCGTCCGCCTTGACAAGCATCACCATACGCCCCAGGCGCAACCGGATCTCGAGAAGATCCTCCTTGACCTCAGCCGGCAGGCGCCGCAGCGGCTCGCGCAAGGAAAAAGCCAGAAAAGGGAGGATTTCTTCCTCCAAAACGGCACCAGCAGTTTTGCCGAAGCCCATTCCTTTTTCACCCCCTGTTGTCCTACTACCCAATTCTATGCGGACGGGCAATAAAAAGACCTGCAACTTGGCGTTGCAGGTCGGGCCAGCATTCAGGCGTTTATGCCCTAGTCCTCGGCAACGGATGACGCTTCTTCTTCGTCGTCCTCCTTTTCCTCCCCCTGGTTCTCGGTGCTGAAGACGACTTCGCCGCACTGCGGGCACGTAATTTCCGTCACCACATTGTCCTCGAGCATGTCTTCCTCGAAGTAGACTTTCTCGTGGCATTTAGGGCACTCTACTTCGATGTAATCTTCTTCCTCATCCTCCTCGTCATCTTCCTCGCCGCCGTAGTAATCTTCCTCCAGCTCGCCTACGCTTTCGTCCAAAGCGCTGACGTACTCCTGTAGGTCCTGCTGGGCTTCGCGAAGCTTATCCACCTCTCCCGCGAGGTCGCTAAGGATGCTGACCATTTGGCTTAAGAGTTTTCCTTCGCGGCTGGCCGTATCTAAGGCCAATCCCTCCGCCAGCCCCTGCAGGTACGAAACCCGTTCCCGTAAACTTGTCAATTCTTTCGCCTCCCACTGGTATTAGGCCCGGGTCAAGTATTCGCCCGTTCTCGTATCGATGCGAATCACATCGCCTTCCTCGATGAAGAGGGGTACCTGGACGACGGCCCCGGTTTCCAGTTTAGCCGGTTTGGTAGCGCCAGAAACTGTGTCCCCGCGAATCCCCGGAGTAGTCTCCACCACCTTAAGATCCACAAAATTAGGTAGTTCAATCCCCAATATGTTGCCTTCGTGGAGAAGAACGGTGATCAACATGTTTTCTTTTAGGAACTTGAGATTTTCGCCGAGTTGGTCTTCGCTCAAAGTCAGCTGCTCGAAATTCTCTGTGTCCATAAAGGTGTAGCTGGAGCCGGCCGAGTAAAGGTACTGCATTTGCCGTCGGTCGATATGTGCCGTTTCCACTTTTTCCCCGGCACGGAAGGTACGCTCAATGAGGGCACCGGTCCGGATATTTTTTAGCTTAGAGCGGACGAAAGCGGAACCTTTGCCCGGCTTAACATGTTGGAAATCGACTACCGAATAAACCTCGCCTTCGAGTTCGATGGTAAGTCCAGTCCGAAAATCATTGGTTGAGATCATCGTAGTTCCCCCTTTAAGTTTGGCCTTATTTTCTCCCAGGGAAGGGAGGACTAAAGTGGCTGTCCTCGGTATTATAAAACGAAGGCGTGTTTTGGTGCCTGAGACAGGACTTCTCGGCCATGTTCGGTTATCAAAATGACATCCTCGATCCGGACTCCCCCCGACCCTGGAAGGTAGACCCCTGGTTCTACCGTTACTACCATGCCGGGCTGGAGTTCCTCTGTGGAGGACGAAGAAAGGTGCGGGGCTTCATGGATTTCTAGCCCGACACCGTGGCCGAGGCTATGACCGAAGTAGTCTCCGTAACCGGCCCGAGCGATGACTTCCCGCGCAGAGGCGTCCACGCTGGCCGCCGGTACGCCGGGACCTGCCAGAGCCAAGGCGCGCTCCTGCGCGGCCAGTACCAGGTCGTAAAGGGCCTTTTGCTCCGGTGCAGGAGGACCAAGGATGAAGGTGCGTGTAAGATCTGAGCAGTACCCGTCGTAGATAACGCCGAAGTCTACAGTCACAATATCTCCCGGTACAAGCCGGCGCTCGCTCGGCCGCCCGTGCGGGAGCGAAGAGCGCGGGCCGGATACGACAATAAACGGAAAAGAAGGTCCGGAAGCTCCTCTGCGGCGTAGGTAAAACTCCAGTTCCAGTGCTATATCTTTTTCGCTCAGGCCCGGTTTGAGCCAGGACTTCAAGTAGAGAGCGCCGTCATCGGTAAGCCGGATAGCTTCGCGCAAACGCTTAATCTCCTCCGCGTCTTTCCGGGCCCGCAGCTTCTCCACCAGGCCTTTTTCCGCCACCCATTCTACGCCGGAAATTTCCTGCTCGAGCTCCCGGTAGCGGGCGCAGGTGAGGAACTCAGCCTCGAAGGCAATCCGGCTGCCCGAGGGCACAAGCTTTTTTACCGTTTCAGTCCAAGGGCGGTCTAGCTTGACAACCTCCCAGCCTGGCGCTTCCTGGGCGGCCTGCTCCAGATAGCGAAAATCGGTGCAGAGGTAGGCTGTGCTTTCTAATATGAGGAGCAAACCTTCTGAGCCCGTAAAACCGCTCAAGTAACGTCGGTTAGGAGGGTTGGTAATAAGGATTCCGGTTAGGTTTTTTTGCGCCAGTTGTGCGCGCAACTGTTCTACCCGCGTCAGCACCTTGTCGGCTCCTCTTTCGCAAAACAGATTAATTTGAGCGCCTTAAGGGCGAGTATGTACCCGGCGGCGCCGAGCCCGGTTATCTGGCCGGTAACGACCGGAGCAGTCACGGTACCGCGGCGGAAATCCTCGCGCGCGTAAATGTTGGTAAGATGCACTTCAATTACGGGCACCGTAAGAGCGGCAAGCGCATCGCGTAGGGCAATGCTGTAGTGGCTGAGGGCTGCGGGGTTGATGATGACGCCGGCGGCACGTCCGCGGGCGGCCTGAAGGGCGTCAATAAGCACCCCCTCATGGTTGGACTGCACGCACTCGAGCTCAAACCCCAGCCGCCGTGCCTCTTCCTGCAGCTCCCTTTCTATGCTGTCCCAGGTGGTGCGGCCGTATATCTCCGGCTCGCGCTCGCCGAGCAGGTTTAGATTGGGCCCGTTGAGCACAAGGACAAGCGGCACGTTTCCCCTCTCCTTCCTTCAACCTACTCACCGCTCACCGTTAATGGCTGCACCAGGAGGGTAGGTGAACCGAAACCAAGGTAAAAGCGCAGGTCAGAAGCTACAGCTTGGACTTCCTTCAGCAGGCCCACCACGTTGCCGGCGATTACTACTCCGCGGACCGGCCGGGTGAAACGGCCCTTTTCAATCAGGATCCCCGTAGCGCCGAGGGAAAAATCGCCCGAGATAGGGTTGGCCGTATGGGTGCCCAGAAGATCACAAACGTAAAGGCCTTTGTCGACTCCTGCCAGGAGGTCTTCCGGCCGCACCTGCCCGGGAACAAAGAACATGTTGGTCGGCCCTACTTCCGGAGCCCCTTTAAAGGAGGAACGCATGCCGTTGCCGGTGGAACGCGTCCCTTCCTTAGCTGCGGTATAGGAATTGTGAAGAAAGGCTTCCAACACACCTGCCGAGACGAGCACTGTTCTCTGCGTGGGCACCCCTTCGCCGTCAACGGGCGAGGTGTTAATTCCACCGGGCAGAGTACCATCGTCCACGATGGTTACCACGTCGGAAGCCACTTGCTCGCCAAGGCGTCCAGCGAAAAGGGACCGCTTTTTTTGCACCGCCTCAGCCGTAAGCGCCGGCGCTAAAATCCCTAATAACTGGCTCGCCGTCTGGGGAGGCAATACCAGAGCGAGCTTTTGGGTGGAAATAGGTTTGGCACCGAGCAATCGTACGGCTTCGCGCGCCGCCTCCCGGCCGATCGCCTCCGGGTCCAGCTCACCGAACCTGGTGGTGTAGGCCAGCCCGGAACCGGTTTCCGCATCCCCATCGGCCTCAGCCACAACCCAGGCATAACCTCCGCAGAAGTTACCCCGGTAACTTACCTGCAGGCCATGGGAGTTGCCGATGGCTACGCGATATTCGACTTCCTCATAGGCGGCACGTTCGGACTTGGTGACCCTTTTGTCCTCCGCAAAGGCAGCCCGCTCTATGGCCAGCGCCAGATCTATTTTGGCCGAAATAGGCACATCGGAGATCACAGGGTCGTGTTGTGCCCGTGAAGGGTCAGTAGTCGCGGGGAGCGGCAACGTTCTTGCGGGATCGGGAGCAACGTAGCCGGCATTGGCCACGGCTTCACGCGCAGCATCGGCCAAGGCGCGAGAGCTGAGGTCCGACGTGAAAGCGTATCCCAGGCTGCCGCCCTTGAGCACTCTGAGCCCTATGCCGCATTCCTTACTTTGGCGTAGAGTTTCCAAGCGTCCACCGCGAACCTCTATGGTTAGGCTGGAGTGTTCAAGGAAGAAAGCCTCGGCCTGGTCGGCCCCCGCCCGTTCGGCTTGCTGTATTCCTGCCTGCACCAGCTCTTGTGGATTCATACGCCTTGCCATCCCCCTTTATAGGAGCCCGCCGACCACAAGTTCGGGAATCCGGATGGTCGGCTGAGCGTCGGAGACCGGCACACCCTGTCCGTCCTTGCCGCAGGTACCTATGGCAAACCCGAGATCATTTCCCACCAGGTCAACCGCCATGAGGGCTTGGGGGCCGTTGCCGGAAAGAGTTGCACCGCGCACCGGCACGGTAATTTTCCCCCGTTCAATGAGGTAGCCTTCGGCCACCTCAAAGACAAAATCGCCGGTAGTAGGGTTAACCTGCCCCCCACCCATGCGCTTGACCAGAAGGCCGCGCTCCGTACGCGCTATGATTTCCTCCGGGTGAACATCTCCGGGAGCCAGGTACGTATTGCTCATGCGCGGTATGGGAGGAAAATGAAACGATTGGCGCCGCCCGTTTCCCGTCGAACTTTTCCCCTGCCGGCGCGCCCACTCCAAGTCGTACATATAAGTCTTCAAGATGCCGTTTTCGATGAGGACGGTTTTTTGCGCCGGAGTGCCTTCGTCATCGCAGCTGTAGGAGCCGTACTTCCCAGGCAACGTCGGGTCGTCGATCACCGTAACCAGCTCGGAAGCCACGCGCTGCCCCAGCTTACCGGCGTAGACGGACATCTCTTTGCCCACAATATCGGCCTCTAGGCCGTGGCCACAGGCTTCGTGAATCATCGTTCCACCGGCTTCACCGGCCATGACCACGGCCATGCGTCCCGCCGGAGCCGGCCTAGCTCTCAAGAGGAGAAGTGCACGGCGAGCTGCACGGGCACCCAGTTCTCGCACCTTATCTACACTAAGAAGCTCAAGGCCTTGCGTTCCTCCTAAGGATTCATAGCCCGTCTGAACGTTGCTGCCGTCTCCGGCTACAACGTTAATCACCAGGGTAGTTCGATAACGCCTGTCCGTAGCCACCCTGCCGTTGGTGTTGGCGACCAGGATTTCTTGCTCGTTGTCCCCGTACGACACCATCACCTGGCGAATGGCATCACCCGCCGCCCTGGCCTCTTTTTCCGCCGCAGCTACGATGGCCACTTTATCCCTCATGTCGCCTTTCCTCACGGGTGGCGGGGGGGCGTCGTCCGCACTTCCTAGGCGAATTAGCCGCCGCCCGGCTTTGCCTTCGGCCAGTGCGGCGGCTGCCGTCTGAGCCGCCGTCTTTAATCCGGCCAAACTAAGATCGTTGGTAAATACATAAATGCTGCTTTCGCCAGCCAGCAGGCGAATTCCGGCCCCTTGGTCCAAGCCGGAGTTCACCTTTTCAATTCTCTCCCCTTCGAGGCTTATGGTGTTGGTGCGACGTCGCTCTACGAAGATCTCGGCGAGGTCACCGCCACCAGCGAGGGCCTCTCCCAAAATAACTTCTACGTCGCTACGCGTCAGGAGCAAGTTTATTCACCTTGCCTTCCCACAGCTCATCGGACATTTCCAACCAAGCCATTATTTTTTCGGCCACCTCTTGCGGGCCCAGCCGGCTTGTGTCTACCTCGAAATCGGATAAGGAACGATATAATTCTTGGCGCTCAGCCAACAGCTTTTCCACGCGTTCTTTTCGTGCAGGCGTCTCCAAAAGCGGCCGGTCATGCAATCCTTGCGTACGCAAAAGAATGGTTTCGGAGGTGGCTTTGAGCCAGACCACAGGACCTGCCCGCTTGAGGAGCGCCCGATTGACCGCGCTGAGAACTATGCCGCCGCCCGTGGCGATTACCTGGTGCTCTCCTTCCACCAGCCTCTCCAGCACTCTGGTTTCGAGAAACCGGAAGTAACTCTCTCCATAGTAGGCGAAAACAGCGGGAATCGAAAGGCCTGTGATGCTTTCAATTTCACGGTCGCTGTCCTGCAGGCGCCAGCCTAAAGAACGGGCCAAGAGCCGGCCTACGGTGGTTTTGCCCGTGGCCATGAAACCGATGAGACAAAGGTTTCGCCCCTTCGGCATCCATATTCTGTCCTTTCCGCCCTCATTCTAGTCCTGAACCGGATAAGGCCTTGGTTGTCCTTTTTTTCTACGGCTTGGCCGTTAATTCCTTCCTGCGGAGGGATGATACTCTGCCGGTTTTTGTATCAGCCCGCGCCGTATCAATAACCCGAGCAACAGGCGTTCAGCCCACCTCATAAGGTGCGTGCCGATAAACTCACGGCCACTGAGGGGCACAACCAACACGGTATAAAGGCCGAAGCGATTTCCCCCTAAAATATCTGTAAAGAGCTGGTCGCCAATGACCGCCGTTTCCTCCTTATCCGTTCCGAGCACAGTCAAAGCCTGGCGGAAAGCCCGCCGGCGGGGTTTGCCTGCTTTGGAAATAGCCGGAATTCCTAAAGCGCGCGCCACCGCCTCTACGCGGTCCTTTTTGTTGTTGGAAACCAGGCAGCTACGAAAGCCGGCCGCCCTCAGCCGGCTGAAGAGCGACCTGGTTTCCGGGGTCACCTCGCGGGCATTCCAATTAAGAATGGTGTTATCTAGATCAAAAATAAGGCCGCGAATGCCGCGCTCCTTAAGGTCTTCCTCCGGCAGGCTGTATACGGACGTGAGGTAAAGGTTGGGGCAAAAAAGCTGAAGGTAACCCTTTCCCGCCATGGCCATCCCCCGCATTTCGCTGGACTTCTTAATTATATCAAGAATGGAAGCAATACGCTACTCGGCCGCACCAGAAGACAGGCACAACCGGAAAGCCCTTCCCATATTATTTCAGAGGAATAAATGTGGACCACGGGAGGTATTAACCATGCTCCCAGCCCTGGTCGTCGCTCTAGTTTCCCTTCTTCCCGGCTTCATCCTCCTGATCTCTTACATAACCAACAGCAATGCTTTCCCCCTGCCGCTTTCCGAAGAAGAGGAAGACCGTTACATCCAGGCTATGGAAAACGGGGACGAACTCGCCCGCAACATCCTTGTAGAGCGCAATTTGCGTCTCGTAGCTCATATCGTCAAGAAGTTCGACAACACCGGGGAAGACGTGGACGATCTCATTTCCATCGGCACCATCGGCCTGATTAAGGCCATCAACACCTATAACCGCCACCAGGGCACCCGCCTGGCCACTTATGCCGCCCGCTGCATAGAGAACGAAATACTGATGCATCTTCGTTCACTTAAGCGCTCGCGAGCGGAAGTGTCCCTGTATGATCCTATCGGTGTGGATAAGGAGGGTAATGAAATAATTCTTTTGGACGTCCTCGGCACCAGCCCGGATGAAGTAGCCGACCTCATTGAAAACCATTTTGAAAAAGAAAAACTTTATGAGAAGATCAGGCGGCTCGGCCGCCGCGAGCGCAAGGTACTGGAACTGCGCTACGGCCTGCCTCACGGCGGGAAAAAAACACAGCGGGAAATCGCCCGTATTCTGGGGATCTCCCGCTCTTATGTCTCCCGGATTGAGAAACGCGCGATCTAAAACACTATTCCTTTCTTATCGCAGCAAGTTTTTAACTGCCCAGAACTAGAATATTTGGCGCCCCGTTCGGAAGGACGGGGATGCTTTGCAACTACAATTTCCGCCATTGCATCTATCAGGTATTTAATTGTTTCGTCCATTACTTTCTGACGTTCCGCATCTGTACCTACGCTTATAAGCCTAACCCTGTATTTTTGCTTCGCCATTAAACCTTTCCCCTCCTTCCCGATTTGTTGGGCACTATTACATTGCTATGCAGGTGGATAAAAAGCACGGCCTGCCCCAAAACGGTAATCTGTGGCAGACCAAAATAAGGCCCTTT